>NZ_JBEPEW010000135.1:0-22057 GCF_040300965.1 Streptomyces mesophilus | reverse complement strand
ACCCGAGATCATCACTCGAACCCTGCGACTGCGACCGCAGATTCGACAACACGGACGCACCCATGTCGAACTTCATCGGGCCTCCCCCGGCCAGTACGGGCTGGTTTGCATGGCGGACTGCATGACGGATTGCATACGGAGTCATCTCTATCAATTGATGGTCCCGGCATGCAATCGCCCCCCACCAGCCCCAGGGCGCACACACCAGCACGCGCTAGAGAGCCGTCCGCAGTGCCGCCCTGGCCGGCAGTTGGGTGGCCAGCAGACCGAGGCCGATCGCCGAGGCCGCGAAGGATCCGTAGAGAAGAGGCGGTATGTACGGGTTTTCACCCGTGAGGCCGTTCATCATCGGGACCAGGGTCGCCAGGGCGATGGCCGAGCCGAGCGCGATGCCCGCGCACGCGACGAGGAGGGCTTCCCAGCCGACCATGTGGAGGACCTGGCGGCGGGTGGAGCCGATCAGGCGGAGCATGCCGAGTTCGCGGCGGCGGTCGAGGACCGTCATCACGAGGGTGTTGCCGGCGGCGAGTGCGGCGAAGCCGCCGAGGACCGCGGCCATGGTGGTGTTGGCCCAGGCGTTGAGCGCGCGGTCGGTGGATTCGGCGCCGGTGTAGGCGTCTCGGTCGAGGACCTGGCCGCCGAACGGGGCGAGCGCCTCGGCGGTGCCGCCCTTCGTCCACAGTTCGGTGGCGAACGACGAGGTGACGTGCGGGGCCACCAGCTCCTGGGCGAGGGTGACTTGGGAGAGACCGAGCCCCCGGCCGTAGATCGCGGTCACGGTCGGCGTGGCCTTCGTACCGTCGGGCAGCCGCAGTTCGAGGCGGTCGCCGACGCCCACCTTGGCGCTCTGCGCGAGCGTGGCGTCGAGGGCCACCTCGTTCCTGCCGAGCGCGAGCGTGCCCTCGCGTACGTCCAGGTCCTGCACCTGGGCCAGCGCCTTCGCCGTACCGGAAATGCCCTGGGCGGAGGCGGATTGGAGCCATCGGTCGCCGCCGGATCCGGCCGGGACGAGCACCGAGGTCTTGAGCACGCCCACGGCCGACGTGGCGTCGGTGCGGGTGAGGGCATCGGCGGGCAGGCCCCCGTCCGCGCGCACGATGTGGTCGGCGGTGATGCCGGCCGACTGCTGGCGCCCGGCGGCCCGGTCCTCGCTGGTGTGCATGAAGACGAGCGTCGAGGCGAAGGCCATCGCGAGCACGATGGGGGTGATCGCGGAGGCCATCCGGCGTGCGTTCGTACGGGAGTTGGCCGCGGCCAGCTGGCCGGACGCGCCCGCGCCGCGCAGGAGCAGTCCGAAGAGTGCCGCGCAGGCGCGGGCCACGAACGGGCCGAGCAGGGCGACGGCCAGCATGAAGAGCATCACGACGCCGAGCGCCGCGTTGGCCGCGTCCTCTCCCGACTCGCTCGCGGCGAGACGGGAGAAGAAGAAGCCGCCGACAAGTGCCCCGATACCGAGGGGTGTACGGATCCAGCCCGGCCGCAGCCGCTCGACGCCCGCCTCGCCGAGGGCTTGGCCCGGCTTGATGCGCGAGGCGCGGCGGGCCGCGGTGTATCCGGCGAGCAGGGAGGTGAGGATGACGGCGCCGGTGGCGCTGACCAACGGGATCCAGGAGACGGAGAGTTGGACCGCCTCCGGTACCGCGCCCTTCGCCTGGAGCTGGCCGAACCACCAGGCGGCGAGCCCGATCCCGGGCAGGCAGCCGACCGCGCCCGCGAGCGGCGCGAGCGTCAGGGCCTCGGTGGCGATGGTGCGGCGGATCTGCCGGGGTGTCGCGCCGATCGCCCGGAGGAGCGCGAACTCGCGGGCGCGCTGGCCGACGGAGAGCGCGACGGTGCCGGCCGCGGTGAACACGGCGACCATGGTGGCGACTCCGCCGAAGGAGCCGCCGATCCCGGTGAGCACTTCCTGGGCCGAGGCGAGCGACCCGTCCTCGGCGGCGCCGCGGTCCTGACCCGCGTACACCTTCGCCTTGCCGCCGAGTGCCTGGGCGACCTGCGCCTTCAACTCGCTGTCGGACACGCCCTTTTTGGGCAGTACGGCGATGGCGTCGACCTTTCCGGGATGCCCGGAGATCCGTACGGCCTCGGAGTCGGCGAACCAGGCGGTCGGCTCCTGCGCGCGGGTGAGCCCGGAGACGGTGAAGGTGCGCGGGCCGTCCGGTGTCGTGAAGGAGACACGGTCGCCGACGCGGCCCTCGTTCAGCACGACCTGCCCGGACGTGGGCGCCGAGCCGCTGCTCAGACGCTCACCGGTGAACGAGGTGGACCCCCAGTTGTGGGCGGTCACGGCGCCTTTCGCGCCCTGCACGGGGAAGGTCAGATCGGCGACGGCGGTGCGCGCGCCGGGCACCGAACCCGCCTTCGCCACCAGGGAGTTGTCGAGCCGGGCCCGGTCGGGCACGGGGTGCGGCGAGTCGTGGCGGCCGTCGCCGCTGCCGCTGATGAAGTGGGCCTGCTGGTCGGCGGCGGCGACCACGGGAGCGGCGGCGTAACGCTCCGGCGGTACGGAGGCCCGTACGCCCGTCTCCAGGAGGATGCCGCAGGCCGAGACGATCAGCGCGGCCATCGCGAGCGCGATGAACGTGCCCGCGAACGAGGCCGGCTTGAAGCGGAGTGCGGCCCGCGCAAGGCCGTTGGGCCTGGCCATCAAGCCCCGACCCCCTCGTACACGGGAGTGGTGAGGGCGGCCATACGCGCGGCGATCTGCGTCGCGTCACCGCGTTCGAGGCGGTCGGTGATGTGTCCGTCCGCGAGGAAGAGGACGCGGTCGGCGTAGGCAGCGGCCATCGGGTCGTGCGTGACCATGACCACGGTCGCGCCGAGCTGGTTGACGGCCGAGCGCAGAAGTCCCAGGACTTCGGAGGCAGTTGTGGTGTCGAGGGCGCCGGTCGGCTCGTCCGCGAAGACCACGTCAGGGCGGGTGACCAGCGCGCGGGCGATCGCCACGCGCTGCTGCTGGCCGCCGGACAGCTCACCGGGACGGCGCCGCGCCTTGTCGGTCAGGCCGACCTGCGCGAGCACCTCGGCGGCGCGCCGGCGGTCGGGGCGCTCACCGGCGAGACGCAGGGGCAGCAGGACGTTCTGCTCGACCGTGAGCGACGGGAGCAGGTTGAACGCCTGGAAGACGAAGCCGAGTCGGGTGCGGCGCAGCTCCGTGAGCTTGTTCTCGCCCATGCCCGTGATCTCCGTACCGCCGAGGCGTACAGCGCCGGCGCTGGGGCGGTCGAGGCCGGCCGCGCACTGCAGGAACGTGGACTTGCCCGAGCCCGAGGGTCCCATCACGGCGGTGAAACTGCCGCGCGCCAGGGCGAGGTCGATCCCGCGCAGCGCGTGCACCGTGCCGCGCCCGCGCCCGTAGGTGCGGGTCACGCCGCGCAGCTCGACGGCGAGGCCTCCCTCGGGGGCATCGGGTGCCACCGCTCCGGCTCGGGTCCTGCCTCGTCGCAGCGCCATGGTGCGGTTCGCCTCCGTCGTCCTGCCGTGAAGTCCTTCGATCGCTTACGACGGTACGAATCGGGCGGCCGCCCGAGCCATGGAGATGACCTCCGAATCAGCTGGGGGTTTACCCCACCCCCGGCATCCATAGTTGCCACGTAAACAGTTTGATAAGCTAAATATTGACGCGTTCTTGACGTTCTCTTGACCAAAGGAGAGGCCCATCGGACACGCAGACACCCTGATAGCCATGGGCGGCGCTTTTCTCGCCGCCGCGGTCCTCGCCCGGCTCGGCGGCTGCCGGGGACGACGAATAGGAGCCCCCGGAAACCCCGGGATACCCCGATCCGAACGTCTGCTTCACTCCGGGATCTTGACCCCCGCGATCCTGCTCTGACTTCAGGATTGAGCTCGTCGGCGAGCGTGATCCTCAGGGCAGCGCAGGCTCCTGAGCCAAACGTCGAGGCGGGAGTGTCCCGGGGTTTCCCAGGGCTCCTATTCGTCGCCCCGGGCATCCGCGATCGTCACCAAGGTCCTGGTGGACACCGGACGGCTCGGCAATCCCGAGACCAAGCCGATCCTCGGGATCATCGTGGTCGAGGACATCTTCCTCGCCCTGTATCTCGCCGCACTGCAGCCGATCCTGTCCGGCGCGGACTCGCTGTCCGCCGCCGTGCTCGACGGCGGCAAGGCCTTCGGCTTCCTGATCCTGCTCGCACTCGCCGCCCGCTTCGGCACCCGGATCGTCGGCAAGCTCTTCGCCACCCGTGACGACGAGCTCCTGGTGATCTCGTTCCTGGGTGCGGCCGTGTTCATGGCCGGGGTCTCGGAGTGGTTCGGGGTCGCGGACGCGATCGGCGCGTTCATGGTCGGTCTGATGCTCGGCAGTACGACGTCCGGTGAGCGGATACGCAAGCTGGTGCATCCGCTGCGGGACGCCTTCGGCGCGATCTTCTTCTTCGCGTTCGGACTCTCCATCGACCCCGGTGACCTGCCGGTGGTGATCTGGCCGGTGCTGGCCGCCGTGGCCGTGACGCTCGTGATGAACGTGCTCGCAGGTCTCGCGGCCGCCCGGGTCTACGGGTTCGGGCCGGGCCCCGCCGCGAACATCTCCACCACCCTGCTCGCCCGCGGTGAGTTCGCGCTGATCCTCGCCACCATGGCGGCCGGCGCCGGACTCGACGACCGGCTCTCGCCGTTCATCGCGGGATACGTGCTGCTGCTCGCGGTCCTCGGACCGCTGGCCGCGGGACAGTCGCACTGGCTGGCGCGCGTCCTGCCGAAGGGCAAGGCGGCCGAGGCGGAGCTCACGCCTCCCGGCAGAGCAGAAGCAGTGCCCGGTCGTCGTTGACGTCCTTGGCGACCGCCTCGATCAGATGCCAGGCAGCGCCGTGGAAGCCGCCCGCGACATAGCGGTCGGCTTCCCCGGTGAGGCGGTCGATGCCCTCGGTCATATCCCGGTCGGAGGTCTCCACCAGGCCGTCCGTGAACAGCATCAGGACGTCACCCGGCCGCAGCGATCCCTTGACCGGGTCGAACTGCGCGCCGTCGTACACCCCGAGCAGCGGCCCTTCGGCGCTCATCTCCTCCCAGCGGCCCGTACCGGCGTGCAGTTGCACGGCCGGCGGATGCCCCGCGGAGAGCAGTTCGTAGTCGCCTGATTCGAGGTCGAGCGCGAGGTGGATGGAGGTCGCGAAGCCCTCGTCCCAGTCCTGGCGCAGCAGATAGCCGTTGGCCGCGGGCAGGAACTCGTGCGGGGGCAGCGACCCGAGCAGACCGCCGAAGGCGCCGGACAGGAGCAGGGCGCGCGATGCCGCGTCCATGCCCTTGCCGGAGACGTCGGTGAGGACGACCTCCAGGGTGCGGCCGCCGTTCGTACGGGCCGCGCAGACGAAGTCGCCCGAGAAGGACTGGCCGCCCGCCGGGCGCAGCGCCATCTCGCGGTGCCAGCCGACGGGCAGCGTCGGCAGTTTGCTCTGGACGCGGATGCGTTCGCGCAGGTCGAAGAGCATGGTGCCGCCGCGCCGCCAGGGCACGCCCACCCGGCTGCGGAACTGGGCGATCAACAGCCCGAAGAATCCGCAGGCCGCGACCACGAGCACTATGCCGGGCGTGACGGTGGCCGGGCCCTCCTGGTACGGCCCGAGCGCGAACGACTCGATGATCAGCGCCGTGGCGGCCGCCGCGTACAGACCGAGCAGGCTCGCGGGCCGCAGCAGCAGTCCGCCGGCCACGATCGGCAGGCAGAGCAGGGCCGGCGAGAACCAGACGGGTATCGCGAGCGTGCCCGCCGTGATCGCGGGAATCATCAGGAGCAGACCCGCGAGCGCGATCCAGTCGGAGCCGTCGCCGCGGAAGTAGTCGACCCCGGATTTGCGCAGCCCGACGCGGGCCCGGTGCCAGCGTTTGCGCATCCGGGCCGGGAACGTCTCCGCTTCCGCGCGTTCCGCGCGGTCGCGCTGTGCACCGGTCATTGTCCGTGGACCCTATCCATCCGGGGCGGCCCCGTGCACGGGAGGTCCGGGTTGTCCCCCGCACGAGCGGGGCCGGTCACACCGCGTGTGACGCAAGGAGCACAGCTCGTGGCGACGGCCGGCAAAATCCCTCGCCCAGTGTCCCGGGGGCCTGGTAGGCAGGGCGTATGACATTTGAGATCCGCACCCTGGAGCCAGGTGACTGGGACCGCTGGTTCAGCAAGCTCGAGCTGGCCTTCGGCGGGGTCCGATCGGCCCCGCAGGAGCGGGAGTTCGACCAGTCCGTCACCGAGGCCGAGCGCTCCCTCGGGGTGTGGGACGGCGACGAGGTCGTCGGTACGGCGGGAGCCTTCTCCTTCCGTATGACCGTCCCGGGCGGCGCCCTGGTGCCCGCGGCCGGTGTCACGATGGTGAGCGTCGCGTCCACGCACCGCCGCCGCGGCATCCTCACGGCGATGATGCGCCGCCAGCTCGACGACGTCCGCGCGCTCGGTGAACCCCTCGCGGTCCTCACGGCCTCCGAGCCGGAGATCTACGGACGGTTCGGGTACGGCACCGCGACCCAGCAGCTCGGTGCGGAGATCGACAGCACGCGCGTACGGCTCGCGGTTCCCGCCGGTACGGATGACGTACGGCTGCGGCTTGTTGACGCCAAGGAGTGGCTGGCGCGGTGCGAGGAGCTGTACGCGAGGCTCGTGCCCGGCAGGCCCGGGATGCTGGCGCGTACGCCGGGCTGGGACGCCGGCTTCCTGGTCGACCCGCCGGAGGACCGCAACGGCTTCTCCCCCCAGCAGTGCCTGATCGCCGAACAGGACGGCGAGTTGGTGGGATACGCCCGATACGCCACGAAGCCCGACTGGGAGGCGGCGGGACCGTGCGGCACGGTGGCCGTGCGCCATATGGACACCACGACGCCCGCCGCGCAGGCGGCGATGATGCGGCACTTCCTCTCGATGGACCTGATGTCCAAGGTCGAGCTGCGCAACCGCCCCGCCGACGACGCCTGGCAGCACCTGGTGTCCGACATCCGCCGCTGCACACTGCGGCTGCGGGACTCGCTCCACGTACGCCCCGTGGAGGTGGGCGCGGCGCTCGAGGCCCGTACGTATCGCACTCCTGTGGATGTGGTCTTCGAGGTCTCGGACCCCTTCTGCCCCTGGAACGAGGGCCGTTGGCACCTCACGGGGGACTCGCTCGGCGCCTCGTGCAAGCGCACCGAGGACGCGGCGGATCTCGCTCTGTCCGTACGGGAGTTGGGCGCCGCCTACCTGGGCGGGTTCACGCTCACGTCGCTGGCCGCGGCGGGACGGGTCCAGGAGCTGCGCCCGGGTGCGCTGGCCTCGGCCTCGCTGGCGTTCGGCTCGGATGTGGCGCCGTGGCTGCCGCACGGGTTCTGAGCGGACCCGTCGCTCAGGCGAGCTGACAGCCCGGGCACCAGAAGAGATTGCGGGCGGCGAGATCGGCGGTGCGGATCTCGCCGCCACAGATGTGGCAGGGCAGGGTGGCCCTGCGGTAGACGTAGACCTCGCCGCCGTGGTCGTCCACGCGCGGCGGGCGGCCCATCGCCTCCGGGGTGTGCTCGGGGCGCACGGTGTCGATGCGGTTCAGGCGTACGCCTTCGCGCATCAGCTCCGCCAAATCCGCCCAGATCGCGGTCCATTCGGCGTGCGTGAGGTCCTTGCCGGGGCGGTACGGGTCGATGCCGTGCCGGAAGAGGACCTCGGCGCGGTACACGTTGCCGACGCCCGCGATCACCTTCTGGTCCATGAGCAGCGCGGCGATGCTCGTACGGGAGCGGCTGATCCGTGACCACGCCTTGTCCGGATCGTCGTCCTCGCGCAGCGGATCGGGTCCGAGCCGGTCGTGTATCGCCTGCTTCTCGCCGTCCGTGATCAGTGCACAGGTGGTCGGGCCGCGCAGGTCCGCGTACGCCTTGGGGTGCGCGAGCCGCAGCCGCACCGTGTCGGTGGGCGGTGGCGCCTGGCCGGCGCCGAAGCCGAGCTTGCCGAACAGGCCGAGGTGGATGTGGATCCAGCCGATCCTGCCGAAGCCGAGGAAGAGGTGCTTGCCGTGGGCCTCGGCGGCGGTGAGGATCCGGCCGTCGAGGAGGGCCGCGCTGTCGGAGAACTTGCCTTGAGGGCTGCTGACGCGGACCTTCCGGCGCTGGAAGCGCTCCCGGTGGTCCTGTGCCAGGCGGTGGATCGTGTGCCCCTCAGGCACGGGTGTTCTCCTTCAGTACGTCAACACGTCGACGGCATACGTGAGCGGGCCGACCGAAGCCGGCCCGCCGCACATGTCCGGGATCAGCCCTGCGGGTGGTGTGCCGGGATCGGCGGGAGCTCGTGGGTGCGCTCGTAGGCCGCGAGCATCTCGATGCGGCGGCTGTGGCGCTCCTCACCCGAGTACGGGGTGCCGAGGAAGATCTCGACGAACTTCGTCGACTCCTCCAGGGTGTGCATCCGGCCGCCGATGGAGACGACGTTGGCGTCGTTGTGCTCGCGGCCGAGCGCGGCGGTCTGCTCGCTCCAGGCGAGGGCGCAGCGGACGCCCTGCACCTTGTTGGCGGCGATCTGCTCACCGTTGCCGGAGCCGCCGATCACGATGCCCAGGGAGTCCGGGTCCGCGGCCGTCTTCTCGGCGGCACGCAGGCAGAACGGCGGGTAGTCGTCAGCCGCGTCGTAGATGTGCGGACCGCAGTCCACGGGCTCATGGCCGTGGGCCTTGAGCCACTCGACGAGGTGGTTCTTGAGTTCATAGCCGGCATGGTCGGAGCCGAGGTACACGCGCATGCGTCCGAGTGTGGCATGTCGGCGATCGGGTAGCCGCGCCCGGGTCAGGACCTTTGACCTAATGCAACGATCCGGAATCAGGCCTTCCGACTCTTCCCTCGGACCGGTTGAATGCCAGGGCTCGCAACCCGAGAACCTAAGGATTTGCGTATGACCTCGCAACCGTCCCTTGCGAAGGAAGACGCCACGCAGCCCCACAAGGGCAATGGCGCTCCTTCCACCGGCGGCTCGAACGGCTCCCCCGGCTCCGACGGCCTCAAGGCAGGCCTCAAGAACCGTCATCTGTCGATGATCGCGATCGGTGGCGTGATCGGCGCCGGACTCTTCGTCGGCTCCGGCTCGGGCATCGCCGCCGCGGGCCCCGCCATCCTCATCTCGTACGCACTGGTCGGCGTCCTCGTCGTCTTCGTGATGCGGATGCTGGGCGAGATGGCCGCCGCGAACCCGTCCTCGGGTTCCTTCTCCGAGTACGCGGACCGTGCGCTCGGCCGCTGGGCGGGCTTCACCATCGGCTGGCTGTACTGGTTCTTCTGGGTCGTCGTCCTCGCCGTCGAGGCGACCGCCGGCGCGGTCATCCTCGAAGGCTGGATACCGGCCGTCCCGCAGTGGGGCTGGGCCCTGATCGTCATGGTCGTGCTGACCGCGACGAACCTGGTGTCGGTCGGCTCCTACGGTGAGTTCGAGTTCTGGTTCGCCGGGATCAAGGTCGTGGCGATCGGCGCGTTCGTCGTGATCGGCTTCCTCGCCGTGTTCGGCTTCCTGCCCGGTTCGGACAACCCCGGCGCGGGCTTCGCGCACCTCACCGACGCGGGCGGATTCCTGCCCAACGGCGCGGGCGCGATCCTGACCGGCGTCCTGATGGTGGTCTTCTCCTTCATGGGCAGCGAGATCGTCACCCTCGCCGCCGGCGAGTCCGAGGACCCGCAGCGCGCGGTCACCAAGGCCACCAACTCGGTGATCTGGCGGATCGCCGTCTTCTACCTGGGCTCGATCTTCGTCGTCCTGACGCTGCTGCCCTGGAGCGACAAGTCGATCGTCGACAAGGGCTCCTACGTCGCGGCGCTCGACTCCATCGGCATCCCGCACGCCGGCCAGATCATGAACGTGATCGTCCTGACTGCCGTCCTGTCCTGCCTCAACTCGGGCCTGTACACGGCCTCCCGTATGGCCTTCTCGCTCGGCGGACGCGGCGATGCGCCCAAGGCGTTCGCGAAGGTCGAGCGCAACGGTGTGCCGCGGGTCGCGATCCTCGCCTCGGTCGTCTTCGGCTTCGTCGCGGTGGGGGCCAACTACCTCTGGGAGGACACCGTCTTCCTGTTCCTGCTCAACTCCTCGGGTGCGGTCGCCCTGTTCGTATGGCTGGTCATCGCCGTCACGCAGCTGAGGATGCGCGGCATCATCCTGCGCGAGTCGCCGGAGAAGCTGGTCGTGAAGATGTGGCTCTTCCCGGTCCTGACCTGGCTGACCATCGGCATGATCGTCTTCATCTGCGGCTACATGCTGGTCGACGACGCGGGCCGTGAGCAGATGCTGCCCTCGCTGGGTGTGGCCGCGCTGGTCCTGATCATCGCGGTGGCCCGCGACCGGATGCGGGCAGCCGCCAAGCGCTGACGCCTCTTCTTGTACGCGGGTACGACGCCCTCTCCGTGCTGGTCACGGAGAGGGCGTCGTCCTATCCGTGGGAGGCGGGCGTGAGGTTCCGGCCACGGTGGGCGCCGGGGTCGTGGGTCTGTCGCCGCCAGGGTCGTCCTCGCCACGCGCCGTGAGGAACATGACGGTGGCCACGGCGGCGGCGACCAGGAGGACGAGCGCGGTGAGCAGCTTGGGGCGCCAGTCGGCCTGCTTGGGTCCCGGCTGCCTTACGGGTGCGGGCTGCGGCTCTTGTACGGGTGCGGGCTGCGGCTCTTGTACGGGTGCGGGCTCCGGCAGGGCGCGGACCACCGAGAGGTGGGCGGCCACCTCGTCGACGTCCGGGCGCAGGCCCGGGTCCTTGGCGAGGAGTGCGGCGAGGAGGCTGCGCAACTCCCCTGGCACGGGCGGGAGTTCGGGCTCTTCGTAGACCACGGCGTGCAGCGTGGCCAACGTCGTGGCGCGGACGAAGGGCGGCCGGCCGCCGAGCGCGGCGCAGAGCGTGGCACCGAGCGACCAGAGGTCGGAGTGCGGCCCCTGCGCGCGGCCGAGGACACGCTCGGGCGGCAGATACTCGGGCGACCCCACGATCACCCCGGCCCGGGTCAGCCCCTCGGCATCCTGCAGCGCGGCGATCCCGAAGTCGGTGAGGACCACGCGTCCGCCGCCCGGCTCGAGCAGCACGTTGCCGGGCTTGATGTCCCGGTGCAGCACCCCCGCGGCATGCACCACGCGCAGCGCCTCGGCGAGGGCGAGCCCCACGCGGGCGGTCTCGCGCACCCCCAGCGGGCCCTCGTCTTCGAGCACCTGCGCCAGCGAACGCGCGCGGACCAGCTCCATGACGATCCAGAGCCGCCCGTCGTGCTCCGGGGACGGGGACTGAGCCACGTCGTAGACCCGTACGACATGGGGGTGGTCGATCCGCGCGCTCGCCCGCGCCTCGCGCAGCGCGCGCTCGCGCCGCGTCCCGCCGTCCTCGTCGCCGGGCCCGTCGAGATACATCTCCTTGACGGCGACGGGCCGGCCGAGCAGTTCGTCGACGGCCCGCCAGACCCGCCCCATCGCACCGTGCCCGACGGGCTCCTCGAGGCGGTAGCGCCCCGCGATCAGTGTTCCCCGTACCGGCATACCCGCAGCACCCCCGTGCCGAGTGAACGTGCCGTGCTTCCCAGGGTAGTTGGCCACGCAAAACGCCGGCCCGGCTGATTCCTCAGCCGGGCCGGCGTCACTGAAGCAGTCGGAGCTCAGCCCTTGCGGCCCACGAGCTTCCATGCGGTCGGCAGCGCGCCCATCGCCAGCGCGGCCTTCAGGGCGTCGCCGATCAGGAAGGGCACGACGCCCGCGGCCAGCGCGGCCGAGAAGGACAGACCGGTCGAGGCCATCAGCCACGGCACGCCCACCGCGTAGATCACCGCGGACCCGAGCACCATCGTCCCCGCCGTACGCAGCACCGAGCGGTCACCGCCGCGGCGGGCGAGCGCGCCCACCATGCCGGCCGCGACCAGCATGCCGACCACGTAACCGAAGGAGGCGCCGCCCCAGCCGTGCGTGCCGCCCTGGAAGACGGGGGCGCCGAGGCCGCCGGCCAGCGCGTACAGGGCGAGCGAGAGCAGGCCGAGGCGGGCGCCGAGCGCTGTGCCGACGAGGAGGGCGGCGAAGGTCTGGCCGGTGACCGGGACCGGGGAGCCGGGCACGGGGACCGACAGCTGCGCGGAGAGCGCGGTGAGCGCGGCGCCGCCGACGACCAGCGCGATGTCACGCACGCGCGAGGCGGGCAGAAGGTCGGCGAGGACCTCACCGGGGCGGGTCGCGACAGCTGCGGTGCTCATACGGACTCCAGGGAAGCGGGCGGGGCACCGCGGCAGGGACAGGCGCGGCCCCCCGGGCAAGAGGGGAAGAACGGCTCGGGACATCGCGACGCTATCCCAGCGGTCAACGCTCGTTCACCATCAGCCGTCGACAAAGCGGCACTTGGGCCGTTCGTAGGCTCCGGACAAAAACAAGCCCCGAAGCCGGAAGCGGGTGACCTCCGTCACTAGGCCCTACGTCCAACCGTGCCCGTTTTGCGCAAATCACGGCCCGCGGGCGAGACTGTAGGGTCCCACCAATCCCCTCCGAGAGCCGACGATGCACGACACCTCGCTGACCGACGGACCCGAACCCCTCGGCCACGGCCTGAAACAGCGCCACCTCACGATGCTCGGCCTCGGCGGAGTCATCGGCGCCGGACTCTTCGTCGGCTCGGGCGCGGGCATCGCGGTCGCCGGGCCCGGCATCATCGTGTCGTATCTGATCGCGGGCGTGCTCGCGATGCTGGTGATGCGGATGCTCGGCGAGATGTCCGCGGCGGTGCCGGCCTCGGGTTCGTTCTCCGTGCACGCCGAGAAGGCGATCGGGCGGTGGGCCGGGTTCAGCGCCGGCTGGCTCTACTGGTTCCTGCTCGTCGTCGTGCTCGCCGTCGAGGCGACCGCCGCCGCGCAGATCGCCCACGGCTGGGCGCCCGGGGTTCCGCAGTGGGCCTGGGTGCTGATCTTCATGGCGGTGTTCACCGTGGCGAACCTCGTCGCGGTGCGGAACTTCGGTGAGTTCGAGTTCTGGTTCGCGACGCTCAAGGTCGGTGCGATCGTCCTCTTCCTGATCCTCGGCACGCTCGCGATCTTCGGCATCCTGCCCGACACCGATCCGGTCGGCCTCACCAACCTCACCGGCCAGGGCGGCTTCCTGCCCAACGGCTGGGAGGGCGTGATCTCCGGCGTGCTCGCCGTCATCTTCGCGTTCGGCGGCCTGGAGGTCGTCACGATCGCGGCCGCCGAGTCCGACGACCCGGCCCGCTCGGTCTCGCGCGCGGTGCGCAGCGCGGTGTGGCGGATCCTCTTCTTCTACGTGGGCTCGATGCTGGTCATCGTGACCGTGCTGCCGTGGACCGCGCAGAGCGCCACCGTCAGCCCGTACGTCACCGTGCTCGACTCGATCGGGGTTCCGTCGGCCGGCACGATCATGAACATCGTGGTGTTCGTGGCCCTGCTCTCGGCGCTCAACGCCAATGTGTACGGCTCCTCGCGCATGATCTTCTCGCTCGCCGAACGCAGCGAGGCCCCGCGCGCCCTGCTCAAGGTCGCCCGCGGCGGCGTGCCCCGGCGTGCGGTCCTGGCCTCGGTGACCTTCGGCTTCATCTCCGTACTCCTGAATCTGAAGTGGCCGGACTCGGTCTTCCACTACATGCTCAACGCGGTCGGCTCGGTGCTGATCTTCGTCTGGGCGATGATCGCCGTGGCCCAACTCCGGCTGCGTCGGCGGATCGAACGCGAGGCGCCCGAGAAGCTGGTCCTCAAGATGTGGGCGTTCCCGTATCTGACCTGGTTCGCCCTCGCGGGCATGGCGGCGATCGTGGGCCTGATGCTCACCGACGACTCGGCCCGCCCGCAGCTGCTGTGGTCGGGGGCCGCGACGGCGGTGGTCATCGCGGTCGCTCTCGTACGGGACTTCGCCGGGCGGGACTCCCACGGGCCCGGCTCTCCCGTACGGGACTTGGCACAGGGCAAGCGGAAGTAACCGCTCCAGTACCGCCGGTGATCAAGGCGTCCGGATTCCGGTCACCCTCTTCGGGCCACCGGACGCAGCCTCCACACTGATCCCTTGCTTACGCACATCTGACGCCCACGCACGTAACGGATGCCTCTGCCGATGACTCCGCCTTCCGCACCCCCGGCCGTCGAAGACGCGCCGAAGACCGGTGAGGCCGCCACCGACGCGCCCACCCTGCACAAAGGACTCAAGCAGCGCCACCTGTCGATGATCGCGCTCGGCGGTGTGATCGGCGCGGGCCTGTTCGTCGGCTCGGCCTCGGCGATCGCCGCCGCGGGTCCGTCGATCATCGTCGCGTATGCGATCTCCGGCGCGCTCGTCATGCTCGTGATGCGCATGCTCGGCGAGATGGCCGCGGCCAACCCGGCCTCCGGTTCGTTCTCGGTGCACGCCGAGAAGGCGATCGGACCGTGGGCCGGCTTCACGGCCGGCTGGTCGTTCTGGTTCCTGCTCTGTGTGGCCGTGGGCCTTGAGGGCATCGGTGCCGCGAGCATCGTGCACGGCTGGATACCCGGCGTCCCCGAGTGGGCCTTCGTCGCCCTGTTCATGGTGCTGTTCTGCGTCACCAACCTGATCTCGGTACGGAACTTCGGTGAGTTCGAGTTCTGGTTCGCCACGCTCAAGGTCCTCGCGATCGTGGCGTTCCTGGTCATCGGTGTGCTCGCGATCCTCGGCATCCTGCCCGGCTCCGACACCGAAGCCCCCGGTCTGACCCACCTCTCCGGCGACGGCGGCTTCTTCCCGACCGGCGTCGACGGACTGATCGTCGGTCTGCTCGCCTCGGTCTTCGCGTACGGCGGTCTGGAGACCGTCACCATCGCGGCCGCCGAGTCCGAACACCCGGTCCAGGGTGTCGCCAAGGCCGTGCGTACGGCGATGTGGCGGATCGCACTGTTCTACGTCGGGTCGATGGCCGTCATCGTCACACTCGTCCCCTGGAACGACCCGGCTCTGGGCTCCGGCAAGGGCTCCTACGTCGTGACCCTGGAGAGCCTCGGCCTGCCCGCCGCCGGCCAGATCATGAACGTGGTCGTCCTGATCGCGCTGCTCTCCGCGATGAACGCCAATATCTACGGCGCCTCACGCATGGCCGGCTCGCTGGTCTCGCGCCGCCTCGGCCCGCCCGCCCTCGGCAAGATCTCGGGCGGTGTGCCGCGCATCGCGGTCATCGCGTCCAGCGCCTTCGGGTTCTTCAGCGTGCTGCTCAGCTACTGGTACCCGGAGACGATCTTCGCCTGGCTGCTCAACATGATCGGCGCGATCATCCTGGTCGTCTGGTTCTTCATCGCCGCCGCCCAGCTGCGCATGCGCCGCAAGCTGCAGCGCGAGGCGCCGGAGAAGCTGGTCGTGAAGATGTGGCTGTTCCCGTGGCTGACCTGGGTGGCCCTGGCCGGCATGGCCGCGGTCTTCGTCCTGATGGCCCGCGAGGAGGGCACGCGGACGCAGCTGTACTACACGGGCGGTCTGACGGTGTTCCTGGCCGTGGTGGGCTACGCGCTTCAGCAGTCCAACAAGCTGAAGGACCTGACGGCGAAGGTCGACAAGCTGGCCGAGAAGCTGGGCACCTCCGCCTGACCTGATCTCCGCTGCGAAAGCCCCGCCCGGACCACCACCCGGGCGGGGCTTTCGCATGCCCGCGATCACCGGCCGACCTTCTTGCTGTTAGCCTGCACTTGCAACTAGCTTGCAATAAGGACGCAGGAGGAACCATGGCCGTCTACACGCTCCCTGAACTCCCTTACGACTACGCCGCACTCGCCCCCGTGATCAGCCCCGAGATCATCGAGCTGCACCACGACAAGCACCACGCGGCGTATGTGAAGGGGGCGAACGACACCCTGGAGCAGCTCGCCGAGGCGCGCGACAAGGAGACCTGGGGCTCGATCAACGGCCTGGAGAAGAGCCTCGCCTTCCACCTGTCCGGCCACATCCTGCACTCGATCTACTGGCAGAACATGACGGGCCCGAAGGACGGCGGCGGCGAGCCTCTCGCGGCCGACGGCGTGGGCGAGTTGGCCGATGCGATCGCCGAGTCCTTCGGCTCGTTCGCCGCGTTCAAGGCCCAGCTCACCAAGGCCTCCGCCACCACGCAGGGTTCGGGCTGGGGCGTGCTCGCGTACGAACCGGTCAGCGGCCGGCTGATCGTCGAGCAGATCTACGACCACCAGGGCAATGTCGGCCAGGGTTCGACCCCGATCCTGGTCTTCGACGCCTGGGAGCACGCCTTCTATCTCCAGTACAGGAACCAGAAGGTGGACTTCATCGAGGCGATGTGGGCGGTCGTCGACTGGCAGGACGTGGCCCGCCGTTACGCGGCCGCCAAGGAGCGCTCGTACAACTTGCTGCTCGCGCCCTGAGCGCGGCAGCACCCGAGCACCTGCCCTCGTGATCGTCTTCTCACCGGTTCACCGGGCAGGCGGCAGGAGGGAAGCCCCCACGAGGACGTGACTCGTGGGGGCTTCCTGTCTCGTTACCGTCTCACCGCGGCCGCACGGCCTGTCTTAGACTCCCGGCCTCTGAGTCATTCTCCGGGGAGGCGAAGTGGCGGGCACCAGGTCGCTGTACTGCACCACCTGTGGGACCGACGAGCAGCATCGTGTGCTTTTCAAGGCCGAGCAGGTCTGGCTCAAGGGCCGCATCCTCAGGAAGAACGTCGACGAATTCGTGATGTGCCAGGCCCCTGGCTGCCGCAAGCTGCGCACCGGCCACACCAAGGAGCCGCTGGCCGACGTCCTCCGGATCCCGGAGGACCTGTAGCCGCACGCTCCTCAGCCTCCGTCGACCAGTCCGTCCAGCTCCCCCACCGCCTCGAACTCCCTTGCCAGGCCGGTCTCGTGGAGCCTGGCGAAGGGGGTGAAGGGGATGCCGTACTCGGATTCGCCGCGGTCGAAGTTCCAGGATTTATGGGCCAGGAAGCGGTACGTGACCAGGCCCGGCGATCCGTCCGCGCGGACCTCGACCGTGCCGCTCAGGCGGTAGGAGACCCCGCGCAGGGCCAGCCACAGGTCGGCGTTGTCGCGGCGGGTGATGCCGACGCCGCGCCAGCCGCTGTCGGCGCGGTACGTGCCCGGTGCGCGGCCCTCCACCTCCTCGCGCCAGAGGTCGAGCTGCTCGTCCACCGCGGTGCGCACCACGGGCAGAGCGAGCAGGGCGCGGGCGTCGAGCCGGTACGGGCGGCCCGTACCGCGCAGGTAATGGCGCAGGGCGCCGGCCGCGGTGGGCAGACCGAGCGCCCGCCACACAGGGGGCAGCGCGCGGGTGGCGATATGCACCGCGTGGTCGCCGAGTCGTGGCCTGAGGCTCGCGTAGGGGGCGTTGTCGTTGGGCAGCTGCGGGTCCTCGCGGCCGCCCTCCGTGCCGATCAGTGTGGTCGTCCCCATACGGGGACGCTAAGCGAGGGCGGGGACGGCCGCCTCCCGGAGACGGCCGTCCCCACTGCTCACGCCAGGTTGCCGGGCCCGCCGCTCACGCCAGGTTCGAGAAGTCCGGGCCGGCCGTGCGGGTGCGCTTGATCTCGTAGAAGCCGGGGGTCGACGCCACCAGGAGCGTGCCGTCCCACAGGCGGGCCGCGGCCTCGCCCTGCGGGGCCGGGGTGACGACCGGGCCGAAGAAGGCGATCTGCTCGCCGTCGGCACCCGGCACCGCGATGACGGGGGTGCCGACGTCCTGGCCGACCTTGTCGATGCCCTCCTTGTGGGAGGCGCGCAGCTCGGTGTCGTACGTGTCCTTGTCCGCGTACTCGATCAGGTCGGCGGGCAGGCCGACCTCCTCCAGGGCGGCGGCGACCGCTTCGAGGTTCGCGCCCTCGCCGCGGTTGTGGAAGCGGGTGCCGATCGCGGTGTACAGCGGGCCGACCACGTCGTCGCCGTGCAGCTCCTTCGCCGCGGTGACCACGCGCACCGGGCCCCAGCCCTTCTCGAGGAGTTCCTTGTACTGCTCGGGCAGGTCGTCCCGGTTCTCGTTCAGGACCGACAGGCTCATCACGTGCCAGCGCACCTCGACGGGCCGAACCTTCTCGACCTCCAGCATCCAGCGGGAGGTCATCCACGCCCAGGGGCACAGGGGGTCGAACCAGAAGTCCGCGGTGACCTTTTCGCCGGTGTTCTGTGCAGCCTGCTCGCTCATGACTGGTGAATCCTCCATTGGCTTTACGTCACACGTCTGCCCCCACGAACACCGTCGCCGACGAGGGCATTCCCGGATGTCCGGCGCGTGGACGACATGGGAGGATCGCAGGGATTGCGACACCATCCTGCGTCCAGTCACCCGCCCATGCGCGTTTACGAGGGAGTACCCGTGCCCGGAGAGAACCTGTCCCGCGACGAGGCCCGAGAGCGGGCCGCGCTGCTGTCCGTCGACGGTTACGAGGTCTCACTCGACCTCAGGTCCGCGGTCGGCGAGTCTGGCGAGGAGCCTCGTACGTTCCGGTCGGTGACGACCATCCGCTTCCGCTGCTCCGAGCCGGGCGCCGCCTCCTTCGCCGATCTGATCGCGCCGGGCGTCACCGCCGTCTCCCTGAACGGGACCGACCTCGATCCGTCCGAGGTGTTCGACGGGTCGCGGATCGCGCTCGAGGATCTGCGCGAGGAGAACGAGCTGGTCGTGGACGCGCAGTGCGCGTACAGCAGGACCGGCGAGGGCATGCACCGCTTCGTCGACCCCGAGGACGGCGAGGTCTACCTCTACACGCAGTACGAGCCCGCCGACTCGCGCCGGGTGATGACCTGCTTCGAGCAGCCCGACCTCAAGGCGCCCTTCCGTATGGAGGTGCGTACGCCCGAGGGCTGGACCGCCTGGTCGAACGGCGCCGGTGAACTGGCCGACGGGGTCTGGCGGTTCGCGGAGACCAAGCCGATCTCCTCGTACATCACGGCATTCGTGGCGGGCCCGTACCACTACGTGTCCGACACCTACAGCCGCAAGCTCGCGGACGGCTCGACCCTGGAGATCCCGCTCGGCGCGATGTGCCGCAAGGGTCTGGCCAAGCACTTCGACGCGGACGACGTCTTCCTGATCACCAAGCAGGGCCTGGACTTCTTCCACGACCACTTCGACTACCCGTACCCCTTCGGGAAGTACGACCAGGCGTTCGTGCCCGAGTACAACCTCGGTGCGATGGAGAACCCCGGTCTCGTCACCTTCCGCGAGGAGTACATCTTCCGCGGCAAGGTCACCTCGGCGTCCTACGAGCGGCGCGCGAACGTCATCCTGCACGAGATGGCGCACATGTGGTTCGGCGATCTGGTCACCATGCAGTGGTGGGACGACCTGTGGCTGAAGGAGTCCTTCGCGGACTTCATGGGCTCCTTCTCGATGGTGGAGTGCACCCGCTTCACCAACGGCTGGATCACCTTCGCCAACAACCGCAAGTCCTGGGCGTACCGCGCCGACCAGCTGCCGTCCACGCACCCGATCACGGCCGACATCCGTGACCTGGAGGACGCGAAGCTCAACTTCGACGGGATCACGTACGCCAAGGGCGCGTCCGTGCTCAAGCAGCTGGTCGCGTACGCCGGTCAGGACGCGTTCCTGGAAGGCGCGCGGCGCTACTTCAAGCGGCACGCGTACGGGAACACGCAGCTGGGCGATCTGCTCTCGGTCCTGGAGGAGACCTCGGGCCGTGACATGGCGACGTGGTCGCGCTCGTGGCTGCAGACGGCCGGGGTCAACTCGCTCACGCCGGTGGTGACATACGACGCTGCGGGCCGTGTCGTGGAGCTCGCCGTGCTCCAGGAGGCCGCCGATTCGCACCCGACGCTGCGTCCGCACCGGGTCGCCATCGGCCTCTACCGCCGCACGCCGGACGGTTCGGTGGAGCGGTACGCGCGGGCCGAGGCGGACGTCGACGGTCCGCGGACGGTGATCGCGGAGCTCGCGGGCGCCGAGAAGCCCGACCTGATCCTGGTCAACGACGACGACCTGACGTACTGCAAGATCCGTTTCGACGAGGGGTCCCTGGAGACGCTCCGGGGTCATCTCGGGGCGGTGAGCGACCCGTTGGCGCGCGCCCTGTGCTGGTCGGCGCTGTGGAACCTGACGCGCGACGCGCTGATGCCGGCGCGGGACTTCATCAAGCTGGTCCTGGACTTCGCGGGCCGCGAGACGGACATCGGCGTTCTGCAGATGCTGCACACGTGGGCACGTTCGGCACTGGTCAACTACGCGGCGCCCGGCTGGCGTTCCACGGGTGAGCGTCAGCTGGCGGAGGGCGCCCTGAGCGAGCTGCGGCTCGCCGAGCCGGGCAGCCAGCACCAGCTGACCTGGGCGCGCTTCTTCGCCTCGGTCGCCGCGTCGGACGCCGACTACCAGCTGCTCGAAGGGCTGTTGGCGGGCTCGGCGCAGATCGACGGTCTGGACGTCGACCAGGAGATGCGCTGGGCGTTCCTCGAGCCGCTGGCCTCGGCCGGCCGCGCGTCCTCGGACATCCTCGACGCGGAACTCGCCCGCGACGACACGGCCTCCGGCAAGCGCCACCAGGTCCGCTGCCTGGCCGCGCGTCCCTCCGAGGCGGTGAAGGCCCAGGCGTGGGCGGAGGTCGTCGAGTCGGACGCGCTCTCCAACGCCCTGGTGGAGGCGACGATCGCGGGCTTCGCCCAGCCGTCGCAGCGCGAGCTGATCGCGCCGTACGCGCCGAAGTACTTCGAGGCGATCGAGCGGGTGTGGTCCGAGCGCTCGATCCAGATCGGCATGGATGTCGTACGGGGTCTCTTCCCGGCGCTCCAGGACTCGGTGGGGACCTTGGCGGCCACGGACGAGTGGCTGTCCTCACACGCGGACGCCGCCCCGGCCCTGCGTCGCCTGGTGATCGAGGCCCGCGACGACCTGGCCCGGGTCCTGCGGGGGCAGGCTTGCGATGCGGGGTCGGCTCCGGCCCGGTAGGCGGGTCTCTTCGTCCCCGACAGGACATGGTGAGGGTGAGGCCGCCGCAAAGCGGTGGCCTCACCCTCACCACGCTCACCGGACGCCTACGCGCGTCACGGCATGCCGCCGATGACCGGCTCGCACAGCCGTCTTCGAATCGCCTCGCGGATCAATCGATCCCTGATCCGCGCGCTGCGCACCGCGCGTACACAGAACGGCGCGGAACGCCCCGGGCCGGAGACGACTCCACGGCCACCGGGCCCCGCGCACCACCAGAGCGCGGTGGTGCGCTCGTCCTCGCCCGGGAGCCGGGTCCTGAACAGCGACCCCGACCTCACACTCACCACGATCAGCTCCCCCGACTCCGGATCGCGCAACACGATTCGCCCCAGGCCCTTCGCCACCGGGAACACGACCGCGGCACAGACCTGCCACGGTCCTGCGCTCAACACCTTGCGTACGACCCGTCTGTGCCGCCACGACAAGACGCGTACGAGAAGGGCGCCGAAGCCGCCGCCCCCGAGGTACATCGCCGACGTGCCGACGAGTCCGGAGCCGTCCTGAGCCGCAAAGGTGTCGAGCCAGAGGCCCGACGAAGCCGCCACGAGACCGCTCCCCAACAGCCAACGGCCCAGGGCGCGTTCCCGCGCGAAGAAACGCGACGCGCCCTCGTCCGTGATCGCGAGCGGATGCGTCGCGCCATCACCGCCCTGCCCGGCGCCCCTCATGCGGGGACGCTACGGCCCTCCGGTGGCCGTGCGGCAGGCCGGGTTCCGGCAGCGAAGCCGGGCACGCGAGTGCCGGACCCTCGCAACACACCTGTGACGGAGCAAAAGGAGCCCACCCGTAACCCCCATCCGGACCAGCCCTTCTCGGCTCTCGAACGTCCGTCCTTTAGTGCAGGATTGTCCGGTTTATGCGACGGGACGGTAACAGGGGTTAGAGCGCCGTCACTCAGCGGGAAACCCCTGGCCATGAACCACAACACCCCGCTCTCCCCCCGCCCCCTGCACCAGCTCTCCGACGGCGCACGGCGCGTCCTGACCGCCGCCCAGTTGCGCAGCCATGGAGTGTCCGCCGCCGAGACCAACGCCCAGTGCAGGCCCGGTGGTCCGTGGCAGCAGGTGCTGCCCGGTGTGTTCCTGCTCCACCCCGGGCCGCCGACCAGCGAGGAGCGGCTGCACGCCGTGCTCCTGTACGCGGGGCGGCCCCCCGGCGCCGGCACGGTCGCCGGTGCCACCGCGGGCGTGACCGGCGTCGCGCCCGGCCTGAACGCCATCCCGG
>NZ_JBEPEW010000134.1:0-22260 GCF_040300965.1 Streptomyces mesophilus | reverse complement strand
TGGCCCGAGGCCGACCAGCAGTCCGCGACCGGCAGCCTCCGGGTCGCGCTGCACGCCGCGCGGCGTGCGCTCGAACCGGAACTCGCCCCGCGCGCCGCTTCCTCGTACCTGATATCCGACGGCGTCTTCCTGCAGCTCGACCCGGCGACCGTGCAGATCGACGCCGACCGGATCGAGCATGCGGCGCGTACCGCGCTCGATTCCGGTCGGATCGACGAACTCGGCACGGTTCTCGACGAGTTCACCGGCGAGCTGCTGCCCGAGGACCGGTACGCGAACTGGGCACGCGCCCGCCGTGACCAGCTGGCCGCCCTGCGCGAGGAGGTGCTGCTCGCGCTGGCCGCGGCGCATATGGCGCAGGGCTCTCCGGCCGAGGCGATCTGCGCCGCCGAGCAGGTGCTCGCCACCAGCCCCGCCGAGGAGTTGGCCCACCGGGTGCTCATCGACGCGTACGTACGGCAGGGTCTGCGCCGGCGGGCCGTGCACCAGTACCACCTGTGCCGAGAGGCCCTCGACACGGAGCTGGGGGTGCGTCCCGGCCCTGAGACGGAGCGGCTGCACCGCGCGGCGCTCGCGTCGCCGCCCGCCCTTTCGCCGGCGATCCGGCCCACACTGCCGGCCCCGCTGCGGGGCATCCGTACGACACCGCTGCACGGCCGCGGCGAAGAGCTGAGCCGGCTGCTCGCCGACGAGGGGCCACCGGTACGGCTGCTCACAGGCGAGGCGGGCGTGGGCAAGACCCGGCTCGCCGGTGAGGCGGCCCGCCGGGCGGTCGCGGCCGGGACCGTCGTCCTGTGGGGCGCCGGGCATGACGCGGAGGGGCACACGCCGTACGGGGTGTTCGCGGAGGCGCTCGACGGGTGGCTGGCCGAGCGGAGCGTGGCCGAACGAGCACGGGTCGGCGCGGAGTATCCCGAACTCGCGGCGTTTCTGCCCTCGTTGGGGCAGGTGCCGGCGGTCGGCGAGCGCAGCCCCGAGGAGGAGCGCGACCGGCTGTTCCGGGCGACGGCCGGGCTGCTCGGTGAACTGGCCGCCCAGCAGCCGGTGTTGCTCGTACTCGACGATCTGCATGCCGCCGACACCGGCTCGTACCAGCTGCTCAGCCATCTCGCGCGGCGCAGCGGTGGCGGCGGCGATCCCGGGGCGCGGTTCCTCGTCACGTATCGCGAGGAGGAGCTGCCGGAGACCGATCCGCGCCGCGCGGACCTGGCGGCCCTGGTGCGCCAGCGGCTGGCCGCCGTCGAGCCCGTACAGCGTCTCGACCGGGAGGCCTGTCTCGCGGTGGCGCGCGATGCGGTGGCGCGCTTCGCGGGTGGGAGTGATGCGGGCGGGAGTGATGCGGGCGGGAGCGGCGGGAGCGGCGCGGGTGGGAGTGATACGGGCGCGAGCGGCGGGAGCGGCGCGGGCGGGAGCGGTGCGGATGCCGGGCGGCTGCAACGCGTGTGGGAGCTGTCGCTCGGCAATCCGCTGTTCGCGCTGGAGTTGGCGCGCGGGGTGGTGGGGGGCGGTGCGGTAGGGGCCGTCCCGGCGGATGGCGTGGCGCCCGAAGGGGTACGGCAGTTGGTGGCCGAGCGGCTCGCGCGGCTCGACCACGACACGCGGCGGATCGTGGAGGCGCTCTCCGCGGCGGGAGCCGGGACGGCCGCCTCCGAACTCCTCGACGTCGCCGCGCACGGACTGCATCCGCCGGTCCGGGGCGCCGCCGCGACCGAGGCGCTCGAGCGGGCCATCGGCGCCGCGCTGATCGAGGAGCGGCCCGTGGTGGTCTCGGGGCGGCAGGAGGCCGGTCTCGCCTTCCGCCATCCGCTGGTACGCCTCACCTGTTACGAAAGCCTCTCGGCGGTACGCAGACGGCAGTTGCACGGTGCGTTCGCGCAGACCGTGCAGCGGCGCAGGCCCGATGCGGTGGACACCCTGGCCACCCACTTCGCCCGCGCCGACGACCCGCGCGCGGCCGACTATCTGCGCCGGGCGGCCGAACGGGCCGCCGCCCTCTACGCCAACGACACCGCCGACCGCTACTACCGCGACCTGGTCGCCCGCCTCGACGTGGACGCGGCACGCGCCCGGCTCGCGCACGCCCATGTCCTGCGCAGAATGGGCCACTTCGAGGAGGCGGCCGAGGCGCTGCGTCTCGCCCTCGCGGAGTTCGAACGGCGTGCGGCACACGACGACGCGGTGCTCGCGGCGGCCGTACTCGCGGAGACCCTGGTCAAGACGAGCGGCACGGGCTCCGGCCCGGGCAAGTCGAACGCCACCGCCCTCGGCCGCCGGCTTCTGCGCGAGCACCCCGTGACCGCGGACACCGCACCGGAACCGGCCGCGTGCCACTTCCTCGCCCTGTCCGTCATCCGCTGCGTCCAGGGCCGCTACACGGAGGGCGCCGAGGCGGCCCGGCAGGCGCTCGCGGCCGCGGGGAAGGTGCCCGGTGCGCCGGGACAGGGGCTTGCCGCCAGGGCGTTCGCGATGCAGGCCGTGAACCTGGGGCTCAACGGCCGCTTCGACGAGGCGCGCGAGGCCGGCGACCAAGCGCTCGCCCCTGCCGAGGCGTACGGGGATCCGACGCTGCTCGGCTCGGTCCTGTCCACCCTGCGCGAGAACGCTCGACGGGCCGGCCGCCTCCAGGAGGCGGTCGAGACCGGCACCCGCGCGCTCGGCCTCGCCGAGCGCTCCGGTGATCCGACCGCGGCCGCCTTCGAGCAGGCCAACCTCGCGGAGCTCCACCTGCTCCTCGAAGAACCTGAGCCGGCCCGCATCCTGGCCGAACAGGCGGTGGCCGGTGCGGAGGCCTACGACGCGTGGTGCCTCCCGTACGCCCTCGCGACGCTGGCTCTGGTACGCCTGCGCCTGGACGCACCGGCGCGGGCGGCCGCCCTCCTGGACCGCGCCGCGACCGTGGCCACCACGCTCGGCGACCGGCAGGCCGAGCACGAAGTGCGCACCGCACGCGCCGAACTCGCCCTGCGCGCCCTGCGCCCCGCCGACGCCCTGAGCGCCCTGGACGGGCACACGGACGAAGCCCCCGTATCGGCGGCATGGGCCGAACTCCTCGTCGGCCGGCCCGAGTCGGCGCTCCGTCTCGCGCGGGCCGAGGTGGCACGGGCCGAGCGCACCGGGGAGAAGCTGGCCGAGGTGGAGGCGCGCATCGCACTCGGGGCCTCGTTGCACCGGGCCGCGCGGCCCGGCGAGGGCGCCGGAGAGCTGTTGCGTGCCGAGTCGCTGGCTGGTGCACTGCCGTATCCGGCGGGGGCGCGGCGGATCGCGTGGGCGCGAGAGGTCCTCGGCGCGGAGGCGACCGGCTGAGGCGCGGAGGCGACCGGATGAGGCGTGGGGCGACCGGCTGAGACGTGGGGCGGCCCCGGCCGTCAGCGCCCGGCCCGTGTCACCGCGTGTCGGTCTCTCCCCCGGTCACGGCGATCACCTCGCCGACGGTGAAGCTGGAGTCCGCCTCCGAGGCCAGATACACGTACGCGGGCGCGATCTCCTCCGGCTGCGCGGGGCGCCCCAGCGGTGTCTCGCTGCCGAGGTGCTCCAGACCCTCCCTGGGCATGTGCGGGTCGGAGTTGTTCAGGACCGTCCAAGTGGGCCCGGGCGCCACGACGTTGGCGCGGATACCGCGCTCGGCCAGGTGCGGGGCGATCGACTTGGTGAAGGTGATGACCGCGGCCTTGGACGCCGCGTAGTCCATCATCGTGGTGCTGCCCTTCAGGGCTTCCTCGGTCGCCGTGGCGATCACCGCGTCGCCCTTGCCCAGATGCGGGAGCGCCGCCATGAACAGGTGGAAGTACGCGTACGCGTTGGTCTTGAACGTGCGGTCCCAGTCCTCGGCGGTCAGCTGCTCGAGTTCGAGCTTGCTGTTCAGATACGCCGCGTTGCTCACCAGGATGTTCAGCTTGCCGAACTCCGCGACCGTACGGGCCACGACGTCCCGGCAGAAGTCGGGGTCGCGCAGATCGCCGGGCAGCAGCAGACACGAGCGGCCCGTCTCCTCGACGGCCTGCCGGGTCTCGTCCGCGTCGGGGTGCTCCTCGGGCAGATGGACGATGGCGACGTCCGCGCCCTCGCGTGCGTACAGGAGGGCCACCGCGCGGCCGATCCCGGAGTCGCCGCCGGTGATCAGCGCGGTCTTGCCGAGCAGCTTGCCGGCGGCCTTGTAGTTCTCGGCGCGCCAGCGGGGGCGGGGCTCCATGTCCCGCTCCAGGCCCGGGGGTTCCTGCTTGTGCGCGGGGAAGTCGGGTGTCGGCTCGCCGGACTCGACGGCCCCGGCGGGCGGGTCCTCCTGCGGGCTCGGGTGGTCGGGCTGTGTGGGCGCCACGGCCCGTGTGGGCGCCACGGTCCGCGTGTGCGTCGGTTCCGGCATGGCGACGTTCCTCCCGGCGATCGGGCTTGTGCTTGCCTGCCGCGGGTGCCCCTCATGACGCCGGCGGAAACGGGGGCGCACCCGTGCCCGCAACGCGGCCGCGCCGAGCTCCCGAGGAGCCCGGCGGGGTGCGGAACGGTGGCCTCCCGGCCTCCGCTCGGATGTCGGTCGTCAGGCGGCGCGGCCCGGATCAGGCGGCGCGGCCCGGATCAGGCGCCCCGGCCCGGATCAGGGGCCGTCAGTCGTCCTGGCCGTCGCGGTCGTCCTGGCCGTCGCGGTCGTCGGCGTCGTTGCGGTCGTCGTGGTCGTCACGGTCGTCCGCCCGGTCATCGGCGTCATCGCGGTCGTCACGGTCGTCACGGTCCTCGGTGATACGGGAGGACTTCGTGTCGACGTTCCAGTCGCGCTCCTTGCCCTTGTCGTCCGTGGTCTCGACGTCCCAGGCCTCGGCGCCGCGGTCGTCGTCGCCGTCCAGGTCGACCGAGGTGACGAAGCCCTTGGCGGAGGCTATGTCCGCGGCCTGCTTGGCGGAGACCGTCGTGCCCTTCAGGGCCGCGCGGGTCTCGCGGGCGTCGTCATCGTCGTCACGCTCCGTCTCGGTGCCGAGGACCTTGCCGGTCTTGGCGTCGACCTTCACCTCGTACCAGGTGGTGCCGGAGCCGAGGATGTCCACCTGCCAGTCACGGTCGTCGTCGTCCTCGAGGTCCGCGGAGACCGCGGTGCCCGGCCGGGCCTTCAGGGCCGCGTCGATCGCCTGGGCGGCGGTGAGGCGGGAGGCCTCGGCCGCCGAGGAGTCGGAGCCCTTCGAGACGGTCGAGGTCTGGGCGCCGCGGCGGTCGTCGTCGCGGCTGTCGTTCTCGGAGGAGGCGGCCGAGGACGAGGAGGCGCCGGACGTGCTCGCTTCCGTACCCGTGGCGAAGGCGTAGGCGCTGCCGCCCGCGACCAGGGTGGCGACGGCGACGCCTGCGATGACGATGTTGTTGCGCTTCATGAGCTCGGGTCCTCCGTGGCTGAGGGGCGGTGCTGCCTGTCGTGCGTTGCGATGACCCAAAGGTGCCTGGACGAGGCTGAAGAGAAGCTGAAACGACCTGAAAGGTTCTTCAGGGAGCGGTTCGCATCCGTTCCCTACGACACGCGCCCTATAGGCAGTTTTGCCGCACTCGCACCGCCAGGATGAGCGCCGTCGGAGATCTACTCGACGGCCAGGTCAGGAGTGTGGAATGCGGTTCACGATGCGCAGACGTCCAGGTCGGACGTATGGCGTGCTGGGTCTTGTCGCCGTTGTGGCGTTCGGGGCGCTCGGCCCCGCGGGCGCCCGCGCCGAGGAGCGGCAGGAGCGGCCGGCACGGCCGGGGGATGTGGTGAGCGCGGAGCCCGCGGGTTTCGGGCTGCTGCCGGGGCTGCTCACCCAGAAGACCGACGGCTGGCGGATCACCTACCGCTCGACCGGCGCGACCGGCAAGGCGAACGTGGTGTCCGGGGCCGTGATCGTCCCCAAGGACGGCCGCAAGGGGCCCCGCCCGCTCGTGGTCTTCGCACCCGGCACCGTGGGTCTCGCGGACAAATGCGCCTCGTCGAAGGGACGCCTGTCGGCCGTGTCGCTGCTCTTCGACCGCGGGCTGCGGCGCGGCTGGGGCTTCGTGATGACGGATTACGAGGGTCTGGGGACGAAGGGCGACCACACCTATCTCGTCGGGCGGTCCGAGGGCCAGGCCGTCCTGGATGCCGTACGGGCGGCCCAACGGCTGCCCCAGGCAAGGAAGTCGGGCCTGACCGAGCGCTCCGACGTGGGCATCGTCGGCTACTCGCAGGGCGGGCACGCCGCCGCCTGGGCCGCCGAACTGCACCACACCTACGCGCCCGAGCTGAAGGTGCGCGGCACGGCGGCCGGCGGTGTGCCGGCCGATCTGGGGAAGGCCTTCGCGTACAACGACGGCAAGGGCGGTGCCGGGTTCGCGATGATGGCGGCGGTCGGGCACGACGCCGCGTATCCCGGCCTCGGCCTGGAGCGCAGCCTCACCAAGGAGGGCCGACGCCTGGCCGGCCTGGCCCGCACCAGCTGCTCCGGTGAGATCCTCGCCGCGATGAAGGGGCGGCAGATGCACACGCTCGTCGACCCGAAGGCCGCGCCGGGTGGCCGCCTCTTCGAGCGCGCCGACTGGCGGGCCCGCCTGACCGCATCCGACCCGGGACGCACCGTGCCGGACCACCCCGTGCTGCTGTTCCAGGGCACGTCCGACGAGCTGATCCCGTACGAGGACGTCGTCCGCCTGCACCACACGTGGTCCCGCACCAACCCCGACGTCACCTTCCGCAAGGTCCCGCTCGGCACGCATGCGACGACTGTGCTGTTCGCGGTCGGTCCGGTCATGAAGTGGATGACCCAGCGGCTCGGCTGAGCACGGCATGAGCAGGACAGGGGCGGGGTGCTGATACGCACCCCGCCCCTGCGCCGTTCAAGTCAGTTCAGGTCTGGCCTGACCTGGTCAGCGGGTCAGGCCTGGCCTCGCCTGGTCAGCGGGTCAACTCCCGCAGAGCCACATTGAGTTCGAGCACATTGACCCGCGGCTCCCCCATGAACCCGAGCGTCCGGCCCTCCGTGTGGTCCGCGACGAGTTGCTCGACCTTGTCGACCGGGAGGCCGTTCTTCTCGGCGACCCGGTGCACCTGCAGTTCCGCGTACGCCGGGGAGATGTGCGGGTCGAGACCGGAGCCGGAGGAGGTGACGGCGTCGGCCGGCACGTCCTCGACCGTGTAGCCGGGCACGGTGTTGTCCTTGACGACGGCCGCCTTGGCGGCCATCACCTGGGCGCACAGGGTGCCTTCCTCGGGCTTGGCGGGGCAGTACGCCTTGCCGTCCTCGGTGTGCCGAGCCCCGTCCTCGCCGGAGCGGTTGGTCGCGCCGGAGAGGATCAGCTTGTACTGGGTGTTCACCGAGTTGGCGCCCAGGCCGTTGGACGGGCGCGGCTGGAACCACTTGAGGTCAGGGGCCGGGGTCTCCTCCCCCTTCTTCAGCGGCAGGTTGTACGTCTGGCCGATCAGCGAGGAGCCGACCACCTTGCCGGTCGAGTCCTTGATCTCGGAGCCGTTCGCCTGGTGCGGGAAGAGCCCCTGGGCGACGCCCGTCACGGCGAGCGGGTAGAGCACACCGGTGACGACCGTCAGGACGAGCAGGGCGCGCAGGGCCGCACCGAGCAACCGGGCGGTGTTTCCGACGGAGTTGTTCATGGTCAGTGCCGCGCTTTCAAGGGATTACAGCCCGGGAAGGAGAGAGAGGAGGAGGTCGATCAGCTTGATGCCGATGAAGGGCGCGATCAGACCGCCGAGCCCGTAGATCCCGAGGTTGCGGCGGAGCATCCTGTCGGCGCTGGTCGGCTTGTACTGGACGCCCTTCAGGGCGAGCGGCACCAGCGCGATGATGATCAGCGCGTTGAAGATGACCGCCGACAGGATCGCCGACTCCGGCGAGGTCAGCCGCATGATGTTGAGCGCGTCCAGCTGCGGGTAGGCCACCGCGAACATCGCGGGGATGATCGCGAAGTACTTCGCCACGTCGTTGGCGATGGAGAAGGTGGTCAACGCACCACGGGTGATGAGGAGTTGCTTGCCGATCTCGACGATCTCGATGAGCTTGGTCGGGTTGGAGTCGAGATCGACCATGTTCCCGGCCTCCTTGGCCGCGGACGTACCGGTGTTCATGGCCACACCGACATCGGCCTGCGCGAGCGCGGGCGCGTCGTTCGTGCCGTCGCCCGTCATCGCGACCAGCTTGCCGCCGGCCTGCTCGCGCTTGATCAGCGCCATCTTGTCCTCGGGCGTCGCCTCCGCGAGGAAGTCGTCGACACCCGCCTCCTCGGCGATGGCCTTGGCGGTCAGCGGGTTGTCGCCCGTGATCATGACCGTCTTGATGCCCATCCGGCGCAGCTCGTCGAAGCGTTCGCGCATGCCCTCCTTGACGACGTCCTTGAGGTGGATGACGCCCACCACACGTGCGCCTTCGGCGTCCTCGACCGCGACGAGCAGCGGCGTACCGCCGGATTCGGAGATCGTGTACGAGAGGTCGGAGGCGTCGTCGGCCACCGTGCCGCCGCGCTCGGCGACCCAGGCGAGTACCGAACCGGTCGCGCCCTTGCGGACCTTGCGGCCGTCCACGTCGACACCGGACATCCGGGTCTGTGCGGTGAAGGGCACCCACTCGGCACCGACCAGCTCGCCCTGGTGGCGCTCGCGAAGCCCGTACTTCTCCTTGGCGAGGACGACGATGGAGCGGCCCTCCGGTGTCTCGTCGGCGAGGGACGAGAGCTGGGCGGCGTCGGCCACCTCGGCCGCCGTCGTGCCGCGCACCGGTACGAACTCGGCGGCCTGCCGGTTGCCGAGCGTGATGGTGCCGGTCTTGTCCAGGAGCAGCGTCGAAACGTCACCCGCGGCTTCAACCGCCCTGCCCGACATGGCCAGGACGTTGCGCTGCACCAGACGGTCCATGCCCGCGATGCCGATCGCCGAGAGCAGCGCGCCGATCGTCGTGGGGATCAGACAGACGAGGAGTGCGGTGAGCACGATCATCGAGGTCTGCTTGTCGGCGCCCGCGTAGATCGCGAAGGGCTTCAGGGTGACGACGGCGAGCAGGAAGACCACGGTCAGCGAGGCGAGCAGGATGTTGAGCGCGATCTCGTTGGGGGTCTTCTGACGGGCCGCGCCCTCGACCAGGTTGATCATGCGGTCGATGAAGGTCTCGCCCGGCTTCGTCGTGATCTTGATGACGATGCGGTCGGAGAGCACCTTCGTACCGCCCGTGACGGCTGAGCGGTCACCGCCCGACTCCCGGATGACCGGGGCCGATTCACCGGTGATCGCCGACTCGTCCACGGAGGCCACGCCCTCGACGACGTCACCGTCGCCGGGGATGATGTCGCCCGCCTCGCAGACCACGAGATCTCCGATACGGAGATCCGTGCCCGGGACGCTCTCCTCGGAGCTGCCCCCCGCGAGGAGCCGGCGCGCGACCGTGTCCGTCTTGGCCTTGCGCAGGGTGTCCGCCTGCGCCTTGCCGCGGCCCTCGGCGACGGCCTCCGCGAGGTTGGCGAAGACGACGGTCAGCCAGAGCCAGGCCGTGATGACCCAGCCGAACCAGTCGCCGGGGTTCGTGACCGCGAGCGCGGTGGTGACCAGCGATCCGATCAGCACCACGAACATCACGGGGGACTTCACCATCACCCGCGGATGCAGCTTGCGCACCGCGTCCGGAAGCGACTTGAGCAGCTGCTTCGGGTCGAAGAGCCCTCCGCCGACCTTCCCGGCCGGCTCCTTGGGAGCGGGCGGGGTGTGGGGTGCGCGGGTCGGGAGCGTGTCGTTGAGCGTCATGACGCCAGTCCTTCGGCGAGCGGGCCAAGGGCCAGGGCCGGGAAGTAGGTGAGGCCGGTGATGATCAGGATCGTGCCGATCAACAGGCCGGTGAACAGCGGCTTTTCGGTACGCAGGGTGCCTGCCGAGGCCGGTATCGGCTTCTGCTCGGCGAGCGAGCCCGCCAGGGCGAGCACGAACACCATCGGCAGGAAGCGGCCGAGCAGCATCGCGAGTCCGGTCGTGGTGTTGAACCACTGGGTGTCCGCGTTGAGGCCGGCGAAGGCCGAGCCGTTGTTGTTTCCGGCCGAGGTGAAGGCGTACAGGATCTCGGAGAAGCCGTGCGCGCCCGAGTTGGTCATCGAGTGGCCGGGGGTGGACAGGGCCATCGAGGCGGCGGTGAAGCCGAGCACGAGCGCCGGGGTGACGAGGATGTAGCAGGCCGCGAACTTGATCTCGCGGGTGCCGATCTTCTTGCCCAGGTACTCGGGGGTGCGGCCGACCATCAGACCCGCGATGAACACCGCGATGATCGCCATGATCAGCATGCCGTAGAGCCCGGAGCCCACACCGCCCGGCGCGATCTCGCCGAGCTGCATGCCCAGCATGTCGATGCCGCCGCCGAAGCCGGTGTTGGAGGAGTGGAAGGAGTTGACCGCGCCTGTCGAGGTGAGCGTGGTCGACACCGAGAACAGCGCCGAACCCGCGATGCCGAACCGGGTCTCCTTGCCCTCCATCGCACCGCCGGCAAGGTCGAACGCCGGACCGTGGCCCGCGAATTCGGTCCACATCATCAGACCGATGAAGGCGAGCCAGATGGCGGCCATCGTGCCGAGCAGCGCGTAGCCCTGCTTGACCGAGCCGACCATCCTGCCGAAGGTGCGCGTCAGCGAGAACGGGATGAGCAGGATCAGGAAGATCTCGAAGAGGTTCGAGAAGGCACCCGGGTTCTCGAAGGGGTGGGCCGAGTTGGCGTTGAAGTAACCGCCGCCGTTGGTGCCCAGCTCCTTGATGACCTCCTGGGAGGCGACCGCGCCGCCGTTCCACTGCTGCGAGCCGCCCATGAACTGACCGACCTCGTGGATGCCGGCGAAATTCTGGATGGCGCCGCACGCGACAAGCACCAGAGCGCCGATCACGGACAGCGGGATCAGGATGCGTACGGTGCCGCGTACCAAGTCGGCCCAGAAGTTGCCCAGTTCACCGGTGCGGCTGCGCGCGAAGCCCCGTACGAGGGCCACCGCCACGGCGATCCCCACGGCCGCCGAGACGAAGTTCTGCACCGCGAGGCCGCCGGTCTGCACGACGTGGCCCATGGCCTGCTCGCCGTAGTACGACTGCCAGTTGGTGTTGGAGACGAAGGACGCGGCCGTGTTGAAGGCCTGGTCGGGGTCGATCGACTTGAAGCCGAGGGAGCCGGGGAGGCTGCCCTGGAGCCGCTGCAGCAGGTACAGGAAGAAGACGCCGACCGCGGAGAAGGCGAGGACACCGCGGAGGTACGCCATCCAGCGCATCTCGGTGTCGGGGTTGGCGCCGATGGCCTTGTAGATCCACTTCTCTACGCGCAGGTGCTTGTCCGAGGAGTAGACCCTGGCCATGTAGTCGCCGAGGGGCCGGTAGGCGAGCGCCAGTGCCGCGATGAGCGCGAGCAGCTGGAGCAGGCCGGCGAGTGCGGGACTCATATCCGTACCTAGAACCTCTCCGGCTTGATGAGGGCGAGGATCAGGTAACCGAGGAGGGCGACGGCGACGATCAGGCCGACGATGTTCTCAGCACTCACAGCTTTGCCACCCCCTTGGCTATGAGGGCCACCAGCGCGAAGACCGCGAGTGTGGTGACGACGAAGGCCACGTCGGCCATCGCAAGCTCCAGGTTCAGTAGTGATCGGACTCTTCGAGGAAAGCTCTGTTTCCGGCCGCCGCGTTCTTTGTTGACGGCTCCCATACGTGTCCGGGCGCGGCCTTGATGTGTCGTTGACAGGCCTTGATGTGTTGTTGACAGGCCTTGACGCGGCGCTAACGCGGCCGGGGCTCCTTCCGGCCCTGACCTGCACAAAGGCGGAGACGCAGCCGGCAGACGACCGCGTCGGTCTCTTTGCGTACGGCATGGGCGATCACCGCTCCGCGCTGGTTCTGGAGCAGCCGCTGCCAGAACCTGGCCGGTTCCACCTCGGGGATCAGCACGGTGACCCGCGTGCCCGGGTGGTACGCGTGGATCTTGCGTACGTAGGCGGCGACCGGGCGGCCCACCGTGCGGTGCTCCGCCTTCAGCTCGACCAGCTCGACGCCCGGGTTCCACCGCTCCCAGTCGCGGCGCAGCCGTGCGGCCGCCTCGCGGTCCTCGGGTTCCAGGTGCGTGACGGTCACGGCGCGCACGTCGTCGCCGAGCGAGACGGCGGCGTTCAGGGCCTCGCCCGTCAGCTTCGACAGCCCGCCGACCGGCACGATCACCAGGGAGCGGTCGCGGTGCGGGGAGGCGGGGACCTCGCCGAGACCGAGCCGCTCGCCGATCCTGCCGTACGCCCGCCGGACCGTCTCGAAGCCGAGCACGAGCAGCGGCAGGGCGAGGACGATCAGCCAGGCGCCGTCCTGGAACTTCATGGCGGTCACGACAAGCGCGGCGGCCCCGGTGAGCAGCGCGCCCAGCCCGTTGAGCAGGGCCTTCGCCCACTGTCCCGTCGCGCGCCAGTGCAGCACCATCCCGGTCTGGGCGAGGGTGAAGCCGACGAAGACGCCGATCGCGAAGAGCGGTACGAGGGTGTTGGTGTCACCGCCGGAGAAGACGAGCAGCGCGGCCGCCACGAGAGCGAGCGCGAGCACACCGTGGCGGTGCACCTGGCGGTCGGCCTTCAGCGCGAACACATGCGGCAGGTAGTTGTCCCGTGCCAGCAGTTTCAGCAGGACGGGCAGGCCGCCGAAGGAGGTGTTCGCGGAGAGGGCGAGCAGCAGCACGGTCGCGAACTGGATGACGTAGAAGGCCCAGTTGTGCCCGAGCGAGGCGTCCGCGAGCTGCGCGAGGACGGTGACGCCCTCGACCGGCTGGAGGCCGAAGCGGGAGATCAGAACGGAGAGGCCGATCAGCATGGTGCCCAGGAGCGCGCCCAGGGCGAACTCCGCGTACTGGGCGCGCTCGGCGCGGGGCTCGCGGAACGAGGGGACGGCGTTCGCGATGGCTTCGACGCCGGTGAGTGCGGAGCAGCCGGAGGCGAAGGCCTTCAGGAGGAGCAGGGCGCCGACGGTGGTCGCGTCGTCCGCGAGGACGGAGGCGTGGCCCTCGGCGGTGGCGGTGGAGACCGGGCCCGCACGGAAGAGGCCGACGGCGATCAGCGTGAGGATCGCGAGGACGAAGACGGCCGTGGGCGCGATGAAGACGCGGGCGGATTCGACGATGCCGCGCAGGTTCACCGCGGTGATCAGGACGAGGACGCCCAGGCCGATCGGGAGCCGCTGGTCGTAAAGGCCGGGGAAGGCGGAGGTGAGGGCGGCCACTCCGGCCGTGACGGCGACGGCGACGTTGAGCACGTAGTCGAGGACGAGGGAGGCCGCCGCGACCAGGCCGGCGCGGCGCCCGAGATGCCTCTTCGCGACGGCGTAGGACCCGCCGCCGTCCGGAAAGGCGGCGATCACCTGGCGGTACGAGGCGACGAGTACGGCGAGCAGACCGGCGATCGCCAGGGTCACGGGAAGCGTGAAGCCCAGACCGTGGCCGCCGGCCGCGGCGAGCACGAGAACGATCGCCTCGGGGCCGTACGCCACGGAGGCCATCGCGTCGAGGGAGAGGGCGGCGAGTCCGGTCAGCGCGGTGAGGCGGTGGCGTTCGCCGGCCGGATCCGGAGGGTCCTCGGCGGGGTCGGCCGGGCTCGCTTTGCCGGTCAGCAGGGTCATCTGCGGAACTCCTGGCGGGTTCGGGGGTGTTCGGGCCCGCTCAGGTTCGGTCCGGCCGCGGCCTTCCCCGCGCTCTCCTTGCGCGGTCTTGTCGTCGTACGCGGAGGTGTTGACGTCGCTCTTACGGCGCCGGCGCGGTGGGCGGCCCTAGCGTCGGAGCATGGACCCCGCCGAGCCTGCCGACTCCTTTGCACACGACCGCCATTGGCGCGATGAGACCCGCGACGCACTGCTGTGCGCGGGCTCGCTGACCACGCTGCTCTGCCTGATCGACACGGCCGCGGGCCTGGTCACCGTGGAGCGCGCGCTCCTGTGGACCGGACTCGGTGTGCTGCTCCTCGTGATCCTCGTACCGCCGCGGGTGCGCGCGGGCGACGGCTGGCTTGAACAGCGCGGACTGCTCGGCACCAAACAGGTCCGCACCGACCGGCTCGTCTCCGTGCGCTGGCTGGACGGCGTCTCCCAGCGCCTCCTCCTGCGCGACGACTACGGCGTCCGCATCGAACTCGATCCCCGTGTGCTGACCCGTAACCCGGAGTTGTGGCGGCGGGTGGACGCGGGCGCGCGCCTCTCCGTCGAGCGGGGTCTGCTGCGGTGCGGGGCGACGGCCCTGCGGCAGCTGTCGCGGCGGATCGACAGCGAGACGGCGCATGTGCTGTTCAGGATCTCGGGGTTGCGGTAGTCAGAGCGCGTCGTCCTGCGCGTCGCACTCGAACCAGACCGTCTTGCCCCGGCCGCCGGGGTCCGGGTCCGCTCCCCAGCGGTCCGTGACGGAGTCGACGAGGATCAACCCCCGGTTGTTCTCGGTGAGTTCGTCGTACGCGGGGGCGGGCCGCGGCAGGCACGGGCAGTCGTCGTCGACCTCCACGCGGACACCGTGCTCGCGGCGCAGGAGTCTGATCGTGCAGTGCGCACCGGGCGCGTGCCGCACCACGTTCGACACCAGCTCGGTGAGCGCGAGCTCCGCCGCGTCCGCGAGCCCGCCGAGCTGCCAGGCCTTCAGGTGCAGGCGCAGGATGTGGCGCAGGGGGCGGGCGGAGTGGGCACCTACGGTGAGGGTCATGCGGTAGGCGGGGCCAAGGGGCGCTGTTTGTGGGGGAGTTGCTTGATTCATGCCTTCAGCGTGGAGTGGGATGGTTACTCTGAGCTACGGCTTGAATGCAACGCCGTGCACCGTTGAGCCTGGGGGTGACCGTCCCATGGTCCGCATCAACGACCTCGATCCCGGCGCATCGCCCCTGGACTACTACGGCTGGGAACTCCGCCGCCTGCGCGAGGCCGCCGGACTCAGTCAGAGTCAGCTCGGCGAGTGCATCTTCTGCACCGGCTCCCTGGTGGGCCAGATCGAGACGGCGAAGAAGGTGCCGACGCGGGACTTCTCGGAGCGCGTGGATGCGGCACTGGGAACCGACGGGGCGTTCACGCGACTGCTGGGGCTGGTGCTGCGGAGCCAGCTGCCGCACTGGTTCCAGGCGTATGCGGAGATGGAGGCGCGGGCCTCGTACATCTCCACGTATCAGTGCCAGTTGGTCTATGGGCTGCTGCAGACGGAGGCATACGCACGAGCCCTCCTGACCGTCGACCATGAGAGCCGCGCGGACGAACTCGTGGCAGCACGGTTGGAGCGGCAACGCATCCTCGTCCGGGAGAATTCGCCGGTCGTGTGGGTGGTGCTGGCGGAGGGCGTGCTGCATCAAGAGGTGGGCGGGCACGCCGTGATGCGAGACCAACTGCGCCACCTGTTGGAGTTCCGCACGCACCCCTGGGTGCAGTTTCAGGTGCTCCCGTTCTCCGTGGGTCAACACACGGGGATGATGGGCTCCTTCACGCTCTTGCGTTTCGACGACGACCCGGATCTGTTCTACTCGGAGAGCTACGACATGGGCCACATGACCGCCAACTCGCAAGTGATCAAGGAGCGTTCGGTCGGTTACGCTCGACTGCAAGCCAACGCCCTCTCGCCAGAGGATTCGGCGGAACTGATCACGCGCGTGATGGAGGAACGCTATGGGCACCAGGCAGATCCCAGCGAACGCACAGTGGCGTAAGTCGTCGTACAGCGGTACCAGCGGCGGTGAATGCATCGAGGTAGCCCACCTCACCCCCCACATCGCCATCCGCGACAGCAAAACCCCCGACGGCCCCGTCCTCACCCTCCCCGCCCACAGCTTCGCGCGGTTCGTCGACGCTGCCGTGCGCGGGGAGATCTAGGCGGCCGAGGGGGCATGCGCTTTCTGAGACGCGTACGCCAGGACCTGTCCCGCGGCAGGAACCTGGAGATCTACACCACCGCGCTGCTCTCCATAACCCTCGCCGTTCTCGGGGCACTCGACCTCGCGAGCGGCAAGGTGCTCGCCGCCGCGACCCTCGCCACGCTCGCGCTCCTCGCGGGCGGACTGCTCGGCAGCCGCAGACAGGTGGACGACCTCGCAGAGCAGGTGCGTTCCCGTCTCGCGGGGGACCTGGGCGCGCAGGAGTTCTTCACGCACGACAAACCGGAGCTCGTCGAGCAGCTCCGCCAGGCGCGGGACATCGCCCTCGTGGGCGTGACGCTCTCGCGCACGCTGCGCAACACGGTGTCGGAGCTCCAGCGGCGGGCGGCCGCCGGCGCGACGATCAGGATCGCGCTGATCGACCCGACCACCTCGGCGCCGGCCGAGGCGGCCCGGCGCAGCACCCTGACCGACCGGCCCGAGGTGTTCGACAACCGGCTGCGCCCGTCCCTCGACCTGCTGCGCGAACTCGCCGACGACCGGACGCGGGCGGATGCCTCATCGGGCCGGGTCGACGTGCGGTTCGTGCCGTTCGTTCCGGCCTTCGGCCTGGTGATGATCGATACGCGGCAGCCGGGCGGCCTCATCCACGTCGACATCTACTCGCACAGCTCCGCCACCGGGGACGCCGTCTTCACCCTGCTCCCGGGCCGCGACGGACCGTGGTTCGAGCACTTCGAGGCGGAGTTCGAACGGATCTGGGCCGTGGCCCGCCCGGCCGACCCCTCGGACGGCTTCCCGTCGGCGCCGGCTGCGGGGGGCTAGCGGGCCGGGACCGCGCGGAGGTACATCAATGTGGGACTTGGACCAAGATCGGTACATGTCTCTGAAGCGGACCAATGTCTACGCCGACCCTGAGGACCTGGCCATCATCAAGGAGGCGGCCAGGCGCCGGGGCATCAGCGAGGCCGAGATCATCCGGCAGGGGATCCACCTCGCGGCCATGGCCAACCGCGTCTGGGACGAGCCCCTGTTCTCCCGGACCTTTGAAGGATCCGGCCGCGCCATGACGAAGGACGAGGTCAGAGAGACCGTCGCCGACGCCGTGCGGAGCGAGGACGGGAGCGGAACCGCCGCGTGATCATCGTCATCGCCGACACCTCCGGCCTGCTGGTGATGTCACCCCTCCTGCTCGCCGAGCTCGACCACGTGGCCACCCGCGAACTCGGCCGGACGGCCGCGGTCAGCGCCGTGGAGGACATCCGGCGCTGGATGCGCCGCGGCCGGGTCTCCGTGCCCGAGATCACCGAGAACCACCTCGGCGCCGCTCAATCCGTACGCACCCGCTATCAGACGCTGGACCTCGACCTCGCCGACGCGGTCAACGTGGCGCTCGCCGCCGACTTCGAGACGGACGCGATCCTCACCCTGGACCGCCGCGACTTCCGCGCCGTGCGCCCGCTGGGCCGCCACAAGGCGTTCCGGGTCCTCCCCGACGATCTGCCGCTCTGACCGCGCAGCGTCGGCCGCGTCGGACCACGTCGACGTGTCGCTGCCGGAGAGGGTTCTGCTCTCGGCCGAGCCGGTCGCGTCCGTGCGGGCGTGGGCGGGACCATCGGTGTATGCCGCCGCTCTTCGTTCTCGTGCACAGTCCGGCCGTAGGACCGTCGACCTGGCGGGCGGTCGCGGAGGAGCTGACCTCGACGGGGTACCAGGTGCTGGTCCCGTCACTGCTGCACATCGGGGACGGTGCGCCGCCGTTCTGGCCGCGCGTCGTCGCTGCCGTACAGGACGGCCTTCGGCGCGTTCCGGCCGACCGGGCCGTGACGTTGGTGGCGCACAGCAACGCGGGGTTGTTCCTGCCGGTGATCAGCTCGGGCCTGGTCCAACCGGTGACCGGCTCGGTCTTCGTCGATGCCGCACTGCCCGCACGGACCGGACCGACCCCGGTCGCCCCGCCCCAAGTTCTCGCGTCCCTGCGCGCGATGGCCGTCGACGGCAGGCTGCCCCGCTGGACCGACTGGTGGGACGAGGCGGACCTGGCTCCCCTGTTCCCCGACCCCCAGGTGCGGCGGACGGTCGTCGACGAGCAGCCCGCCCTGCCGCTGTCGTACTACGAGCAGCACCTCCCGGTCCACGCAGGCTGGGACGACCACCCTTGCTCCTACCTGCAGTTCAGCCCCGCGTACGACGACCTCGCCGCCGAAGCACGCGCACGCGGCTGGACCGTGGCGCAGCTGCCCGGCGCGCACCTGCACCAGACCGTCGACCCGTCCGGCACGGCCCGCCATCTCGTCGCCCTTGCCACGGCGACCTGACCCATTCCGCCTCAGCCGCAACTCCCGTACCACTGACCCCTCCCGTCGAGTCGATCTCACTCGCACGAAGGAATGCGCGAAGGGTGACGGCGAAATTACCGTAGACGTATGGCTTTTCGGCGTCTGCCCGGTACGTCCGGTCTGTGCCGCCATCGTGGGCGGCACGGCCGGCGGCTCGCCGTGCGGGCCGGGGTGTCGGTGTGGCTGGGCCTGCTGCTTGTGGTCGGCGGTACGCAGCCCGCCGAGGCCGTGCGGGCGGATGTACGGGCCGCCGACGGGAGCGGGCTGACCGCTCCCGAGCCGGCGGGGCGGAGCTGTGGAACCTCGGAGCGGACGCCGGTCGAGGAGCCGGTGACTCCTTCGCCTCGTACGGTGCGGGCCGGGCGCGCGGAAACCCCCTGGGCGGTCGGCTGCGCGAGCACCGCTTCCGGCCTCCGTACCGCCGTGGCGGCGACGCCCGAAGCCGCGGCTCCCTTACCAACACCCCTTTCCCGAACGGACCTTGCCGCCGAACGGGCCCGGCACACGGCGCTGCGCTGCTGAGGGGAGGCATCCCCCGCGCCTCCACCTCCCTCGGCCCTCCACCCGCAGCAAAGGCGGCCCTGCCATGCCCATCGACCCCCATCGCGCCCTGACGGCCTACCTCCGCGCCCAGTCGTACACCGTTCCCCCGCAGCGTCCGCGCCGCCCGGCCCCGGAGATCCGTGAGGACTATCCGGGTGCGGCTCCCGCAGCGGCTCCGCCCACCACCGAACGGGCGGAGGCGGCTCCGGTGCGCCGGGCTCCGGCGCAGGCACCCGCGCCCACCGCCCCCGCCCGGGCCCCGGGCCTCGTGGTGCGCGTCCTGAGACTGTGCCGAAGAGGGCTCGCTCTACGGTGAGCCCGGTCCCTCCCCCCGTATCCACCCCTGGTCCCACCGCCGCTCCTGGGTAGGCTCGCAGGCATGTCGGGAGAGATGTCACCCACGGGGAAGCACACCGGCCCACCGCCCGAGGTACGGGCCTCTCACGCGGACCGGGACCGGGTGGTGGACGTGCTGCGCATCGCCGCGGGCGACGGGCTGCTGACCTCGGACGAGCTGGACGAGCGCCTCGAAGCCGCCCTGTCCGCGCGCACCCTGGGCGAACTCGCGCCGCTCACCGCCGACTTGCCGGTCCGGACCGGTGACAGCGGCCCCGGTGCCAAGGACCTGGTGCGGATCGAGCAGATCCACAGCTCACCGATCGAGCGCGTGGGGCGCTGGGTCGTCCCGCGCAGGATGGAGCTCGCGGTGACGTACTGCAAGGTGACCCTGGACTTCACCGATGCCGTGGTCACCCACGACACCCTGAGCATCGATCTGGCCGGCGCGGGCAAGACGCTCACCCTCATCACCAGGCCGGGCGTGGTGGTCGACACCGACGGTCTGCAGTTGGTGCACTGCAAGCTCAAGCACCGTACGGATCCGGCAGACCTCGACACCCCGGTCGTGCTGCGGGTGGAACTGTCCGGCCAGAAGGCACACGGCCGCATCGTGGTGCGGCCGGCCCGCCGCACGTTCGGGCAGTGGCTGCTGCGCAGGCCCGCCACCTGAACAGCATGCGCGCTCACCCCGCCTTCCTCCCCCGCACCAGCACGAACTGGTAGAACCAGGCCCTGAATCCGGGATCCAGCATCAGCTCGCCGTAGCGGTCGAGTTCGGAGCGGGTCAGGCCCTCGGCAAGCAGCAGCGGGGTCGCCTGCAGGACGTAGTTGCGGTGCAGACGGCAGGCCGGTGAGCCGCCGACCGTCGTACGGGAGAACTCCTCGCTGTAGACCGGGTTCAGGCCCGCGTCGAGGAGGGCGCCATAGGCCTCGTGCGCCCATTGGAACGACGCGCCGCGCGAGGGCGTGACGACCTCGTGGGCGATGCGCTGCACCCGCTCGAACAGCCGCCGGTCGTCCTCGGTCGGGGCCGTGAGCACCCGGTTCGGGCGGGCACTCATCTCGCCGAGCACCAGATGCCCGCCCGGGGTGAGTGCGTCGGCCAACGTCCGCAACAGGGCGAGGCGTTCGGGAAGATGCATCAGGAGCAGCCGGGCGTGGATGAGGTCGAACGGGCCGGGCACCGGAAGTCCGTCGCGTACGTCGTGGCGGTGCAGGGTGATGCCCTCGGTCTCGGGCAGATGCTCCGTCGCCAGATCGACCGCGACCACCTCCCCGCCGGGACCGGTCCGCGAGGCGAGCCGGCGGGCCACGGACCCGCCGCCCGCACCCAGGTCGAGAGCCCGGCCGCCCGGTGCGAGGGGGACGGTGTCCAGGAACCGGAAGGTGGGTTCGTCGAGGAGCTCCTCCAGGAGAGCGAGCTGCTGGGCGCCCAGGTCGGTGTCCGAGTCGAAGAGATACCTGGCCGCCTGTGTGGTGTCTGTCATGCGGGAAGCCTGCGCCGGGGGACTTTCGCAGCACTTTCGTCAACCGGCATGGGATGTAAGACACTTGGCGTGGAGGAAGGACGGAGCACGCAGATCCGCAGGGCATGTGAGTGCGGGAAGCACGCCGAGCCGGGGGACTTGGGTGAAGGCCGATGCAGTTCGCGATTCTTGGGCCGGTCCGCTGGCGTGCGGACGAGGACGCCGCCGACCAGCCCGCCGGGCCGGTGCGCCGCGGGCTGCTCGCGCTGCTCCTCGTACGGCACGGCACCCCCGTATCCGCGGAGTTCCTGCTCGACGCCCTGTGGCGTGAGCCGCCCGCACCGCACGCGATGCGCCGGCTCCAGGTCCAGATCCACCGGCTGCGCGCCACACTCGACTCGCCCGGCCGGCTGGAGTTCACCTCCGGCGGCTACGTATTGCACGTGGTGGAAGGGGAGTTGGACGCCGACCGCTTCGCCGCGCTGGTGGACCAGGCCGGCCGGCACGGTCCGGAGCGGGCCGCCGCACTGCTGCGGCAGGCGCTCGGGCTGTGGCGGGGCAGGCCGTTCGCCGGGGTCGAGCTACCCGCGCTCGCCGGGGACATCCAGCGGCTCGCTGAGCAACAGGTCGCGGCGTACGAGGAGTTGTACGCGGCCGAGGTGCGCTGCGGCCGGTACGCGACGGCCATCCCCGAGCTGACCGCCCTGGCCCGGCGGCATCCGCTGCGCGAGCGGCTGTCCGGGCTGTTGATGACGGCGCTCGCGGCGAGCGGACGGCAGGCCGATGCGCTGGCCGTGTACCGCGACGCCCGCCGGGTGCTGGTCGGGGAGCTCGGGCTCGAGCCCGGCCCGGAGCTGCGGGACCTCGAACGACGCGTTCTGGCGGGTGAGCCGGTGGGCGGGGGCGGGGCGGCGGCGGTCGACGGCGGGGCGTCGGCGGTCGAGGGGCGAGGGGCCGTGGCCGGGGGCGGGCCGTTGGTTCCGGCTCAACTTCCGCACCTGCCCGCCGGGTTCATCGGACGGGAGGGCGAGCTGGAACGGCTCGACCGGCTCATGGGCGAGGACCTCGTGACCCAGGGTCCCGCGTCCAAGGAGCCCGCCGCCCAAGACCCCGCGTCCAAGGACCCCGCCGCCCAGGACCCCGCGTCCCCGGGCCCCGCCGCCCAAGACCCCGCAGCCAAGGGTTCCGCCGCCCAAGACCGCACCGCCCAGGACCCCGCCCGTACGGCCCCCGTCCTCATCACCTCCGTCGCCGGGACCGCAGGCGTCGGGAAGACCTCCCTGGCCGTGGCCTGGGGACAGCGGGCCGCGCACCGGTTCCCCGACGGGCAGCTGTATGTGGACCTGCGCGGATACGGACCCGGGCGACCGGTCGCGCCGGGGGACGCACTCGCCGGGTTCCTGCGGGCGCTCGGCGCGGACGGTTCCGTCGTACCGGCTGGGACCGAGGAGCGCGCCGCACTGTTCCGTTCGCTGGTCGCCCGCAAACAGCTGCTCGTCCTGCTCGACAACGCACACAGCGCCGCACAGGTGCGGCCGCTGCTGCCGGGCGGCACCCGCTGCCGCACCCTGGTGACCAGCCGCGACACCCTCGCCGGACTCTGCGTACGCGAAGGAGCCCGGCGTATCGACCTCGACCGGCTCACCACCGCGGAGGCCGGCCGGCTGCTCGACACCCTGCTCGGCAGGCCCACGGCCACCGAACCCGAGGCCACGGCCCAGCTCATCGAGGTGTGCGCCCGGCTGCCGCTCGCGCTCGGCGGCGATCCGCAGCGCG
>NZ_JBEPEW010000133.1:0-22588 GCF_040300965.1 Streptomyces mesophilus | reverse complement strand
CCGCCCGCATCGACGGCGGGCTGCGCACCGGGGGCTTCGGGGGAGCCGCGGGGCTCGCCGCGTGGCTGCGCGAGGAGCACGTGGACGCCCTGATCGACGCCACGCACCCCTTCGCGGCGGTGATCAGCGCGCACGCGGTCGAAGCGGCGGCCCGCTGTGCGGTGCCCGTGCTGGCGCTGCGCCGGCCCGGCTGGAGCGCGGGCCCCGGTGACGTATGGCATGACGTGCGCTCACTGCCCGAAGCCGCCGAGCTGCTTCCCGAGTTGGGACGCCGGGTGTTCCTGACCACCGGGCGGCAGCGTCTCGCCGCCTTCGCCGGGCTCCCGGGCCACTTTCTCGTACGGTCCGTGGAACCGCCCGAGCCGCCCATGCCCGCCGACACCGAAGTGCTGCTCGCGCGGGGGCCGTTCACCGTGGCGGACGAGCTCGAGCTGCTGCGGACGCACCGTGTCGACGTCCTGGTGACCAAGGACAGCGGCGGCGCGGCGACCTCGGCGAAGCTTGTCGCGGCGCGGGAGCTGTCCGTCCCCGTCGTCGTGGTGCGCCGCCCGCCTGTGCCGGTGGGGGTGCCGTCGGTGCCGGACCTCGCGGGGGCGCTCGCCTGGCTGCGGGCGTTCAGCCCTGGCGCCGCAGCAGATACGTGTCCATGATCCAGCCCTTGCGTTCGCGCGCCTTCGCCCGCAACTCCTCGATCCGCGGCCCCGCTTCGGCGATCGGCCCCGAGACGAGGATCTCGTCCGGCGTACCCAGGTAGGCACCCCAGAAGATCTCCAGATCCTCCTCGGCGTACGCCCGGAACGACTGGTGCGCGTCCAGCATGACCACCACGTCGTCCACCCCCTCGGGGAACCCCTCCGCGAGCCGCCGCCCGGTCGTGATCTGCACCGGACGCGCCACGCGGTTGAGGCCCGTGCGGTGCTTGGCGACCAGCGCCGAGACGCTGCTGATGCCCGGTACGACCTCGTACGCGAAGTCCGTACGTCCCCGCTCGAGGATCTCGTCCAGAATCCCCAGCGTGCTGTCGTACAGGGAAGGATCTCCCCACACCAGGAACGCACCGGTCTCGTCCTCGCCGAGCTCGTCGGCGATCAGTGCCTCGTAGATCGCGGCCCGGCGGCTGCGCCAGTCGTCCACCGCCGGCGCGTACGCGCCCCCGCTCGCCCGGCGGTCGCGCTCGGGATCGCGGGCCTCGACGACGCGGTACGAGCCCTCCGGCAGATGCTCCGCCAGCATCGCGCGCCGCAGGTCCGTGAGGTCCGCCTTGACCTCGCCCTTGTCGAGCAGGAAGAAGACGTCCGTCGCCCGCATCGCCTTCACGGCCTGCAAGGTCAGGTGGTCGGGGTCGCCCGCGCCGATGCCTATGACATGGATGGTTCGCACCCGGTCAGTCTGCCGTACGGCCTTTTGTCCCTGGCCGGGGCCTCAGGACGGGTGCCTCGCGGGCGGCGTCCACGGGTGTTTCCAGGCGCTCGACACGGCCCGCCAACTCCTCGGCCCAGGCGGTGAGTCCGGGCCCGTCGATCCCGTACGGCGGGTCGCCGAGCCCGAGCGTGCCCCGGCGCAGCAGCCGTGCGCCGCCCTTGCGGTTGCCCCGTGCGGCATGGGTGAGACCCACGGCGAGCTGGGCCAGCCCGCGCCACAGTGGCTGCTCGCTCTCGGGCCCTGACTTCCAGGCGTCCTCGAACACCTCGTGCGCATGGAAGGGTTTCCCCGCGTCGAGCAGCGCCTGCGCCTCGTCCAGCGTCTGCCGAGGCGTACGCACGACGCCCTCCGGCTGCCGCTCGACCCCCTCGGTGCCATACGGAAGCGGACGGCCCAGGCCGTCACGAGGCCGGGCATTGCGGGCACGCCCCTCCTGGTCGCGGTCGCGGTCACCTGTCGCTTGCGGATCGTGTTCGCTCACCCCTCGATTGTCCCGGGGCGGAGGCAACGGCGCAGGTCCGGGGTGAGGTATGGTTCTTTCTCGTGAGCGCGGAACACTGCGCGAACGGGACGTGGCGCAGCTTGGTAGCGCACTTGACTGGGGGTCAAGGGGTCGCAGGTTCAAATCCTGTCGTCCCGACAGTGATGTCGGTTGAATTCACAGGTCAGGGCCCGTCCTCGGACGGGCCCTGACTCGTTTCGGAAGACCCGTACGGTGTCTGCCGGTTGGTGAGGCTCTGCTCCCGGGCGGTCTGCGCCGTCCAGTCGTGGTCCGTCTACACCCCGGCGGTCGGACTCGACGCCGCACGCCGTTGACCAGGTATGCCGTCGAGATGGGCGGCCACCCGTGCGTGGAAGGCGTGGACCGCATCGTCCACGCTGCGGATGAATCCGGATTCGGTGTTTCCCCGCTGGGCGCCCATGCCCTTGAACAGGGACAGACGGAATCCGGTGATCTTCGCCCCGCTCTTCGGCAGCAGGTCGCCAGGCTCGGGACGCAGACGTTCAAGGGTCCCCCGAGGGCCGGAGGAGTCGCCCTCGACCAGCGTTTCGATGTGCAGATCGGCGGGCGCCTCGGCGAGTTCCCGTACGAGCCGTTTGGCCCAGGCCAGCGGGTAGCCCTGCTGCGGGGGCGGGATGTCGATGGAGGTGCGGATCCGGCCGGTCCGCAGATCGGCGGTGAGGGCCAGCACTCCTGCGGTCTGTTCGATGCGCAACTCGGCCCGGAGCCTGCCGTCACGGCACAGCTCCTCGGCCATCCGGGCACGGCGGCCTGCCGCGTCGACGCCGCGGCGGGCCCGCTGCACGGGCAGGACCTTGCACCCCAGCTCACCCCCGAGTCCCAACGAGACCTGCCGCACCAGGCGCTCCCAGCTCTCCACCGCCGACAGGGCGCGAGGATCGTCCTCGCAGAGCGTCTCGTCGTGGATCCCGTTGCGTACGGGGACCCACGACGGTCCCATGTTGTGGAAGCCGTGGCAGCCGGAGTTCTCATGACGTAAGTAGTGCAGCAGCTCCTCCAGGAGCCAGGCGTGCGCGGGATTGCCGACGCCTTCGTGCCGGATCAGCATCTGCGCCTGGTGGGCCACCTCGGCCCAGGAGAGATGCCACAGCCCCACCTTGTTCTTCCGGCGCTGGTCGATCTTCACCTCGACCAGCGGACTGCCTTCGAGCGCCACGTCGTTGGAGAGCGTGATGACAGCTTCGTAACCCCGCCTGGCCGCGATGTCGGCGTACGCCTGCACCTGCTCCACCTTCAGCGCGCTGCCGTTGGTCTTGGTCTCCACCACGGCCGTCCACAACTTGCCCGCGCGCTCCACCCGGATCACACCGTCCGGTCGCCGTGGCGATTCACCGTGCGGCATCAGTACCTCGGTGAAGGTCTCCATACGTCCGGCGGGCGCGCCGAACCCGGCCGTCAGCCGCCGGCCGAACTCCGGGACCTGGGCCCTCACCGCGAGCAGCACCGAAGTGGCCCGTGTCTCCCTCTCCCGGTTGCTCTTCAGAGCGGAGACCGGGAAGAGCCGCGCGCCGTGCCAGGACTCGCTCTCCGCAAGGGACTTCTTCATGGACTTGGGCCGCGTCGTCTTCTTCTTCGCCGTGCGCGGTCGCACCGGCGTGGGGACGGGGGCGGCAGCTTCGGCGGTGACAGGCGCGGACTCCGGTCGGGGTCCGCCGGTGACCGTGGGCTCGGAGGCGGCGAGTTGTTCTGCGTCCGCCTGCGGAAGGTCGCTCTGCTCGGCGGCGGCATCGTCCTCGATGTCCACGCCGTGATCGGCTGCCAGGGCTGCGAACCCGGCCTCGTACCCCTGCCCCACGGCCCGGAATTTCCATGCCGCATCGCGTCGGTACAGCTCTCCGAAGATCAGTGCGCTGACGCCGCCCGCTTCCGCGATGGTGTACCGCAGCAGCGGCTCGCCCGAGCTGTCGCTCAACGTCAGCCGGAGGTCCTCGAGTTCGTCGAAGCGGGCCGACTCGTAGCGGCTCGCCGCGATGAGGATGGTGCGGACGTCGGCGGGTATCGCGGTCAGGTCGAAGCTGATCCGGTCCTCGCTGCCCTCCCCGGTGGGGGTCTTGCCCAGCAACTGCACGCTGCCGTCCGGTGCGCAGGCGTTGTTGTAGAAGTAGAAGTCGGTGTCGCTGCGGACCTTGGCGTTCGTGTCGAGCAGCAGCACGGAGACATCGGCGTCTCCTTCACCGGTAGGGCTGACCCACCCCAGACTGACGACCACCGCATCGACGCCGCCGCCGTCGAGGCTCCCCAGCCCGACGTTTGCGCCCTTGACCATCTCGTACACGTGGTCCCCCCGCTGCTCCCGCAGGCGCGGCACCCCCTTGTCCCGGCCCTAGGCCACCAGCATATGGGGAGGAATGGTGAAAGCGATGTGGAGGCGATGTTATTGGCCGGGAAGGGGGAGCGGCTTCCGTTCACTTCAGGACGCGGACCCGGTCACCGTCCCACCCGACCTCGTCACGTAGTACGTCGTGGTCGTGCCGCTCCAGAAGTGGAAGGTCAGCTTCACGCGTCGGCCGTCCTTGAGGGAGTTGAGGTAGGCGGGTGTGAGTTCGATCGTGTTCTGTGTGTAGTCCGGGGCGAAGGCGGTGTTGAACTGCTGGTACGGGGTCCAGTCGAGCGGGCCGGCCGCGGTGCCGTCGAGGTAGGCGGACTCCATCGTCGCCAGGACGTCGCCCCGGAACCGGGTGGGGATCGGAAACGTTGCGGACGTGCCCGAAGCGTTTGCGTGGATGGGCTTCTCGTAGGTGCGCACCTGGATCCGCCAGGGGATCCCCGTGGAGAACGCGGCGTGCAGCGTCGCGTTGACGCCGGGGGAGCGGTCGCCGGCGAGCCGGGCGAGTGCGGCCGCCTTCAGGGTGAGCTTGTTGCCGGTCAGGGTGTAGTCCCTGCCCTTGGCCAAGTCGGCGGTTCCCTGCTTCAGGCTCTTGAAGGTGGTCCCGTTGGGGTCGAGCGTGAGCGTGCGGTCCGTGACGGGGCCCGACTTCGGCAGGAAGACGGTGGCGGACGATGCCGTGCCCGAGCGTGTCGTCCAGCTCGACCTGATCTGCCGGAACAGGCCGGCGTCCTTCCACTTCAGTGCCTTGCGGTCGTAGAAGGCGCCGTTGTCCCACAGGGTCGTGGTGACTCTCCGGGTGCGTGCCGCGTGTCCGAACGCCTCGAAATACTTGAGCATCTCGCCGCGTTCGACGGCGCCGGGCCCGTGGTCGAAGCCGAGCAGTCCGTATTCGCCCATGACGACGGGGATGCCCTGGTCGACGAAGGTGTCGTTGATTTCGGTGAACGTCTTGGTCAGATCCGCCTCGACCGTGGCGTCGAAGCGGGTGACGCCCGCGTTGTTCACGCTGAACGGCCAGTAGCCGTAGTAGTGGACGGTCGCGATCAGGCGCGTGTCGTCGAGTGACTTGATCGTGGTGGCCAGGTGCCGCATCAGCTTCAGGTCCGGGGTGCAGACCTCGGTCGGCAGCATGAGCAGACGGGTCTCGTTGCCGCCGCCCGATGCGCGCACGATGCGGTGGAACACCGTGTTCAACTCGTCGAGCAGCTCGGCCTTGCGGGCGGCGTCCGCGCGGTCGAACTGCGGCTCGTTGATGCTCTCGAAGACCAACTGCGCGGGCGCGTCGCGGAACGCCGAGGCGATCTGGCGCCAGGTCGCCTCGAAGCGGGCGAGCACCTTGTCGTGATCGGTGGCCATCGCCTTGGTCCACTGCCATGAGTCGTGGTGGACGTCGATGATCACGTAGAGGCCCTCGGCGAGGGCCCAGTCCACGACCTCCTTCACCCGGTTCAGGTAGGCCGGGTCGATGGTGTGTCCGGGGGCCGCGCCTTGGTGGTCGCTCCAGGTCACCGGGACTCGGACGCTCTTGAAGCCCTGGGCGCGCACCCCCGCCAGGAGGGCCTTGGTGGTACGGGGCTGGCCCCACGCCGTCTCGTCCGGGATGGCGTCCAGGCTGTTGCCGAGGTTCCAGCCCGGCTGCATCGCGGCGACGGCGGCGCTCGCGTCCGCCGGGACCGTGGCGGCGCCGGCCCGGGGCCGGGCCTCGTCGCCGAAGGCGCCGAAGGCGGTGCCGTACGCGAGGACGCCCCCGGCGATCAGGGCCAGGGGAGTCCCGACGGCGAATCGGATCCGGCGTCGGCGGTGGCGTGGGGGGTGTTGGTTCTGCATGGCTTGTCCGTTCCTCAGCGCAAGCGGTCAGCCCCCAGTTGCCGCCGGCGCCGGATCGGTTGCCGGACGCGGCTCACGGCGCAGGCAACCCAGGCGATTCCGCGACTTCGCGTTCCGCCGCGGTGATGAGACCGGTGACCGCGGCCGCCGCGTCGGCACCACGGCCCTCGGCCACCGCATCGAGGACGGCCCGGTGGCCGGGCAGCGACGCGGCGATGGCCCCGGGTGTCTGCGTACTGATCGCGAAATGGTGCCGCAGGGCCACGTCGATGGCGCGCCCGAGGGAGCCGAGCAGGCGGTTGCCGCCCGCGGCGAGCAGCGTGCGGTGGAAGACGGTGTCCGCCTCCACATAGGCCGCACTGTCACCGCGGGCCTCGGCCTCCTCCATGTCCGACAGCGCCGCCCGCAGTACGTCGAGATGGCCGACGCCGCAGTGCTCCGCCGCGAGGCGCGCGGCCTCCGGTTCGACGATGCGGCGCAACTGGCCGGTCTCACGCAGGAGTTGAAGCGGCTCGCACTCCTGCTGCCAGCTCAGGACGTCCTCGTCCAGGTGGTTCCACTGTTCCGGGGGCAGTACGCGGGTGCCCGTACGCGGCCGCGTGGTGAGCATGCCCTTGGCGGCGAGCGCCTTCACCGCCTCGCGCAACGCGCCACGGCTGACGTCCAGTTGAGCGGCGAGCCGGTCCTCCACGGGCAGTGCAGCGCCCACCGGGTAGCCCCCCGAGACGATGTGGCGGCCGAGGACGTCGATGAGCTGCTGGTGGCCCGTCCGGCCCTTCCGCGTGATCGCCGGTATGGCTCCCGCGTGCTGCGCGGCGCCGTTGATCCCGGCGATCTCGCGTGCCTCCGCTGTTTTTTCCACGATCTTGTGCACACCCCCTGGACGACTTCATCGAATCATTCAATGATTGCCCGGCATTGTACGCGCTCCGTCACCAACGCCCCCTGGAGACGTCCCCGATGACCGACGCCGACCGCATACCCTCCCCGCCCTCACCGGCCTCGCCGTTCCCCCTGCGCACCAAGCTGTTGCCGGCCCCGGAGGTGCGGGAGCTGCCCGCACCGCCCGCGAAGACCTGGCGCATCATCGGGCCCGGCATCGTAGCGGCCGGAGTCGGCCTGTCCTCGGGCGAGTTCGTGCTCTGGCCCTACATCGCCTCGCAGGCGGGCCTGGTGTTCCTGTGGGGCGCGGTCATCGGTGTGATCACCCAGTGGTTCCTCAACATGGAGATCGAGCGGTACACCCTCGCCACCGGTGAGACCGCGGTCACCGGCTTCAACCGCTACTGGCGGCACTGGGGCCTGGTCATGGTGGTGTTCACCTACGCGGCGAACCTGTGGCCCGGCTGGGCCATCAGCTCGGCGACGATGCTCAGTTACGTCTTCGGCGGCAAACCCGCGTACATCGGCGTCGGCCTCCTGATCGTGATCGGCCTGATCCTCACCCTCGCGCCCGTCGTCTACAACGCGCTCGAGAAGATGCTCGGCGTGAAGATCCTGCTGATCGGCGGGTTCTTCATCCTCGCCCTCGCGCTCGCCGTCACCGCCACGACCGTGGGCGACCTTCCGACGGCCGTCACGGACGCCAGGTTCCCGCACGAACTGGGTGTCGCCGTGCTCATGGGCGCGCTTGCATACGCGGGAGCGGGCGGCGGACAGAACCTCGTGCAGAGCAACTGGATCCGCGACAAGGGCTTCGGGATGGGCCACTACGTGCCGCGCCTGGTGAGTCCCGTCACCGGCAAGGAGGAGGCGGCCGACGGCTCGCGGGTTGGCTACGTCTTCGAGACGAACGAGACCAACCTGGCGCGCTGGCGCCGCTGGTGGAAGTTCGCCAACCTCGAACAGGCCATCACCTTCGCCCTGGTCACCATCCTCACGATCGTCCTGTCCTCGATGCTGGCGCACTCCACGCTCTTCGGCACCGAAGGCCTCGAGAACAACGTGGGCTTCGTCCAGAAGGAGGGCGAGGTCCTGCAGGACCGCGTCGGCGACTGGTTCGGGGTGTTCTTCTGGCTGATCGGTGCATTCTCCCTGTTCAGCGCCGCGACCGGGATCGTCGACTACACCAGCCGGATGACCGCCGACGTGCTGAAGTCCACGTACATGCGCGGCACCCGGCTCACGGAGTCCCGTATCTACGCACGCCTCGTCTGGGGACTCGTCGGCGTCGGCGCGGTGGTGCTGCTCTCCGGGTTCGACCAGCCGCTCGTCCTGCTTGTCATCTCCGCCTGTGTCTCCGGCCTCATGATGTTCGTCTACTCGATCCTGCTCCTGGTCATGAACCGGACCGCGCTGCCCAACCCGCTGAAGGTGCGCGGCTATCGGGTGGCCGCCCTGGTGTGGGCGGCGCTGCTCTTCGGCGTGCTGTCCGTCCTGACGGTGCGGCAGCAGCTCGACAACCTCTTCGGCTGAGCCACACACCCTCCCGCAGGTGCCAGACCCCCGTACGTACAAGGAGTGATCCGCATGACCGACGTCCGACCCCACCCCTCCGGCCGCCGCAGCCAGTCCTGGTTCGGGGCGGAGGGGCGTGGCGGGATGCTGTACCGGTCGTGGATGCGCAACCAGGGTTTCGGGCCCGAGGTCTTCGACGGCCGGCCCGTCATCGGGATCGCCGTATCGGCCTCCGAACTCGCCCCCTGCAACGCCCACTTGACCCGCGTCGCCGAGGCGGTGAAGCGCGGGGTGTGGCAGGCCGGCGGTTTCCCCCTGGAGTTCCCCACGATGGCGACGGGCGAGACGCTGATGCGGCCCACCGCCATGCTGTACCGCAACCTCATGGCCATGGAGGTCGAGGAGCTGATCCGCGCGAACCCGCTCGACGGCGTGGTGCTGCTCTCCGGCTGCGACAAGACGACCCCGGCCATGCTGATGGGCGCGGCGAGCGTCGATCTGCCCGCGCTGATGGTCACCGGCGGGCCCATGCTCAACGGCAAGTTCCAGGGCCGCGACGTCGGTTCGGGCACGGCCGTGTGGCAGATGGAGGCCGAGGTCAAGGCGGGCCGGATGACCGAGGAGGAGTGCTTCTTCGCGGAGGGCTGCATGGCCCGCTCCAACGGACACTGCATGACGATGGGCACCGCCTCCACCATGGCGTGCATGGCGGAGACCCTCGGCATGCAACTGCCCGGCTCGGCGACCTGGCCGGCGGTCGACATGCGGCGTTACGAGACCGGGCAGGCGGCGGGCCGGCGCATCGTCGAGATGGTCGAGGAGGAGCTGCGCCCGTCGCGGATCCTGACGCGCGAGGCCTTCGAGAACGCCATCCGTACCAATGCCGCCATCGGCGGCTCGACCAACGCGATCATCCACCTCACGGCCATCGCCGGCCGGGTCGGCGTGCAGCTCGATGCCGAGGACTTCGACCAACTGGCCCGTGAGATACCGACGTTGCTGAACCTGATGCCGTCGGGCAAGTACCTCATGGAGGACTTCTGCTACGCGGGCGGACTGCCCGCCGTCCACAACGAGCTGGTGCGTGCCGGGCTGCTGCACGGCGATCAGCTCACCGTCACCGGGCGCACCCTCGCCGAGAACGTGGCGGACGCCGAACGCATCGGCGACGAGGTCATCACCCCGATCGGCACGCCCTTCCAGCCCGCCGGTTCCGGCACCGCGGTGCTGCGCGGCAACCTCTGTCCGGACGGCGCCGTCATCAAGCAGTCGGCCGCATCGCCGCACCTGCTCACGCACACCGGGGCCGCGCTCGTCTTCGACTCCCCGGAGGCGTACCACGCGGTGTGTGACGACCCGGACCTGGAGGTCGACGAGAACACCGTCCTCGTCATCCGAAACGCCGGCCCCAAGGGGTATCCGGGGATGCCCGAGGTCTCCAACGTTCCGCTGCCGACCAAGCTGTTGAAGGCCGGCGTCACCGACATGGTGCGGATCTGCGACGGCCGGATGAGCGGCACGGGTTACGGCACCGTCGTCCTGCACGTCACGCCGGAAGCGGCGGTCGGCGGGCCGCTCGCCCTCGTACGGAGCGGAGATCTCATCACCCTGGACGTACCGAAGAGGGCCCTGCATCTGGACGTGGAAACGGCCGAGTTGGAGCGCCGCCGCGCCGCCTGGGAGCCGCCCGCGCCCCGGCACGCCAGCGGGTACGCGTGGCTGTACACGCAGCATGTCGAAGGCGCCGACCGGGGCGCTGACTTCGACTTCCTGCGCGGCTCCCGCGGTCATGCCGTGCCGCGCGACTCGCACTGATCGCGTACGGACGTCAACTGATCGCGCACGGAAGTCAACTGACCTCGTACGGACGTCAACTGATCTCGTACGGACGTCAACGGAACCCGTGCAGACGCCGAGCAGCCCGACCTCTGGAGCACCCGATGAACCTCACCCCCGAGTCCGTCCTGCCCGACGACGCCGAGGACGCGCTGCTCGTCGCCCGCGTGCACGAGCCCGAGTGGGACGGGCCCTGCGTGGCGGCCGTGCGCGGCACACAGCTCGTCGACCTGACCGCCCACGTACCCACCGTCGCCGACCTGCTCGAACGCGAGGACGCGGGGAGCCTGGTAAGGGAGGCCGCCGGAGGCCGGACATGGCCGCTCGGCGAGCTCCTGGCGGCGACCGCGTCCGGCCGGCGCGACGTACCGCATCTCCTCGCACCCGTGGACCTTCAGGTGATCAAGGCCGCGGGGGTGACCTTCGCTGAGAGCCTGATGGAACGGGTCATCGAGGAGCGCACCGGCGGCGACCCGGCCCTGGCGGCCCGCACCCGGGAGCGCCTCGTGTCCTCCGTGGGGCCGGTGACGGAGGTGCGCCCCGGGTCGCCGGAGGCCGCGAAGGCCAAGGAGATCCTGCAGGCCGAGGGGCTGTGGTCGCAGTACCTGGAGGTCGGTATCGGCCCCGATCCCGAGGTGTTCACCAAGGCACCGGTGCTCTCGGCCGTCGGAACCGGTGCGCGGATCGGTGTGCTCGCCTCGTCCGTGTGGAACAACCCCGAGCCCGAGGTGGTGCTCGCGGTCGACTCCCGGGGCCGGGTGCGCGGCGCGCTGCTCGGCAACGACGTCAACCTACGGGACGTCGAGGGCCGCAGCGCCCTGCTCCTGCCGCGCGCCAAGGACAACAACGCGTCCTGCGCCCTGGGCCCGTTCCTGCGGCTCTTCGACGACTCGCGCGCGGAGGGCGGCGGGTTCGGCCTCGACCATGTACGGGAGCTCGAGGTCGCCCTCGACGTCACGGGCACGGACGGGTTCGTCCTCGAAGGCAGCAGTTCCATGCGGCGTATCAGCCGTGACGTACTCGAACTGGTGGCGGCCGTGCACGGCGACCACCACCGGCACCCGGACGGATTCGTCCTGTTCACGGGGACCCTGTTCGCGCCCACGCAGGACAGGGACGCGCCCGGCGAGGGCTTCACGCACCACGAGGGCGACGTGGTACGCATCTCCAGCCCGCGCCTCGGCTCACTCGTCAACACCGTGACGACGAGCGAGGCGGCGCCGCCTTGGGAGTACGGCATACGGCGGCTGATGCGGAACCTGGCGGGGCGCGGGGTGCTGTGACCGGGGAGGGGTGGGGGTGGTGTGTCGTGACCGGCAGAGCGAGGGCGCGGGCGTCGTGCCCGGGGAGGCGACGGCACGGGTCTTGTGCCCGGGATCGGGGCGCCCGGACGATGCACCCATGACCGAGCCGAGCTCCACCCCCACCGGATCCTCGTCCGTTCTCGCCGCCCTCGTGAGCGCCCTGCGCGGCGGCTCGATCCAAGTGCTGGATCTGACCGCGCCCCTGTCGTCGTCCACGCCGATCCTGCAGCTGCCCGAGGAGTTCGGGCAGACCGTGCCCTTCCAGCTGGAGGAGATCAGCCGGTACGACGCGAAGGGGCCCGCCTGGTACTGGAACAACTTCAGGACCGGAGAGCACACCGGAACCCACTTCGACGCACCCAACCACTGGATCACCGGCCGGGACCTCGGCGATGTGGCCTCGGTGCCGGCGCAGCAGCTGGTCGCTCCCGCCGTGGTGCTCGACTTCACCGAGGAGGCCGCCAAGGACCCCGACTTCCTGGTCGAGGTGGAGCACATACGGGCCTGGGAGGGTCGGCACGGCCCGCTGCCCGAAGGCGGCTGGCTGCTCCTTCGTACCGGCTGGGGCAGCCGGGCGGGGGAGCAGGAGGCGTTCCTGAACGCGGACGAACGCGGACCGCACACCCCCGGTCTGTCCGCCGACTGCGCCCGCTGGGTGGCCGAGGAGTCACCGGTCATCGGGCTCGGCGTGGACACGGTGGGCACGGACGCCGGTCAGGCCTTCGCCTTCGAGCCGCAGTTCCCCTGCCACTCGTACCTCATGGGCAGTGGGAAGTACGGCCTGACCCAGCTGCAGCGGCTCGCCGAACTCCCGGCCACGGGCGCCGTGTTGATCGCGGGACCGCTGCCGATCGTGTCGGGGTCCGGCTCGCCCGCCCGGGTGCTCGCCCTCGTGGAACGTACGCCGTGAAGGTCGCCGAAGCCGTCGGACGGGCGCTTGCCGCGTCCGGGATCGGGCAGGTCTTCGGGGTCGTGGGCTCGGGGAACTTCCATGTCACCAACGCGATGGTGGCGGCCGGCGCGCGCTTCGTCGCCACCCGGCACGAGGGCGGGGCCGCGACCATGGCCGATGCGTACGCCCGGACGTCGGGCACGGTGGCGGCCCTCAGCGTGCACCAGGGGTGCGGACTGACCAACGCGCTGACCGGGATCGGGGAGGCGGCCAAGAGCCGTACGCCCCTGGTGGTCATCGCACCGGAGGCCACGCAGCGGCACTCCAACTTCCATGTGGACCAGGAGGCGTTGGGCCGCGCGGTCGGGGCCCGCAGCGCCCGCGTCACCTCGGCGGCGGACGCCGTCGCGCAGACCACCGCCGCCGTGCGGGTGGCCGCACAGGAGCGCTGCACCGTCGTGCTCAACCTTCCGCTCGACGTACAGGCACAGGAAGTTCCCGACGCCGAGCGAGCCCTGGCCGCCGTCGCGCCGCCCCCGCCTCGTACGCCCGTGGAGCCGGCCGATGTGGACGTCGCCGCGCTCGCCGAGATCCTCGCGCACGCGCAGCGGCCGGTGTTCATCGCCGGACGAGGGGCACGCGGCGCCCCGGGCCGCGCGGCGCTCGAGGAGCTGGCCGAGCGGTGCGGCGCGCTGCTCGCCACCTCGGCGGTGGCGCGGGGCCTGTTCCACGGCAATCCGTGGTCGCTGGATGTCGCGGGCGGCTTCGCCACGCCCCTGGCCGCCGAGTTGATCGCGGAGGCCGATGTGATCGTGGGCTGGGGCTGTGCGCTGACCATGTGGACCACACGGCACGGCCGGCTCATCGGCGCCGAGACCACCGTGGTGCAGGTGGACGACGACCCCGCGGCGCTCGGCGCCCACCGGCCCGTACACCTCGGAGTCACCGGGGACGTGGCGCTCGTGGCGCGTCGCGTACTCGCGGCGGCCGAGGACCGGGTGGGCCATCGGACCGCCACGGCCGCTTTCGCGCTCGCCGCCCGGCCCGGCTGGCGGGACGTGCCGTACGTGGACGGCGGGACGCGCGACCGCATCGACCCGCGCACCCTGTCGATCGCCCTGGACGAGATCCTTCCCCCACAACGGGTGATCGGTGTCGACTCGGGCAATTTCATGGGCTACCCCACGATGTATTTGTCCGTACCGGATGAGCAGGGCCTGTGCTTCACGCAGGGTTTCCAGTCCATCGGGCTCGGACTCGCCACCGCCATCGGAGCCGCGCTGGCGCTGCCTGACCGGCTCCCGGTGGCCGCGGTCGGGGACGGCGGGCTGATGATGAGCGCCGTCGAACTCGACACGGTCCGCCGGCTCGGCCTGCCCATGGTGGTGATCGTCTACAACGACGACGCCTACGGGGCCGAGGTGCACCACTTCGGACCGGACGGACACCCCCTGGACACGGTCGAGTTCCCGCCCGCCTCCATCGCCGCGATCGCCCGTGGATACGGCTTCGAGGCGGTGACGGTACGCACGGTGGAGGACCTCAAGGCGGTACGGGACTGGGTGGCCGGACCGCGGACCTCCCCGCTGCTCATCGACGCCAAGGTCCTGCGGGACCAGGCGGCTTGGTGGCTGGAGGAGGCGTTCCGCGGGCACTGAGCAGGTTCCGCGCAGGGGAGACGGTTCGGCCCCGCACCCTCCGCAGAGGGTGCGGGGCCTGCCGCTTACGCCGGCGCGTACCCCACCGGTCGGGCCGTGAAGGCGCCACGGCCCTGCGTGCGGCTGCGCAACCGGGTCGCATAGCCGAAGAGTTCGGCCAGCGGCACGGTCGCCGTGACGATCGCCGTACCGGAGCGGGTCGTCGAACCGGAGACCTTGCCGCGGCGCGCGGCCAGATCGCCGAGGACGCTGCCCACCGACTCCTCGGGCACGGTGACCGTGACCTCGACGACCGGTTCGAGCAGGGTCATCCGGCAGGACCGCAGCGCCTCGCGCAGCGCGAGCCGGCCCGCCGTACGGAACGCCATCTCCGAGGAGTCCTTGGAGTGGGTCGCCCCGTCGGTGAGCGTGACGGACAGGCCCGTCACCCGGTGCCCGCCGAGCGGCCCTTCGGCGAGGGCGTCACGGCAGCCGGCCTCGACGGCCCGTACGTACTCCTGCGGCACCCGCCCGCCCACGACCGCGGAGCCGAACGCGAACTCCTGCTCCGAGGGCCGCACATCGAGCACGACCTGCGCGAACTGACCCGCGCCGCCGTCCTGTTTGACATGCCGGTATGTGAAACCGCTGACGCCTTCGGCAACAGTCTCCCGGTACGTCACCCGCGGACGGCCGACCCCGACCTCCAGCAACTGGTCGCGGCGCAGCTTCTCCACCGCCACCTCCAGATGCAGTTCGCCCATTCCGGACAGCACGGTCTGACCCGTCTCCGGGTCGGTCCGTACACCGAGCGACGGATCCTCCTCGGCCAGGCGCTGCAGCGCCGCCGCGAGCCGCCCGGTGTCACCCCGGCGCACCGCCTCCACGGCCACCGAGACCACCGGTTCGGCGACCGTCGGCGGCTCGAACACCACGGGCGTCCCGGGCGCGCACAGGGTCGTACCGGCGCGCGCGGACTTGAGCCCGACGAGCGCGACGATGTCGCCCGCGACGGCGGTCCCGACGTCCGTATGCCGGTCGGCCTGGACGCGCAGGATGCGGCCGACGCGTTCGGTGCGGCCGGTGACGGCGTCGAGCACGGTGTCCCCCTTTCGTAGCGTTCCCGAGTACAGCCGCAGGAAGGTCCTGCGGCCGGTCGTGGTCGACTGCACCTTGAACACCAGACCCGCGAACGGAGCCTGCGGGTCCCCGGTGTCCGTCGTCGCCACGTCGAGCGGCGAGGGCAGATACGCCACCACCGCGTCGAGCAGTGGCTCGATGCCGCGGTTGCGGTAGGCCGCGCCGCAGAGCACGACCACACCGTCGCCCGCGGTGGTGATCTCCCGCAGCGCGGTGCGCAGCGTCGCCTCCGTCAGCGCACCGGCCAAGCAGAACTCCTCCAGTGCGCCCGCGTGCAGTTCGGCCACCGTCTCCTCGAGCAGACGCCGACGCCGCAGCACCTCGTGGGCCAGCGCGTCGGGCACGGGCCCTTCCGTGCAGAGCTCATCGCTCCACGTCAGGGCCCGCAGTCCGACCAGGTCCACGACGCCCGTGAAGGAGTCTTCGCGTCCGATCGGCAGCTGCACCACGAGCGGCACCGCACCCAGACGGGTACGGATCGACTCGACGGCCGCGTCGAGATCGGCGCCCGCACGGTCCAGCTTGTTGACGAACGCGATCCTCGGCACGCCGTGCCGGTCGGCCTGCCGCCACACCGACTCGCTCTGCGGCTCCACACCGGCGACCGCGTCGAACACCGCGATCGCCCCGTCGAGCACCCTCAGGGAGCGCTCCACCTCGTCGGCGAAGTCGATATGCCCGGGGGTGTCGATCAGGTTGACGCGATGTCCGTCCCAGTCGCAGCTGACGGCCGCGGCGAAGATGGTGATGCCGCGGTCGCGCTCCTGCGGGTCGAAGTCCGTGACGGTGGTGCCCTCGTGCACCTCGCCGCGCTTGTGGACGGCGCCGGTCAGGAACAGCATCCGTTCGGTGACGGTGGTCTTGCCCGCGTCGACATGGGCGAGGATGCCCAGATTGCGCACGGTGGCAAGAGGGTTGGGGTTGAGGCGGATACGCATGGCCGAAGGCCTTTCGGAATGTTCCGGAAGAGGTCGGCGCGATTCACCGTGACCCGGCTGACCGACGGCACGCACGCAAGGTGTGCCGGGTGGTGGTGATGGTCAGTGCCGCGTCACGGAGTCCGGTGCGGGCCGCGCAGCCGGCACCGGAGGGGCGAGGACACGAGAAGGACCTCGAACCCGTACGGGGAGACAGAGCACGCGGTGCGGTCACGCATGACTGTCTCCTCCCTGTGAAGTCGCTGTGCCGGCACGGGATTCCGTGGCGATCACAGGTGAGTGTAGGGATGCGGGCGGGGTGCGGCACCCGAATTATCGGCGGCGCGCCCACGCGAAGAGAGGGGCCGCCGGCGTCGGCAGCCCCTCTCCCGGTCGTACGGCCTACTCCTCGAAGTACGCGTCCAGCGCGTCGTCGAGTTCACCCGTCCAGCGGGTGAGCGTGGCGCGGTCCGGGGCCTGGACCTCATTGGGGTACCAGCGGTTGCCCTTGGTGTGGACCGTCACCGTGAAGCGCTTGGCGAAGCGGGCCGTGGACTGCTCTACCGCGACGACCTCGTCCCAGCTGAAGTCGGTGGCCTGGTCGTCGAGGGTGAAGCCGATGCCGGAGGCGTCCACCGTGATGGTGCCGCGGTGGTCGCGGGCCTCGAAGACGGGGCCGTCACCGGACTTCACGGACTTGGCGAGATCCACCGGTTCGGCGGACTCCCCGGCTTCGCCGGAGACCTCGGAGTCGTCCTCCGCATCCGTCCTCTCGGAGTCGTCGTCCACAGCGGTCTTCTCGGACCCGCCGTCCGCCTCCGCCTCGGCCGCCACCTCGTCCGGGGCCCCGGCCTCGGTGTCGGCCTCGGTCTCCTCGGCGTCCGCAGCCGCCTTGTCGGGGTTCACCGACTCGTCGACCGCGTCGCTCTCCTCGCGCTCCTTCGCCCGCGCCGCGTCCCCGGCCGGCCCGGCCGGAGTGATCCCCGGGATGAAGCCGGGGTCCATCGAGGCGGCCGTGTGCAGGGGAGCGTCCTTCTGTCCTATGCGCTGATCCACGGTTGCCTTTCCTGCGAAGCTCTCGCCACTAGCCGCTCACTGTTCTCGGTGCGCAGTATGGCCGACGAAGCTGTGCCTGCGCAGTCACGGATGGGTCTCATGCGGTCGGAGTCGACCAGGAGCATGCGGTCGGAGTCGACCACGGGCATGCGATCAGAGCTGACCACGGGCATGCGATCACAGCTGACCAGGTGCCCGCATGACGGGCAGCTCCGGTGACGCCTCGCGCTGATGCGGCAGCACCGCCGAGGGGGACAGGCCGCTGGGGTGCAGCGCGACCGTACGCGCCGGGGCGGGTATCCGGATGCCCTCCGCCTGGAAGCGGCTGTGCAGCCGCTTGATGAACTCGTGCTTGATCCGGAACTGGTCGCTGAACTCGCCCACCCCGAGGATCACCGTGAAGTTGATCCGCGAGTCCCCGAACGTGTGGAAGCGCACCAGTGCCTCGTGCTCGTGGACACCGCCCTCGACCTCGGCCATCACCTCGTCCACGACCTCCATGGTGACCCGCTCGACGTGTTCAAGATCACTGTCGTAGGACACCCCGGCCTGCACCAGGATCGTCAGCTCCTGCTCGGGGCGGGTGTAGTTGGTCATGTTGGTCGCGGACAGCTGGGCGTTCGGGATGATCACAAGGTTGTTGCTGAGGTTGCGGACCACCGTGTTGCGCCAGTTGATGTCGACGACATAGCCCTCTTCGCCGCTGGACAGCCGGATGTAGTCGCCCGGCTGGATGGTCTTCGAGGCGAGGATGTGCACACCGGCGAACAGGTTGGCGAGCGTGTCCTGCAAGGCGAGAGCCACCGCGAGACCGCCGACGCCGAGCGCGGTGATCAGGGGTGCGACCGACACGCCCATGGTCTGCAGCACGACGAGCATGCCCATCGCGATCACCACGACGCGCGAGATGTTCACGAAGATGGTGGCCGAGCCCGCGACCCCGGTCTTGGCCTGCGTGAACGCCTTGATGAGGGCGGCGATCACCCGTGTCGCGGTGAGCGTCGCGAAGAGGATCAGGGCCGCCGTGAGGGACTGGTTGACGATCCCCCGTACACGATCGGTGAGCGGCAGTGCCATCGCTCCGATCGCCGCGCCCGCGATGGTCGCGGCCCAGGGGAGGAGATAGCGCAGCGCGTCCACGAGGACGTCGTCGCCGCTCCAGCGGGTGCGCTTGGCGTGCTTGCCCAGCCAGCGCAGCGTGAGGCGGAGCAGCAGGCCCGCGGCGATACCGGCGGCGAGGGCGATGCCCGCGACCACCCAGTCGTTCAAGGTGACATCGGACCTCAACGGGCCACCTCCACCGCTCGGAGTGAACCCGGAACGCCCTGGTGGGGCCGTATATGAGACGTCGTCACTTGAAGGTCACCTGCTCGGTCGATAAGGAGCGTGACGCCCTCAGCCGAACTGACGGGCGCGTTCCGAAACAAGGCGCCATCCTGCCGCATGAACCTGACGTTCCGGCACCGGCCCCCGGGATCGGCGCCAACGGCCGCCGTGCCCCGGCCAGTTCACGGCCGGATCCCGCGAAGCACCGTACGCGACGCGGGATCCGGCGTGAAACCGCAGGTCAGAGAGTGGAGATCAGGTCAGACAGTGGCGATGGCGGGATCGCTGACGCCCGCCGCGCCGGTCTCGACATGCCCCGCGAACCGCCGCAGATACCCGGCATCGGCGGAGGAGACGATGCTCACGTCGTACCAGCGCTTGGTCGCCGTGAGATCGACCGTGCGCTGGACCGTCGCACCCGCCGCGACGGGCACCGACTGGACCGCGCCGCCGTAGGCGTTGGTGACCGTGAGCGTGACGGCCGCCGACGTCGGATTGCTCAGCGTCAGGAGCAGATTGCCGCTCGCCTTGTCGTGCCGTGCCCTGACCTCCGGACCCGCCGTCTTGCCGGCGCTCTTGAAGCGGCGCAGGAAGCCGTTCGGGCCGAAGACCGTCAGATCGTGCGCACCACCCGAGTACGAGGAGTTCCAGGCGTCGGAGACGGACGAACCCGAGGCTGCCGTGTAGGTCCAGGGCCCGTCCGTGCGGTTGTCGGAGCGGACGTGGAAGCAGATGCCCGCGCCGGCCCCCGTACCGAAAGTCAGCGAGATCTTGCCGGTGGCCGTGTCCACCGCGCTGTCCACGAAGGGTTCGTACGGCAGCGGGCGGGCCGGCCGTGCACCGCGCTCCTGCTTGGGCAGGGCTCCCTTGGCCGGCGGCTTGGGCAGCAGACCGGCCGGCTCGTCGTGGTTCGGCGGCTCGAAGCCCGAGGTGTCCGGGAGTTCGGCGGGTGTGGTCACGGCGCGCCCGAAGTCGAAGGCCGAGGTCAGATCGCCCGCGACGGTACGGCGCCAGGGCGAGATGTTGGGCTCGTGCACCCCGAAGCGCTGCTCCATGAACCGGATGATCGAGGTGTGGTCGAACACCTGGGAGTCGACGTAGCCGCCCGTGCTCCACGGCGAGACCACGATCATCGGCACGCGCTGGCCCATGCCGTAATGGCCCGCCGCGTACGAGGCGTTGCCGTTGAAGTAGTCCGAGGCCGTCTCGACCGTCGACTTGCCCTGCGCGGCGGAGGACGGGACGTACGGCGGGACGACATGGTCGAAATAGCCGTCGTTCTCGTCGTACGTGATGAACAGCGCGGTCTTCGCCCAGACCGCCGGGTTCGAGGTGAGCGCGTCCAGGACCTGGGAGATGTACCAGGCGCCGTAGTTGACGGGGAAGTCCGGGTGCTCGCTGAAGGCCTCGGGCGCGGCGATCCAGGAGATCTTCGGCATCCGGTCGGCCGCGACATCGGCGCGCAGGACGTCGAAGTAGCCGTCGCCCGCCTTGACGTTCGTGCCGGTGCGGGCCTTCTCGTAGAGGGCGTCGCCCGGCTTGGCGTTACGGAAGGTGTTGAAGTACAGCAGCGAGTTGTCGCCGTAGTTGCCGCGGAACGCGTCGCTGATCCAGCCCCAGTGCCCGGCCGCGTCCAGGCCGTCCCCGATGTCCTGGTAGACCTTCCAGGAGACTCCGGCCCGCTCCAGGCGCTCGGCGTACGTCGTCCAGCCGTAGCCCAGCTCCTGGTTGCCGAGCACCGGGCCGCCGCCCGTGCCGTCGTTGCCGACGTAACCGGTGAGCATGTAGTAGCGGTTGGGGTCGGTCGCCCCGATGAACGAGCAGTGGTACGCGTCGCACACGGTGAAGGCGTCCGCGAGCGCGTAGTGGAAGGGCATGTCCGCCCGCTCCAGATACGCCATCGACCGCTCGGTCTTGGCCGGGATCCACCCGTCGTACTTGCCGTTGTTGAAAGCCCGGTGGCCGCCCGCCCAGTCATGGTCGAGCCCCGCGATGAACTGCATTCCGAGGTCCTCGACCTCCGGGTGGAACGGCAGGATCTCCTTGCCGTTCTGCGCCTGGTGCCAGACCGGCTTGCCGCTCGGGAGGGTGACGGGGCGCGGGTCGCCGAAGCCGCGGACGCCCTTGAGGGTGCCGAAGTAGTGGTCGAAGGACCGGTTCTCCTGCATCAGGACGACGATGTGCTCGACATCCTCGATCGTGCCCGCGGCGCGGGCGGCGGGCAGTGAGGCGGCCCGGGCGATGCTCTCCGAGAGCGCGGTGAGACCTGCGCTCGCACCGGCGATCTTGAGGAAGCGACGGCGATTCAGTTCAGCCATGGGTGTGGGGACCTCAGGAACTCGTGGGGACAGGTCGGTGGAGTGTTCCAAGAGACCCCGGGGAGGGAAAGAGCACGTGGTGCAGAAGTGAAAGGACGTCGTACGGATGTCCAACAGCTGCACTCGAACGGGGTGTTCCGTTTCGCCCGGTGACCTGGACGGATCACCCCAGGAGCCGCAATGCGGTGGCGGACACCCCTACCCGCACCGTCTGCCCCCACACCAGCTCCACGGCGTCCTGCTCCATCCCGTCGCCGAACGCCACGAGCCGGTCGGATTCCACCGTGAGCTCCAGGCGCGCCCCGCCGCGCAGTTCACCGGAGACGAGCGAGGTGCCCGTGGCGGGCGAGGGCCAGGCCTCCCGTACGAACCAGAGCAGCCGGCGCTCGTCCGGCGAGGGCAGCCGCAGCGCGCTGCCCCGCTCCTGCCACAGCGACCGGAGCCAGCCGGTGGCCCCCGTCCCCGTGCCGACGAGCACCCCCGAGGAGGCCTGCGCCTCCGCCGACTCGCCGCTGCCGATCCGGTAGCGGGCCGTCTGATGGCCGGGCGGACCCAGATAGATCTCGTTGAGCGCGAGCAGCCGCTGGGTGTCGTCGGCCACCGCCTCGACCATGGTCAACTCCTCGCCGCCCGCGCCTTTGTGCAGGGCGGACGCGAGCAGCTTCGCCGCGTCGGGGACCTGGTGACGCACGAGGACGCCCGGGTTGCGGCCGGGGTCGGTGTCGATCCCGATCACCGGCTGGCCGGACAGATACTTCGCGGTGTTCGCCACCAGGCCGTCCTGCCCGACCACCACGACCACGTCCTCGGGGCCGAACAGGAACCGGTCCAGGTCCGCCCGCTCCACCCGGCTCTGCCGCCAGGTGAGCGGAACAGCGGCGGCGACCTCGGCGAGCGCCGCGGCCGTACGGTGATGGCGCGCCGCGATCTCGTCGACGGACCGCCCCCGTGAGGCCAGGAAGAACGCGGCCTGGCCGTGCGTACTGTGCCGGGCCAGCAACTCGGCGTATTCCGTGGTGCGATGCACGAGAACCGCACGCGGCGCGAGCGCCATCAGCGGTCTCCTGCGGCCGGCGACCCCAGCTTGGCGAGCAGTCCCGTCACCACGTCCGGGGACAGGGTGAGGCTGTCGATCCGCGGCAGGTTCTCGGCCACGCGGGTGGCCGCGAGCGCGTGCAGCACCGCCGGGTCCGTACGGCCGTGCACCTCGAGCCAGGCGGCCTGTGCCTGCGCCCTCGCCTCGCCCACCTCGCGCGCCGCCTCGGCCTCGGCCTTGGCGATGCGCACCTTGCGGATGGCCTCCGCCTCGGTACGTACACCGTCCGCCGCGGCCTTGGTCTCGGCCTCGCGCCGGGCGTTGGTGCCGCGCTGGTCGACCAACTGCTCCTCGCGGCGGGCCAGTTCGATCTGGCTCGCGAGCTCGTTCTCGGCGATCGCCCGCTCGCGCTCCACGGCCACCGCGCGGCGTTCGTACGTGGCGCGGTCGGCCTCCTGCTGGATCAGCTCACGCGCCGGGGTGCGCAGCGCGCGCTCCACTTCGGCCTCGGGCCGGATCGCCACCACGCGTACCGCCACGACCTCGATACCGGTGGCGGGCAGCCGCGGTTCGGCCGCCAGGCCGGCGGCGATCCGCTCGCGCACCGCCGCGACGCCGTCCACCAGGG
>NZ_JBEPEW010000132.1:0-22837 GCF_040300965.1 Streptomyces mesophilus | reverse complement strand
CGGCGAACTCACCCTGCACACACCCCTCGTCCTCAGCCGCAGCGGCGAGCGCGAACTGCGCGTCGTGGCCGACGGCGACGGCACCCTCGGCGTGTACTCGCGCGGCGACGGCGAGAGCGGATGGACACGCAACGCCGCCGGCATGCTCACCGACGAGGCGCCGGCGCCGGACGGCCTGACCGTATGGCCGCCCACGGGCGCGACGGAGGTGCCCGTGGCCGGCGAGTACGCACGGCTCTCCCGCCTCGGCTTCGAGCACGGACCGCTGCTGCGAGGTCTCAAGGCCGCCTGGCGACAGGGCGACACCCTGTACGCCGAGGTGGAGTTGCCCCAGGACGGCACGGCCCAGGGTGCCTTCGCCCTGCATCCGGCACTGCTGCACGCGGCGGTGCTCGCGGCGGGCCTCGGCACGTCAACCGACGACGGGCAGTCCGAGGGCCTGCTGCCACAGCGGTACGAGGGCCTCACCCTGAACGTCGGACAACCCCTGACCGCACTGCGCGTGCGGCTCGCCCCGGCGGGTGAGGACGCCCTGTCCGTCACGCTCGCCGACCCCGGCGGCACCGTCATCGGCGCCGTCGACCGGCTCGTGCTGCGCCCGGCGGACGTCGCCCGGCTGACCGAGCTGAGCTTCGAGAGCCAGGACGCGCTGTTCGGTCTGGACTGGGCACCCGTCACGGCCGCCGCCGACGATGCCTACGCCATCGTGGGCGGCACCGACCCGGTCACCGCCGCCCTGGGAGCCGACCGAGCCGTCTACCCCGATCTCGGTGAACTCGCCGTGCTCTGCGGGGACATACCCCGCTCCGTCGTCGTCGCCGTCGACCCGGCCGACCCCGCCGACGTCATCGCTGCCACCGAGCGTGCGGTGCGTCAGACGCTGCACTGGACGCAGACCTGGGTGTCCGACGAGCGCTTCGCCGACTCCCGGCTCGTCGTGGTGACCCGCGACGCCTTCCCCGACGACCAGGTGGCGCACCCCGACCCGGCGGCCGCCGCGGTCTGGGGCTTCGTGCGCAGCGCGCAGACCGAGAACCCCGACCGGTTCGTCCTCGTCGACCTCGACGGCGAGGAAGCCTCCCTCGCCGCGGTCACGGCCGCGGCAGCGACCGGTGAGGCCCAGCTCAAGATCCGGGCCGGCCGGATCAGCACGCCCCAACTGGCCACGGTGAGCACCGAGTCCGGCCGGCCGGCACCCGACGCAGGCTCACCCCTCGGTTCGGGCACCGTGCTGATCACCGGAGGCACCGGCGGCCTGGGCGCGCTGCTCGCCCGGCACCTCGTCGCCAAGCACGGCGTACGGCGGCTGCTGCTGACCGGCAGGCGCGGCGCCGACGCCCCGGGGGCGGCCGCGTTGCGGACGGAACTGACCGAGGCCGGTGCCCATGTCGACTTCGCGGCCTGCGATGTGACGAGCCGTGAGTCCGTGGCCGGCCTGCTCGCCGCGGTGAGCCCCGAGCACCCGCTGAGCGCCGTCGTCCACTGTGCGGGAGTCCTCGACGACGGCGTCCTCACGGCCCTCACGCAGGAGCGTGTGGACGCGGTGCTCGCACCCAAGGTCCGCGGCGCCTGGCATCTGCACGAGCTGACCCGGGACCTGGACCTGTCCGCGTTCGTCCTGTTCTCCTCCGTCGCGAGCGTCCTCGGCCTCGCCGGGCAGGCCAACTACGCGGCTGCCAACGCCTTCCTCAACGGCCTCGCCCAGGCCCGCCGGGCCGAAGGCCTGGCCGGACAGGCACTGTGCTGGGGCTTTTGGGCAGAGCGCAGCGAGATGAGCGCCGGCCTCGGTGACAAGGACCTCGAGCGCATGCTGCGCCAGGGCGTGTCCCCGATGGCTTCGCAGGAGGGCCTCGCGCTGTTCGACGCGGCGCTGGCCTGCGCCGAGCCGGAGCTCGTTCCCGTACGCCTGAACCTGTCGTCGCTCGGCGAGTTGAGCTCGCCGCTGCTGCGGACCCTGGCAGGTGCCGTCGCGGACACAGACGACGCGTCTCAGCGGCCGGGCGGTGACGGGGGACTGGCCGAGCAGCTGAAGTCGATGGACAGGAGCCAGGCCGAGGCGGCGCTCCTGGCGGCCGTACGGACCCAGACCGCGCTCGTGCTCGGGCATGCCGATGCCGCGCGGATCTCGCCCGGCGAGTCGTTCAAGAAGCTCGGCATCGACTCGCTCACGGCCTTGGAGCTGCGCAAGGGCCTCTCGGCGGTCACCGGTCTGAAGCTGCCCGCGACCCTCGCGTACGACCACCCCACACCGGCCGCCATCGCCCAGTTCCTGAGCGCGGCGATCGGCCCGCAGACGGCGCCGCAGCCGGTGTCGCCGCTTGCCCACCTGGCCAAGGAGATCGAAGGGCTCGGCGGCCGCCTCGAGGAGGCCTTCCGCTCGCTCGACCGGGACGAGCAGGCCACCGTCTCGACCCTGCTGGGCGAACTGCAGGGCCGGGTGCGTTCGTTGACGGGCGCCGGGGCACCCCAAGGGGTCGCCGACCAGATCAGTTCGGCCTCAGCGGGAGACCTGCTCGCGCTGCTCGACAAAGAGCTCGGCTAGGGGAGACCGGAAGAGCCATGACCAACGACAACAACGCCGAAGTTCTCGACTACCTCAAGCGGACCTCGATCGAGCTGCTCGAGACGCGCAAGCGCCTGCAGGAGCTGACCGACGCCGCTGCCGAGCCGATCGCGATCGTGGGTGTCGCCTGCCGCTTCCCGGGCGGCGTCACCTCACCGGAGCAGCTGTGGGAGCTGGTGAACCAGGGCGCGGACGTCATGTCGGACTTCCCCGACGACCGCGGCTGGGACCTCGAGGGCCTCTTCGACCCGGACCGGCCCGGCTCCTGCTCCACGCGCAAGGGCGGATTCCTGTACGACGCCGGCGATTTCGACGCCGAGTTCTTCGGCATCAATCCACGCGAGGCCGCCGCTGCGGACCCCCAGCAGCGCCTGCTCCTGGAGACATCGTGGGAGTCCTTGGAGCGTGCCGGCATCGCCCCCGAGTCCCTGCGCGGCAGTGACACCGGGGTGTTCGCGGGCCTGGCCTACTTCGGCTACGGCAACCACTTCGAGACCCCCGAGTCCATCGCGGGCTACGCGCAGATCGGCTCGCTGCTCAGCGTGGCCTCCGGCCGGGTCTCGTACGCCCTCGGCCTGGAGGGCCCCTCGCTGTCGACGGACACCGCGTGCTCGTCCTCGCTGGTGGCGGTGCACCAGGCGGTGCAATCGCTGCGCCAGGGGGAGTGCTCCCTCGCGCTCGCAGGCGGCGTCACCGTGGTCGGGATGCCGCAGGTGTTCCGGGAGATGTCCAAGCAGCGTGGCCTGTCCGAGGACGGCCGGTGCAAGGCGTTCGCGGACGCGGCCGACGGCACGGGGTTCTCCGAGGGCGTGGGCGTGCTGGTCCTGGAGCGGCTCTCCGAGGCGCGCCGCAACGGCCGCAAGGTCTGGGCCGTGATCCGCGGCTCGGCGATCAACCAGGACGGTGCCTCCAACGGCCTGACCGCGCCGAGCGGTCCCGCGCAGCAGCGTGTCATCAGGGCCGCCCTGGCCAACGCCCGGCTGCAGCCGGCAGATGTGGACGCCGTGGAGGCGCACGGCACCGGCACGACGCTCGGTGACCCCATCGAGGCCGGTGCGCTCCTTGCCACCTACGGGCAGGAACGCGAGAGCACCGACCCGCTGTGGCTCGGCTCGCTCAAGTCGAACATCGGCCACACCCAGGCCGCGGCGGGTGTCGCCGGCCTCATCAAGATGATCATGGCGATGGAGCACGGCGTACTGCCGAAGACGCTGCATGTGGACCGTCCCTCCACCCACGTGGACTGGTCGGCCGGCTCGGTCGAACTGCTCACCGAGCCCCGCGTGTGGGCCACGCAGGACGGCCGGCCCCGCCGCGCCGGAGTGTCGGCCTTCGGTGTCAGCGGCACCAACGCGCACGTCGTCCTGGAGCAGGCACCCGAGCCGGATCCCGAGCCCGACGAGGAGCACGAACTCCCTTACTGCGGAACCGACGTGGCGCCCTGGACGCCGTGGGTGCTGTCCGCGCGGTCGGTGCCCGCCCTGCGTGCCCAGGCGGCCAAGCTCCACGCTTTCGCCGCCGCCGACAAGGACCTGGACCTCGCCGACGCCGGCTGGTCGCTGGCGGCGGGCCGCAGCGCCCTCGAACACCGCGCGGTGGTCGTCGGCCGTGACCGCGAGGAACTCCTCGGCGGCCTGAGCGCCCTCGCGGACGGCACGCACACCCCCGCCGTGGTGAGCGGCACGGCCACGGAAACGGCCGGCACGGTCTTCCTCTTCCCCGGCCAGGGCTCGCCCTGGGCCGGTGCGGCCCGGGAGCTGTACGACACCTACCCGGTCTTCGCCCGCAGCCTCGACGAGATCTGCGACCGCTTCGACACTCAGCTGCCGTTCGCGCTGCGCGACCTCCTCCTCGCCGACGAGCCGGCCGGCCGCGAGCGCACCGACATCGCGCAGGCGGCCCTGTTCACGCTGCAGGTCAGCCTGTACCGGCTGCTCACCCACGTCGGCCCGCCGCCCGCCCGGCTCGTGGGCCACTCGGTCGGCGAGATCGCCGCCGCCCATGTGTCCGGCGTCCTCGACCTGGACACCGCGACCCGGCTCGTGGCCGCCCGCGGACGCACCATGCAGAGCGTCACCGAACCCGGTGCGATGCTCGCCGTACGCACCGGAGAGGCCGGCATCGCCCCGCTGCTCGCCGAGTTCGACCGCGTCGGACTCGCAGCCGTCAACGGCCCCGAGTCCGTAGTGGTCTCGGGCCTGCGCGAGCAGGTGCACGCGATCCGCGACCGGCTCGTCGCAGCGGGCACCTCAGCGAAGCTGCTGCCGGTCGAGCACGCCTTCCACTCCCCGCTCATGGACCCAATCCTGGATGATTTCGCGGCGGCGCTCGGCTCTTTGCCCCCGGGCGAGACGGCTGTGCCCATCGTGTCGACCCGGCTCGGCCGCGAGGTCACGGCACAGGAACTCTCCACCGCCGCCTACTGGGTCGGCCACGTCCGCGAACCCGTGCGCTACCACGACGCGGTGGAGGGCGCCCGCGCCCTGGGCGCGACGGTCTTCGTCGAGGTGGGTCCGGGCGCCACGCTCACCGGTCTCACCAAGGACGCCTTCGCCGCGCAGGACGTCACGGATGCCGTGGTGCTGCCGGCGAACCGGCGCGACCGCCCGGCCGCGCAGGCGCTGCTCGGCGCCCTGGCCGAACTGCACGTACGGGGCGTCTCGGTGGACTTCGACGCCGTGTTCGGCAAGCGGCGCCGAGTCGACCTGCCCACCTACGCCTTCCAGCACCAGCGCTACTGGATGGACTTCCTGGCCGGCCGGCAGTCGGCGGACGTCACCTCCGCGGGCCTCGCCGATCCCGCACACCCGTTGCTCGGAGCCCTGGTCGAGCACCCCGGGACCGGCGAAACCGTCCTCACCGGACTGTGGTCGCTGCGCAGCCACGGCTGGCTCGCCGACCACACCGTGTTCGGCGAGACCGTCGTCCCCGCCACCGCCCTGATGGACCTTGCCCTCTCGGCCGGCGTACACGTCGGATGCACCGCCCTGGAGGAACTCACCCTCGAAGTCCCCCTGATCCTGCCCGAGACGGCAGACGTCCAGGTCCGCATCGTCGTCGGCGCCGCCGACGACCGCGGCCGCCGGGCCCTCGACGTGTACTCCCGCCCGGCCGATGCCGAGGCCGACGACGAACAGGGCAGCTGGCTGCGCCACGCCATCGGCACCCTCGCACCTGGCAGCGACGCAATCCGGGACGACTCCGCGGCCCTGGCCGCGTGGCCGCCCGCCCGGGCCGAACAGCTTGCCTTCGACACCCTCTACGAGCACTTCTTCGACGCCGGCTTCGATTACGGCCCGGCCTTCCGCGGCCTGCGCGAGGTCTGGCGCGACGGTGACGACCTCTTCGCCCTCGCCACCCTCCCGCCCGACGCCGGGGCCCCGGCCGACGGGTTCGTCCTGCACCCGGCGCTCATCGACACCGTCCTGCACGCCGCGATCGTCGGCGGCTTCATCGAAGTCACCGGAGCACAGGGCCGGATGCCGTTCGCCTGGTCCGGCGTCGAGCCGGCCGGACGTGCGGCAGCCACGACCGTGCGGGTGCGCCTGCGCCGAACCGGCGATGACCGCATCTCCCTGACTGTCGCCGACGAACAAGGCGCTCACCTGGCCACGATCACGGCCCTCACCTTCCGGCCGGCCGTCGCCGCACAGGTCCGCTCGGCGCGCGGCGGCCAGGCACTGCCGCTGTACGAGGTGCGATGGCGGCCTTACGAGACCGACGCGGCCTTCGACGGGAGCGTCGCCGTCCTCGGCACCGCTGAAGGTCTGGCCGCCCGGGTCCTCGCCGCGGCCGGCGACCGGGCCACGCTCCAGGCGTCCCTCGGCGCGGCGGCCACCACGGAGGCACCCGGCCACCTCGTCCTGTGCCTGGACGACCTCGTGCCCGCCGCGGGGGCCGCGGCGGACGGCACCGAGGTGCTCGGCACCGTCGCCGCCGCGGACACGTACGTCCTGGAGCGCGCACAGGAGTTCCTCGCCCAACCGGCCTTCGCCGACACCACCTTGGTGGTGCTGACCCGCCTCGCCCAGGACACCGGCGCCGGAGAACGCCTCGCCTCACTGCCCGGCGCATCCGTATGGGGCCTGATCCGCAGCGCCCAGACCGAGCACCCGGGCCGCTTCCGGCTCGTCGACCTCGACGACGCCGAGAGCTCCTGGGCGCGACTGCCCGACGCCCTCGCCCTCGACGAGCCCCAACTGGCCCTGCGCGAGGGCGAGGTGAGCGTGCCCCGGCTGGCCGTGGCCGCCCCCGACGAGCAGCGCATCGAGCCCCCCGCGTCCGGCGCCCACCGGCTCGGCATCCCCACCAGGGGCACCCTGGAGAACCTGACGTGGGTCGAGTGCCCTGAGGTCGAGGCGCCCCTGCGCGACGGACAAGTACGTATCGCCGTGCAGGCCGCAGGCCTCAACTTCCGCGACGTGACGATCGCCCTTGGCCTCATCGACGAGACCGCCATCGACGCCGGGCTCGGCAGCGAAGGCGCCGGCATCGTCCTCGACGTGGCCGACGACGTGACGCACCTGGCCCCCGGCGACCGGGTCACCGGCATCTTCTCCGGTGCCTTCGGACGCACCGCCATCGCGGACCACCGCATGCTCGTGCCGGTACCCGACGGGTGGAGCTTCGCGCAGGCCGCGTCCATGCCGTGCACCTTCCTCACCGCGTACCACGGACTGCTGCGCGTGGCCGGTCTTGCGAAGGGCCGGCGCGTCCTCATCCACGCGGCCGCCGGCGGCGTCGGCATGGCCGCCGTGCGGATCGCCCAGCACCTGGGAGCCGAGGTGTACGCCACCGCGAGCCCCGCCAAGTGGCCCGCGCTCAAGGCGCTCGGTATCGACGAGAGCCACCTGGCGTCCTCTCGCGACCTGGACTTCGCGGAGAAGTTCCTCGCCGCGACCGGCGGGCGCGGGATGGACGTCGTCCTCAACTCCCTTGCCCACAAGTTCGTCGACGCCTCGCTCACGCTGCTGCCCGGCGGCGGACACTTCGTCGAGATGGGCAAGACCGACATCCGCGACCCCGAGCAGGTGGCCACGGACCATCCCGGCGTCCACTACGAGGCCTTCGACCTGTACGCGACCGGCCCGGACGCCCTCCAGGAAATGTTCCGGGCCGTCATGGAGCTGTTCGCCGACGGCAGCATCGAGCTCAACCCGCTCACGGTGTCCGACATCCGCGACGCCCGCCGCACCTTCCGCGAGATGAGCCAGGGCCGGCACGTCGGCAAGCTGGTCCTGGAGATCGGCGGCGGCTTCGGCGGCGGCACCGTACTGGTGACCGGCGCAACCGGGGGAGTCGGCTCGATCGTCGCCCGGCACCTGGTCGCCGAACACGGCGTACGCAGCCTGCTGTTGACCAGCCGTTCCGGCCCCGCCGCCGAGGGCGCGGACCAGCTCGCCGCCGATCTGCGGGCCGCGGGAGCGCAGGTGCGGATCGTGGCCTGCGACGTCGCCGACCGGGAAGCCGTGGCCCGGCTGCTCGCCTCCGTGCCCGGCGGCAGTCCGCTCACCGCGGTGGTGCACGCCGCCGGAGTGCTGGCCGACGGAACACTCGAGACGCTCACCCCGCACAGCATCGACCAGGCGCTTGCGGCCAAGGCGGGCGGCGCCCTGCACCTGCACGAACTGACGCGCGGGCACGCCCTGTCGGCGTTCATCCAGTTCTCCGCGTACGCGGGCCAAATCGGCAACGGCGGCCAGGCGGCCTACACCGCCGCCAACACGTTCCTGGACGCCTTGGCCGCCCAGCGCCACGCCGACGGGCTGCCGGCCCGCTCGCTCGCCTGGGGATGGTGGTCCGAGAGCGGAGGCATGGCCGAGGAGCTCGCGGAGGCCGATCTGTCGCGGCTGCGCCGGCTCGGCATCGCCCCGATGACGAACGCCGACGCGCTGGCCCTGTTCGACGCGGCGCACGCGCACGGCAGTCCCGCACTGGTCCCGGCCCGCGTCGACCTCACGCCCCTGCGGAACAGGGCCGCGGATGAACTGCCACCACTGCTCAGGGATTTGGCGGCATCGGCCCGCCCCCGGCGCGCCCAGGCGACGACGTCCAAGGCCGCCGCGCCGGCGGGTCTCGCGGAACGACTGGCCGCCCTGTCGGCCGACGAGGCGGACCAGGTGCTCCTGGAGTGGATGAGCGACCAGGTCGCCGTCGTACTCGGCCATGCCTCCGGCGCGGGCATCGATGTCGACCAGCAGTTCACCCAGCTCGGCTTCGACTCGCTGACCGCCGTCGAACTCTGCAACCTGCTGGCCGCGTCGACCGGCCTGCGCCTGGCCTCCACCCTCGTCTTCAGCTATCCGACGCCGCGCGAACTGGCCGCGCACCTGTCGGGTCTGCTGCGTCCGGCGGACGAGCCGGTCGCAGCGGACGACACGGCGGCCGAGGCCGACGACGCACACCTGCGCGAGGTGCTGAGCACGGTGTCGATCGCAAGCCTGCGCAGCGCGGGTCTGCTGGATCAGGTCCTCGCACTGGCCGGCCCGAACGGATCCGCCGCCCCGGCCGAGGCGGCACTCGCGGACGAACTGTCGGACCTGGACCTGGATTCCCTGGTCGAGCTGGCTCTGGAGGACAACTGATGAGCGACGTGACCGGCTCCGCCGGACGTACGGCGGGCAGGACCGACGACCGGATCCAGCGGGCCCTGCGCACCTTGCTCGAGGAGCGCGACCGCCTGCGGCAGGAGAACGAACAGCTGACGGCCCGCCGCAACGAGCCGATCGCCGTGGTCTCCATGGCCTGCCGCTACCCCGGCGGCGTGACCTCGCCCGAGGACCTGTGGAACCTGGTACGCGAAGGCCGCGACGTCATGGGCGACTTCCCCGACGACCGCGGCTGGCGGGACGTGTACGACGCCGACCCGGACACCCGGGGCACCGCGTACACCCGTCAAGGCGGCTTCCTGGACGACGTCGCGGGCTTCGATGCGGAGTTCTTCCACCTCAGCCCGCGCGAGGCGCTGGCCGTCGATCCGCACCACCGCCTGCTCCTGGAGACCTCCTGGGAGGTCTTCGAGCGCGCCGGTATCGTCCCGGCGAAGGTGCGCGGCGACGAGATCGGTGTCTTCACCGGGGTGAGTTCGACCGAATACGGCTGGCGCTTTCTGGAGGGCGGCGACAAGGACCTCGAGGGCTACCTTCTGTACGGCAGCTCACTGAGCGTGGCCTCCGGCCGGGTGTCGTACGAACTCGGCCTGACCGGACCCGCGGTGTCGGTGGACACGGCCTGTTCCTCGTCGCTGGTGGCCCTGCACCAGGCGGTGCAGGCGCTTCGCGCGGGAGAGTGCTCGATGGCGCTGGCGGGCGGCGCGCTGGTGATGGCGACCCCCGCGATGTTCGTGGAGTTCTCCCGCCAGCGCGCTCTGTCGCCCGACGGCCGCTGCAAGGCGTTCGCCGACGGAGCCGACGGGACCGGCTGGGCGGAGGGGGTGGGCGTCCTGCTCCTGGAGCGGCTCTCGGACGCCCGGCGCAACGGCCACCCGGTCCTCGCCGTCGTCCGCGGATCGGCCGTCAACCAGGACGGCGCCAGCAACGGCCTGACCGCACCCAACGGCCGCGCCCAGGAGAAGGTGATCCGCAAGGCGCTCGCCGACGCCGGGCTCACGCCGGCCGACGTGGACCTGGTCGAGGCGCACGGCACCGGCACCAAGCTCGGCGATCCCATCGAGGCGACCGCCCTGCTGGCGACATACGGACAGGGCCGCGCCGAGGACAGCCCCGTATGGCTGGGATCGCTGAAGTCCAATCTGGGCCACACGATGGCGGCGGCCGGTGTCGGCGGTGTCATCAAGACCGTCATGGCGATGCGGCACGGCTATCTGCCCAAAACCCTGCACGTCGGCGAGGTGTCGCGGCACGTCGACTGGTCATCGGGCGCCGTCGAGGTCCTCGCCGAGGGCCGCGAGTGGCCCCGCGGACAGGGCCCGCGCCGGGCCGCGGTCTCCTCGTTCGGCGTCAGCGGCACCAACGCGCATGTCGTCCTGGAGGAAGCCCCGTACCAGGAGCAGCCCGACACCGAACCGAAGCCCGTCACGGGCGGGGTGGTGCCCTGGGTGCTGTCCGGCAAGAGCGCCAAGGCGGTCCAGGAACAGGCGGCGAGACTGGCGGAGTTCGTCGCCGCAGACCCCGGTCTGGACATCGCCGATGTGGGCCATTCACTGGTGACGAGCCGCTCCGCGTTCGAGCACCGCGCGGTGGTTCTCGGCCGCGGACGCGAGGAGTTGACGGCCGGGCTGCAAGCGCTCGGCCTCGGTACGGAGTCCGCCTCCGTGGTGCGTGGCGCGGCCGGCAAGCTCGGCCCGGTGGCCTTCGTCTTTCCTGGCCAGGGCTCGCAGTGGGCCGGAATGGGGCGCGAACTGTACGACGCCTTCCCGGTGTTCGCGCAGAGTCTCGATGAGTGCGCGGCCGCCCTGGCCGAGTGGGTGGACTGGTCTTTGCTGGACGTGATCCGTGGTGTGCCGGGCGCACCTGGCCTCGAACGGGTCGACGTCGTGCAGCCCACGCTGTTCTCGGTGATGGTGGCCACGGCCGCCCTGTGGCGCTCCTTCGGTGTCGAACCGTCCGCGGTGGTGGGTCACAGCCAGGGCGAGATCGCGGCGGCCCACGTCTGCGGCGCACTGACCCTGCGGGAGGCCGCCAAGGTCGTGGCGCGGCGCAGCCAGGCCCTGGCGGGACTCATCGGCCACGGCTCGATGGCGTCGGTCGCGGAACCCCTGGACGTGGTCGAGGCGAAGCTGGCCCCGTTCGACGGCCGCATCAGCGTCGCCGTCGTCAACGGCCCACGCTCCGTGGTGGTGTCCGGGGAACCCGACGCCCTGGACGAGTTCGTGGCCGCGCTGAAGGCCGACGGCTCCCAGGCCTCGCGGATCAAGGTCGAGTATGCCTCGCACTCGCACCACGTCGACCGCGTACGCGACGACGTGCTCGCCGCGGTGGGCGAACTCGGCCCCGTCTCCTCGCGCCTGCCGTTCTACTCGACCCTGCACGGCGCGCTCTTCGACACCGCGGGCCTGGACGGCGCCTACTGGTACACCAGCCTGCGGGAGAAGGTCCTGTTCGAGTCCTCGGTCCGGCGGATGGCCGAGGACGGCTACCGGGTGTTCATAGAGATGAGCCCGCACCCTGTGCTCACCATGCCGGTGCAGGACACCGTCGAGAACGCACTCGGGGACTCGCGGGGCGCGCTGGTGCTGGCCTCGACGCGGCGCGGCCGCGCCGCGTCGGAGTCCCTCCTCGGTTCGCTGTCGGAGCTGTATGTCGCCGGCGCGGCCGTGGACTTCACGGCCCTGCTCGGAGAGCGACGACGCGTGGACCTTCCCACCTACGCGTTCCAGCGGCGCCGCTACTGGCTCAGTTCTTCGCAGACGCCCGTACCGGAGGCGGAAGCATCCGCTCCGGAACTTCCCGTGCAGGAGGACGTACCCCTGTCGCAGCGGATCGCCACGCTGACCGGCCAGGACGCGCGGGACCTGGCACTCGACCACGTCCTGACGAAGGTCGCTGTCGTCCTGGGCCACTCCAGCAGTGAAGTGGTCGGCGCCGACCAGGAGTTCAAGGAGCTCGGCTTCGACTCCATGCTGTCCGTGGAGCTCAGCAAGCGCCTGGCCGCGTCGACCGGCATCAAACTGAAGCCGAACGTGGTGCTGCGCCACCCGTCACCGCGGCTGATCGCCGAGCACATCGTGTCCTGCTCGGCCGCATAGATCCGCCGCTCGTCGTCTCGCCGGCGGGACATCCCAAGGTCTCGCCGGCGGGACAACGCAAGCCCGCCGGCGCAGTGTCCCGCCGGAGCTCAAGGTGTGTTGAACGGCCCCCTGCCGCCCATGACCATGGGCGTGGGGCTCTGCTCATTCGCCCGCAACCAGGCTTTCTTGTCGAGGGGTTGATTCGTGTGCGTTCGTTCGGCGCGTCGTCTGCGCATAAGGGCATGTGGCGGGCGCAGGAAATGGCTCCTGACACCCCGAACCACGCGCTGACCATGTGGGACGTGGACGGTGAGCTGAACATGGAGCTCATCAGGTCCGCGCTCCTGCACGTGATGGGCGAGGCGGAGGTGCTGCGCGTCAACTTCGTCGAGCGGGAGGGCGAGCTGCGCCTCGTGCCTCGCGAACTCGGCGACTGGGGGCCCTTCTTCCTCGACCTCGGCTCCGAGGCCGACCCCGAGCAGGCGGCCCGCGACGCCATGGCGGACCTGGTTCGCGAACCCTTCGACCTGACGAAGGACCTGCTGTTCCGCCTCGGCGTGGTCCGCCTCGGCGAGAGCCGCTCCCTGCTCGTCATCGCCTACCACCACCTGATCTCGGACGGGTTCGGCGCGGGCGGTCTGCTCTCCAGGCGTCTCGCCGAGGTGTACACCGCGCTCGTCCGCGGCGAGGCCGTGCCCGAGCTCGCGCACCCCTGGGACGCCGAGTCGTTCGCGAACGAAGCCACGCAGTACCTGGCCTCCGCGAAGTTCGCCGAGGACTCGGAGTTCTGGCGCGACTATCTCAAGGACGCGCCGCCGCCCGCCCAGATCCCACGCGTCGCCCTGTCCGACGCCCAGCGCGCCGAACTGTCCGAACCGCTCTCCAGCGCCGACCAGTGGTCGGAAGTGGCCGAGACCATAGGCATGGTGAGCCGCACGCTGACCGTGCCGCGCGCCGAGGCCGACGCCTGGACGAAGACCGCTCAGTCCCTGGGCCTGTGGATGTCCCAGCTGCTGACCGCGGCCACCGCGGCCTACCTGCGCCACCGCTGCGACCGCCCGGAGTTCCTGCTGTCGCTCGCCGTCGGTAACCGCGTCGGCGTGGCCAGCAGGACCCCCGGCCTCGAGGTGAACGTGGTGCCGGTGCGCGCCCGTATCGGCCTGGACGCGACGTTCGCCGAAACGGCCGAGGCACTCGTGGACGAGACATACGAGATCTTCGACCACACCGCCTGCCACTACTCCGACATCCAGCGGGCGGCCGGCACCACGCTGAGCGGCCGCGGCAGTTACGGTGCCGTGGTCAATGTCGTCGAGTTCGTCGACCAGCTCCACTTCGGCGACAGCCCGGCGCGCTACGCCGGCGCCACGACCGGCACCTTCGAGGAACTGTCCATCGGCGTCTACACCGACGGCAGCCCCGACAGCGACCTGTTCATCCGGCTCGACGCCCCCTCCCGCCTCTACCACCGGGCCGAACTCCGCTTCATCGGAGAGGAGTTGATCGCCTCCATCCGCGCCGCGGTCGCCGAGCCCGGCCGGAAGATCGGCGCCCTCGACCTGCTCGGCGGCGCCGGGCGCGAGAAGGTACTCGCGCTTTCGCACGGCACCGAGGCACCGCCCGCGGGCCTGACCGTTCCGCAGCTGTTCGCCCGGCAGGTCGCGCAGCACCCCGATGCCGTCGCACTGGTCGATGGGGATACGGCCCTGACGTACCGCGAACTGGACCAGCGGACCGACCGGGTCGCCGGAGCGCTGAGCGGCCGAGGCCTGGGCCCCGACCGCATCGTGGTGGTGGCCCTGCCCCGTTCGGCGGACCTCGCCGTCGCGCTGCTCGGCGTGGTGAAGGCGGGCGCGGCCTACCTTCCCGTCGATTCCTCGGCCCCCGCGGAGCGCATCGGCGAACAGCTCGGCGAGACCGAGGTGTCCGCCCTGCTCACCGACGCGGACACGGCCGTTCGGCTGGGCGGCGGTCTGGAGGCGTCCGCGCTCGTCCTCACCGACCTCCTCTCGCAGGACGCCGGGCCCAGTGCCCCAGTCGCGCCGCACCCTGACGGCCTGGTGGCAGTGGTGGGCGACTCGGGTGCCGCCACGGCGGCACCCTTCGGCGTCACCCACCGCAATCTCGAGCGGTTCGTCGCGGACGCCAACTGGCGCGAGGCCGCCGGCGGCACGGTGCTGTGGCACACCCCGCATACCTCCGACGCCCTCGCCTTCGAGTTCTGGGCACCGCTGCTCAGCGGCGGCCGCGTCGTCCTGGCGCCCGCGGGCGAACTCGGCAGCGACGGCCTGGACCAAGCACGCCACAAGCACGCCATCACCGCGCTGTGGCTGCCCGCCGCCCAGTTCTCCACGATCGCCGCCGAGCGGCCCGCGTCCTTCGCCGGGCTGCGCGAGGTGTGGACCGGCGGCGACCGGGTGTCCGCGGCCGCCCTGCGCAGGGTCAGGGAAGCCTGCCCCGAGCTGACCATCGTCCACGGCCACGGCCTGACCGCCGCCACCGTGGTCGCGGCCTGCCACCGTCTCGCCGCGGACGAGCCGGTGCGCCACGCGGGCACGATCGGCCGCCCGATGGACAACACCGCCCTGTACGTCCTCGGCCCCGGCCTGGCACCGGTTCCCGTCGGTGTGACCGGCGAACTGTACGTGGCCGGACTCGGCGTGGTGCGCGGCCACCCCGGGCGACCCGTCAGGACCGCGCAGCACTTCGTGGCCTGCCCGTTCGGCCCGGCCGGTTCGCTCATGTACCGCACAGGCGACCGGGTGCGCTGGGGCAGCGACGGACGCCTCGAGTACGTGGCGCGGGCCGACGCGCACGCCGATGTCCGTGGCGTACGCGTCGAACTCGCCGAGGTCGAGGAAGTGCTGAGCGAGCACAGCGGCGTCGCCCAGTGCGCCGTCGTGGTCAAGGAGGACGGCCAGGGACAGCAGCGCCTGGTGGCGTACGTGGTGGCATCGGCCGGTACGTCGCTGTCGGCCGACGAACTGCGCCGGTTCGCCGCCGGCTGGCTGCCGGAGTCCATGGTGCCGTCGGTGTTCACGCTCCTGGACCGGCTGCCGGTCACCGCGGCGGGCCGTCTCGACCGGGCGGCGCTGCCCGCCCCCTCGCTCGACGACGACGCCTACCGTGCGCCGCGCAACGACCGGGAACGCAAACTGGCCGAAGCCTTCGCCGACGTACTGGAGTTGGACCGCGTGGGCATCGACGACGACTTCTTCGACCTCGGCGGCAACTCGCTGCGAGCCATCCGCCTTGTCGGTCTGATCCGGACGGAACTGGGCCAGGAGGTGTCCATCCGGCGGCTGTTCGCGGCGCGTACCATCACCGGTCTGTCGGACATGTGGAAGGACCTCGGCCAGTCCAGCAGGCCGAGCCTGCGCCGCCGTACGAGGGAGGGCGCGGTCATCTGACCGCGCCGGACGTGGGGTCACGGGCTTCGCGGCACGTGATCCCACGCACTGAGGGAGAGGCGCCCCCTCCGCACAGCAGGACAACGAAGAGCCCGGCGACAACGTGCAGTCGCCGGGCTCTTGTACGCCCGAATACGCCAGGTGACCTCAGCCCGCGGCCGCCCCCGCGAGCAGCCCGTCGGTGACCGCCGTGGCGACCTTCTCCAGATGGTCGAAGAGGTAGAAGTGGCCGCCGGGAAAGACTTCGAGGGCGAAGTCGCCGGTGGTGTACCGCTGCCAGGTGCGGGCGTCCTCGACCGTCGTCATCGGGTCGCTGTCCCCGGTCAGCGCGGTCACCGGCACGCCGATCGGCTCGCCCCCGCCCCACTCGTACGCACCGAGCATCCGGTAGTCCGCCCGCAGCGCCGGCATCACCAGCTCGAGGAGATCGGGGTCCTCCAGCATCTCCTGGTCCGTGCCGCCGAGGCGGCGTACGTCCTCGAGCACGTCCTTGTCGTCGAACATCTCGTACGCGCTGTCGCGGTGCTCGGGCCCGCCCCGGCCCGAGAGGAACAGCCGCTCTGGAGGGGGCAGCCGCCGTTCGGCGGTCAGAATCCGCGCGGTCTCGAACGCGACGAGCGCTCCCATGCTGTGACCGAACAGGGCGTAGGGCCGCCCGGCGTCGGCCGCCAGCTCGCGGGTCAACTCCGCGGCCAGCGCCGACACGAGCGGATCGATCTCGGCGAACGGTTCCTCGCGGAAGCGGTCCTGGCGCCCCGGGTACTGCACCGCCAGCACGTCGAAGGCGCTCGGCAGATGGTGCGCCAGTTCCTTGAACGCCGTGGCCGAGCCACCGGCGTGCGGGAAGCACACGAGCCGCGGCCCGCCTCCCGTGGACTTGGTGAAGCGTCGAAACCACGTGCTGCTCACGTGCGGTGTCCCTTCGTCGGTGGCCGTCATGGCGCGCCGTCTCTTCCCGTACGCGCCCGTCATCGCGCGCCGGCTGTCGTGGGCCGCGGCGGTCATCGCCTACCGGCTGTCGTCGGCCGCGCCCGTTGATGTCCGATGCCGCTCAGCCCTGCAGAGCCGGCCCGCACCACGTCGTGAGCGCGCCGCGCAGCGCCGGCAGGTCGGGCGCGGTGCCCTCCGCGGCGGCCCAGGCGACATGGCCGTCGGGCCGTACGAGCAGCGCGGCCGGCGGGGGGATGTCGCCGACGGCCGGTACGTTCCACAAGTCCTGTCCGCTGCTCGCCTCCACGAGGTCGACGCGGTCGGCCCAGCCCTTGGCGACCAGCGCCAGATCGGTGTCGTCCCGCAGTGCGAGCAGGACGGGCCGCCCCGAGTGCAGCAGTTCGTAGACGCGCTCGGCGTCCTCGGTGTCGTCGAGCCAGGCGTCCGGGACGCGGCGGCCCACGAGCGGGTGGTCACCGTCGATCGGGTAGCGGATGTCGAGCGCCGTCAGGAGATGGCGCAGGTACCGGTTGACGTCGTCGAACACGATCAGTGAGCCGAACACCTCACGCAGCGCGTCGGTCTGCGGCCCGGGCCGCACCAGCGCAGACTGCGCCCGGGTGTTGGCAAGGACGCGTTCCGCGACGGGATGGCGCTCGGCGTGATAGCTGTCGAGGAGCGTCCGCGGTGCCTGACCGCGTACCACCGCGGCCAGTTTCCAGCCGAGGTTGACCGCGTCCTGCACACCCATGTTCAGGCCCTGCCCGCCGGCGGGGAAGTGGATGTGGGCCGCGTCGCCCGCGAGCAGCACCCGGCCGGCCACGTAACGGTCGGCCTGCCGTGCCGCGTCGTTGAAGCGGGAGACCCAACGGGGGTTGCGCATACCGAAGTCGGTGCCGGCGACCCGGATCATCGACTCCCGCAGCTGCTCGAAGGTGACCTCCTCGTCGCGGTCCACGACCCGGTCGAACTCGGAGGTGATCACCCGGTGCCAGCCGGGCTGGAAGGCGATCGCCGAGTAGTCGCCGCCAGGGGTGCGGCGCACCCACACATAGTCCTCGGGGAGCTCCGGCAGTTCGACGTCGCCGATCAGCGCCGTCATCGTCGCCTCGGTGCCGGGGAAGCCGATACCGGCCAGCTTGCGCACGGTGCTCCGGCCGCCGTCGCAGCCCACCAGATAGCGGGCCGTGAGGGTCGGACCCGTGACCGCGGGACTGCGTGTCTCGACGGTCACGCTCTCCTCGTCCTGCGCGAGGCCGCATATCTCGCTCGAGCGCAGCACGCGGACGCCGAGCTCGGCGGCCCACTCCTCCAGGATCCGCTCGATGTCGGACTGCAGGATCATCAGCGGGTACGGGTGGCGGGACTCCGACTCGTCGAAGTCGAGGTAGAGGCCCGCGAAGTGACCGACCGGCTGCAGATCGCCCTCGGCGAGGAACCGGTCCACGATGCCGCGCTGGTCGAGGATCTCCAGGGTGCGGGAGTGGATCCCGCCCGCCCGCGACTCGCCCGAGCGCTGCGGCAGCCGCTCCAGCACGACCACGTCGACGCCCGCGAGCCGCAGCTCGCAGGCGAGCATCAGGCCCGTGGGCCCGGCGCCCGCGACGATCACATCGGTGTCCATACCGGTGTCTCCCACGTCGTTGCCCTTCAGTCGCCTCGCCCTGTCACGTCGTCAGCTCACGTTCACGCACGGGCAGCGGTCGTTCAAGGCACTCAGGTGCCGGGACAGCCCGGCGCACGCCGGGCTGTCCATGGCCGCCGGCGGATGTCATGTCCCGCCGGCGGGACGGCTGTCAGGCGGCGTCGAGCGCCTGGGTGATCTTCTGGCTCATCGCGGTGAGCGTGGGCTGCGGTTCGCCCTTGCCGGTACGGGCGGAGGCCTCGACCGCGACCAGAACGGTGCCGCGGAAGTTCTCGGCCTCCTCGGGGACCCGCTCCTTGAGCAGTTCCATCGCCTGCGTCAGCGCGGGCAGGACACGGTCGGCGATCTCGGCGGCCGATTTGCCGCTCAGGTCGCCGACCTGGCTCTTCTCCGCCAGGACATGACCGACCAGACCGGTCGCGGACGTCAGGGCGATGCTGCCCTGTGTGGCCACCTTGTGCGGAGAGTCGGCGCCGGCGGCGGCCGCCATCAGCGTGACCGCTCCGTACGCGGCGTTGCGCAGCGCGAGCTTGTCCTTGGCGTCGAGCGTGGGGGACATGAGGGCTCCTTGTCGTGCGGGGCGTACGGGCGGGCGAGGAGGCCCGCGGGTCGCCCGTGGGGGATGGCATGCGGCCGGCGGGCCGGTCGAGGACTCGGTGAGGCTCTTCACCGATCCCGCCGGAGCTCACGCGGGCGAGCCTGCCAGGGGCGTCTCGACGCGCACTCGCGCGCCGCTGGAGCGGCGGTCGAGGCATGAGCCGTTGTCGTCCAAAGCTCGAACCGCCTTCTAGCCGCATGGCAGAAGCTGGCCGCCGGATCATCACGAGACCCATGCGCCATGCGGTCTTCACGACGACCGGAAGGGACCCTCCCATGACCGCCCTGGACGACGCCCCGGTCGGGCAGCAGCGCGGCACGGTCGCCGAACTCGAGGCTGTCCGTGCCGCCATGCGGCGCGGTCCGAGCGACCGAGCCACCATGACGCAGCACGCCAAGGGCAAGCTCACCGCCCGCGAACGACTCCAACTCCTCTTCGACGACGGGAAGTTCACCGAGGTCGAGGGCCTGCGCAGACACCGGGCGAGCGGCTTCGGCCTGGAGGACCGACGTCCGTACACCGATGGTGTGATCACCGGCTGGGGCGAGGTGTTCGGCCGCCCCGTCTTCGCCTACGCCCATGACTTCAGGATCTTCGGCGGCTCCCTCGGCGAGGCGCACGCCGAGAAGATCCACAAGATCATGGACATGGCCTCCCGGGCCGGCGCACCGCTCGTGGGGCTGTGCGACGGCGCCGGCGCCCGCATCCAGGAAGGCGTGACCGCGCTGGCCGGCTACGGCGGGATCTTCCAGCGCAACGTGCGCAGTTCAGGGGTCATCCCGCAGATCAGCGTCATGCTGGGGCCCTGCGCGGGCGGGGCCGCCTACTCGCCCGCGCTGACCGACTTCGTGTTCATGGTGCGGGGCACCGCCCAGATGTTCATCACCGGCCCCGATGTGGTGCAGGCCGTCACGGGCGAGGAGATCAGCCATGACGAGCTGGGCGGAGCCCACGCCCACACCACGCTCTCCGGGGTCGCCGCGTTCGCCTACGACGACGAGGCGAGCTGCCTCGCGGATGTGCGCTATCTGCTCTCCTTCCTGCCCTCCAACAACCGCGAGCAGCCGCCCGCGGAGCCCTGCGGCGACCGTCCCGACCGCCTCACCCCGGTGCTGCGCGAGCTGGTGCCGTCCGAACAGAAACGTGCGTACGACATGCGCGCGGTCATCGCGGAGTGCGTGGACTCCGGTGCGTTCTTCGAGGTGCACGAGGCATGGGCGCCCAACGTGGTGTGCGCCCTGGCCCGCCTCGACGGCCATGTGGTCGGCATCGTCGCCAACCAGCCCGTGGCCCTGGCCGGGGTCCTCGACATCAAGGGCAGCGAGAAGGCAGCCCGGTTCGTGCAGTTCTGCGACGCGTTCAACATCCCCCTGGTGACCCTGGTGGACGTACCGGGCTTCCTGCCCGGCGTCGACCAGGAGCACGGCGGGATCATCCGGCACGGCGCGAAACTGCTCTACGCGTACTGCAACGCCACCGTCCCCCGCGTCTCGGTGATCCTGCGCAAGGCCTACGGCGGCGCGTACATCGTCATGGACTCCCGCTCCATCGGCTCGGACATCTCGCTGGCCTGGCCCGGCAACGAGATCGCCGTGATGGGCGCGGAAGGCGCCGCGGGTGTGGTCTTCCGGCGGGAGATCGCGGCCGCGGACGACCCGGAAGCCGCGCGCCGCCAGCACATCAAGGAGTACCGCGACCGGCTCATGCACCCTTACTACGCAGCCGAGCGCGGCCTGGTGGACGACGTGATCGACCCTGCGGAGACCCGCGTCCGGCTCATCGACGCGTTCGCCGTACTGCGTACCAAGTACGTGACGCAGCCATCCCGCAAGCACGGGAACCAGCCCCAGTGATGACAGGAGCCGACACGCGCATGTCCGTGGAATCCCTTGCCCCCGCACCGACACAGCTGTCCGCCAAGGAGGTCCGTCGTCTGGACCGGGTGATCATCCGGTTCGCCGGTGATTCGGGTGACGGTATGCAGCTGACGGGTGACCGCTTCACCTCGGAGACGGCTTCGTTCGGCAACGACCTTTCGACGCTGCCGAACTTCCCGGCCGAGATCCGCGCGCCTGCCGGCACGCTGCCGGGTGTGTCCAGCTTCCAGCTGCATTTCGCCGATCACGACATCCTGACGCCGGGGGACGCGCCGAACGTGTTGGTGGCGATGAACCCGGCGGCGTTGAAGGCGAATATCGCCGATGTCCCGCGTGGCGCCGAGCTCATTGTGAACACCGATGAGTTCACCAAGCGGGCGATGCAGAAGGTCGGTTACGACACCAACCCGCTGGAGGACGGCTCGCTGGACGGTTACAGCGTGCATCCGGTGCCGTTGACCACGCTGACGGTGGAGGCGCTGAAGGAGTTCGACCTGTCGCGTAAGGATGCGGGCCGGTCGAAGAACATGTTTGCGCTGGGTCTGCTGTCGTGGATGTATCACCGTCCCACTGACGGCACCGAGACGTTTTTGAAGCAGAAGTTCGCCAAGAAGCCCGAGATCATGAAGGCCAACTTGGCGGCGTTCCGGGCGGGCTGGAACTTCGGTGAGACCACCGAGGACTTCGCCGTCTCGTATGAGGTGTTGCCGGCGGCGAAGGCGTTCCCGACGGGCACGTACCGCAATATTTCCGGGAACCTGGCGCTGTCCTACGGTCTGGTGGCGGCGGGTAAGCAGGCGGATCTGCCGCTGTACTTGGGTTCGTATCCGATCACGCCGGCCTCGGACATTCTGCATGAGCTGTCCAAGCACAAGAACTTCGGTGTGCGCACGTTCCAGGCCGAGGACGAGATCGCCGGGATCGGTGCGGCGCTGGGTGCGGCGTTCGGCGGCTCCCTCGCGGTCACGACGACCTCTGGTCCGGGGGTGGCGCTCAAGTCGGAGACCATCGGTCTCGCGGTGTCGCTGGAACTGCCGTTGCTGATCGTGGATATTCAGCGTGGTGGCCCGTCCACGGGGTTGCCGACGAAGACCGAGCAGGCCGATCTGCTGCAGGCGATGTTCGGCCGTAACGGTGAGGCGCCGGTGCCGATCGTCGCTCCGCAGACTCCGGCCGACTGCTTCGACGCCGCTCTGGAGGCGGCCCGGATCGCGCTCACCTACCGCACCCCGGTCTTCCTCCTCAGTGACGGTTATCTGGCGAACGGTTCGGAGCCGTGGCGGATCCCCGAGGTCGATGAACTTCCGGATCTGCGCACCCAGTTCGCGCAGGGCCCCAACCACACCCTGGACGACGGCACGGAGGTGTTCTGGCCGTACAAGCGCGATCCGGAGACCCTCGCCCGGCCGTGGGCGATCCCGGGCACGCCGGGTCTTGAGCACCGGATCGGCGGGATCGAGAAGCAGGACGGCACGGGCAACATCTCCTACGACCCGGCCAACCACGACTTCATGGTCCGCACCCGCCAGGCGAAGATCGACGGCATCGAGGTCCCCGACCTCGAAGTCGACGACCCGACCGGCGAGGCGAAGCTGCTGGTGCTCGGCTGGGGCTCCACGTACGGCCCGATCACCGCTGCCGTACGGCGCGTGCGGGCCCGAGGCGGCCGAGTCGCCCAGGCGCACCTGCGCCATCTCAACCCCTTCCCACGCAACCTCGACCGCGTACTGCGGGCGTATGACCGTGTGCTGATCCCGGAGATGAACCTCGGCCAGCTCGCGACCCTCATCCGTGCCCGGTACCTGACCGAGACCATGTCCTTCACCCAGGTCAACGGCATGCCCTTCAAAGCCGAGCAGCTCGCGACCGCCATCCAGGAGGCCGAAGATGCCCGCTGAGGCGCTGTCCCTGATACCCCGTTCCGAAGTGCCCCTCGCCACCAAGGACTTCAAGTCCGATCAGGAAGTGCGCTGGTGCCCCGGCTGCGGTGACTACGCGGTGCTCGCCGCCGTGCAGGGCTTCATGCCCGAGCTCGGGCTCGCCAAGGAGAACATCGTCTTCGTCTCGGGCATCGGCTGCTCGAGCCGCTTCCCGTACTACATGAACACCTACGGGATGCACTCCAT
>NZ_JBEPEW010000131.1:0-23045 GCF_040300965.1 Streptomyces mesophilus | reverse complement strand
CGGCCACCTCGTCGGCGCCGCCGCCCCGCAGCACCAGGTCGGTGAGCTGGTCGTGGGCGGCTTCGGCGCGGCGCATCGCGGCACTGTGCGCGCTGATGGTCGCGGAGGCGGCGTTGAGGTCGTCGAGCGCGGCCCGGGTCTCCTCAAGCAGGCGCGCGCTGTCGATGGCGATCGCGGCGTGATCGGCCAGCGAGGACAGGAGGTTGACCTCCTGCGGCGAGAACGTGCGCGGGGAGCGGTCGGATGCGTACAGGACTCCGATCACCTTCGGACCGAGCATCAGTGGTACGCCGAGGATCGCGTGCAGCCCTTCCTCGGCCACCGCGCTGTCGATGGTGAACGTGTGCTTGAAGCGCGGGTCGTCCTGATAGTCGCCGGTCGCGTACGGGCGGGCGGTGTGCGCGACGAGCCCGCCGAGCCCCTCCCCCATCCCGAGGCGCAGCTGCTGGAACGCGGCGGACACCGAGCCGTCCGTGACGCGCATATAGGTGTCGCCCACGGTGTCGTCGTTGAGCGACATATAGGCGACGTCGGTGCCGAGCAGCAGGCGCGCCCGGTGCACGATCGCGCGCAGGACGGCGTCCAGATTGCGCAGCGCGGCGAGGTCGCTGGCGGTGTCGAACAGGGCGGTCAGTTCGGTCTCGCGCCGGCGGTGCTGGCTGAGGGTGCGCCGGATCCGCAGGGCCACCTCGGTGGCCGCGGAGATCTCGCCCAGTTCGGCGGGGCTCGCCCCGGCCTCGCGTGCCTCGGCGGCAGGCCGGGCGAACTCCTCGGCGCCAGCTCCCGAGGCGAGCAGGTCGAGGAGGCGGCGCAGGGCGGCGCCGCAGGTCAGGGGGTTGTCGCCGAGACCGTTCATGGCGGTGAGCATACGTTTCCCGTACGAGGCGGGGGCCCGCCGTGACGTGGCCGTTCTCGACGGCCGCACGGCGGGCCCGGGGCGGTCAGCCGTTCACCGGAGCGGGGACCTTCGCGTCGCTCTCGACGCTCACGCCGTCCTTGGCGAGGTCCCGGCCGAGGGTCTCCTTGGCGATCCACACCGTCACCGCGGTGACCAGCGCCGCGCCCGCCAGGTAGAGGGCGACGGGGGTGGAGTTCCCGTAGTCCTTGAGGAGTTCCACGGCGATGATCGGGGCGAGCGCACCACCGATGATCGACGCCAGCTGGGAGCCCATCGACGCACCCGAGTAGCGGACCTTCGTATCGAACATCTCGGAGATGAACGCGGCCTGCGGCCCGTACATCGCCCCGTGGAACAGCAGTCCGACAGTCACGGACAGGGCCATCACCGGGAAGGACTCGGTGTCGAGCAGGGCGAAGAACGCGAACGCCCACACCGCCATCCCCACCGCGCCGATCAGTGTCACCGGCCGGCGCCCGATACGGTCGGACAGGGCGCCCCACAGCGGGATGGTCACGAAGTGCACGGCGGAGCCGATCAGTACCGCGTTCAGGGCGGTGCTCTTGGGCAGTTCCAGGTGGACGGTGACGTAGACGAGCAGGAACGCCGTCAGGACGTAGTACGAGATGTTCTCGCCGAAGCGGGTGCCGATCGCGGTGAGCACCTCGCGCCAGCTGCGCCGGAACACCTCGACGACCGGCGCCTCGTCCTTGACGCCCTGCTCGGCGCGGGCCGCTGCCTTCGCCTGCGCTTCCAGGAAGACGGGCGATTCGGAGACGGAGATACGGATCCACAGACCGATCACGACCAGGACCCCGGACAGCAGGAACGGGATGCGCCAGCCCCAGGCCAGGAAGGCGGCGTCCGACTGCACTGCGGCCAGCAGCGCGAGCACACCGGTGGCGAGCAGGTTGCCGCCGGGTGCGCCGGCCTGCGGCCAGGACGCCCAGAATCCGCGCTGCTTGGCGCCGCCGTGCTCGGACACGATCAGGACCGCGCCGCCCCACTCGCCGCCGAGCGCGAAGCCCTGGATCAGGCGGAGCAGGGTGAGCAGGATGGGTGCGCCGACGCCGATGGTGGCGTGGGTGGGCAGCAGACCCATCGCGAAGGTCGCGCCGCCCATCATCATCAGGCTGATGACGAGGAGCTTCTTGCGGCCGATCTTGTCGCCGTAGTGCCCGAAGACCACGCCGCCGAGGGGGCGGGCCGCGAAGCCGACCGCGTAGGTGAGGAAGGAGAGCAGGGTACCGACGAGCGGGTCGCTGTCCGGGAAGAACAGGGTGTTGAACACCAGGGCCGCGGCGGATCCGTAGAGGAAGAAGTCGTACCACTCGATGGTGGTGCCGACGAGGCTCGCGGCGACGATCCGGCGGATCCCGCCGGGGTTGGGCGGTGCGGAGCTGACGCTGGTCATGGTGAGGCCACCGTTTCGGTCGGCTGTGCGGGGACGGGGGTGTGCGGGCTGAACTGGGGGATGCGGGCCGGACGGGGGTCGGGTGCCTAGTTGGCGCCCCAGCCGCCGTCCACGGGGAGGGAGGTGCCCGTGATGAAACCGGTGTGCGGGCCGCAGAGCCAGAGCACCGCCGCGGCCACTTCCTCGGGTTCGATCAGACGCTTGATCGCCGAGCGTTCCAGGAGCACCTCACCGATCACGGCTTCGGGGTCGATGCCGTGGGCCTGGGCCTGTGCGGCGATCTGGCCCTCGACGAGCGGGGTGCGGACGTAGCCGGGGTTCACGCAGTTGCTGGTGACGCCGTGCGGGGCGCCTTCGAGCGCGGCGACCTTGCTCAGGCCTTCGAGCCCGTGCTTGGCGGTCACGTACGCGGATTTGAAAGCACTCGCGCGCAGGCCGTGCATGCTCGAGATGTGCACGAGCCGGCCCCAGCCCTGCGCGTACATATGCGGCAGACACCGCTGGATCATCAGAAACGGCGCGGTGACCATGACCTTCTGCAGCAGTTCGAAGCGCTCGGGCGGGAACTCCTCGATCGGCGCGACGTGCTGCAGGCCGGCGCAGTTGACCAGGATGTCGATCTCGCGGGGCAGCGCGTGCAGTGCGGTGGGGTCGGCGAGGTTCACGGCATGCGCGATCCCGCCGGCCTCCGTGGCGGTCTCCTTGGCCGATTCGGCGTCCAGGTCCACGACATGGACCTGGGCGCCGGCCTCGGCCAGGGCCAGGGCACAGGCCCGGCCGATGCCGCTGCCGCCGCCGGTCACCAGGGCACTGCGCCCCGAGAGGTCCACGGCGGCGGCCGCGGCGAGGCCGGGCCGCCCGGAAAGTTGGCTCGTCATGGCGGGAAACGCTAGAGACACACCGTCCATCGGCCCATGTGTCGCGCGTCCACATATTCGGGGTTACGGGTGTGGGCGAGCGCTACCGCCGACCTGCTCAGACCTCGTGGCGCACGCTCACGGCGTCCAGCCGGACCGCGAACTGGGCCGTGTCCTCGAGCGTCAGCGCGAGCACCCGCTCCTTGGGCAGAGCGACCTCGATCCGTACGCAGAAGGAGACCGCGTACAGCGCGCCCTGGGTCTCCTCGTCCTGCAGCGCGAACAGCAGATCACAGGTGTACGCGGTGGAGTCCGGCCCGCTGTCGAGGAACCGCAGATGGGCGGCGCCCTCCTGGGAGCCGAGGCCGGTGACGCACTCCTCGAGTGCGCTCTCCACGCCGGCCCAGAACGCCTCGTTGGTGAAGGTGTCGACGAGTGCCTGGCGCACCCCTTCCTTCAGGGTGAGGACCATGACCTGCACGGGCGCGGTCTCGTGCACGCCGAATCCGGGGATCACCCGGACCACCCGGCTGTCGGGCAGGGCGCGCGCCGCCCGCTGTATCCGGCCGAACACCTCGGCCCGGGGCGCGGAGAGGGCCTCGGTGAAGCGGGCCTCGATCTCCTTGAGGGGCACGGCACTTGAGGGCTGTGTCTCCTGCACCGTCCTGTACCCGGCCTCGGCGTGGGTGCCGTTCTGCTCGCTCATCGCTCGCTCCTAGTCACGTGTGCCTGATCCCTGTCGCGCCCACCCGAGTGATCTTCGGGAGCGCTCAGTATGACGGGCCCCCATGGGTCGGGGATCGGCTGCCCGGGTGCCGGACAGAGCGGCAACTGCGCAGGTCGCGGGGCGTTGTCAGTGCCGTACGCAAGACTGGTCGGTCCGAGGCCTTCAGGGGGAAGGCCCGTGACCTTGCACGAAAGGGCAGTTGACATGACCGAGCTCGAACTTGTCGCAGCGCAGGCCTACATCCGCCTCCTCCAGACGGCACGCGCCGCGCTCGAGGATCCGCGCAGCGCGCCCATGGCGATCACTGTGCTCACTCCGCCCATGGCCGAGGCGGACCAGGCCCTTGCCGCGGCCGGACTCGCGGGCAATGAGCGCCGGTTGTTCGAGCTGGTGCATCAGGTGTGTCCGCGGTTGCCGGTGGATACGCCGGCCTAGGTGCGGGACGGCTCGCGGGCGGGGCGGCCGGGTCGGCGGTGGCCACCTGATGGTGCATCGGGTGTGATTCGCCCTGCCGCACCCGCTCCGCACCCGTGACCTGGCCGGGCTGCTGGCCAATACTGGGCACAGACCGGACGCGAGGGACACCCGACCTACTGAAGGCGGCCGAAATGAAGATGCTCATCAATGTGGCGGAGACAGTGGTCGCGGACGCGCTGCGCGGCATGGCCGCCGCCCACCCGGAGTTGACGGTCGACGTCGAGAACCGGGTGATCGTACGACGGGACGCACCGGTAGCCGACAAGGTGGGCCTGGTCTCCGGCGGCGGCAGCGGTCACGAGCCGCTGCACGGCGGGTTCGTGGGCCGCGGCATGCTCTCGGCCGCCTGCCCGGGCGAGGTGTTCACGAGCCCCGTGCCGGATCAGATGGTGCGGGCCGCGGCGGCGGTGGACAGCGGACGGGGCGTGCTGTTCATCGTGAAGAACTACACCGGCGACGTCATGAACTTCGACATGGCCGCCGAGCTCGCCGAGGACGAGGGCATCCAGGTCGCCAAGGTCCTCGTCAACGACGATGTGGCCGTCACCGACAGCCTGTACACGGCCGGCCGGCGCGGGACGGGCGCGACCCTGTTCGTGGAGAAGCTCGCGGGTGCGGCCGCCGAGGAGGGCATGCCGCTCGAGCGGGTCGAGGCGATCGCGCGCCAGGTGAACGAGAACTCCCGCAGCTTCGGCGTAGCGCTCAGCGCCTGCTCGACCCCCGCCAAGGGCAGCCCCACCTTCGATCTGCCCGCCGGACAGCTGGAGTTGGGCATCGGCATCCACGGCGAGCCGGGCCGTGAGCGGCGCGCGATGATGACCTCCGGGGAGATCGCGGAGTTCGCCGTGGACGCGATCCTCGACGACATGCGCCCGACGAATCCGGTGCTGCTGCTCGTCAACGGCATGGGGGCGACACCGCTTCTCGAGCTGTACGGCTTCCACGCGGAGGTCACGCGGGTGCTCGCCGCACGCGATATCGCCGTGGCCCGGGTGCTGGTGGGCAACTATGTGACCTCCCTCGACATGGCCGGTGCGTCGGTGACCCTGTGCCAGATCGACGAGGAACTGCTGAGGCTGTGGGACGCACCGGTCCGTACGCCCGCACTGCGCTGGGGAATCTGACCGTCCCCGCCGCACCGCACCGCACCGCACCGACCACCCCTGACAGGAGACCCTGTGCTCGACGCCGAGTTCTTCCGCCGCTGGATGACGGCGACCGCTGCCGCCGTCGACCGTGAGGCGACGCGACTGACCGAACTGGACTCGCCCATCGGCGACGCGGACCACGGCAGCAATCTGCGCCGCGGCTTCACCGCCGTCGCAACCGCACTGGACAAGGAGGCGCCGACCTCACCCGGGGCCGTCCTGGTCCTGGCCGGACGGCAGTTGATCTCCACGGTCGGTGGCGCGTCCGGCCCGCTGTACGGAACCTTGCTACGTCGCACCGGCAAGGAGCTGGGCGACGAACCCGAGGTATCCGCCGAGCAGCTGGCGGCCGCGCTGCGCGCGGGCGTGGAGGCGGTGGCCAAGCTCGGGGGCGCCGTCCCCGGCGACAAGACGATGCTGGACGCGCTCGATCCGGCGGTCGCGGCCCTGGCCACTTCGTTCTCGGCGGCCGCTCAGGCCGCCGCGGACGGCGCCGAGGCGACGGTGCCGCTCATCGCCCGCAAGGGCAGGGCGAGTTACCTCGGTGAACGCAGTATCGGGCATCAGGATCCGGGGGCCACGTCCTCGGCACTGCTGATCGCGGCGCTCGCCGAGGCGGCGGGCGCGGGCGGGACGGGCGGCGAGGGTGGGGCTGCCGGCGAGGGCGGGGCGGGCGCATGACCGAGTCGCCGCTGGTCGGCATCGTCCTCGTCTCGCACAGCGGTCCGGTGGCGACCGCCGTGGCGGACCTCGCGTCCGGCCTCGCCGGCGGGAAGGCCCTGGCCCCGGTCGCCGCCGCCGGCGGCACGCCCGACGGGGGCCTCGGCACCAGCGCCGACCTGATCGCCGCCGCGGCCCACTCGGTGGACCGCGGCGCCGGTGTCGCGCTCCTTGTCGACCTGGGCAGCGCGGTGCTCACGGTGAAGGCGCTGCTGGCCGAGGACGACGAACTCCCGCCCGGATCACGGCTGGTGGACGCCCCCTTCGTCGAGGGCGCGGTGGCCGCGGTGGTGACGGCTTCGGCGGGGGCGGATCTGGATGCGGTGGAGGCGGCGGCCCGGGAGGCCTACGCGTACCGCAAGGAGTGAGGCGCTCAGACCGCCGTCGGGCAGGGCACCTTCGCACCGACGAACCGGGTGATCCCCCGGCGGCGGAAGCCGAGCGACTCGTACAGGCGTATCGCGCCTACGTTCTCCGTCGACGCGTGCAGGAAGGGGATCTCGCCGCGCTCGCGGATGCCGAACGCCACCGCGCGTACGAGACGGGTGCCGAGGCCCTGGCCGCGGAAGTCCTCGTCGGTACAGACGGCGCTGATCTCGGTATAGCCGGGCGGGTGCATCCGCTCCCCCGCCATCGCGACGAGGCGGCCCTCGCGCCGTATGCCGAGATAGGTGCCGAGCTCCACGGTCCGCGGCAGGAACGGGCCGGGCTGTGTCCGGGCGACGAGGTCGAGCATCTCGGGGGCGTCCGAGGGGCCGAGCCGTACGGCTTCGAGGTCCGGGCGGGCGTCGACGGACTCGTCGACGAGCTGGACGCCCTGGCCTTCGAAGGTGATCTTCCAGTCGGCGGGCGGCATGGACCGCAGTCCGGGCAGCGCGACCTCGGCCCCGGGGCCGCGGAGCGCGGCGAGGTCGGCCCAGTCCTGGGCGTCGGGCTCATCGGGGAGGCCCTGCCACAGCGTCACATCCGAGGGGTAGCTCAGTGCACGGCCGTAGCGCTCGGCGAAGTGGGCGTGCGGGCCCAGGAGCGCGGCGTACGCCGGGTTGTCCAAAACGTGCTGGGTCACCGGCGGTGCGGTGGTCATGGGGCCTGCTCCTCGGTCCTGCCGTCAGCTCTGTGCGGACGCAAACAAAGACGGCAATCGTAAAGTACGACAGAGGATCAAGCGGAATCGGCCCCGGATTATTCCGTGGGCGGGCTCGGCCGGCCGTCGCCCGTATCGTGCGCGACCCGGCTCTCCATGATCCGCGCATTGTTCTCCATGGCCCATGCGGCCAGCGTCAACGCCGGAGGGATCAGGCTCTTGCCGAGCGGGGTCAGGGCGTACTCGACGCGCGGCGGCACCTCCGCGAAGGCCGTACGGGAGACGAGTCCGTCCCGGGCGAGGTGGCGCAGGGTCAGGGTCAGCATCCGCTGCGAGATACCCGGAATGTGCTGGTGCAGTTCGCCGAAGCGCATCCGCTTCTCGTCGAGGGTGGCCACGATCAGGAGCGTCCACTTGTCGCAGATCCGGTCGAGTACGGCGCGGATCGACTGGCCGCCGTCCCCGCGGATCATGCAGGTGTGCTCGTACGGCGTGCCCGGCTGCGCCTGCGACATGACAGCTCCCTGTGCGTCAGGCACATCCGTGTGCCTTTTGTAAGCGTCTCGACGCTGACTCATCATGAGGCCACTTCCTGCCCGTGACCCAGCTTCCAGGGGGCCCTCATGACCGTTGCCTATTGGATCGTCGGCGTACTGCTCGGCCTGTTCTACCTCTACTCGGGCGGCATCAAAGCCGTGCGGAGCCCTGAGAAGCTCAAGCCGATGATGGCCTGGGTCGACACGGTCCCGCTGCCGGCGCTCAGAGCGCTGGGGGTCGTCGAAGTCCTCGGCGCCCTGGGCCTGTTGCTGCCGCCCTTGACCGGCATCGCCCCATGGCTGGCCATAGCGGCCGCCGCCGGTCTTGTGCTGCTGCAGATCGGGGCGATGCGGCTGCATCTGTCTCGCGGCGAGGTGCGCGAGACCGGGCTGAACATCGCCCTGATCGTGCTCGCGGCGGCGGCCGTGTGGCTCGGGACCGTGTGGGTCTGAGGCCGGTTCAGACGGTGGGGTCGAACCAGGTGGGTTCGTCGAGCAGCGCCTGCTTGATACGGAACAGGCCGAACTCGTGGAGCGCAGGCAGTGCGTCCACGGAGAACCAGCCCACCTCGAGCGACTCCTCGTCGTTCACCCTTGCCTCGCCGCCGACGGCGCGGCAGCGGATCGTGATGTCCATGAACTGGCAGTGGTCGCCGTTGGGGTACATCGTCGGGTCGAGCGTCTGCACCAACACGACCCGCTCGGGTACGCAGTGGACGCCCGTCTCCTCGTACACCTCTCGTACGGCGCAGGCGGCGGGCTGCTCCCCGGGGTCGGGAATGCCGCCGATCACGGACCACTTGCCCGTGTCCGCGCGACGGCCGAGCAGCACTCTGCCCTCGTCGTCGAAGACGAGCGCCGTCACGCCCGGCAGGAAGAGGAGTTGATGGCCCGCGCTGGCCCGGATCTCGCGGATGAAGTCGGGGGTACCCATGCCCCGACCCTAACGCGCGGCTGATCTACGGTTCGGCCATGCCCACGGCGTGCCGGGGCCGGGCGGGGTTCAACTGATGGCGGGGCTGCGGCGTTCGACGAGGACCACGTCACGCCACCGGCCGTGCAGGCGGCCGATGCGCTCGCGCGTGCCGATGCGCCGGAAGCCGAGGCTCCGATGCAGCCGCAGGCTCGCCGTGTTCTCGGGGAAGATGCCCGACTGGATCGTCCAGATGCCGGCGGCCTCGGTCGAGGTCACGAGGGCACCGAGCAATCCGCGGGCGACACCTTGGCCGCGTGCCGCGGGGTGGACGTATACCGAGTGCTCCACGACACCGGCGTAGGCGCATCGGTCGGAGACGCGCGTCGCGGTGACCCAGCCCAGCACGTTCTCGCCGTCGGCGGCCAATGCGACGAAGCGGTGCTCGGGCATCTTGGCGGCATCGAATGCGCGCCAGATCGGGGCTTCGGTCTCGAAGGTGGCGTTTCCTTCGTCGATGCCCGACTGGTAGATGCCCAGGACCTGTTCCGCGTGGGCAGCGGTGAGTGCCGTGATGATCATGGCTGCCCCATGATGGCGCGCACCGCGGCCGGGAAGCACTCCAGGCAGGCGCCGTTGACCTCGTAGCGGGTCGAGGTTCCCTGCCGCTCGGCGAGTACGAAGCGGACCTCGGCCAGAATCCGGAGGTGGTGCGAAACGGTCGACTGGCCGATCGGCAGCCGCGCGACGATCTCGCCGACCGTCATCGCCCGCCGCTCGGCTGCGAGCAGGTTCAGCAGGCGTACCCGCATGGGGTCGGCCAGCGCCTTGAACCAGGCGGCATAGGTGGCGGCGTCCTCGTGGCTCAGCGGGCCCGGCTCACACTCGGTCTCATTCATCGATGATCGACGATAGTCGATCGATGTCACGACCGCACCCTCCTCTTCTTATTTCGACGCCCCTCTATGTTGACTCTCATCGAATCAACAGGCAGCCTTGATTTCACAGACGTCGAAACAATGGATCACCGAGGAGCCGACGTGAGCAAGAGCGAGCAGTCCGAACTGCTGGAGACCGTCCGCGCCGGATACGCGGCCGCCGCCTTGAAGGTGACCGGCGGAGGTGCGGCCTGTTGCGGCCCGGAGGGCGTCGAGATCGACGAGAACTTCGGGTCCGGGCTCTACGCGGCCACCGACCGCGAGACCCTCCCCGCCGAGGCCGTCGCCGCCTCGCTCGGCTGCGGCAACCCCCTGGCCGTCGCCGAACTCCGCGAGGGCGAGCGGGTGTTGGACCTCGGCTCGGGGGGCGGTATCGACGTCCTCCTGTCCGCTCGCCGTGTCGGCGAGAGCGGCAAGGCGTACGGCCTGGACATGACCGACGAGATGCTGGCCCTTGCACTGGCCAACAAGGAGAAGGCCGGCGCGACGAACGTCGAGTTCCTCAAGGGGACGATCGAGTCGGTGCCCCTACCCGCGAGCACCGTCGACGTCGTGATCTCCAACTGCGTGATCAACCTGTCCGTCGACAAGCCCGCGGTCTTCGCCGAGATGTTCCGCGTGCTCGCACCCGGCGGCCGGATCGGTATCTCGGACGTGGTGGCGGACGACGCACTCACTCCGGAGCAGCGGGCCGAGCGCGGCAACTACGTGGGCTGCATCGCGGGTGCGCTCTCCTTCGCCGAGTACCGCCAAGGCCTCGAGACGGCCGGGTTCACCGGCGTCGAGGTCACCCCCACCCACCAGGTCGCCGACGGCATGCACTCCGCGATCGTCCGCGCCACCAAGCCGCTCTCCGCCGCCGTGGTCACTGTCGCCGCACCGGCGCAGAGCGGGGGCTCCTGCTGCAGTTGATACGCCCGCTCTCCGCGATCAGACCGACTTCTCCGGCGCGATCTCTGCGATCAACCCCTCGACCAGGACCTTGATCTCGTCGCGGATGGGACGCACGGCCGCCACACCCTGGCCCGCCGGGTCCGCCAACTCCCAGTCCAGGTAACGCTTGCCGGGGAAGACGGGACAGGTGTCGCCGCATCCCATCGTGATGCAGACGTCCGACTCCTTGACCGCGTCCACGGTGAGCATCTTCGGCGACTCGGCGGAGATGTCGATGCCGACCTCGGCCATGGCCTCGACGGCGGCCGGGTTCACGGCGTCGCCAGGGTTCGAGCCGGCCGAGCGGACCTCGATCCGGTCGCCCGCGAGGTGGGTCAGCCAGGCGGCCGCCATCTGCGAACGGCCGGCGTTGTGGACGCAGACGAAAAGAACGGACGGCTTCTCGGACATCGCGGGTCTCTCTTGTCTCACGTGGATTTACGGCGCGGGGCGATCGATCGCGGATCCCACATCACGGACCACCTGTCGACGGCGACGATCGACCATCGGGGACCGCGGACCGCGGACCGCGTCTCAGGTCAGCAGCGAGTGGTATCAGCCACCACTGATGTGACAGTATCAGCCCATGATGACGTCAGCCACCACTGATCTGATCCGGATCATCGCCGATCCGCTCAGGCTTCAGATCGTGACCCTGCTCGCCCACGAGACCCTGTGCACCACCCACCTCGTGGAGGAGACCGGTGCCCGGCAGACGAACCTCTCCAACCATCTGCGCGTGCTGCGCGAGGCGGGCGTGGTGGAGACGGAGCCGTGCGGGCGCTTCACGTACTACAAGCTGAAGCCCGAGGTCATCGAGGCGCTTGCCGCCTCCTTCGGCGAGCTGGCCGCCACCGCGCGCACGACGATCGAGACGAACCGAAAGCGAGCCTGCTGATGACCGCGACCGAACCCGGCACCGCCTCACCGCCCAAGGGTGGCGAGGATGCCTCGATCGTCGCCAAGCTCTCCACACTCGACCGGTACCTGGCGGTGTGGATCCTTCTCGCCATGGCCATAGGCCTCGGCCTGGGCCGCGTGATCCCGGGCCTCAACGACGCCCTCGCCAAGGTCGAGATCGGCGGGATCTCGCTGCCCATCACCCTCGGCCTGCTGGTCATGATGTACCCGGTCCTCGCCAAGGTCCGCTACGACCGGCTCGACGCCGTCACCGGCGACCGCAGGCTGATGGCGTCGTCGCTGGTCATCAACTGGATCGTCGGGCCCGCGGTGATGTTCGCGCTGGCGTGGATCTTCCTGGCCGATCTGCCCGAGTACCGCACCGGGTTGATCATCGTCGGGCTCGCCCGCTGCATCGCCATGGTCATCATCTGGAACGACCTGGCCTGCGGCGACCGCGAAGCCGCCGCCGTGCTCGTGGCGCTCAACTCCGTGTTCCAGGTCCTCGCGTTCGGCCTGCTCGGCTGGTTCTACCTCGACCTGCTGCCCGGCTGGCTGGGTCTCGGCGAGGGCGAGCAGCTCGACATCTCGATGTGGAAGATCGCGCTGAACGTCGTCGTCTTCCTCGGCATCCCGCTGCTCGCCGGCTTCCTCACCCGCCGCATCGGCGAGAAGAAGCTCGGGCGCGAGTCGTACGAGTCCAAGTTCCTGCCGAAGATCGGCCCTTGGGCCCTCTACGGCCTGCTCTTCACGATCGTCATCCTCTTCGCGCTGCAGGGCAGGACCATCACCTCGCAGCCGCTGGACGTGGCCCGCATCGCGCTGCCGCTCCTTGTCTACTTCGCGATCATGTTCTTCGGCACGTTCGCGCTCGGCAAGGCGATCGGGCTCGCCTACGACCGCACCACGACGCTCGCGTTCACGGCGGCCGGCAACAACTTCGAGCTGGCGATCGCGGTCGCCATCGCCACCTTCGGCGTGACCAGCGGTCAGGCCCTGTCGGGTGTCGTCGGACCGCTCATCGAGGTGCCCGTCCTGATCGCACTCGTCTACGTGTCGCTGGCCTGGCGCAAGAAGTTCGCTCCGGCCAGGCTCAGGACGTGACGGCCTGAGCGCCACCTTCATGCTTTGCGGCCGCCCGGATGAGTACCGCTCCTCCGATGCCGCTTGAACAGTTGGTGGGTTCAGGCGCCTTGGATGGCGGCCTGGTAGGCAGCGAGGGCGTGCGGGTCGTCGATGCTGCCGTGATGGTGGAACTGCCGCCAGTGTCCGTCCTCATAGCGGAAATAGCGGCTGGTGCGGATGTGCAGCGGGACCGCAGCGCTGCCGGCAACGGTGTAGGTGCCTGTTTCGCGGCCTGCGAAGACGGCGTGGCCGTCGCCGATGTACTCGACGACGTCGCCGAAGGTGACCTCGACGCGGACGGACCCGGTGAAGATGGTCGCGTACAGGCCGGCGATGGCATCACCTCCGCGGAGGATTCCGCCGAGGGGGTTGTTGAGCTGGGCAAGCGAGTGGGTCGACCAGTTGCCGCGGAGCGCGTCGGCGTCCCGGTTGTTCAGGGAGTAGTAGAAGGACTCCAAGGCGGCGTGGGCGCCGCGCTCGGTCGGGTCGGTGGTCCCGGCGAGGCGGTTACGGGCGCCCGGTCCGTACTGTGGGTCGGCGTGGCGGATCATGCGTGCTCCTTGTCGAGGAAGTCGCGGACCAGGCCGAGCAGTTGGCCGGGCTGTTCGAGGAGGACGGCGTGGCCGCTGTCGAGCTCGGCGTACCGGCTCGACGGGATCGCGGCGTGGACCGCCATGGCGCGCTCGGCCGGGACCAAGTAGTCCTGGGTCAGGCCGATGACCAGGGTCGGCGCGATGATCCTGGGCAGCCGGTCGCGGAGGTCCAGGCGCAGGTCGAGGTCGATACGGCGGTCGGTGGCCGGTGGGAACGTGCCGCCGGCGAGCTGCGCGAGGCGGTCGTGGCCGAGGCCGCTGAGGAAGCGCGGCGAGAAGGCGACGGACAGGCCGTAGCGCAGGCTCAGTTCCGGGTCGACGTCCTCGAGCCGCCGCCAGGTCTCGAAGACCAGCCGGTGCCGGGGGTCCTCACCGTCCGCCCACGGGGCGATGAGCACCAGCCGTCTGATCAGTTCCGGGTGGTCGGCGGCGAGAGCGGCGGCCACCACCGCGCCGAGCGAATGACCGAGTAAGTCCACCGGCTCCTCAGCGGCCGTACGGGCGACCGCCGCCGCTTGTTGCACCAGCACCTCCAACTGGAGCGGTCCGTCAGGGATGGTGGAGGCACCCGAGCCCGCGTAATCCGGCGTGACCACCCTTCGGCCGGGAAAGCGCGGCGCGAGGTGACCGAAGGCCGAGGCGCCATCGCTGTTGGTGCCGTGCAGCAGGACGAGTCCGGGGCCGCTGCCGACGACGCTGTAGGGCACCTTTGTGCCGGCTGTCGAGATGACGGGCATCAGGGTTCTCCTTCTCGGCGGAGTGCGGCGTCGGGCACGACATGTGCGGCGAAGCGAGGCGCGACGAGGGCGGGCACGACATGTCCGGCGAAGCGAGGCGCGACGAGGGCGGGCACGACATGTCCGGCGAAGGCAGGCGCGACGAGGGCGGGCACGACATGTCCGGCGAAGCGAGGCGCGACGAGGCGATGCCCTGGCCTACGGCGAGCTGGAACGCCCCCCGAGCCCCTCGGCGTAAATGTTCGCCACCTCCCCCGTCCAGCGCGTGAGTCCGTCCGCGGAGAGCGGATCGAGGTCGAGGGCATGGATGAGGCGGTTCCGCAGCAGTAGCACCGCGAGATCGTTGACAAGGAGGAAGGCGGCACGCACGGACGGATCGTCACCGCTGGACGCGGTGCCCTCCGCCACCATCACCTGCAGCGCGTCTCGGCTTGCGCCGAGGAGACGCTCAAAGAGCCGCTGCCCGGCGGCGCTGTCCTCCACCAGGAGCCGCCCCAGATATTCGGGGACGGGAGAGTCGGGCGGCAACTGCCGTAGCAGCGCGTCGGCGGGTGCCGCGCGGGCGAGTTGGGCGATCAGCTCCTCCACGGTTGCCACGACATGTTGGTCGACGGCGTCACGCAGTCCGTCCTTCGACCCGAAGTGATGCATGACCAGCGCGGGAGACGCGCCCGCCGCAGCGGCCACCTGTCGCACCGTCACCCGCTCAGTGCCGCGTGCCGCGAAGAGGCGCAATGCCTCGTCCCGGATGACCGCGCGACCGGTCCGATCCTCACCGACTGAACGCATGTTCAGGATACTAAACAGACGTTCAGCCCGAAGGCAAGACGTCGGCCCCCGCGTAGCCGACCGCACCAGAACCCGCGCCGTAAACGCACCCCGGCACCGCACGCCCGGATACGCCGGGTGGTCAATTCCCCGCAGGCGCCAGCAAGTTGCCCATCGCCGTCACCACGGACGGCTCCACCCGGTAGTACACCCACGTGCCGCGCCGCTCGGAGGAGAGCAGACCCGCCTCCTTGAGCTTCTTGAGGTGGTGGGAGACCGTCGGCTGGGAGACCCCGACGTCGGAGATGTCGCATACGCACGCCTCGCCGCCCGGGTGCGAAGCGACCGCGGAGAACAGGCGCAGGCGTACCGGATCACCGAGCGCCTTGAACATCTTCGCGGTGCGCTCGGCCTCCTCGGCGGTGAACGTGCGCTCCGTCAGGGGCGGGCAGCAGGGCGTCGCGGCCTCGGCGGTCTCCGGCTCCAGGAGCGGCAGGCTCTTCATGGTGGACATGCCTCAAGCCTACCCAGGTATTCGACAAACATCTATGTTGACGTTCATCGAATCAGGTGCGATGCTGACGCCGAAGCCATCGACAAACGTCGAAACAAAGGGGACCCCGCCGTGAGTACGTCCACCACCACCCTGCCCGTCCTGGTCATCGGAGCCGGCCCCATCGGCCTGGCCGCCGCCGCCCAGCTCACCGCACGCGGTCTGGAACCCCTGGTCCTGGAGTCCGGTGCCTCGGCGGGCAGCGCGGTCCGCGAGTGGGCGCACGTCCGCCTCTTCTCCACCTGGGCCGAGGTCGTCGACCCGGCCGCCGAGAAGCTGCTCGCACCCACCGGCTGGGTCAAGCCGGACGGCGCCACCTACCCGACCGGCGGCGACTGGGCCGGGCGGTACCTGGAGCCCCTCGCCGACGCGCTCGGCGACCGCGTCCGCTTCGGCGCCACCGTCACCGGCGTCTCCCGTACCGGGCGCGACCGCGTGGTCGACGCCGACCGCGAGGAGCAGCCCTTCACCGTCCATGTCACCTACGCGGACGGGACCGAGGAGCGCCTCCTCGCCCGCGCCGTCATCGACGCCTCCGGCACCTGGTCCACCCCCGGTCCGCTCGGCGGCGACGGTCTGCCCGCCCTCGGTGAGCGCGCGGCCGCGGACCGGATCTCGTACCGCGTCCCCGACCTCCAGAACCCGGCTGTACGGGCCCGTTACGCGGGCAAGCGCACGGCGATCGTCGGCTCCGGCGCCTCCGCCTTCACCGCTCTGGCCTCCCTCGCCGAGCTGGCGAAGCAGGAGCCCGGCACCCATGCGGTATGGGTGCTGCGCCGCGGCATCAGTGGCAGCACCTTCGGCGGCGGCGAGTCCGACCAGCTCCCCGCACGCGGTGCGCTCGGCCTCGCGGCCAAGGCCGCGGTGGACAACGGGTACGCCACGGCCGTGACCGGCTTCCGTACGTACGAAATCGTCCACCAGGACGGACAGTTGGTGCTGGCGGGCGACGACGGCCGCCGCCTCGACCCGGTCGACGAGGTCATCGGCCTGACCGGCTTCCGCCCCGACCTCTCCTTCGTGGACGAGCTCCGCCTCGCCCTCGACGAGCGGCTGCAGGCCCCGGTCGAGCTGGCCCCGCTGATCGACCCGAACGTCCACTCCTGCGGCACGGTCTACCCGCACGGGGTCAAGGAGCTCTCCCACCCCGAGCAGGACGTCTACCTGGCCGGCATGAAGTCCTACGGCCGCGCCCCCACGTTCCTCGCGATGACCGGATACGAGCAGGTCCGCTCCATCGCCGCCGCCCTCGCCGGCGACCAGGATGCCGCGGAGCGCGTCGAGTTGACCCTGCCGGAGACGGGCGTGTGCGGCGGCGCGGGCCTGTTCGACGAGGCCACCCCGCAGGAGGGCCAGGCCGACGCGGGCTGCTGCGGCACCCCCGCCCTCGTCCAGCTCGGTGCGCCCGCTGCCGGCGGCTGCTGAGCAACGTGCCCAAGGCCCACACCGACGGGGCCGTGACCGGTACGCAGCACCGGTCACGGCCCCGCGCCGTCCTGCCCGCGCTGTGCGCCACGCAGATCACCGGCTGGGGAATCGTCTACTACGCCTTCCCGGTGCTGCTCCCCCGCATCACCGCCGACACCGGCTGGCCCACCGGCACGGCCACCGCCGCCTTCTCCCTGGCCCTGCTGATCTCGGCGGCTGTCGGCATCCCCGTCGGCCGCGTCCTCGACCGGTACGGACCGCGTGCCGTCATGACCGGCGGTTCCGTCCTCGCCACGGCCGCCGTCCTGATGGTCGCGAGCGCTCCCGGCCTTCCGCTGTTCTTCGCGGGCTGGATGCTCGCCGGTGCCGCCATGGCCGCGACCTTCTACCAGCCCGCCTTCGCCGCGGTGACCCGCTGGTGGGGTCCGGACCGCGTCCGTGCCCTGACCGTCATCACGCTCGCCGGTGGACTCGCCTCCACCCTCTTCGCCCCGCTGACCGCCGCCCTCGCCGCACACCTCAGCTGGCGCACCACGTACGCCGTCCTCGCCGTCATCCTGGCCGCCGTCACGATCCCCGCCCACGCACTCGCCCTGCGCGCACCATGGCCACCGGCCCCGGCGGCTCCGGCCCAACAGAGCGGCAGGAACGGGTTGGTTGCCCGCAGTCGCCCCTTCGTCCTGCTGGCCGCCGCGTTCACCCTCTCCGGTTTCGCGGTGTACGCGGTGGTGATCGGCATCGTCCCGCTGATGACCGAACGAGGTGCGACCCCCACCGCCGCCGCCTGGGCCCTCGGCCTCGGAGGCGCGGGCCAGACCCTGGGCCGCGCCCTGTACGCCACGCTCGCGAAACGCACCGGCGTCACCACCCGCACCGTCGCCCTGATCGCCGCGGGCGGCGCCACCACCGGGGCCCTGGGGCTCGTGCCCGGTCCCGTCCCGCTCCTGATCGTCCTGGCGGTCGCGGCCGGCATGGTCCGCGGCAACCTCACGCTTCTGCAGGCGACGGCCGTCGCCGACCGCTGGGGCACCGGCTCCTACGGCCGCCTCTCGGCGCTCCTTGCCGCACCGGCCACCCTCGCGGCTGCGCTCGCACCCTGGGCGGGCGCGAGTCTCGCCACCGCCCTGGGCGGCCATGCCGCGCTCTTCGTACTGCTAGCCGCAGCTTCGGCCGCCGCGGCGCTGCTTGCGGCCGCCGCCGTCACTTCTCGGCCGCGCCCCGTGCCCGCACCCGCCGTGCGATGACCCAGCCGATCCCGCCGAAGGCCACGGCGACCAGCGCCAGTTCGGGCGCGATGCCGAGCTTGGTGGCCGGGGTCTGCGACGAGCGCAGCGGCACCTCGGCGACCAGGGTGTCCGCGGTGAACCAGGTGGTGCGCTGCACGATCTCGCCGTCCGGCATGATCACGGCGCTGACGCCGCTGGTGACCGGAACGGTGACGGTGCGGCTGTGCTCGACGGCGCGGACCCGCGACATGGCGAGCTGCTGGTAGGTCATCTCGCTGCGGTCGAAGGTGGCGTTGTTGCTGGGCACGGAGATCAGCTGGGCGCCATGGGTGACCGTGTCGCGCACGGCCCAGTCGAACGCCGCCTCGTAACAGGTCGCGAGCCCCACCTCGGCGCCGCCCATGGTGAACACTCCGGGCTTGCTGCCCCGGCTGAAGTCCTTGCGGACCATGGACCCCCAGGCGGGGTTGATCATGTCGACCAGTGAGCGCATCGGCAGGAATTCGCCGAACGGCTGGATCTGCCGCTTGTCGTACGTCTCGGTGGGCCCCTTCACGGGATCCCAGAGAATCTGCTCGTTGAGCAGCCGGCCGTCGTCGGCCTCCACCACACCGCCGACGGAGATGGGCGCGCCCACGGCCTTGGCGGCGGCGTCGATATCGGCGTACGCGTCGGGGTTGCGGAAGGGGTCGATGTCGGAGGAGTTCTCCGGCCAGAGCACGAAGTCGGGCTTCTTCACCTTGCCCGCACGGACCCGCTCGGCGAGCCTCAGCGTCTCCTGCACATGGTGGTTGAGGACCTCCTTGCGCTGGGCGTTGAAGTCGAGTCCCGCCTGCGGGACGTTGCCCTGGATGACGGCGACCGTGGCGGTGCCGTTCTCGGCCGCGTCGGAGACCAGGGGCAGCGAGGCGACCGCGCCGACGAGCGGCACGGCGACGGCGGCGAGCGCCACGGCCGCGGTACCCCGGTGCAGGGTGCGGGTACGGCGGTACTTGAGGAACACCCGTACCGCCTCGTAGAGACCGAACCCGCAGAGCACCACGGCGAAACCGAGCACCGGAGTGCCGCCCAGCGCGGCCAGCGGCAGGAACACCCCGTCGGCCTGCCCGAAGGCGACCTTCCCCCAGGGGAAACCGCCGAACGGCGCCCGTGCCCGGGCCGCCTCGCCCAGGGTCCACACCGCGGCCGCCCACAGCGGCCAGCCCGGAAGCTTGGACACGGCGGCGATACCGACCGAGGTGACCGCGACGAACAGCGCCTCGATCGCGACCAGCGCGAGCCACGGACCGGGGCCGACCTCCACACCCGTCCACACGAGCAGCGGCAGCAGAAATCCGAGGCCGAAGAGGTAACCGCGGCCGAGCGCGCTCTTCAAGCCGCGGCCGCGCAGACACCACGCGAGCCCGGCGAACGCGGGCAGCGCCAGCCACCACAGGGTGCGCGGCGGGAAGCTCACGTAGAGGAGCACACCGCTGAGCGCGGCCGCCGCGGCGGGAACAAGCGCGCGCAGCAGCCGTCGGCCGCGCGGCTCGGGTGCGGGCGGGGTCTGCTCGCCGGTCGGGGCGATGGTGGCTGTCACGCCGCGGAGTCTACGGCGCGCGGCTGTGACCAGGCCAAGGGCGTCCGGAGAACCGGAGGTCAGGCGGTCCGCGCCTGGCGGACAGCGGACGTCAGGCGCCCTGTGCGGGACCGGCGGTGGGCAGCCTCAGACGTTCACGGATGAAGTGCACCGCGGCCTCGGCATCGTCGACCGTGACCGTGAACTTCCTTCCGTCGCCCAGGTTCAGGACCAGCCCCTCACCACGCCGTACGACCACGGCGGTGCCCTTCTCGGGACGCCAGCGGCAGCCCCAGCCGCCCCACTGCTGCGGCGTGATCTTGGGGGCGAACTCGGCGGCGACGACATTGTCGAGCAGGATGCGGCGCCGGGGCAGACCCATGTGCCCGCAGCGCACTTCGAGGGCTTCGGTGTCCACCCGTACCGCCACATGAACGAAGGCCAGGGTGCCGAAGAGCATCAGCAGTCCCGCGGCCACGCAGCCGACCACCGCCATCACCAGGGGCGCGAGCCCGGAGGTCCAGGGCGAGTCGACGGCCAGCTCGATACCGAGCGCCATGCAGGCCGCGCCGAAGCTGGCGAGCAGCCACTGCACACGGTTCGTGGCACGGCCGGTCCAGATCTCCGGCTGGGGCTGTGCGCCCCGCTCTTCGTGGGGGTCCCTCATGGCGTGAAGGCTACTAGTGTTCCGCTGCGAAGGCACGGGATCGCGGAGCGTGACATTCAGTTGTGCGACCCATGTATCCCATGGGTCCTGCCCAGGTGCCCCATGGGTCCTGCGGACTCAGCGCGCGGCGCTGGCGACCCTGAGCCGGCGGCCTTCCGCGTACGCGAGCGCGGCCGCGGGGAGGTCGCCCTCCCGGCCGGTGAGCAGCACGGTCAGCGACCCCGTGGCGGAGGCGTCCGGTGCGGGCTCGAGGTGGATACGGCGCAGGGCCTGGGCGGCGACGGCGCCGGCACTGCCGTGCAGGGCGAGGGGCGCGTCGCCGGGCTGCTGCACGGCGGCGCGGATACGCTCCGCGACCAGCTCGTAGTGGGTGCAGCCGAGGACGACGGCGCGCACGTTCTTCGGCGTGAGGGCAGCTGCCGCGGCGATCGCCCGGTCGATGGCCGCCTCGTCGGCGTGCTCGACGGCGTCGGCGAGACCGGGGCAGGGCACTTCGGTGACGTCGACTCCGGCCGCGAACTCGCCGATCAGGGCCCGCTGGTACGGGCTGCCGGTGGTGGCGGGCGTGGCCCAGATCGCGACGGGTCCGCCGCCCGCGGCGGCGGGCTTGATGGCGGGGACGGTGCCGATCACCGGGATCTGCGGTTCCAGCCGGGCGCGCAGGGCGGGCAGTGCGTGCACGGAGGCCGTGTTGCAGCCGACGATCAGTGCGTCGGGCTGCCGGACCGCAGCCGCCTCGGCGCAGGCGAGCGCCCGGGCGGTGAGGTCTTCGTGGGTGCGCAGGCCCCAGGGCATTCCCTCGGGGTCGCAGGTCAGCACGAGATCGGCGTCCGGCCGCAGGCGCCGTACCGCGGCGGCGGCGGGGAGCAGGCCGATTCCGGAGTCCAGGAGCGCGATCTTCACCCGGCCACCATAGATGATTGCGCCCTTGCGGCCCTGGTGTGGGGCATCATCGCGTGGATGAGCGCACTCGCTTGGACCGCCGCCGCGTCGCTGGCCGCCTGGCTGTGGCTGCTGCTCGCGCAGGGCTTCTTCTGGCGTACGGATATCAGGCTGCCCGCCCGCCGGGATCCCGCGACCTGGCCCTCGGTGGCCCTGGTCGTGCCGGCCAGGGACGAGGCCGCGGTGCTCCCGCTCAGCCTTCCGTCGCTTCTCAAGCAGGACTATCCCGGTGAGGCGCGGATCTTCCTCGTGGACGATTCCAGCTCGGACGGCACCGGGGAGCTGGCCCGTACCCTCGCCTCTCAGCACGGCGGGCTTCCGCTGACCGTGACGACGCCGGGCGAACCGCCGGCCGGCTGGACGGGGAAGCTGTGGGCGGTGCGGCACGGGATCGCGGAGGCACGCGGCACCCAACAGCCCGAATACCTGCTGCTCACCGATGCGGACATCTCCCATGAGCCGGACAGTCTGCGGGAGTTGGTGGCGGCCGCCCATGGCTCCGGGTTCGATCTCGTCTCGCAGATGGCGCGGCTGCGGGCCGCGAGCGTCTGGGAGCGGCTGATCGTTCCGGCGTTCGTCTACTTCTTCGCGCAGCTGTACCCGTTCCGCCGGATCGCCGTGGACGGGTCGCGGACGGCGGCCGCGGCAGGCGGGTGCGTGCTGCTGCGCGACGAGGCCGCGGCCCGCGCAGAGGTGCCGGAGTCCATCCGGCACGCCGTGATCGACGATGTGGCCCTTGCGCGGGCGGTGAAGTCGAGGGGCGGCCGGATCTGGCTGGGGCTCGCCGACAAGGTGGACAGCGTCCGCCCGTACCCACGGCTCGGTGATCTGTGGCGGATGGTCTCGCGCAGCGCGTACGCGCAGTTGCGCCACCAGCCGCTGTTGCTGCTCGGGACGGTCGCGGGCCTGCTGCTCGTGTACGTGGTGCCCCCGGCGGGTCTGCTCCTGGCGCTCGCCCGCGGGGACGGGCCGGCCGCATGGGCGGCCGGCCTGGCGTGGCTGGTGATGACGGCCACGTATGTCCCGATGCTTCGCTACTACCGGCAGCCGCTCTGGCTCGCGCCGTTGCTGCCGGGGACGGCGGTGCTGTATCTGCTGATGACCGTGGACTCGGCCGTGCAGCACTACCGGGGACGCGGGGCCGCGTGGAAGGGCCGCACCTATGCGCGGCCCGACCGTACGGAACCCGCCCCCGACCGGTGACGAGGCGTCGCTACTTGCGGCCCGGGGTCCAGTCGAGGCCCCAGCCGTACGCGTAGTCGACGGTGCGCTGCGGGCTGACGCCGCGCTCGGGGACCAGGAAGCGGGACTCGCGGCGGACGAGCAGATCGCCGTGCTCGTTGGTGAGCAGGGCCAGGGCGCAGACCGTCGACGGAACCGTGCACTCGTCCAGCGAGAAGTCGATGGACGCACCGTGCTGCGGGGTCAGCGTCACCGTCGCGTTGAGGTCGGCGAAGCTGCGGGCACCCTCGTAGATCGTGACGAAGATCAGGATGCGCCGGAAGGCGTTCTTGTGGTCGAGGTTGATCGACATGTTCTCGCCCGAGGCGTTGGCGCCCGTGCGGTCGTCGCCGTCGAGATGGATGAACGGCGGGCGGTCGAGCGCTCCGAAGGCGTTGCCGAGCGCCTGGATCACGCCCTTGCGGCCGTCGGAGAGTTCGTAGAGGGCGCACAGGTCCAGGTCGAGGTCCGAGTGCATGGCGACGGCGCGGCCCAGCTTGGCGCCCCAGCCCTTGAACTGCTTGCGCACCTCCCAGTTGAGGTTGATGCGCATCCCGCCCGAGGTGCCGCCCTGCTTGGTGAGCGAGACGGTGGGCGCGTTCTTGGTGAGCGTCACCTTGGTGAGCTGGACGGGAGCGGGCGCGGCCGGCGGGGCGGCCGGGGGCGGCGGGGCGGCCGCGGG
>NZ_JBEPEW010000130.1:0-23634 GCF_040300965.1 Streptomyces mesophilus | reverse complement strand
GCCGACCCCTCGGACCGTACGGCCCCCGGCGGAAGCTGTGCGCCCTCCCCGGGCTGGACGCCGAGCTCCACGGATCCGCTGAAGACCGGCCCCGCGCACGCCTACGTGGGCAACGGGCTGCTCGGGGTGCGGGTGCCGCCGCGCGGGCACGGGTACGCGGTGTCCGACAGCAAGACCGGGTGGCCGCTGTTCACACCCCGGTACGACGGTGCGTTCGCGGCCGGTCTCCACGGGATCGACCAGGAGTCCGGACGCCAGGCCGTCGCCGCGCTCCCGAACTGGACGACGCTCGACTTCCTCGCCGGCTCGCAGGCGTACGGCGCCCAGGGCAGGACCTCCGCGTACCGCCAGACGCTCTTCCTGCGCTGCGGATTCGTGCGGACCTCTCTCACCTGGACCGCCGCGGACGGCCGCCGTACCGACCTCGTCTACGACGTGCTCACCGACCGCAACAACGCACGCGGTGGCGCGGTGCGGCTGCGGGTCACCCCGCACTGGAACGGCACCGCCACGGTCGTCGACCGGATCGACGGCCAGGGAGCACGGCGGCTCACGCACGAGGGCGGCGGGCCGAGCGGCCGGGCCACCGTCGACGTGGCCTTCCGCGCGGACGGGACCGGGACGCGCGGGGCACTGGCCTCGACGCTGCGGGCGCCCGGGCGCATCCAACCGGCCGGTGCGGCGCAGAAGTTGAGCGTGGCGCAGGCCGCGAAGTTCGCCGTGCGCTCCGGGCGGAGCTATGAGGTCGTGAAGTTCGTGGGCGTCGGCGGTGCGCGGACCACCGCGGCCTCGCGCAGGGCCGCGATCCAGGCCTCCCAGCACGCCGCGCTGCGCGGCTGGCCCGCCCTGTTCTCCGCGCACACCGCGGCCTGGCGCGGGCTGTGGTCCGCACGGATCGAGGTGCCGGGACGCGAGGATCTGCAGCTGTGGACGCGCTCGGCGCAGTACGGCCTGTACACGGCGCTGCGCCGCGGCGGCCGCGACAGTCTCTCGCCGGTCGGTCTGAGCAGCGACAACTACGCGGGCCTCGTCTTCTGGGACGCGGAGACCTGGATGTTCCCGCCGCTGCTCGCGACCCGGCCCGAACTCGCCCGCCCCGTACTGGACTACCGCTTCCACACGATGCACGGCGCCCGCGACAACGCCCGGCGGCTCGGCTTCAAGGGCCTGTTCTTCCCCTGGACGAGCGGGTCGGACGGCCGGCTCTGGTCCGAGTGCCACAGCTGGCGCCCGCCGCACTGCCTCACGCAGGTGCACCTCCAGTCCGACATCGCCTTGGCGGCCTGGCAGTACTGGCTGGCGACCGGTGACCGGCGGTGGCTGGGCGAGCGCGGGGAGCCGCTGCTTCGCGGGATCGCGGAGTTCTGGGCCGACAAGGCCGAACGCAATGAGGACGGCTCGTACTCGATCCGCGATGTGGCCGGACCCGACGAGTACAGCAACGGTGTCGACGACGCGGTCTTCACCAACGCGGGCGCGGCGACCACGCTGCGCCACGCCGCCGAGGCCGTCGAACTCCTCGGCGGGCGGCCCGATCCGGCCTGGCGGCGGATCGCGGACAGGCTGCGGATCCCGTATGACGCGCGACGCAAGATCTTCTGGCAGTACGAGGGGTTCCAGCGCCTGAAGGATCCGCGGATCAAGCAGGCGGACACCGTGCTGCTCATGTATCCGCTGGAGTGGCCGATGCCGAAGGGTGCGGCCGCCGCGACCCTCGACCACTACGCGGCGATCACGGACCCGGACGGGCCGGCGATGACCGACTCGGTGCATGCGGTCGACGCCGCGGCGATCGGCGAGCCCGGCTGCTCCGCGTACACCTATCTGCAGCGCTCCATCCGGCCGTTCGTGCGCGGTCCGTTCGCGCTGTTCTCGGAGGCGCGCGGTGAGAAGGCGGGCGCGCACGATCCTCTCGCCGGCTCCCCCGCGCAGGACTTCCTGACGGGCAAGGGCGGTTTCCTTCAGGTGTTCACGCACGGTCTTACCGGGCTGCGGCTGCGTCCGGACGCGGTGCACCTCGACCCGGTGCTGCCGCCTCAACTCGCCTCCGGTGTACGGCTGTACGGCCTGTCGTGGCGCGGGCGCACGTACGACGTGAACGTGGGGCCGCGCGAGACGACCGTGCGCCTGACGTCGGGGAAGCCCTTCACGGTCGAGTCGCCGCAGGGTTCCTTCCCGGTGACCGCCGACGAGCCGGCCGTCCTCAAGACGCGCCGCCCCGACCTCGCACCGGGCGGCTCGCTCGCGCGGTGCCGGCCGGCCTCCGCAAGCTCCGAGGAGCCGGGTCTCTACGCGGCGGCGGCGGTGGACGGAAGCCCGGCGACGGCATGGAAGCCGGAGCGGGCCGGGGCCTCGCTGAGCGTGGATCTGGGGCGGGTGCGGCCCGTGAAGTCGGTTTCGGCGAACGGCAGTTACCGGGTGGAGACGTCGGTGGACGGGAAGCGGTGGGTGCCGTTCGAGCGCGGGGCTGCGGTGCGGTGGGTGCGGATGGTGCAGACGGGGGCGGGGCCGGAGGCGGTGGCCGAGCTGAAGGTCGACTGACCCGGGGCCCGCTGATTCAAGGTCGGCCGGCTCGAGGTCGACTGACCGCCCGCACCTGTCGGCCGACCTTCCGCGTCACTTGATCGACGTGTCCCCGAGCGTCACCAGCAGCGTGCGGAGCTTCGCCGCGAGTTCCCCGGCGTCCTCGCGTCCGAAGTCCGCGAGGATGCGGGCCTCGTTGGCGAGGTGCTCCTTCATGAAAGTGCGGGTCACCTCATGGCCGCGTTCCGTGAGGCGGATCTTCACCGCGCGGCGGTCGCCCGTGTCGCGCACCCGCTCGACCAGACCCTTGGCCTCCATACGGTCGATGCGGTTGGTGATCGCACCGGAGGTCACCATGGCGGCCTTGCGGAAGGCGCCGGCGGTCAGCTCGTACGGGGGGCCCGAGCGCTGCAGCGTGGTGAGGATGTCGAACTCGCCCAGCTCCAGGCCGCGTTCGGCGGCGAAGGCCTTGATCTCCTTCTCCAGGATCCAGCCGAGGCGCTGCAGCCGGCCGATGACCTGGACCGGCCAGAGGTCGTCGGCCAGGTCGGGCCGCTCGGCCTCCCACTGGCCGATGATCGCGTCCACCGCGTCTCCGCTCGCGTCGCCCACGGCACCTCCAGAGATCTCTCAACGTTGAAACAGTTGACGCTGAACGATACCTGATGCTTTTATCTCAACGTTGAAATAATCAATGTTGAGGGGGAGCCATGGCCGTCCAGTCCGTCACTCCGGGCGCGGTGCGTGAAGCGGTGGCCGCACGTCAAGTCCCGTCACTGCTTCTGGCGTTGCTCGCCGCCCCGATCGCCGCCGGCGCCAACGCAGCCGTGCTGATCCTGCCGAGCACGGCCGCCTCGCTGGGGGTGTCGACGGCCTCCGTGACCTGGATCGTCACGGCGTTCGCCTGGGCCATGGCGATCGGTACGCCGCTGTTCGCGGGGCTCCTTCGGCTGCGCGGCGTCCGTGTCGCGCTGCGGGTGAGTTCGGTGTTCGTCGTCGCGGGCAGCGCCCTGGTGGCGTTCGCGCCCTGGCTGCCCGCGCTGCTCGTGGGACGGGCGGCGCAGGCGCTGGGCGGGGCCGGGTTCGTGGCGGTCGCGATGAGTCTGGCGGCCGGATCGGCCCGCCGGATGGGAGTGATCACCTCAGGGTTCGGTGTGCTCGGGGCGGCGGGGCCGCTGCTCGGCTCCCTGCTCGGCGAGGCCGCCTCGTGGCGGGTCTCGCTGCTCATCTCCGCGGTCTCCCTGGTGGCCGTGCCGATGGTGGCGCGGTACGCCAAGTCGGCTCCTGCGCCCGGGGGTTCCTTCGATGTACGTGGAGCGGGCGTCGTGGTCGCGCTGGCCACCGCGCTGGTGCTGATCCCGCAGACCGGTGCCGCTCTCCCCGTCCTGGTCGCCGCGCTGGTCGCGGCCGGGCTGCTCGTGCTGCATGTGCGGCGGCGGCCCGAGGGCCTGGTGCCGTCCGCGGTGGTCCGCTCGCCCCGCTTCATCGGCGCCGCGCTGACCGCCCTTGCCGTCTCCACCTCGTACTTCACGCTGCTCTTCGCCCTGCCGCGGCTGATCGCGGACCGCGCCGGATGGGCCCAGAGCTCCATCGGATTCGGGCAGCTGATCGCGCTGCTCGCCGGATCGGCCCTGTCCTGGGGGATCGCCGCCGCGTCGGTGCGGATGAGCCGGCGGGCGGTGTACGGGGTGTTCCTGGCCCTGGGCGCTCTGGCGCCGCTGACCGCGGTGTACGCCGCCTGGGCGCCGCTGCTGCTCGTCGCCGCGGCCCTCGCGGTGTTCGCGGCGACCGGCAGCAACGCCGTCCTGTCGGTGTACGCGGGCAAGGAGGCGCCTGCCGCCCAACGACCCTCCGCCATCGGCCTGTTCGTGCTCTGCTACCAGCTGGGCGGGGCGTTCGGGCCGGCCATCGCCGCCCTGCTCGTGCTCGGCTGAGGTTCGCGGGGCCCTTGGCCCCTGGCCGTCACCCGGCCCGGTCGGCAGACTGGGCCGGGTGACGACACCGATGCGCAAAGGCGCCAACATCCCGGTACCCGCCGCCTCCGTACGCGCGGTGCTCAGCTGGGCGGACCGGCCGGGCAGCCCCGACGCCGATGTCTCCGCACTGCTGCTCACCTCGGCCGGGCGGGTGCGCGACGACCTCGACTTCATCTTCTACAACCAGCCCGAGCACGCCTCGGGCGCCGTGCGCTATCTGGGCACCGAACGGCAGCCGGGCGTGGTCGCCAACTCCGTCGAGGTGCAGCTGACGCGGCTCGAGGCGGAGATCGAGCGGGTGGTGCTCACCGCGTCGGCGGACGGCGGGACCTTCGGGCAGCTCGCCGAGCTCACGCTGCGACTGCTCGACGCCGGTACGGGGGCGGAGCTCGCGCGGTTCGAGACCGAGGCGGGGAGCGAGACCGCGTTCATCGGCGGCGAGCTCTATCTGCGCGGCGGGCAGTGGAAGTTCCGGGCCGTGGGGCAGGGGTACGCCTCGGGGCTCGCGGGGCTCGCCACGGATTTCGGGATCAGCGTGGACGAGGAGGAGAGCGCGGCCTCTTCTTCCGGCGCCTCCTCTTCCGGCGCCCCTTCTTCCGGCGCCTCATCTTCCGTTCCGTCTCCGCCCGTCCCGTCCCCGCCCGTCCCGTCCCCGCCCGTTCCGTCCCCGCCCGTTCCGTACGCGCCGGTGACTCCCCCGCCCGCGCCGCACTCCGCACCACCGGTCGCGCCGCCTTCCGCGCCTCCGGTCGCGCCCGCCCCCACCCTCGCGCCGACTCCCCCGCCTCCTCCCCGTATGACCAAGGGCGAGGAGAACCTCCCCGTCGACATGCGCAAGCGCCTCGACCTGCGCAAGGAGAAGGTCGCCGTCAGCCTCGCCAAGCACGGGGCGACCGGGGTGAAGGCGCGGGTGATCCTGGTGCTCGACGCGTCCGGGTCCATGTCGGCGCTCTACCAGCGCGGCACGGTCGCGGGCGTCGTGGAGCGGATGGCCGCCGTCGTCGCGCAGCTGGACGACGACGGGGCGATGCAGGCGTGGACCTTCGCGTCCAACCCGGCCCGGCTGCCCGATCTGTGGCTGGGTGAGCTGCCGCGCTGGCTCCAACTGCACGTACGGGTGGGCGAGATCAGCCTCCTGCGTCCGAAGAAGCGCAAGAGGGGCCTGCTCGACGAGCAGGTCGACATGCGGCTCGTCGGCATCCAGAACGAGGAGCAGAAGGTCATCGCCGAGGTGCGCTCGTACGTCCGCGAGCATCCCTCGGCCGATCCGACGCTCGTGCTGTTCTTCTCGGACGGCGGGGTCTACCGCAACGCGGCGATCGAGGCGCAGCTGCGCGAGGCCGTCGAGGAACCGGTGTTCTGGCAGTTCGTCGGGCTCGGACGGGCCTCGTACGGCGTGCTCGAACGCTTCGACACCCTGCCGGGCCGGCGCGTGGACAACGTGGGCTTCTTCGCCGTCGACGACATCGACAAGGTCTCCGACGAGGAGCTCTACGACCGGCTGCTGTCCGAGTTCCCCCAGTGGATCAGGGCGGCTCGCGGAGCGGGGATCCTCTGAACGGCGCTCCGCCCGCCGGGTCCTAGAGCAGGCCCGTCACGCTCGGCGCCGCCTGCGCGGTGACCAGACGGGGCTGCTCGTTGCCCGTGAAGAACTCCGCGAGGAGGAGCAGGCGTTGCACGGTGGCCGGTGCCGGGCCGCCGCCGGACCGGGTCACCGCCGCCCATACGCCCTTGCCCCAGGGGCCCGGTTCGGTCCAGCCCCAGGCGTCGCTCACCGCGTCGACCACATGCAGACCGTGGCCCGCCGACTTGACCGGGAGGCCCGGGCCCGGGTCGAAGACCGCGCACAGGAGGTCCGGGCCCTCGCTCAGGACGGCGACGACCAGCGGGTGCGGAAAGGGTTCTGCATCAATGCCGGACAGGCCGTGTTCCAGCGCGTTGGCCACCAGCTCGCCGACGGCGGTGTGCACCCGCGGCGCGAGCGCGGTGCACCGCCAGCGGTCCAGGGTCGCGTCCACGAACGCCCAGGCCGCCTTCTCCGATCCGAAGTCGGCGGGGAGCGAAAGAGTCGCCGAGTCGGCACCGGTCACTGCTGCGGGAAGCAGCAGCTCCTCCGGGCGGCCTGCGGCAGTCGTCACCTGAACTCCCCTGTTCGAAAAGGCCCTTGGTCAATGGGCCATACGCCGACATGGTGGGGTGTCCCCCGCGTCACTGCAAGCACATCGGCAAGAACGCCTGCAAGAACGTCTGCAAGTACGTCTGTGCTTACGCTTGCAAGTACATCCGCACGTACACGCCCAGGGGGAGAGACCCGCATGCGCTCACCACACGCCTTTTCCGGGGACTATGACAACGGCATGTCCGCGGCCGCGCTCGAAGGTGTCCGGTGGCGCAAGAGCGGCCGCTCCAACGCCAACGGGGAGTGCGTCGAGGTCGCGGAACTCGCCGACGGGCAGGTCGCCGTGCGCAACTCCCGCTTCCCCGACGGGCCCGCGCTGATCTATACGAGAGCCGAGCTCGCGGCGTTCGTCGCGGGGGCCAAGGACGGGGACTTCGACGATCTGACGTAGCGTCGGAGAACCGGTACGCGTACCGCGACTACCCTGCGTAGGCGCCCAACTAAGTCTGGACCACGTTTAGTTCGGAACGCTGTACACACGGCGCGCGCCGGTGCGACACTGAGCCGCCGGGCGGCCCGGGCCCTGTTTTCTGCGCCTGCGGCCGACGGACACAACGGAACTCGCCGGATCCACGGCGTAGCCAGCGGGGAGCACATGGGGTCTCCCCTGTTCGAGCGGATTCGAGAACTTGGGGATGGCATGACGGGCTCTCGGGCAGAGGGTGCTCCCGAGGTGGCGGGGGCGTCCGAACTCCGGTCGACACCTGCTCAGCGGCACGGCGGGCCCACGGTGCTGCGCATCGTGCTCGGCACCCAGCTGCGCCGGCTGCGCGAGGCGCGCGGGATCACGCGCGAAGAGGCCGGTGACGCGATCCGCGGTTCGCACGCGAAGATCAGCCGCGTGGAGCTGGGCCGGGTGGCCCAGAAGGAGCGGGACGTCGCCGACCTGCTCACGCTCTACGGTGTCTCCGGCGCCGACGAGCGGGCGGAGTATCTGGAGCTGGCGCGGCGCGCGAGCAACCCCGGCTGGTGGCAGAAGTACAGCGACGTCATGCCCAGTTGGCTGGAGACGATCCTCGGCCTGGAAGAGGCGGCCGCCGTGATACGCAGCTACCAGGTGCAGTTCGTGCCGGGGCTGCTGCAGACCGCGGACTACGCACGGTCCGTGGTGAGCCTCGGCGAGGCACGGGGTTCGGTGCGCGAGATCGAGCGCAAGGTCGAACTGCGGCTGCGCAGGCAGCAGTTGCTCACCCGGCCCGAGGCGCCGAAGCTCTGGTTCGTGGTGGACGAGGCCGCGCTGCGCCGTCCCATGGGCGGGCGTCTCACGATGCGCACCCAGCTGCGCCGCCTGATCGAGGTCGCCGAACTGCCCCATGTCACGCTGCAGGTGGCGCCGTTCGGCGCCGGCGGGCTCGCCGCGGCGGGCGGGCCGATAACGATTCTGCGCTTCGACGAGCCGGACCTGCCGGACATCGTCTATCTCGAACAGCTCACCAGCGCCCTGTATCTCGACAAACGAGCCGATGTCGAGAACTACATGATGGTGATGGACCAGGTCTCCGCGGCCGCCTCGACCTCCGAGGCCAGCGTGCGGTTCCTGGAGCAGCTGCTCGACGAGTACTACTGAGCCGACGCATGTCCCCGCGTACCGCATGCACGACGCGTGTCCCGCGTACCGCATGCACGACGCGTGTCCCGCGTACCGCATACATCCTGTACGTCCCCTCAGGAGATGCCCCATGACCGCAGAAGCACCCGCGCCCGGCCCGGCGATCGACATCACCGTCCCGTGCTCGCCCCGCATCTGGAACTACTGGCTGGGCGGCAAGGACAACTACGAGGTCGACCGGGCGATCGGTGACCAGTTCTTCGAGATCTACCCGTCCATCGTGCCGATCGCCAAGCACTCCCGTGCCTTCCTCAGCCGCGCGGTGACGTATCTCGCGGGCGAGGCCGGCGTCCGGCAGTTCCTGGACATAGGAACGGGGCTGCCCACGCACGACAACACCCATCAGATCGCGCAGCGCACGGCGCCCGACGCGCACATCGTGTACGTGGACAACGACCCGGTCGTCCTCGCCCACGCCCGCGCCCTGCTCACGTCCAGCCCCGAAGGGGCCACGCACTACATCGACGCGGATCTGCGCGATCCGGACCTGATCCTGGAGCGCGCGGGCAAGCTGCTCGACCTCGAGCAGCCCGTCGCGCTCTGCATGCTGAACATCCTCGGCCACATCGAGGACACCAAGGAGGCGACCTCGATCGCCAAACGCCTGATGGACGCGCTGCCTTCGGGCAGCTACCTGGTCACCGCGGACGGCACCAACGTGGTCACCGGCGAGGCCTTCGAGCAGGCCATCGCCATCTGGAACCAGGTCGGGCGCCCCACCTACCACCTGCGCAACCCCGAGCAGATCGCCGGCTTTTTCGACGGCCTCGAGCTCCTGGAGCCCGGCGTGGTCTCCTGCTCGCGCTGGCGCCCGGCGGAGAACCCCTTCGGGCAGCCGGCGGAGGTCGACGAGTTCTGTGCGGTGGGGCGCAAGCCGTAGCCACGCCCCACATGCGTGCGGCTCAGGCGGTCTTCGGGCGCTGCGCGAAGCGCAGCAGGTTCCCGGCGGGGTCGCGGAAGGCGCAGTCGCGTACGCCGTACGGCATGTCCATGGGTTCCTGGATGACCTCGGCGCCCGAGGCCGCGAGCCGGTCGAAGGTCGCGTCGCAGTCCTCGGTCGAGAAGATCACGCCGCGCAGCATGCCCTTGGCCATCAGCTCGGCCATGGCCTGTCGGTCGTCGGGCGAGGCGTTGGGGTCGGCCAGCGGCGGCTCGAGGACCACCTCGACATCGGGCTGCGTCGGCGAGGCGAGCGTCACCCAGCGCATGCCCTCGAAGCCGACGTCCTTCTTCACTTCGAGGCCGAGTGCGTCGCGGTAGAAGGCGAGCGCCTTGTCGTGGTCGTCGACGGCGATGAAGCACTGCTTCAGCTTGATATCCATGGCGTTACGGTACGGCCGGGCGCGACCGCCCCGCTTCTCCATTCGTGACCGACACCCCCTAGCCCTTCTTCAGCCCTTCTTCGGGTCCGGCTTGGCCTTCCGCAGCGGCCGCGAGTAGATCATCGCGACGCACGCCGGGATGTCGGAGATGTCCTCGTGGTCCCGCGCCCGGTACGCGCTGGGCGACTCCCCCACCAGCTCGGTGAAGCGCGTACTGAACGAACCCAGCGAGGTACAGCCGACCGCGAAGCACACCTCGGTGACCGAGAGGTCCCCGCGCCTGAGGAGTGCCTTGGCGCGCTCGATCCGCCGCGTCATGAGATAGCTGTACGGCGTCTCGCCGAACGCGGCCCGGAAGCTGCGCGAGAAGTGCCCGGCCGACATGAGCGCGTGCCGGGCCAGGCGCTCGACGTCGAGGGGCTCCATGTAGTCGCGGTCCATCATGTCGCGGGCCCGCCGCAGCCGTACGAGATCGTCGAGCGGTACCTGTCCTGTCACCCTGCCAGGATCCCACGGTCCACGTCACAATCCGCCGCCGCCCGCTGGCGGATTCTGCCGCGCGGCTATACTCCGGGCACATAAATCACATCTTCCGTTGCCTGACGTCGCAGGCGTGACGCCTCGCTGAGCCGGAAGTCGCAGGGGCCGGGGGAGCCGCAAGGTCCGGGGGATCCGGGGGGATCACGTCGACCGTCCTCACCCTGTAGGAACCGAGGAGTCGCCTTGAGCAACAGCAACTACCCGGCGGGCGGGCCCGAATACGGGGACCAGGATCCTGGATACGGATACTCCGACGGCGGTTACGGCCGGCCACGCACCGACCGTTACGGACGGCCGCTCGACGAGTCGTACGGGCAGCCCGACTCCGCGTACGGCCGGCAACCCGACCCCACGTACGGCCAGGGCCCCGATCCCGCGTACGGGCAGCGCCCCGACCCGGCGTACGGGCAGCGCTCCGAACCCGCCTACGGCCGGGGGCCCGAGCCCGTGCCCAGTACGCCCGCGAGCCCCGAAAGCCGCCCGGACGGCGGCGGGAACGAGGCCGGCGGCGAACGGCGGGCCGGTCGCGGCCGGGGCGGCGACGGGGACGGCAAGGGGCAGAACCGGCGCTCGGCCCTGAAGTTCATGGGCTTCGGCGGGCTGCTCACCGCGGGCGGCGCGGCCGCGGGTGTGCTCGGCAAGGACCTCGTCATGCCGTCCACCGCCCAGGCGGCATCCGCCACCGGCGCCCTGAGTCTGCCCGCCGGCAGCCAGGTGGACGGTCTGACCGTGCCGTCGTTCGCCCCCTCGGGCCGTCGGCCCCGCTACCGCCGGGCCACGTGGAGCCAGCAGTTCCAGAAGGGGCACGGCTGGTCCATAGGCGGCTCCGGCACCGCTTCGTCGTCCCCCGACGACACCGAGGTGTTCACGCGCGGGACGCAGTCCGCGCGGGCCACGACCACGGGTGCCGGAGCGCAGTCGTACATCCGCAAGTCCGGTCTGCCGACGCTGAACCTCACCGGCAAGATGCTCCGTCTGATCTTCCGCGTCGAGAATGTCGACCATCTCGCCAAGATGGTCTTCTACTTGGGCAGCGGTGGTTTCAAGGACACCTTCAGCTGGCGCTTCCACAGCCACTCGAAGACCGCCGCCAACTATGTGCAGTCCGGTGAATGGGTCACCGTCCACCTGCAGTGGGCCGATGTCGCCGCCGCTTCGGGTGCGTACGCACTCTCGGCCACCGGGAAGCCCTCGGTGCAGAACGGTTTCACCGATCTGTCCTTCGCGGTGTACGACGACGGCGCGGGCAAGGTGACCTACAACCTGCAGGCCGTGGAGGTCGTGCCGGACACGACGTCGAAGTTCCCCAAGGGCGTCGTGTCGATCACCTTCGACGACTCCCATCAGTCGATCCATGATCTGGGGCGCCCGGTCATGGACGAGCTGGGCATGCCCGGCACCATCTACAACATCGCCGACGCCATCGGCACCGGCACGTTTCTGACCATCGACGAGATGCGCAGCCTGCAGGACTCCTCGGGCTGGGAGATGGCCGGGCATTCGTACGCCAACTCGGCGCACACCGCGAGCTACGCCAAGCTCACCGCGGCACAAGTGGACGAGGACTTCCGGCGGTTGCGCGAGTGGCTGGTCGCCAACGGCTTCACGAGTGAGCACTTCGCGTATCCGCACGGCGCGTTCCAGAAGACCACGGACGGCGTGCCCGTCGATCTGCTCGCCGCGCGCCACTTCACCACCGCGCGGTCGATCATCTCCGAGACCATCGAGTCCTTCGCCCCGGCGATGCCGTACCGCCTGAAGGCCCTGACAGGGATCAACGACGGCTCGGGGATCGGCGGTACGACGCTGGCCAAGGTCATCGGTCCCGGCGGGCAGCTGGACCGGTGCGCGGAGAGCGGTGACTGGCTGATCCTGTGTCTGCACAAGCTGACCGCGGGACCGCCGAAGACCAGCACCGAGATCAGCCAGGCCGGTCTGGGCAAGCTGCTCAAGGAGATCGAGAAGCGGGATATCGAGGTGCTCACCGTGCAGGAGGCCATGACGTACTACGCCTGACAGCCGGGCCGCAAGGAACAGAGCCGTCAGGGACACAGTCGTCAGGAACGCAAAGGGGCGGGGCCCGGTGAACGACACCGGGCCCCGCCCCTTGCTGCTGCTCTGTCAGCGGCCTTCGCCGAACCATCCGTCCTGGGGATGCGGTTCGCGGCTGCGCCGGGACTGACCGTACGGGGCCGCCTGCGGGTCCGTCCCGTCGTCGTCGTATCCCTGCTGCCCGTAGCCGCCCTGCTGGGGCTGCTGCGGGATGCGGGGCGGCTGACCGCCCTGCTGATAGCCGCCTGCCCGGTCGCCGTAGCCCTGCGGGTGCTGCCCCTGCTGCTGCGCTTGCTGCGGGTGCTGGCCCTGCGGGTAGCCCTGCTGAGGTCCGGGCTGCCCCTGGCCGTAAGGGACTTGACCGCCCTGCGGCCGCCCGGCCATGGGGTGCGGGCCCTGCGGCTGCTGCGGGATGTGACCACCCTGGGGGTAAGCACCCTGGGGCTGGACGTGCTGGCCCTGCGGGTACTGGCTCTGCTGGTGGTGAGCGGTCTGCTGGTACTGCCCCTGCTGGTGCTGGGTCTGCTGGTGCTGAGCCTGCTGGTACTGCCCCTGCTGCCCCTGGTGGGCCTGCGGCGCGTACTGGCCGTTCTGTGCCTGCGGCGGGTACTGCCCGTTGTGCGCCTGCGGAACGTACTGCCCGCTCTGGTACACGGGCCGCTGGCCCTGCTGCGGAATGGGCTGCGGTTCGCCCGGCACACCGCTCCACGCCACGCGCTGCTGCGGCATGCTGGCGCCGATGTCCTTCAACTCACCGTCGCTGTACTCGTCGTGATACGGCTGGCCGGCGAGCTGGCGGCCGGTGTGGTGCGCCTGTGTGCGGGCGAGCGCGATGCCCTCGAGGCGCATCATCTCGATCGTGGAGGAGACCTGCTGCGAGGAGTTCATGTCCTCCTCCTCCCAGACCTCGGAGATCTCGCCCTCGTGGCCGGCCACCGAGACCTCGACACCGGCCTGGCGGGTGCCCCAGCTTCCCTTGTGCAGGGTGAGCAGCGCGTAGAAGCGCAGCGGCGTGAGCAGCAGGAGCTGGATCACTCCGTACAGCGGGGCGAGCAGGAACATGCCGAAGCGCTTGACGAAGCCCATGCCGCGGCGCGGGAAGTCCAGATAACGGACGTTGCGCAGGTAGCCCATCAGGACCATGAAGATCAGGTAGTCGCCGATGTGGTTGACGAACTGCGACGGGTGCATGATCGGCAGGATGACCATGGAGTAGAACATCGCCGAGCCGAAGATCAGCCACAGGGCGAGTTCCATACAGGTCAGCCAGAACGCCGGGCGCCACTTCTTCTGGTTGCGGAAGGCCCACAGGGACTCGCGGAAGAAGGACTTGTTCCAGCGCACCTGCTGGCGCAGGAAGTGCGGGAGCTTCTCCGGGACGGCCGTATAACCGACGGCGGTCTCCTGGAAGACGACCTGGCCCTCGATCAGGCAGTAGTTGGTCATCCGGCGGTCGTCGCCGAAGACGGCCGGCTTGCCGAGGAACTGCTGGTTGAGGAAGTCCGGCAGGTACTTGCGCACCAGGGTGCCGCGGTACACGGACAGGGCGCCGCAGCAGCACAGGACCGACTTCAGACGGGAGTACGCGGCCCGCTCGAAGAGGAACGAGTTGCCGTACCTGAGGTCCTGGAGGCGGGTGAAGATGTTGCTGTCGTGGTTGAGCGCGAGCACCATGCCGGTCGAGGCCATGATCTTCGGATCGGCCATCGGCAGCAGCAGCTCTCGGACGGTGTCGCGGGAGAGCACGGTGTCGGAGTCCACGCACAGGAACAGGTCCGTGTACGGGGCCGCCTCGAAGCCGAGCGCGAGCGCCTCACGCTTGCCCTTGTTCACGGGCTGCACGCTGACGGTGTACTTGACGCCCCTGGCCTCGAACTCGCGGCGCATCTTCTTGGCCGCCCGGATGCCGCCGGGGTCGGCGCTGCAGTCGTCGATGATGTGGATCTCGTTGGGCAGCCGGCTCTGCGCGAGCAGGGAGCGCATGCCCTGCTCGAACATCACCGGGTCCTCGTTGTAGATCGGGATGACCGCGGTGACCCACGCGTTGTCCAGGTACATCAGCTCTTCGCGGTCGGCCTTGGCGGGCCGGTAGAAGAGTGCGCCGAACATCTTCAGGGTCAGCAGACCCATCGCGCCGAACGAGTACAGGTGGAGCGAGTCCGGGTCCAGCTTGGACGCGATCACCGCGGCGATGGCGAGGAAGAAGAAGTACGACACCTTCAGATGTCGTCGCCGCTTGTGCCGGCGGCGGCCGTCGGTATCGACGGCGCCGGGTATGTACGTGTCCGTATCACTCACAGCTTGACTACCTGGGGATGGTCGGCGGACTTGCCTCGGGTGTCGAAGAGCTTCGTCGCGTGGTCGGCCAGCTTGTCCAGGTCCAGCTCGCTGTGGTGCTGGAGCAGGATCGTCAGATCGGCCTGGGCGGCGCCCTCGAGATAGTCGTCGACGCGCGGCACCTCGGCGCCGTCGACGGTCCAGCCCTCCACGCGCGGGTCGTAGTAGACGAGGTCGGCGCCGCGCTCGAGCAGCAGCTCGGCGACGTCCACGGCGGGACTCTCACGCTGGTCCGAGATGTCCGGCTTGTACGTCACGCCGAGGAGCAGCACCTTGGAGCCGCGCACGGGCTTGCCCTGGTCGTTGAGCAGATCGGCCGCGCGCGAGACGACATGGGCGGGCATCCGCTGGTTGATCTCCTGGGCAAGCTCCACGAAGCGGAACGGGATGCCGAGCGAACGCACCTTGTACGAGAGGTAGTTGGGGTCGATCGGTATGCAGTGACCACCGACACCCGGGCCCGGGTAGAAGGGGGCGAAGCCGAACGGCTTGCTGGAGGCGCAGCGGATCGAGTCCCAGAGGTCGACACCGATCTCACGGCAGAACATGGCCATCTCGTTGACGAGGGCGATGTTCACATGCCGGTAGGTGTTCTCGAGCAGCTTGGCCATCTCGGCCTCGCGGGTGCCCTTGGCCTCGACGACCCCGCCGACGAAGCCCTCGTACAGGGCACGTGCGGCCTTGGTGCAGTCGGGGGTGGTGCCGCCGACGACCTTGGGCGTGTTCTCCAGGCCGTAGGTCGGGTTGCCCGGGTCGATGCGCTCGGGCGAGAAGGCGAGGTGGAAGTCGACGCCGGCCCGCAGACCGCCGGCCTCGAGGGCGGGGCGGACGACCTCGTCGGTGGTGCCGGGGTACGTGGTGGACTCCAGGACCACCAGGGTGCCCGGGGTCATGTGGGCGGCGATGTCGGCGACCGAGGCGTTGACCGCGCCGAGTTCGGGGGCACCGTGGTCGGTCAGCGGGGTCGGCACACAGATGACGACGGCGGCCGCCTCGGCTATGACCTCGGGGCTGTCGACCGCGCGGAAGCCGCGCCCGATCATCGCCTGGACATCCGCGTCACTGATGTCGTCGATGTGCGAGACGCCCGAGTTCAGCCCCTGGACGACCGGCACGCTGCGGTCCAGGCCGACCACTCTCAGCCCGGACGCACTGGCGGCACGGGCGAGCGGCAGGCCGACATAGCCGAGCCCGACGACGACCAGGTCCACGGTTGCGCTTCTGTTCACAGCCACGCTTTCCCCACGGCGCCGCCGGCACCCGTGCGGGTGGTTGGCGCTCAAGTTCTCTCAAGAATCGAATAAGCGACTGGTGATGCTATCGAGGAATGGCCAACTCTTCACAGCTTGTGCACGGTCTCGATTCTCACAGCACATTCCGTACAACCCTTGAGTCCCTTGGGGAGTCGGCCTCTCTGCAAACCCAGTGGTAACAAGGAGGCCGGGCTTCCGTTATCCACTCTTCATCCAGCCCGAGCCCCGAGACCCCGGTCGACTGCGGGTAATCTCGGCGCCGTTCCAACAGCCGGGCGCGCATCGCCCAGCGCGCCCCTCTGAAGGAGTTTCCGTGGCGACCTCCCGCCGCCGGCGGCCTCAAGGCCGCAGCCGAATAGGCAAGGTGTTCAAAACCCTGCTCGTCCTGGCCGTGCTGGCCGGTGCGGGCTTTGCGGCCAAACCGCTGTACAACCACTTCAATCCGGACGAACCCGACCTGAAGGTGCGCTACCGCACCGAGACCAAGGCCGAGTCCGACGCGGCCCGCCCGTGGCTCGAGGTCCTCAATACGTCCGACAAGCCCCTGCCGTTGAGCGAAGTGAAGCTGCGCTACTACTTCACGGCCGAGGACGGCGCCCCGTACGCCTTCAACTGCGTCGAGGCCCACATCGGCTGCTCGAACCTGTCCGGGACGATCGTCGCCATGGACAAGCCCAGCGAAAAGGCGGATCACTACCTGGAGCTGGGCTTCTCGGACAAGTCGGGCACGGTGGCTCCGGGCGGCAACAGCAAGGGCCTCGAGCTCCAGCTGTTCCGCACCGACCACAAGGCGCTCCAGCAGGACGACGACTGGTCCTTCGACGCGGCGAAGAGCGCGTATGCGGAATCCGAGCAGATCGCGGCGTACCGGCAGGGCAAGCTCGCCTGGGGCGAGGAGCCGGACGGCGGGACGGGTACCACGGAGGCCGGCGGTTTCGCCGAGCTCCCGGCCGGGGCGGTCTTCGACAACTTCAACTACCAAGGCCCCAAGGACACCGCGCTGTTCAAGCACAACTGGCTGGTGCGGTCCAGCGAGGGCGGCCCCGGCGTCGAGGACACCTGGGAGCCGGGGGGCATCTCCTTCCCCGGCGCGAAGGACGCGGTCGACGGACAGGTTCTGAACCTCAGGGCGAGCACGGACGGCACCAACTCGGGCACCAGCCAGTCGGCGATCGGCACCAGGAACGGAACGTTCCGCACCGGCACCTACGCCGCCCGGGTCAAGTTCGCCGACAAGCCGGCCTCCGGCAAGAACGGCGACCCGATCCAGCAGACCTTCTTCACCATCGGCGGCAAGGGCGCCAAGTACAGCGAGCTCGACTTCGAGTACATGCCGAACGGCGGCTGGGGCGCCCCGGGTCCGCGGCTGACCACCACGACCTGGCGCAACGACAATCTCGACGACATCGGCGCGCGCGTGACCCGCGAGCACGACAAGCGCCTTGGCGGCTGGCACACGATGGTCATCGTCGTCGACAAGGACGGCGTCACCTACAGCATGGACGGCAAGACGCTGTACCGCAGCAGCAAGAACTACGTGCCGCGCTCGGACATGCACATCAACTTCAACACCTGGTTCGTGGACCTGGACAAGCCGCTCTCCGGCGAGCGGGTCTGGGACATGCAGATCGACTGGATGTACCAGGTCGCGGATCAGACGCTGACGGCCGAGGAGGCCGAGCAGGCGGCGGAGTCCTTCAAGGAGGGCGGGGTCGGGTACTTCGATACGTCGAAGAGCGACTGACGCGGCAACGGCAGAAGGCAGAAGGGGGCCGCCCGGTTTTCAGCCCGGGCGGCCCCCTTCCGTGTGGCCGGCGTCAGCCGCTGCCGTTGCCCTCGTCGGGCCTCCCCTGCGGCAACGCGGCCATCCGGGGGATCAGTTGGGCCGCGAGCAGCGTGGACAGGGCCGATGTGTCGCCGCTGCCCGCGCCGTCCGTGCGGACCACCACCGGCTGCGGGGCCTTCATGGCCAGTTCGGCGCCCACTTCGAGGCGGCGGCGGGCCAGTTCGTACTGGAGGACCGCCCGGTTGTCGCGGTACGCCTGGGCCAGGGCGCGCTGGGCGCGGGCCTCGTTCTGTGCGGAGATCAGACCGCTGCGGCCGCGGGTCTCGATCTCGAAGCGGACCCGCTGGGCGTTGGTCTCCTGCTCCTCCAGGAGCTGGGCGACCTGCTCGCGCGCCTTGTTGAGGGCCGCCTTGACCTCGACGAAGCGGGCGTCGCGCACCTTCTTGGCGCGCTCGATGTCCATGCCCAGGCTGTCGATACGGCGCTTGCGCGTCAGGCCCCACTCCTGCTCGTACGCCGTGCGTTCCTTGGCCACCCGCTCGCGGGTGGCCAGGTGCTGCTGGTACTGGGCGGGCAACTGGACGTCCGGGATGTTGCAGCCGGTGATGCGGACGCCGTAGCGGTCGAGCTGCCGGTTGAGGAGCTGCTGCATATCGGCCACGTCCGAGCCGCGCAGATCGTACGCGCGCTCGGTGCTGATGATCCGGGCGCGCTGGCGGATGGCGTCCTGGACCGCGCTGGAGAGCACCAGGTCGAAGTTGCCGGCGCCGATGGTCCGTACGAAGAGCACGGCGTCGGTGATACGGAACTTGAGGAAGAACTCGATCGAGCGCAGCGGCACGTTCTCCCGGGTCGGGCAGGCCATCACCGGTGCGGAGTACGGGATTTCGGTCGCCGTGTCGACCACGAAGTCCACCCGGGACCAGGGGTGCCACAGGTAGTGGCGGCCCGCCTCGAGGGTGCGGGTGACGGCTCCGTAGCGGGTCAGGACGCCGTTGGTGCCCTGCTCGATCTCGACGATCGAGGAGCGCCACCACCACAGGACGCCGACCACGAGGAACAGCGCCCCGACGGTGTACGAGAGCGTCGCGAGCGCGCCGTACGCGAGATCGCCCAGGCCGTCGGAGCCTGCTTCGCGCAGGGACAGCATGACGGCGGCGAGCAGCGTGAACAGGCCGAGCCAGAGCGGGAGCATCCACCAAAGGCGGCGGGTGCTGCGCGGGATGATGACGGGGATCAGGGTGCCGGCCTCGCCGCCGCGCAGCAGCTGGGCGACGCGGCTCCAGGGCGCGACGGCCTCGGAGATGACCGACCTGCGGTGGGTACGGGGGGTGCTCATGCGTCGCCCTCCTCGGTGACGGTCTCCTCGGTGACGGTCTCCTGGGTGGCGGCCTCTGCGGGTCCGGCCTCTGGGGGTCCGGCCTCTCCGGCTCCGGCCCCTTCCATGACGGCCACTACGGTCGGCCGCTCGGCCGCGAGCAGCTCGTCGATCTCTTCCTGGCGTGCGGCGATCCGCGTCTCGACCTCGTCGAGACGGTCCCGTACGGCCGCCATGTCGGCCTCGGTGAACAGGGCGTCGCCGCGCTCGCCCACCAACTCCCGTGCCAGGCGCAGGAAGTCGACCCCGGCCGCGCCCTCGGCGTCCGCGCCGCCGATCCGCACCAGGTGCGGCAGATGGTCGGCGACCTGCTCCAGGGTGTCGAGGATCTGCCGCTGGTGGCGGTATTCGAGGATCTCGGGCGCCTGGGCCGCGGTCACCGCCCGGATGTCGAGGGCCTGCGCCTCGAGGAGCGCCGCGTTCGCCTTCGCCTCCGACTCGGCCTGGACGTACCGCTGATGGGCCAGGGCCTGGGCGCGGTTGGTCTCGCGCTCGACGGCGGTGTCCATCTGCGCCTGGTACTGGGCGATGTCGGCCTGGATCGCGGAGAGGATCTCGTGGCTGGTCGCGAGCTCCTTGCTCAGGTCGCCCTCGTCCTGCTCCTTGCGCAGCATCAGCGCGTACTCGTGGGTGTAGGCCTCCTTCGCCATCCGCACCATCTCGGGTGCGGCCAGGTCCATCCGGTACGCCTGGTCGGAGGGCTCGGCGTGCGTGATGTTGGCGTTGGTGAGCTCGACCGCGGGGCGGAACTGGTGGTTGAGCTGTTCCAGGAGCCGGCCGGTGTCCTCGCCGACCATGTCGTAGATCCCGGCGGCCTCCTGCTCGTAGATGAGGCTGCGGATGGTCTCGCTGACCGCGTTGGCAAGTTTCTCCTCGAAACCGCGCACCGCGCCGAGGGTGTAGACGAACTCGGTGGGGTCGCTGATCCGGAACTGGATGAACAGATCGATCGAGGCCTTCACGCCGCCCTTGGTCGGTGCTTCGCGCACGGGCGCGTTGAAGGGGTATTCGCGGGTGGTGTTGACGATGTACGAGACCCGCTTCCACGGGCTGATCAGCGTCACGCGTCCCGGTCCGACCACCTTCTCCAGTTTGCCGAAACGGGTGATCAGGGCCTGGCAGCCGTCCGGCACCATCACCATGCCCTGCCGCCACCACACGAAGGCGACCGCGGCGAGCGCGATGACCCAGTAGTGCGCGCCGAACAAGGGATGGGTGAGCGGCGAGCCGTCCGCGGCGGAGACCACGGCGGTGCCCACGGCGCCGATGACGAGGAGCACGAGCACCGGGAGCATGCTGGTGAAGGAGCGGCCCTTGGGCAGCACCATCGGACAGATCACATGGACCTTCTCGCCGTCCTCGCGCCGCTGTTCGCTCTGGTTGAGCGCCTCGCCGGCCTCGTCGAGCGAGACGGTCTTCTGGACCATCACGGTCGCCAGGGAGCCGCCCTGTTCGCGTGCGGCCGGGAAGTCGGCCGGGTCCATCCCCTCTTCCTCGGGCTCGAAGCCGCCGCGCGCCGTGAAGGCCTCGCCCTCACCGCCGACGCGCCGCCGGATCTCCTCCTCGGCCAGCTGCCGCGGATCGGCCCCGGCGGCCACCGCCGAGATCACCCTGCGCGCGGTCTGCGCCCGTGTTCGCGCCATGTCCGTCCCCTCGCCCCCGTGTCGTACGTCTGTACGTCCGGATGCTGGCAGGGGTGCGTACGGTCGCGCATTGCCGTGGTCCGGCAGTGTTCGGGGCGGATCGGTGCCGTGTTCTTGTGGGCGGTGGGGCGGGTTCCCTGTGGTCCCGTCAGCGCCAATAGCCGGTGAACGTCACCGAGTCCTTGGGGAAGCCGCGCTCACCCACGAGATGACGCCGCACCTCGGTCGCGAGTTTCCGGCCGCCGGCCACCCAGGCGTATCCGGGGCCGTCCGGCAGCTCGGCCGCCTTGACCTCGGCCAGCACGCCGTCACCGGAAGCGGCGCCGCTCTTCCTTGTCACCCAGTGCACGGTGCTGCCCTCGGGGGCGTCGAGCGGCTGGATGTCGTCCTCGTGCGGGATCTCGATGTACGCGTGGACGGGTACGCCGCCCGTGCTCCCGGCCCCGCTGTCACCCGCCGAGCGGATGATCCCCGCGATGGCCGGCAGTGCCGTCTCGTCGCCGACGAGCAGATGGTGGCGGGCCGTTGACGGCGGCAGGAAGGTGATGCCTTCGTCGAGGATGCCGGCCTCGTCGCCTTCCGCCCCGTCGCGCGCCCAGGCGGAGGCCGGTCCGAGCCCGCCCTCGGCGTCCGCGTGCAGGGCGAAGTCGACATCGATCTCGGGTCCGTCGCTGTGGACGCCCTGTTCACGGTGGGCGCGCACGGTGTAGTTGCGGCCGACCGGCCGGGTCTCCTTGGACATCAGCATGTACTCGGCGACCCAGAGCCCGCCGGTGCGCTTGGGCAGCCGCAGGCCGCGTCCGCCCGGCAGGAACAGCCGGAACCACTGGTCGTATCCCATCGGCGTGAACTCCCGCAGGGCGGGGCCGCCGAGGGTGACGCGGACGAAGCCGGGGCTGATCTGCTTGCGGGCCACGGCCTGGACGACGAGGAAATCCCGCTGCTCGGGCTTGAGGTACTTGCCGCTCCTGGCCACCGCACAACTCCCACCCCTGGACATCAAGTTAGGTAACCCTAACCTAGGGTGGGGTGCCCGGGGTAGACGCGTCCCGCATCACTCGTCCCGTATCTGCGCCGCCAGTTCGGTCAGCGGTGCGGCCTCCTCGGCCCGGCCCATCGCGGTCAGCCGGGCGATCGCCGCGTCCACGCGGGCGAGGGCCGGGGCGGTGCGCTCCATGTAGAGGCCCTCGACGGCACCCGCGAGGCGCACGCACTCGGTCCACTCGCCGAGCCGTTCGTCCGCCGGGCCGAGGTCGCCGAGCAAGGTGACGGCCCGGTCAAGGGCGGCCAACGCGTCTTCGTACTCGCCGACATAGGCGTTCACACGGCCGTGCTCGTACGCGAGGGCCGTCTCCAGGGAACGGCCCATCGGCTTGAACCCGTCGCGGTCCGCCGCCACGGCGATCCGCTCGGCGTCGGCGAGCAGGGCACGCGCGTCGCGGAGTCCTTCCGTGCCCTGCTGCTTGGCCAGCAGGCGGGCGACCTCGCGCAGGTGGTTGCTGATCTGCTCGTAGCGCGGAGCCTTCGCGTGGGCGGCCAGCGCCTGGTCGAGGGCGGCGCGCGCCGACCCGAACTCGCCGGTCTCGGCAAGGAGTACGGCCGTCTCGCCTGCGATCATGGCGTGGCTGCCGGGGTCGTCGTCCCAGCCGGCCGACTCGGCGGCGAGCTCGGCGAACTCCGCCGTGGCCGCCTTGAGATCGCCGCCCGCGTGCAGGGCGCGGGCCCGGGTCAGCCGCAGCTGGGCGGTCAGCCGGTCGTCCAACTCGCCGTTCGCGATATCGGGTTCGGCCAGTACGGAGTCGAGCAGCGCGATGGCGTCCTCGTTCCGGTCCAGGTTCACGCTGAGCTGTGCGGCGTTGCTGTAGGCGCAGAAACCGTCCACGCGGCTGCCGTGCCGCAGATGCTGCTCCGCCGCCCGGGTCAGATGCCGCAGCGCCTCGTCGGGGCGGCCCAGGTGCATGCAGACCTCGGCCAGGTCCTGGTGGTAGCGGCCCTGGTCGTCCGAGTCGGCGGGCCACGCGGCGGCGTGGCGCAGCGCCTCGGTCAGATCCGTGTACGCCGACTGCGGGTCCTGCAGGCCGAGGTGGAGCCGGCCGCGCAGTCCCAGGGTGCGCGGCAGGTGCCACGCGGGGCCCTCGCTCCGCAGCCGGGCGAGCAGGGCGTCGATCCGGGTGACGGCGCCCGGCAGATCTCCGGAGAGCGCGTGCAGGGTGGCGCGCAGAAGGCCCGCGCCGGAGCTCTGCCCGGCGAGCCGGTGCCGGTCGGCGAACTCCTGCAGCAGGTCGAGCTCGGCGTGGGCCGGGGCGATGTGCTCCTCGCGGTGCGAGGTCTGCAGACGGATGCCGAGCGCGGAGGCGCGCAGACGCAGGAGCCGGGCCTCGTGGTGCGGGGTGAGGCCCTGGGTCTCCTGGTGGAGGCGGACGATGGCCGCGTGGGCGGCGGTCAGGGCGTCGATCTGCGCGGCGGTCGCGGCCGCCTCGTCGTCGGCGGGTCCGCCGGCCGGCGCCCCTTCCGCCGGCGCCTCCGCCGCCGCGAGCAGGGCGCACGCCTGCGCGACGGCCGCATGGCCGGCGAGCCCGGCGTCCTCGTAGAGCCCGGCCGCCTCCTCGTGCAGCGCCACGGCCTCGTCGAACTCGTCCTTGTTGCGGGCCGTGTAGGCCTCGTCGGTCAGCAGGTCGGCCCGCAGCCGGACGAGCGGTCCGACGGCCGGATCGTCGGGGTGCCGGTAATCGCGCGCGGCGGTCAGCACACGCAGCCGTGCCCAGCAGGCCGTGTCGCCCGGGTGGCCCTGCTCATCCAACTCCCGTGCCCTGACGATCAGTTCGGTGAGCGACTCGGGTACGGAGGGGGCCGGGCGGGCGGGAACGGCGACGGGCGCGGAGGCCGCCAGGTCGTCGAGCGCACGGGGCCGCAGCGTCAGCTCGAGGGCGTCGAGCAGCGGCGCGCGCTCCAGGCGGACGCGGCGGCGCCCGCTGACGGCCGCGGTGCCGTTGCGGGCGTCGAAGCGTCCGGCGAGCTCGTCGGCGCGGCGGCCCA
>NZ_JBEPEW010000129.1:0-23658 GCF_040300965.1 Streptomyces mesophilus | reverse complement strand
GTTCGGCGCCGCCCAGCGGGCCGCGCACATCACGCCGACCGTGGTCGCGCTGCGCACCATGGCCGCCGACGTGGTCGCCAGCGAGGTGGCGCGGCTCAACGGCCGGCTCCCCGACCTCGACGAACGACAGCAGGCCGAGGTCGTACAGACCGTGCGCCGCGTCGTGGACAAGCTCCTGCACGCACCGACCGTGCGGGTCAAGCAGCTCGCCAGCGAGCCCGGCGGCGCCGGGTACGCGGACGCGCTGCGCACTCTGTTCGACCTCGACCCCGAGACGGTCGCAGCCGTGTCGAAGGCCGATACCGCCGACATCAAGAAAAAGGGGCGGGCATGACCCAGAAAGCACTCCGGCTCGGGACAAGGCGCAGCAAGCTCGCCATGGCCCAGTCCGGTCATGTGGCCGACGCCGTACGCCAGTTGACCGGCCGCGAGGTCGAGTTGGTGGAGATCACCACGTACGGGGACACCTCGCGTGAGCACCTCGCGCAGATCGGCGGCACCGGGGTCTTCGTGACCGCGCTGCGCGACGCGCTGCTCGCCGGCGAGGTCGACTTCGCCGTGCACTCGCTCAAGGACCTGCCGACCGCGCAGCCCGACGACCTGGTGGTCGCCGCGATGCCGCGGCGTGAGGACCCGCGCGACGTACTGATCGCGCGCGACGGCCTGACCTTCACCGAGCTGCCCGCGGGCGCCCGGGTGGGGACCGGATCGCCGCGCAGGATGGCCCAGTTGAACGCGTACGCCCGTAATCACGGGATGCGCATCGAGACCGTGCCGATCCGCGGCAACATCGACACCCGCGTCGGATACGTCCGCAAGGGCGAGCTGGACGCGGTGGTACTCGCCGCGGCCGGGCTCAGCCGTATCGGGCGCAGCGACGAGGTGACCGACTTCCTGTCGGTCGACACCATGCTTCCGGCTCCCGGTCAGGGAGCCCTGGCGATCGAGTGCACTGCGGCGAACGCAGAGCTCGCCGCCACGCTCGCCGAGCTCGACGACCCGTACACCCGGGCCGCCGTGACCGCCGAGCGATCCCTGCTCGCCGCCCTGGAGGCCGGCTGCTCCGCACCCGTCGGTGCGCTGGCCGACCTCCTGGCTGACGGACAGGTTGTCAAGGAAATGCGCCTGCGCGGCGTCGTCGGCACGACCGACGGCTCGGCGCTGGTGCAGCTGTCCACCACCGGTCCCGTACCCACCACACACGACCAGGCCATGGCACTCGGACGCGAACTCGCGGACGAGATGCTGGCCAAGGGTGCGGCCGGTCTGATGGGGGAGCGAGCACATTGAGCCCCACCGCCTCTGAATATCCCGCAGCCCCCGCATCCGGGCACGTCACCTTCCTCGGTGCCGGCCCCGGTGATCCGGGCCTGCTGACACTGCGCGCCGTCGAAGCGCTCGCCGTCGCGGACGTGCTGATCGCCGAGCCCGCTGTGCTCGACGTCGTCCGTACGCATGCCCGTGAGGGCGTGGCCGTGCAGGGCACGGCGACGCTGGGCACGCCTGACGCATCATCAACAGCGGCAGCCGCCGAGGCTGTTACCGCCAATCTTGTCATGGCGTCCGCGAGGGGCGGCAAGCGGGTCGTCCGTGCGGTGACCGGTGATCCGGGCCTCGACTCGGACGCCGCGGCGGAGATGCTCGCGTGCGTTTCCGCCGGTATCCCCTTCGAGGTGGTGCCCGGTGTGGCCACGGCGGTCGGCGTACCCGCGTACGCCGGTGTGCCGCTGCGGGACGGCTCCGGTGCGGACGTGCGGTTCGTCGACGCCCGTACCGCGTCCGAGCGCTGCTGGTCCGAGGTCGGCGCGTCCGACGGCACGGTCGTCGTCTCCACCACCCTGGAGACCGTGGCCGCGGCGGCCGGTGAGCTGGTCGCCGCCGGCCGTAAGCCGGACACCCCGATGACCGTCACCGTCGCCGGTACGACGACGCGCCAGCGCACCTGGAACGCGACGCTCGGCTCGGTCGCCCAGGTGCTCAAGCAGGCCAAGGTGCTGCCCTCGCCCGAGGGGCACCAGCCCGTCATAGCCGTGGTCGGTGAGCGTTCCAGTGCCGCCCGGCGTGAAGAGCTCTCGTGGTTCGAGTCCAAGCCGCTGTTCGGCTGGCGGGTGCTCGTGCCGCGGACCAAGGAGCAGGCGGCTTCGCTCTCCGACCAGCTCGTCTCGTACGGCGCCGTGCCGCACGAGGTACCGACGATCGCCGTCGAACCGCCGCGCACCCCGCAGCAGATGGAGCGTGCGGTCAAGGGCCTGGTCACCGGGCGCTACGAGTGGATCGCCTTCACCTCGGTGAACGCGGTCAAGGCCGTACGCGAGAAGTTCGAGGAGTACGGGCTCGACGCCCGTGCCTTCGCCGGGATCAAGGTCGCGGCCGTCGGCGAGCAGACCGCCAAGGCGCTCATCGCCTTCGGTGTGAAGCCGGATCTGGTGCCTTCCGGTGAGCAGTCCGCCGCCGGTCTGCTCGAGGACTGGCCGCCGTACGACCCGGTCTTCGATCCGATCGACCGTGTCTTCCTGCCGCGCGCGGACATCGCGACCGAGACGCTGGTCGCGGGTCTGATCGACCTCGGCTGGGAGGTCGACGACGTCACCGCCTACCGGACCGTGCGCGCTTCGCCGCCGCCGGCCGACACACGTGAGGCGATCAAGGGCGGCGGCTTCGACGCGGTGCTCTTCACCTCGTCGTCGACGGTGCGGAACCTGGTGGGTATCGCCGGCAAGCCGCACAACGTCACCGTGATCGCGTGCATCGGTCCGGCTACGGCCAAGACGGCCGAGGAGCATGGGCTGCGCGTGGATGTGATGGCTCCGGAGCCGTCGGTGCACAAGCTGGCGGAGGCGCTGGCCGATTTCGGTGCGGCTCGTCGGGCGGCGGCGCTCGAGGCCGGTGACCCTGTCACGCGGCCCTCCGAGCGTCGGCCTGGCGCTCGGCGCCGGAGAGTTGCCACGCAGTAGGTTCGTCTGTCGGGTGCGGCGGGCTGGGTGGGGATTTTTCTCCCCCACCCCGCCCCTTCCCGAAACTGGGGGCTGCGCCCCCAGACCCCGCCATCCGAACTTCGTTCGGATCTCCTCAAACGCCGGAGGGGCTGAAATGTCTACCTATGGTTCGTTTCCCGGGTCGCGGCCCCGCCGGCTGCGGACAACTCCCGCCATGCGGCGCATGGTCGCCGAGAACCGGGTGCATCCCGCTGATCTGATCCTGCCCGCGTTCGTACGCGAAGGGATCAGTGAGCCCGTTGCCATCGGGTCGATGCCGGGGGTCGTGCAGCACACCCGGGATTCGCTGAAGAAGGCCGCCGCGGAGGCCGTCGAGGCCGGTGTCTCCGGGATCATGCTCTTCGGTGTGCCGCTCGATGAGAAGAAGGACGCGGTCGGGACGCCCGGTACGGACCCGGACGGGATTCTGCAGCTGGCGCTGCGGGACGTACGGGCCGAGGTGGGCGACGAGTTGATCGTCATGTCCGACGTGTGCCTCGACGAGGTCACGGACCACGGGCACTGCGGTGTGCTCGACGCAGAGGGCCGGGTCGACAACGACGCGACGCTCGAGCGGTACGCGGAGATGGCGCAGGTCCAGGCCGACGCCGGCGCGCATGTGCTCGGTCCCAGCGGCATGATGGACGGCCAAGTCGGCGTCATCCGCGACGCGTTGGACCAGACCGGGCACGAGGACGTCTCGATCCTCGCGTACACCGCTAAGTACTCGTCTGCTTTCTACGGCCCCTTCCGTGAGGCTGTCGCCTCTTCGCTGAAGGGCGACCGCAAGACGTACCAGCAGGACCCGGCCAACCTCCGGGAATCCCTGCGGGAGTTGGCGCTCGACCTCGAAGAGGGCGCGGACATGGTGATGGTCAAGCCGGCCGGTCCGTATCTCGACGTGCTGGCGAAGGTCGCGGACGCGGTGGACGTGCCGGTGGCCGCGTACCAGATCAGTGGCGAGTACTCGATGATCGAGGCCGCGGCCGAGAAGGGCTGGATCGACCGCGACAAGGCGATCCTCGAGACGCTCACCGGGATCAAGCGCGCCGGCGCGAGCATGATCCTCACGTACTGGGCGGTGGAGGCGGCGCGTCAGCTGCGCCTGAGCTGAGGCCGTTCCTCGTACGTGACTTCGACCAGGTCGCCGTAGGCCTTGCGCAGCAGGGGCTCGGCGACCTTCGGTTTGTCCACGCCGACTTCCACGTGGCCCTCTTCCGAGGCGGCGATCGTGCGCAGGTCGAACTCGCTCTTCCAGCGGGGGATTTCGTCACTGATCCGCGCCACAAGGGCGTCCAGCTCGGTGCGGGGTGTCGTGGTGGCGTGCAGCCGGACCGTCACATTGGACGGGATGCCGCGGCAGACGGAGCGGTCGAAGGCGGCGTCCGGGATGCGGTAGAGGTCGAGCGCGAGGGCTTTGTCGTCGACGCGCAGGCCCGTGTAGACGTGGGCGAAGCGCTGCTCTGCCACGGTGTCGACGTGGGCCACCGCGATCTCCACGGCCTCATCGGCATCCTTGGACTCGGCCGCGCGCGGGCCCGTGCAGCCCGAACTTCCCTTGTCCGTACGGACGGTGGGCTGCTGTGACGGCTCCGCCGCGCAGCCGGCCGCCGCGAGGGACAGTGCGACGGCGACGGCCGGTCCGTAGCGTCGTGATCCTGTGCGCATAGCTCTCGCCTCCGCCGATCTGACGCGCGGACGGGCCGCCGGGTTCCGGTTACGCCTTGCCGCTCCTCGGCCTGCTGCGCACGGTCCTACTGCTCCCCGTCCTGCTCCAGCTTGTACACCGCTTCGATGTTGTTGCCGTCCGGGTCGTTCACGAAGGCGCAGTACGCGCGGTACTCGGGCCAGACGCGCGGGGCTTCCCGTTCGGTGCCGCCGTTGTCCAGGGCCGCCGTGTAGAACGCGTCGACCTCGGCGCGGCTGCGAGCCGTGAAGGCGAGGTGCAGCCCGCGGGTCGCCTCCTCGGGCGAAGGAGCGGTGTACATGCCGAAGGACGGCGTATCGGCGTCGGAGCGCCAGAGCTCTGCCGCGTTGCCCTCGTGGGCCTCGATGGAGACGTCCAGGGGTGCGAGCGAGGCGGCGTAGAAGCGCTCGCTCGCCTTGAAGTCCGCTACGAGGAGCGTGACGTGGTGGATGAAGGGGAAGTCCGCGGTCATGCCCGGGATCCTAAGAGATCTTGGAGGGGCGGGGAAGCGTAGGGGCCGTCCGGATCGCGGAATGACAGGTGTAGGCGCCAAACACTTTCTCTACGCTGGGCCTGCCGATGTCCGTAGCGAAGGAGCCGTCGCCGTGACCGTCACCGAGCCGAACGCCGCCGTCCGTGCCCCCGTGCCGCCCCTCGCCGAGCGCGCGCGGAACGTAGGCGGTTCTCCGGTACGGGACATCCTCGCGGTGACCGCGCGGCCCGAGGTGATCAACTTCGCGGGCGGTCTGCCCGCGCCCGAGCTGTTCGACGCCGAGGGCGTGGCCGAGGCGTACGCCCAGGTGCTGGCCACGGACTCGGCCCGTGCGCTGCAGTACTCGACCACCGAGGGCGAGCCCACGCTGCGTGCCGCGCTCGCCGCGCGCACCACGTCACGCCAACTGCCCACCACGGCCGATGACTTGCTGATCACCAGCGGCTCGCAGCAGGCGCTGTCCCTGCTGGCCACCGCCCTGCTCGAGCCGGGCGACACCGTGCTCGTCGAGAACCCGACGTACCTGGCGGCGCTCCAGGTGTTCGCCTTCGCCGGCGTGCGTGTGGTGGGGGTCGACTGCGACGAGGACGGGATCGATCCGGAGGCCCTGGACGCGCTCGTCGCGCGGGAGCGTCCGAAGCTCCTGTACACGATCCCGACCTTCCAGAACCCCACCGGCCGCACCCTGCCCGCCGGCCGCCGCGCCGCCGTGGCCGCGGTCGCCGAGCGGCGCGGGCTGTGGATCGTCGAGGACGACCCGTACGGGGAGTTGAGGTTCGAGGGGGAGCGGGTGCCGTGGATCGCCGCGCAGGCCGGCGCCGAGGACCGCACGGTCCTGCTCGGGAGCTTCTCCAAGGTGATGGCACCGGGCATGCGGCTCGGCTGGCTGCGCGCCCCGGCCGCCGTGCTGAGGGCGTGCGCGGTCGCCAAGCAGGCCGCCGATCTGCACACCCCGACCGTCAACCAGCTAGCCGCGGCACGGTACTTGGCGGTCCGTGACCTGGACGCGCACGTCTCCACGGTCGCGGCTGCCTACCGGGAGCGCCGGGACGCGCTGCTCGCAGGTCTGCCGGCCGCGCTGCCCGAGGGCTCGGTGTGGAACAGGCCCGAGGGCGGGATGTTCCTGTGGGCGCGGCTGCCGGAGGCGTACGACACCGCGCAGCTGCTCCGTACGGTCGTGCAGCACGAGGTGGCGTACGTGCCGGGGGCGCCGTTCTTCGCCGGGGAGCCGGGGCGCTCGACGATGCGGCTGTGCTTCGTCACGCACGCGCCCGAGGAGATCGCGGTCGGGGTGGAGCGGTTGGGGCGGGCGCTTCGGGGCTGACGGGGCCGGTGGCCGGGCGGGTGCCCAGCCGGTCGGGGCCGCCGGTTTCCAGGGGCGGTCGGTGGTCAGGGACAGGCGGTGGTCAGGGGCGGTCGGCGGTCGGGGCAGGCGGTGGTCAGTGGCAGTCGGCGGTCAGGGAGTGCAGGAGGCCGCGGCCCTGCGGCCAAGTGCCGAGACCACTCGCCGAGTTGAGGTGGCCACCCGCGTCCGTCACATGCAGGCGTGCCTGCCACTGCTCGGCGAGGTGGGCGGTCGTCTCCGGTGTGCAGTACGGGTCGTCGGGGCTGCCCACCACGAGAGCCGGGCACGACAGGGGTCGCGCCCGCAGTCCGAGGAACGTCGCCGCGGCCCGGCGCGGGAAGGCGGGGCCCTCGGGGTCGGGCGGCGCGACGAGCAGCGCGCCGCGGACGCGGCCGGCGGGGGCATCGGCCAGCCAGGCCGCGGCCGCCCAACAGCCCAGACTGTGGGCGACCAGGACCACCCCGCCGGGCTCCCCCTGCCCGCGCGCCGTCTCGTCCGCGGACTCGTACGCGGACTCGTCGGCGGTCCTGTGCGCCGCTTCGTACGCCGCCTGAACGGAGCCGACCCAGTCCGCCAGCTCCGGCTCGGACCACGAAGCCGGGGCGATCCGCACGGCCCCGGGGCCCAACTCCCGCTCCCACAGGGTCTGCCAGTGCTGCTCGTCCGAGCCGTCGATGCCGGGGATGATGATGTACGCGACCACTGCCTGCCACCGTTTCACTCGTCGTCCCGTACGGTTCCGGGAACGCCTGGCGCAGATTCTGGGGGAATCAACCGGGCGGTGGGGGCCCGGCAAGTGGTCTCAAAGCATCTGGCGGGGGCAACGATGGAATCACTCGACCGTACGGACCGCGAGATCCTCGCGCTGCTCCAGAACGAGGGCCGCCTCAGCGGCGCCGAGGTGGGGCGCCGCGTCGGGCTCTCGCAGCCCGCGGCCAGTGCGCGGATCCTGCGCCTGGAGAAGAGCGGGGTGATCACCGGATACCGGGCCGTCGTGGATCCCGTGGCGCTGGGCCTGAACATCCACGCGATCGTCAGGCTGCGGACATCGCATGCGCAGCTGGCCCGCGCCCTGGACCTGGCGGCACGGACCGAGGAGATCACGTCCACCGCCCGCGTCACGGGCGAGGACTGCCTGATCTTCGACGTGCACTGCCCGCAGGCCGGCCGGCTCGAGGAAGTCGTCGACTCCCTCGCGCGCTTCGGCCCGGTCACGACCTCCCTGGTCCTGCGCACCTATCCGGCGAAGCCGATGACGGCCCGGTAGGCGCCGTCCTTGCCGTACGACAGAAGGGCCCCACCGGAACCGACCGGTGGGGCCCTTCTCGTACGTACCGGAGAAGGTCAGAGCTTCTCGGGCGTGCGGATGCCGAGCAGGCCCATGCCCTTGGTCAGGGTGCGGGCCGTCAGGTCGACCAGGAAGAGGCGGTTCTCCACCTGGGCCGGGGTCTCGGCCTTGAGGACCGGGCAGTGCTCGTAGAACTTCGTCAGGAGCGTGGCCAGCTGGTAGAGGTACGCCGCCACCTTGTGCGGGGCGTACTCCGCGGCCGCCTCGAAGACCGTCTCGCCGAACGCGTCGAGGTGCAGGCCCAACGCGCGCTCGGCCGGGGCCAGTTCGACCTCGGGATGCGCGACCGGACCGGCCTCGCCCGCCTTGCGCAGGATCGACTGGATACGGGCGTACGCGTACTGGAGGTAGACGGACGTGTCGCCGTTGAGCGAGACCATCTGGTCCAGGTCGAACTTGTAGTCCCGGTTCGCAGAGGTCGACAGGTCCGCGTACTTCACGGCGCCGATGCCCACGTACCGGCCGTTCTCGACGATCTCCGCCTCGGTCAGGCCCACCTTCTCGGCCTTCTCGCGCACGACCGCCGTGGCCCGCTCGGCGGCCTCGTCGAGCAGGTCCTCCAGCTTCACCGTCTCGCCCTCACGGGTCTTGAACGGCCGGCCGTCCGCGCCGAGCACCGTGCCGTAACCCATGTTGTGCGCGGTGACCTCGTCGGTCAGCCAGCCGGCCCGCCGGGCCGTCTCGAAGACCATCTTGAAGTGCAGGGACTGCCGTACGTCCACGACGTAGATGAGGTCGGTGGCCTTGAGGTCGAAGACCCGGTTGCGGATCGCGGAGAGGTCGCTCGCCGCGTAGCCGAAGCCGCCGTCCGCCTTCTGCACGATCAGCGGGACGGGCTGGTCGTCCTTGCCCCGGATCTCGTCGAAGAAGACGACGAGCGCGCCCTCCGAGCGGACCGCGACACCGGACTCCTCCAGCATGCGGGCGGTCTCGGGCATCAGGTCGTTGTACGCGGACTCGCCGACGATCTCGTCGTCCCGTACCTCCATGTCCAGCTTCTCGAAGACCGAGTGGAAGTAGACCTTCGACTCGTCCACGAACTGCTGCCAGAGCTTCAGGGTCTCCTCGTCGCCGGACTGCAGCGCCACGACCCGCTTACGGGCCCGCTCCTTGAACGCGTCGTCCGCGTCGAAGACCGCACGCGAGGCCTTGTAGACCCGGTTCAGGTTCGACATCGCCTGCTCGCCGTCGACCTCGTCGGCCGGGGCCAGCTCGCCCGGGTGCTCGATCAGGTACTGGATGAGCATGCCGAACTGGGTGCCCCAGTCGCCGATGTGGTGCCGGCCGACCGTCTGCTCGCCGGTGAAGTCGAGCATGCCGCGCAGGGCGTCGCCGATGACGGCGGACCGCAGGTGGCCGACGTGCATCTCCTTGGCCACGTTCGGCTGCGCATAGTCGATCACCGTGAGGCCCGGGTTGTCCTTCGGGGCCACGCCGAGCCGGTCGGCGTCCGCGTACCGGGCGGCGAGGGTCTCGACGATCGCCTTGTCGGAGACCGTGATGTTGAGGAAGCCGGGGCCGGAGACCTCGACGTCCGCGAACAGTCCGCCGTTCTCGATCTGTGCGACGACCTGGGTGGCGAGCTCCCGCGGGTTCGCCTTGGCCTTCTTGGCGAGCGCCAGGATCCCGTTGGCCTGGTAGTCCGCCCGGTCGCTGCGTCGCAGCAGCGGGTCCGCGCCGGCGGCTTCCGGCAGCGCGGAAGTCAGGGCGGCGGAGAGCCGTGCGTGAACGCTTGCGGTGAGGGACGTGACCGGGGCCATGGGTGTGGGTGCCGTTCTGGTCGGGGCTGGGTGATGAGCACTCTCAGTATCCCATGGTGGCGCAATGAGTTTTCTGTGCGAGAGGCGGGCGCGGGGGCCCTCCATAAGGCGTTTTCCGTACGCCGGGTGTTGCTGGGACAATGGGCCGGTGCGAAGAGCAATCGCGCAGCCGACCTGAAGTGAAAGGGACCGACACATCGTGGCCCAGAGCACGAACCCGGAGACTCAGGACTGGGTCTCCCGTTACGCGGACGACGTCATCGCCGAGTCGGAGCGTCGTGCCCCGGGCAAACCGGTCGTCGTCGCCTCCGGACTCTCCCCTTCCGGCCCGATCCACCTGGGCAACCTGCGCGAGGTCATGACCCCGCACCTGGTCGCCGACGAGATCCGCCGCCGCGGGTACGAGGTGCGGCACCTGATCTCGTGGGACGACTACGACCGGTACCGCAAGGTGCCCAACGGTGTCCCCGGGGTCGACGCGTCCTGGGCCGAGCACATCGGCAAGCCGCTGACCTCCGTGCCCGCGCCCGCCGGTTCGGCGTATCCGAACTGGGCCGAGCACTTCAAGGCCGCGATGGTCGCCTCGCTCGGCGAGCTCGGTGTGGAGTTCGACGGGATCAGCCAGACCGCGCAGTACACCTCGGGCGTCTACCGCGAGCAGGTTCTGCACGCGATGAAGCACCGCGGTGACATCGACGCGATCCTCGCCCAGTACCGCACCAAGAAGGCCCCGGCCAAGCAGTCCCAGAAGCCGCTGGACGAGGCCGAGCTGGAGGCCGCCGAGGGTTCGGGCGCGGCCGGTGAGGACGATGGCAGCGGGTCCGGTGCGGGCTACTTCCCGTACAAGCCGTTCTGCGGTGGCTGCGGCAAGGACCTGACCACGGTCACCTCGTACGACGACGACACCACCGAGCTGACGTACGTCTGCACCGAGTGCGCCTTCACCGAGACGGTCCGGCTCTCCGAGTTCAACCGCGGCAAGCTGGTCTGGAAGGTCGACTGGCCGATGCGCTGGGCGTACGAGGGCGTGATCTTCGAGCCGTCGGGTGTGGACCACTCGTCGCCGGGGTCCTCGTTCCAGGTCGGCGGGCAGATCGTGACGCTGTTCGGCGGCAAGCAGCCGATCGGTCCGATGTACGCGTTCGTCGGTATCTCCGGCATGGCGAAGATGTCCTCCTCTAAGGGCGGGGTGCCCACCCCGGCCGACGCGCTGGAGATCATGGAGCCGCAGATCCTGCGCTGGCTGTACGCCCGCCGCCGCCCCAACCAGTCGTTCAAGATCGCCTTCGACCAGGAGATCCAGCGGCTGTACAACGAGTGGGACAAGCTCGAGGCCAAGGTCGCCGACGGTTCCGCGCTGCCGGCCGACGCGGCCGCGTACAGCCGTGCCGCCCGTACCGCCGCGGGTGAACTGCCGCGTACCGAGCGGGCGTTGCAGTACGGCACGCTCGCCTCGGTCGCCGATGTCGCCGCAGGGGACCCCGAGCAGACGCAGCGGATCCTGTCCGAGCTCGACCCGGCCAACCCGGTCACCGACCTGGCGGCCGTACGTCCGCGGCTCGACAAGGCGGAGGCCTGGATCGCCAAGTACGTACCGGCGGAGTCCCGCACGATCGTGCGGACCGAGCCGGATGCGGAGGCGCTGGGGGCGCTGGACGAGCAGGGGCGCGAGTCGCTGCGGCTGCTGCTCGACGGGCTCGACGAGCACTGGTCGCTCGACGGTCTGACGCACCTTGTGTACGGGGTGCCGAAGGTGCAGGCCGGGTTCTCGGCGGATGCGGGGCCGAAGGAGCTGCCGCCGGAGATCAAGGCCGCTCAGCGGTCGTTCTTCGCGCTCCTGTACCACCTGCTTGTGGGCCGGGACACGGGTCCGCGGCTGCCCACGTTGCTGCTTGCGGTGGGGGCGGAGCGGGTGCGGAAGTTGCTCGGGGCCTGATCCTTACGTCTGCGGCGCCGTCCCTTTGGGGCGGCGCCGCTTTCGTTGGTGCGGGTGCGGTCTCGTTGCCGTCTGCGGCTTGGTTGCGCCTGCGGCGGGGGTTTTCCCCTACCCGCCCCTTCCCGAAACTGGGGCTTCGCCCCAGACCCCGCATCCGAACTTCGTTCGGATCTCCTCAAGCGCCGGAGGGGCTGAAGTATCTCCTCAAGCGCCGCAGGGGCTGAGTTGCCGCAGGTGCTCAGGCGATGTACTCCTCCGAGTCCAGCTCCTGCTGGTAGCGCGCGCGGAAGTCGCGGATGAACGGGCGGAGGGTGGACTCCGTGAGGGGGCCGCCGCTGCGGCCCTTCACGCCGTAGAGGTCCTGGAGGTAGATGCCGAACTGGCGGGCGTTCGGGAAGTCGCCGTGTTCGCTGACGTACTTGCGGAACGCCGTGAAGTACGCCTCCTCGCGCGTCACGTCGTCCGGCAGACCGGCCGGGGCCGGGGCCTCCTCCACGTCGGCCTCGGTGGACGGGTCCGCCACGGCCGGTTCCTCGGACGGGAGTTGCTCCTGCCGCTGGCCCGGGATGTTCAGCGCGCGCGTGCGGTTCGGGCCCGCGGGGATGCGGAACTCGCCGGTCTGCGAGCTGTCGAACGCCTCCGCCGGCTGCTCCTCGTACCACTCCTCGTACGGGGGCTCGGGGGAGTAGGTGCGCTCGTACTGCTGCTGTCCCGGCTGCGGTTGGGGCTGTGGGAGCTGTTGTGCGTACGCCTGCTGCTCGTACGTCTCGTACGGCTGCTGCCCCTGCCCCGGCTGCTGCGGCGTCGCGAACCATGGGCTGTCGTGGTTCGTCGGCCACTCCTGCGGGATCTCCACCGGCTGCTCCACCGAGGGGGCCTGCGGGGCCTCCAACTGGGGTGTGGGCGCGGGCAGTTGCGGTGGCTCGATACCGGCGGCGGCGAGGCCGGCCGGGGCCGTCTCGGCGAGCGGGACGCCGTAGCGGGCCAGGCGCAGCGGCATCAGGGACTCGACGGGGGCCTTGCGGCGCCAGGAGCGGCCGTAGCGGGAGCGCAGGCGAGCGCGGTAGACGAGGCGTTCCTGTTCGAGCTTGATGACCGCGTCGTACGAGCGGAGCTCCCACAGCTTCATGCGGCGCCACAGCAGGAACGTCGGCACCGGCGAGAGCAGCCAGCGCGTGAGGCGGACGCCCTCCATGTGCTTGTCGGCGGTGATGTCCGCGATCCGGCCGATCGCGTGGCGCGCGGCCTCGACCGAGATCACGAACAGGATCGGGATGACCGCGTGCATCGCCGTGCCGAGCGGATCGGGCCAGGCCGCCGCGCCGTTGAAGGCGATGGTCGCGGCCGTGAGCAGCCACGCGGTCTGGCGCAGGAGCGGGAACGGGATTCTGATCCAGGTCAGCAGCAGGTCGAGGGCGAGCAGGACGCAGATGCCCGCGTCGATGCCGATCGGGAAGACCAGCGAGAACTTCCCGAAGCCCTTCTGCTCGGCGAGCTCGCGCACGGCCGCGTACGACCCCGCGAAGCCGATGGCCGCGATGATGACCGCTCCCGCGACCACCACGCCGATCAATATCCGGTGTGTCCGCGTCAGCTTCAGTGGCGCTGCCACCCGTGATCCCCTCCAAGTGCCTGCCCGCCGGGGATCCGGGGGCTCCCCCCGGAAAGGCACAGCCCGCCCGGACCCGTTTGCGCGCAACAGCCTGGCACACGTGTGCGGGTGGCCGTGGGCCGGTATCGCCGAAGCCCGGCCATCGGGTGAATGGCCGGGCTTGTGACGTGGGGTTCCGCAGTTGTCCTGGTGCCTGTTTTACGGAAGTTCGGGCACCTGCGCGGTCACGACTTGGCGGAGGCCTTGTCGGACGGCTTGGTGGAGGCCTTCCCGGACGGCTCGTCGGATGCCTTGCCGGACGCCTTGTCCGACGGCTCCGTCGAGGCACCAGGCTTGTTGGCGGCCGTCACCGCGGCGACCGCCTCCTTGGCGGCCTTCTCGGCGTCCTTGACCATGTCCGAGGCCTTCGGGGCCTTCTCGCCCGCGAGACCCGCGCCGTTGTAGTCCAGCGTCACCACGACGTTCTCGATCCGGGTCACGACCGTCTGCTGCTTGTAGTCGCCGAGCTTGCCCTTGTCGAGGTCATAGCTGACCGTCGTCGCCTCGTCGCCGACACCGGCGGCGGGCTCGGACTTCACGTTCTTGGCGCCGTCCGTGCCGGCGGCCGCGGCGACCTGCTTCTTGAAGTAGCCCTTGGCGCGCGTCTCGGCGCTGCCCAGGCCCTCCTCCGACTCGAAGCGCGTCAGCGACGCGGAGAGCCAGCGGAACTGCGAGCCGTCGACACCGTTGGTGTCGAGGCCCTTCCAGGCACAGCTGCTACGAGTGGAGACATCAGACGACTTGCCCGTCTTGCCCGACTTGTCCTCGACCTTGGGCACCAAGTCCTCGACCGTCTTCGAGGACACCACCTTGCAGGCGGCCGGCAGCTGCTTGTACGCGGCCTCGGCGAGGCTCGCCGCCTTGTCCTTGCCGTCAGCGCCCTGGGAGGCGGAGGACTTCGCGCCGGAGTCGCTCTTGCCGCCGTCGCCCGACTCCGAGGAGCACGCCGCGGCGGTCATGACCACCGGAACAACGGCGCAGGCGGCGAGAGTGCGGGTGAATCGCGGTCCTTTTCGGTGCATGGTTCCTTCGCTCATCAGTCGTGCGGTTCGGTTCCGGGGCACCATGTGCGGCAGGAGCCCCCTGTGGTTCCGCCCAGCCACGGTACGCGGTGGCGAAGTGCCCCGTGAGGAAACCGGAGCCCGGCCGCGGTGACCCGCGCCACGCTCACTCGGTGAACTGATCGGCCAGCTTTCCGGCCAGAACCCTTGCCCTGTCCTGCAGTTCCTTGCTGTCCGGCGTCTCCTTCACGGAGGCCGGCTGGGCGGTGTACTTGACCGTCACCAGCACATTCGACGTGCGGAACACCACAGTCACCGCACGCTGCCGCGTCGCCGAATCCGCCGCACCGAGCTCGTCGTCCAGATACGCCTCGTCCGCCAGATCGTCGAGCACCCGCGGCTCCAGACCCTCCGGCGGAGCGGACGAAGCCGACTGGGTCGGCTTGCCCTGCTCGGGGTCCCCGCCCTTCCCGTCGTCCGGGCTCTGTGTGGCGGTCGGCTCCTCGGACTCCCCGGAGTCACCCGACTCTTCGGACTCCTCGTTCTCCGTCGGCTCCGGCAGGTCGGCCGCGATCTGCATGTCCAGGAACAGGTCCGCCGCGAGCTCGTCATCGCTCACCGCGTCGTCGTACGAGACCGCGCGCTCGAAATCGATCTGCAGCCGATGCGTCGCGTCCGATGACGGCGCCGACCAGCGACAGCCCGCCCTGCGGTCCGTGTCGAACGTTATGGCCGCAGCGCCCGCGTACGCCTTCTTCCGCTGCTCGTCGGAGAGTTCCTCGATCCCGGGCAGCATCGTGTCCAGCGTGCCCTGGTCCACCGCGGCGCAGGGCTCGAGCAACGTGTCGTACTTGCCGGGCTCGGCCGTCTTCGTCGGCGCCGTCGCGAAGCCGCCCGGCTTGTCGTCGCCGCTCCCTGCGCCGCCATCCGAACCGGAGGTGCAACCCGTCAGCAGCACCGCGGCGAGCAGGGGTGCGCCCGCCAAATACCTCTTGTGCCGCACGGTGCGGGCCCTCCTTCGGATGCGGGTTCGTGGTCCGGGCCGTCCCCGTACGACGAAAAGCATTGGCGCCGTACAAAGGCCGGTGAACACAATGTGTATCGCACGCGCCGCTGTGATGGCCGATCAACCGTCCCTTTTGTTGACCTTGGCCCCGGCATTTGCGCTTTGAGACTTTTCTTTTGTCATACGGGGATTGAGGAACCATGAGCTATGTAGAGGTACCGGGAGCGAAGGTTCCCATCCGCATGTGGACGGACCCGGCCACGGTCGAGGCGGGCGCGATGCAGCAGCTGCAGAACGTCGCCACGCTCCCGTGGATCAAGGGCCTCGCCGTCATGCCCGACGTCCACTACGGCAAGGGCGCGACGGTCGGCTCGGTCATCGCCATGCACGGTGCGGTCTGCCCGGCTGCGGTCGGCGTCGACATCGGCTGCGGTATGTCCGCGGTCAAGACCTCGCTGACGGCCAACGATCTGCCGGGTGATCTCTCGCGGCTGCGCTCGAAGATCGAGCAGGCGATTCCGGTGGGGCGCGGGATGCATGACTCCGTGGTGGATCCGGGCCGTATGCACGGTTTCCCGACCGCGGGCTGGGACGACTTCTGGTCGCGGTTCGAGGGGGTCGCGGATGCGGTCAAGTTCCGTCAGGAACGGGCCACCAAGCAGATGGGAACGCTCGGCGGAGGAAATCACTTCATCGAATTCTGTCTCGACGAGACAGGTTCGGTCTGGCTGATGCTGCACTCCGGTTCGCGGAACATCGGCAAGGAGCTCGCCGAGTACCACATCGGCGAGGCCCAGAAGCTGCCGCACAACCAGGGTCTGGTCGACCGCGATCTCGCGGTGTTCATCGCGGACACCCCGCAGATGCAGGCGTACCGGAACGATCTTTTCTGGGCGCAGGAGTACGCGAAGTACAACCGCGCGATCATGATGGGGCTGTTCCAGGACGTCGTCCGCAAGGAGTTCAAGAAGGCCAAGGTGACCTTCGAGCCGGTCATCTCCTGCCATCACAACTACGTGGCGGAGGAGCGGTACGAGGGCATGGACCTGCTTGTCACCCGTAAGGGAGCGATCCGGGCGGGCTCCGGCGAGTACGGGATCATCCCGGGCTCGATGGGCACGGGCTCGTACATCGTGAAGGGCCTCGGCAACGCGGATTCCTTCAACTCCGCCTCGCACGGCGCCGGTCGCAAGATGAGCCGGACCGCGGCGAAGCGGCGCTTCTCGACGCGGGACCTTCAGGAGCAGACGCGGGGCGTGGAGTGCCGTAAGGACTCCGGCGTCGTGGACGAGATCCCGGGTGCGTACAAGCCGATCGAGAAGGTCATCGACCAGCAGCGGGATCTGGTGCAGGTGGTGGCGAAGCTCAAGCAGGTGGTGTGCGTGAAGGGTTGAGAGACGTCGAGGTGTGGGGGCCTCGGTGGCGGGCCGGGAAGTCGTGTGGGAGCGGCTTCCCGGCCCTTCCTTGTGTTGGGGGGAGTCGGTCTGTTCTGTTCGGGGAGCCGGTCTGTTCCGGGGGAGCGGGTCTGTTCCGGGGCGGTCCGTCTGTTCGGGCCAGTTCGTCGAGGAACGCCGTGAGCAGGGAGCTCACGAGCTCTGGATGTTCCAGGTGAAGGTCGTGTCCGGAGGCGGGGATGCTCGTCGCCGTGGTGGGGGTCCGCCCGTGGAGCATGGTGTCGATGCCCGGTGCCGAGAGGATGCTCGACTGGGCGAACACGGCCAGGGTGGGGCAGGTGATCTGCTGCCATTCGCGGTCGAAGGAGCGCTGGGTGTTCTCCGTCAGTGCGGCGACCATGACGTCCCGGTCGAAGCGGGGGTGCCAGGCGCCTTCGCGTTCTTCGAGGCCCGCTGCCCAGGCCGCGCCCACCGGGCCGCCGCCGAAGAACTCGGCCGCTGCCGCGAGGGAAGGGAACGGGGCCGGCCAGGAGCCGAGCAGGGCGTCGATCTCCCGCGGTGCGTCGGCATCGAGGCGGTCGGTGCCGGCCTCGATGAGGGCGAGGCCGCGCACGAGGCCGGGGTGGGCGGCGGCCGTCAGCATGGCGGTGTGACCGCCGAGTGACTGGCCTGCCAGGACCGGGCGTTCGAGGCGCAGTTGCCTGGTCACGGCCACGACGTCGGCGACGTAAGCCGCGCGGGAGACATCGCGCGGCTGCCGCTCGCTCGCCCCGTGGCCGCGCTGGTCCACGGCGACCACACGGAAGCGGTCGCGCAGGCGGCGGGCGATCTCGTCCCATTCGCCGGCGTGACCGGCGAGGCCGTGCAGCAGGACGACGGGCAGGCCCGGTCCGCCCCAGTCGTGGCAGACCAGGCGGATGCCGTCACGCCGCACGACGCGTTCGTACGGCGGCGTCCCTGCCGGCCGTGCGGTTCGGACCGTCACAGCTCGCGGTGGACCTTCGTGTTCGAGGCCTGGGCGCGGGGGCGGACCACCAGGAGGTCGATGTTGACGTGGCTGGGACGGGTGACCGTCCAGGTGACCGTGTCCGCGACATCCTCGGCCGTGAGGGGCTCGGCGACGCCCTCGTAGACCTTGGCGGCCTTCTCCTGGTCGCCGCCGAAGCGGGTCGTGGCGAACTCCTCCGTCTTGACCATGCCGGGGGCGATCTCGATCACGCGGACCGGCTTGCCGACCAGTTCGAGGCGGAGCGTCTCGGCGAGGACGCGGGCGCCGTTCTTCGCGGCCACATAGCCCGCGCCGCCCTCGTACGTGGCGTGGCCGGCCGTCGAGGAGAGGACGACGACCGTGCCGTCGCCGCTGTCGACCAGGGCGGGGAGCAGGGCCTGGGTCACGTGGAGTACGCCGATCACGTTGACCTCGTACATCCGGCGCCACTCGTCGGGGTCGCCGGTGGCGACCGGGTCCGCGCCGAGTGCGCCGCCGGCGTTGTTGACCAGGACGTCCACGCGGTCGAGCGTGCTCGCGAAGGCGTCCACGGCCGCGCGGTCGGTGACGTCGAGCGGGTGGGCGGCGGCGGAGTGGCCGGCCTCGGTCAGCTCGGCGGCCAGCGCCTCGATGCGCTCCTTGCGGCGGGCGGTGAGCACCACGTGGTGGCCCGCCTCGGCCAGCTTGCGGGCGGTCGCGGCGCCGATGCCGCTGCTCGCGCCGGTGACGACTGCGGTACGGCGGGCTGCGGCGGTCATGGGCTGCTCCTCGGTGCGGCGGTGCCGGGCGGTTTCGGCCAGGCTAACCGGATCGTGCGGGTCGGCGGTCAACCGTCCGTCGCTCGGTCATCCGTACGCGCCGAACTCCACTGAGGGCGCGGTCAATTGCGATGTCTAGGTATGTTTCGCGCGTATCGGACAGATGTCTCTGTGGGAACTGCGGGAACTGTGGGAGCTGGAATGCGAGTGAAGCGCGCGGGACTGGTCGCGGCGTCGGTGGCCGCCGCCGCTCTGGTTGCGGGGGTGCCGGCCGAGGCGGCGGCGCCGGAGGCCGATGTGGCGTACCACGGCTATGCGTCGCTGTGGGAGGGGCGCCTCGGTATCTGGCTGACTCCGCAGAACCACGGCCCGGTCGATGTGTCCGAGGCGACGGTCCGGCTGCGCTACTCGGCGCCGCTGGCGAGCGAGCAGAAGCTGCCCGAGCGGTGCCTGCGGGCCGGGCAGCGGGTGGTGCTCTGCTCGACGGGGGAGATCAAGGCCGGGAGCTGGAGCGAGGAGATCGGGCTCGACATCAAGCTCAAGGGGTCGCCGTCGGAGGCCACGGTGCAGATCGACACCCTGTGGAACGGCGGGGCGTCCGACCGCAACGTCAACAACAACCGTCACAAGGTGCTGACCTTGGACACCGGGGACTCGTACTTCTTCTGAGACCGGGGTTTCTTCTGAGACCCGGGTTCTTCGGCCTGGGCTTCTCTGGCCTGGGTTTCTCCGACCTGGTTTTCTCTGGCCTGGGTTTCTCTTGGTTTCTCGTGGTGAACGGCCCGCGGCCTTCGGCTGCCGCGGGCCGTTGTCGTACCCCCGTGGCAGTCTCGAAGGGTGATCGTCGAGCGTGCGTATGCCCATGTGGACGGGGAGGACCCCGAGGAATATCCGTGGAGCGTGTCCTGTGTGCGGCAGCTGCTGCGCGAGGGGCTGCGCTTCACGGCGCCGGTGACGTTCCTGGTCGGGGAGAACGGGTCGGGCAAGTCCACGCTGGTCGAGGCGTTCGCCGAGGCCTTCGGGCTCGATCCGTACGGCGGCTCGCACGACTGGCAGTACGCGAGCCACCGGACCAAGTCGGCACTCGGTGAGCGGCTGCGGTTCGACCCGGCGGCCGGCGGGCGGCAGATGATGCGCAGCTGGGCGGCGCGCAAGGGGTTCTTCCTGCGGGCGGAGACGGCGCTGGACGCGCTCCGGCGCGAACGCATGGCGCCGGACGAGCGCAGCCATGGGGAGGGGTTTCTCGTCGCCTTCCGCGACAAGTTCATCAAGCCGGGCCTGTACGTGATGGACGAGCCCGAGTCGGCGCTGTCGTTCGGCTCGTGCCTCGAACTCCTCGGTCATATCGACCAGTTGACCCGCGCGGGCGGCCAGATCGTCTGCGCCACGCACTCCCCGCTGCTCACCGCCCTGCCGGGGGCGGACATCGTCGAGGTCGGGGAGCACGGGATGCGGCGGGTGGCCTGGGGCGAGCTGGAGCTGGTGGATCACTGGCGGAGGTATCTGGGGGATCCGGGGGCTTATTTGCGGCACATCGTGGGGTGAGGGAGTTTCGGGCCTTGCCAGGCGTGGTGGGGGCTGGGATGAGGGTGGGGCGGTTCTCGGGGCGCGGGGCGGGAGCGGTTCTCGGTTACGGGGTGAAGTCGGCCGGCGGGGTCTTGTATCCGCGTTCGTACGCGGCCGTGTAGGCATCGGCGCCGAGGGCGGCGCGGGCCCGGGTGGCGGCGCGGTCGACGTCGGTGCGTTCGCCGGGCGGCAGCGGGGAGGCCACGGAGTCGCGGAGGGCCGCGGCGGTGCCGAGGGCTTCGGCCGCGCGTCCGGCCGCGCCGCCGGCCGACCACGCACCCGCGAGGCCCTCGACCGCGAACGCGACCGCCCGCGGGTCACCGGTCCGGCGGGCCACCGTGAGGCTCTCGCCGTGCAGGGACTCGGCGAGTTCGTGGTCGCCGCGCAGTTCGGCCACGTAACCGCACTGCGCGAGCAGCAGCGCTGTACCAGAGTCGACGCCGAGCCGGCGGTTCCAGTCGAGCCAGGGGGCGAGGAGCGACTGCGCGGTGTCGAGGTCGCCTTGGTGGCGTGCGCCGAGTGCGAGGCCGATCTCGGCGAACTGGCGGGCGGGTGCGTGCCCTTGGCCGGCCGCCAGGCGCGCGGCCCGGTCGTGGTACTCCGCCGCGCGGTCGTACGCGCCCGTGAGCAGGGCGATCCGGCCGAGGCGCGAAAGGCTGAACGAGGCCTGGGTCCACAGCCGCAGCTCCTCGGACACCCGTAGGCCCTCGCCGTGCAGGCGGGCCGCGGACGGGTAGTCGCCGGTGATCTCCGCGAGGACGCCGAGGAGTTCGGTGGACTGCGACTGGCCCCAGCGGTCGCCGAGTGCGGTGAAGCGCGCGGCCGCGGCTTCGGCTGCCTCGCGCAAGGAGGCGAGGTCCCCCTCGTACAGCGAGCGCGTCGCCCACGTGCTCAGGGCGGCCGCCTCGCCCCATGGGTCCTCGAGCGCGCGGAACTCCGCTTCGAGGGCGTGCAGACGGCCACGGTCGGGCATCTGCGTGAAGCCGCAGCGGGCGTAGGCGAGCAGCCAGCGGCCGCGGGCGTCGGCGCCTTCGAAGGGGTCGTCCTGGTGGGAGGCGTCGCCGGTGATGAGGGCCAGTGCGGCGCGGCGGATGCGGGCGGAGGGGAGGGGCATGGGGGCAGTGGGGCGGGCTTGCGTGGCCGGGTGGGATTCCGCGTTGGTCAGGGCGCGGTTCAGGTGGGCGAGGCCTTCGGTGATGCGGCCGCTCAAGTACCAGTACCAGGTGAGGGAGTTGACCATGCGCAGGGCGAGGTCCGGGTCCTGGGTGTGGTCGAGCGCGGTGTGCAGGTTGAGGGCTTCCGCGTCGAGGCGGCACAGCCAGCCGCACTGTGCGGTGCCGTGCAGTTCGGGGGCGGCGCGCTCGGCCAACTGTGCGTAATGCTGGGCGTGACGGTCGCGGGTGGTCTGCTCCTCGCCGGCGGCGGCCAGCTGTTCGCGGCTGTACGCCGTGACGGACTCGAGCATGCGGTAGCGGGCGCCCTGTTCGTCGTACGCCACGGTCACCAGGGAGCGGTCCACGAGCCGCGTGACCAGGTCGACGACGTCCTCGGTGGGGATCGGGGCGGCGGTCCCCGGGTCGGTCGTTCCCGGGTCGGTCGTTTTCGGGCCGGTCGTTTTCGGGCCGGCGCAGACCGCTTCGGCGGCGTCGAGGGTGAACCCGCCCGCGAAGACGGAGAGCCGGCGCAGCACCGTGCGCTCGGGCGGGGCGAGCAGTTCCCAGCTCCAGTCGATCATCGCGCGCAGGGTGCGCTGGCGGGCGGGTGCGTCGCGGCGGACCTGGCTGAGCAGTCGGAAACGGTCGTGCAGCCGGTCGGCCAGCACCTCGACGCCGAGGGTGCGGACGCGGGTGGCGGCGAGTTCGAGGGCGAGGGGGATGCCGTCCAGGCGGCGGCAGATGAGTTCGACCGCCTCCCGGTTGGCGGAGGTGAGGGCGAATCCGGGCGCGGCGGAGGCGGCCCGCGCGGCGAACAGGGCGACGGCTTCCGGGACATCGAGCGGGGCGATGGCTTCCACCGTCTCGCCCGAGACGTTCAGGGGTTCCTGGCTGGTGGCGAGCACGCGCACGCCCGGTGCCGCGCGGAGCAGCCGGCCGACGAGGGCGGCGACGGCGTCCACGAGGTGCTCGCAGTTGTCCAGTACGAGCAGGAGTTCGCGGGAGGCGAGGGCGCGGAGGAGGCGGGGGGTGCGGTCCGATTGAGGGGAGAGGGAGGGCGGAGGTGAGGGCGAGGGCGAAGGTGAGGGCGAGGGCGAGGGTGAAGGTGGGGGCGGGGGTGAGGGTTCGTCGCGTATGCCGAGCGCCGCTGCGATGGCGTCGGCTGGATCCCTTCGTACTCCTGCCAGCTCCACCAGCCAGACGCCGTCTGCCGGGGCGGAGCATGGGCGGTCCGGTTGCGGGGCCGGGTGAGGGTCCGGGGCCGAGTTCGGGGCCGGGTCCGTGTTCGGGTTCGCGTGCGGGTCCGTGGCCGAGTGCAGGGTCGGGTTCGGGTGCGGGGCTCGGTCGGGGGCGGGCGTCGTGGCGTCGGCGGTGAGGGCGAGCCGGGCCGCCGACTCGAGTGCGAGGCGGGTCTTGCCCACACCGCCCGGGCCCGTGAGGGTGACCAGGCGTTCGGTGCCGAGCAGGGCGCAGACGCGCGCCACGGCGGCCTCGCGGCCGATCATCGCGTCCGCGCGTGCGGGCAGGTTGGTCGAGGGGCGGGGCGCCGCAGGGGGTGTGGGCGCGGGGATGAGGTCCGGGTCCTGACGCAGCATCGCCGCGTACAGCTCGCGCAGTTCGGGGCCCGGGTCGACGCCGAGCTCGTCGACGAGGCGTCCGCTCAACTCGTGGTACGCAGCGAGGGCCTCGCTCTGCCGGCCCGACCGGTACAGGGCCCGCATCTGTACGGCCCGCAGCCCCTCGCGCAGTGGATGCTCGGCCACCAGGTCGGCCAACTCGTCGGCAAGGAGCCCATGTTCGCCGAGATCCATCCGCAGCGCGGCCAACTCCTCCTGTGCGGATATCCGTTGCTCCTCGAGCCGGGCGATCGCGGTCTGTGCGAACGGTGCGTCGCGGAAGCCGTCGAAGGCCGCTCCCCGCCACAGTCCCAGCGCATCCGAGAGCAAGGACACCCGCCGGCGTGGGTCCCCGGTCTGCCGGGCCCGCGCGACGAGCTGTCCGAAGCGGCCCGCGTCGACCGCGTCCTCGGTCACTCCCAGCCGGTATCCGGCCGGTCCGTACTCCACCAGTGCGCGTGCGCCCGGCTCGCCCTTCTCCAGCGCCCGGCGCAGCTGGGACACCTTTGTCTGCAGGGTGTTGGCCGCGTTGGCGGGGCGTGCGGGGTCGTCCCACAGCTGCTCGACGATCCGGTCCACGCCGACGGGGTGGCCGGCCTGGACCAGGAGTACGGCGAGCAGGGCTCGCACCTTGGCCTCCGGAACGGTGAGTGTCGTTCCGTTGTCCGCCCGTACGCGCAGGGGCCCCAGCACCTCGAATCGCATGCGGTCACGCTAACTGGGTTGTACGGGTGGGGAGTCGGGAGGTCCGGGCTGGTGGGTGCGGGGGTGCGGGGGTACGTGTGCTTGGGGCGTTGGGCTGCCGGGCTGGGCGGCGAGCCGGCCGCTGGGCTGCCGGGCTGGGCGGTGAGCGGGCGCCTGCGGCGGGCGGATTTCCCCTACCCGCCCCTTCCCGAAACCGGGGGGGGGGGCCCCCCCCCCCCCCCCCCCCCCCCGGGGGGGGGGGGGGCGGGGGGGGGGCGGGGGGGGGATTTTAGGGG
>NZ_JBEPEW010000128.1:0-23897 GCF_040300965.1 Streptomyces mesophilus | reverse complement strand
ATCATGGCCTGACGGCGTCCTCGCCGGCGGACAGCGCAAAGCCGCCGCGCCTCGTTGCGCGGACCAATGCCGCACCGGGTGGCCGCGGTGTTCCGGCGCAGCCGTCGACGGTGCGGCCGAGGGTTACCCGACACAGAAGGAGCGCGCGGTGACACCGGAAAAGTCGAAGAGCGAGCAACGGTCAACCGACCGGCGCCGGGACCAACTGGGCAGCCTCGAGGTGTGGGCGCGGTCCGCGCCGATCCGCCTCGCGGGGTACGAGGACGATCTCGCCGAGCCGCACATTCTGCCGAGCGTCGACTGATCTCACCTCTCTGCGGGGTGCATCAGTGACGTCGAGGGAATCCGCACTGCTCGGCGGCATGCGCGGGCGCGGTCCGGTGGTGCTGACGTGCGGAGGTGATCCCGTGGTGCGGACGCGCGGAGGCGGCCCGCCTGGAAGGGGGAGCCAGGCGGGCCGCACAAGGGGGGCATCCGACCTGGTCGTGGCGCGGATGCTGCAGTGCCCAGCGTGACGAACGGCGCCCGAGCGACGCCACAGCCCGACTTGAGGAGGGCCGGGTCGACTTGTGCTCCAGCGCCGGTAGAGCCGCGCTTCCCATGCTGGCAGGACAGCGCGGAACGACGGCGAGCAGGGCGAAGGAGGCGCGGGATGACGCAGGGGGACAAGGCACAGGCGGCTGCCGTACAGGAGGCGGTACTTGCCGCATGCGCTCCGGGCCGGTCCGTGGCCGTGCTCATCGAAGGCGCGCCAGGACTCGGCAAGACCGCGCTGTTGGAGAAGGTCGCGCAACAGGCTGCCATGTCGGGCACCGTTTTGTCCGCGGCCGCCGGCGAGCGGCAGCGTCCCTTCGGTGTGCTCAACCGGCTCCTCGCCGGCAGCTCCGAGCCGGCCTTGTCCGGTCTGCTCACGGGCGAAGGCCGCTCCGCCACGGACACCGGCGCCGCCCTGTGCTCCCAGCTGCGTGACCTCGGCCGCCGGGGGAGCGTGACGCTGTGCGTGGACGATGTGCACCACGCCGATGTGCAGTCCCTGCAGGCCCTGCAATATGTGCTGCGGTCCGCGCAGCCGGCCCCGGTCACTGTGGTGGCGGCCACGGCGGCCTCGGGCGACCGGTGGCGCGCCCTGCTTCCCGCGGACACCCTGCGCAGCCCCCAGGTGCACCGGATGCAACTCGCCCTCCTTGCCCCGGCGGAGACCGAGCATTTCGTGACCGCGCACGCCGCCGCGACCGGCCGTATCCCCCCGCGCGCCGCGGCACGGCTGCACCGGCTCAGCGGCGGCAACCCGCTGCTCCTGGAGGCCCTGTTGGCCGAAGACGCCCTCACCTGCCACCCCGTACCCGGGGGGCCGTTCGTACGGGGCGTCGCCCACCTGCTGCGCCACAGCGGACCTGCCGCCCGTGCGACCGCCCACACCCTCGCCGTCCTCGGCGGACACCCCGTCGGCCCGCCTTTGCTGGCCGAACTGATCGACGGCGGCGCGCCCGTGGCCGTCGATGCCCTGAACGCGCTGCGTGCCTGCGGGCTTCTCGACGGACTCGGCCGCCGGGAGCCGGCGGTCCTGGCCGCGGCGCTCGCGGACTGCGCAGCGCCGGACCTGACCCGGCTACGGCTGCGGGTGGCGCACACCCTGCATACGGCCAAGGCCCCGGCCACGGCGGTGGCGGCGCCGTTGCTCGCGCTGATCGCCGATGGCGCGGGACCGGTGGCGGACGCCGCGGATCAGTCGCTGCTCGCGCAGACGGCCCGCGACCTCGCCGAGTCCGCGGCCGCCCTCCGTATGCAGGGCCGCACCGACCAGGCGGACTCGCTGGAGCGGGCCTCACGCCAACTTCACGTGCAGGTAGGCGACTTGGAGCCCACGGAGGCCCCATAGCCCTCCCATCCCCCGACTGAACGCTCAGTCGCTGCCGAGCAGCACGGAGACCGCCGCCTCGCGAAGCGCACCAGACTTGCTCAAGAGGAGCTTGAGTCACGCTCGCGGCGCGGCGGACCGTGTGCGCGGCGGCGACTGACGCGCAGCTACCTGGGACGCGGCGGGTCGCTCCTCAGTAGCTCGGCAAAGCACCAGGTCACAGACTTCACACAGCCCGCTGAGCGACTGAAGCGACCCAAGTCCCGGGTATGTGGAGCCAATTCAGCGGTTCGTATCAGTTCCTGGCGTCATAGATCACAACGTTCAGTCGCTTCAGTCGCTGCTTCGCGGGAAGCATCACCTGTGACCTGCGTCTTTCCTGCGGACAGACGGGCCCGCCGCCGACGGGCCCAGGTCGCTGCCGCCGGGTCGCGGGTCGCTGCGCCCGGATTGCCGGTCACCTGAGGTCTCAGGAAGGCTCTGGCGCCACAACTCGTGCTCTGCGCTAGCTTCGTCGCCGGGTCGCTTCGGTCGCTGATGGGGGGTTCCGATGGCCGCTGAGCTGCGTGACTGTCTCAGCTACTCAACACCTGGGCCGGCCAACCCGCCGTCGCTCGCCATCGCGCGGTGGTGTGCCGCGCAGGGCTGGCCGGTGCATCCGCTGGCCCCGGGACGCAAGACGCCTTCGGGCAACTGCGCGGCCTGCCGCCAACCCGGACACTCGCACCGGGGATGCGGCTGCGCATCGGCCGGACGGTGGTGTCACGGCTTCTACGCGGCCACGCTCGACTCGGCGAGGATCGACCGCTGGTGGGGGGAGCACCCGGGCCTGGGCGTGGGGGTCGCCTGCGGCGCGGCAGGTCTGCTCGTTGTCGACATCGATGCCCACGTGCGCGAAATCCCAGCACGGGAGCGGCTGTTGCCCGGTATCGGCATTGCCGACAGCGTGGATCTCACCGGACTGAGCAACGGATTCCACACCCTCGCGGTGCTGGCTGCGCTGCGCGGTGTACCGAGCCCCGCCGACGACGCCACCACGCTGCGCGTGCGCACCCCTTCCGGGGGCCTGCACGTCTGGTACCAAGTGCCTCGCGCTCGCCGCTGGCAATGCTCCACCGGATCGGGTTCGGGGCGCTCACTGGCCTGGCAGGTCGACATCCGGGCCTGCGGGGGATACATCGTCGCCCCGGGCACTGTCACTGGCGCGGGCACGTACGAGATGGTCGGCCCCGTCACCCGGCCGGCGCCGCTGCCGGGCTGGCTGGCCCGGGAACTCGAGCGCACGGGACATCTGCCGCAGGACACTCCTGCGGCGACCCGTCCGGTGCCACCGCTCGCCCGCGTGACGGTGGCCGGCCGCGGGCTCGGCCATGCGGCGGCGCAGGCGGCTTTTGCCGCAGTACTGGCCGAGGTGGACGCTTGCGCCGCCCTTCCCGAAGGCGCGGGCTTCTCCGAGAAGCTCAACCGGGCCGCCTACACCGCAGGTGGTCTGGTGGCCGCGGGCCATCTGGACATGGGGGAGGTCCTGGACCTGCTCAACCGGGCCGCCGAGGCGGCTCGTCCCGGCCGGCGGCGACGCCACGAGGCGATCATCCGCGGCGGCCTGCAGGCCGGCACCCGTAAACCCTTAATACTTCGAGGCGCCGGATGACGTCCGAGGAGAGCACGCTTTTCGACTTCGACGCGGAGGCGGTCGCCGCCCAGATCCTTGCCCAGCGCGTACAAACCGCGCCGGTTCTCGGCCAGTTGGACGGCGACCGGGCCATGCCAAGCGGCGGGACGGGGAGCACCACCCGCGGACTGCTGCCCGACTCCCTGTCCGATCGAGGCAACGCCAAACTGTTCGTCAGCCTCTACGCCAAGGACTACCGGCACGTCCCCGGGCTCGGTTGGTGCCGCTGGGACGGCACCTGCTGGCAGATCGACGAGGACGATACCGTGCTGTGGGCCGCCGGTGATCTGGCCGAGGCCATTGCCCCGACCGACCCGCGCGGAGTCCACAGCGCGTCCGCTCTGCAGCAGCACCGGCGTCGCGCCCTGAGCACCGCCGGGATCAACGCGATGCTGGCCCAGGCCAGGACCGCCCCGGGCATGGTGCTCAACGCGGCGCTCCTGGACGCCGATCCGTACGCGCTGTGCACTCCCGGAGGCATCGTCGACCTCCACACCGGACTGGTGCGCCCGCCGGACCCCGACCGCGACTTCCACTCCCGCCGCACCGCCGCGGCCCCCGAGGCGATCCCTGTGCCGCGCTGGGACCGGTTCCTCACCGACACGTTCGGCGACGGCCCCGCAGGAGTGGAGATGATCGGCTTCCTGCAGCTGCTGCTCGGGTACTCCATCACCGGAGACGTCGGCGCGCAGGTCCTGCCGTTCCTCTTCGGCTCCGGCAAGAACGGCAAGTCCGTGCTCCTGGACGTGGTGATGCGACTCGTCGGGGACTACGCGGACGCCGCGCCGCCTGGTTTCCTGATGGCCCGTTCCTACGAAGGGCACCCGACCGACCTCGCCGAACTGCACGGCCGCCGGCTCATCGTGTGCAGCGAGGTCAGGCCCGGCGACCGCTTCGACGAGGCACGCATCAAGCATCTGACCGGTGGCGACCGCATCAAGGCACGCCGCATGCGGCAGGACTTCTTCAGCTTCCGGCCCACCCACAAGCTCTGGCTGCTCGGCAACCACCAGCCCGAAGTCGGGACCGGGGGCTTCGCGTTCTGGCGCCGGATGCGGCTGATTCCGTTCGAGCGTGTCGTCGCCGACCAGTACAAGGTCGACAATCTGGCGGACATTCTCGTCAACGAGGAAGGACCCGGCATCCTCAACTGGTTGATCATGGGAGCACGTCGGTACCTGAGCGGTGACAAGGACCTGCACGGTCCCGAGCGTGTGCGCATCGCCACCACCGCGTACGCCGAGACCGAGGACCACATAGGTCGCTTCTTCGCGGAGTCGTGCCGCCTGGACCACGGCCTGCGGGCCGAACAGGCAAGTCTCTACGCGGCCTACGGGTCCTGGTGCCACAAGGAAGGCGCTCCGGCCGTCTCCTCCCGGTCCTTCGCCGCCCGGGTTCGCGAGACACTCGGTCTGGAGTCACCGAAGCAGATGATCCTTTCCAACCAGCGAAAGTACTACCCGGGTATCGCGCTGACTGCCGACGAGGAGATCGTGTGAGCGCCCTCATCGCGGACGACGAACTGGTGCACGAGGTCGAGCTGGTCTGGCTCGAGGACATCCACGGGCTCGATTACGTACGCCAGAGCCTGGACCGGCTCCCGACCCGCAGGGGTCGCCCCACCTACCATCGCGACGGCCGTATGGTCGGCTACGCGGTGCTCGGCACCGGGGCCAAGCCCTCACGGACCTCGGGCACGTTCCGGCGCCGCGTGTTCTGGCTGCTGCCGCATGACCGTGACGCGGTGCCCGACGGTCTCTACACCACCGGGACACCGGCGGAAGCGGTGGACCCTGGCACGCTGTCGCCCGGCAGCAAGGGACGCAAGACCGAACGGTCCGAAGGCGGAGCGCACGCTGTGCGCCGGCGGGAGGCTGCACCTTCTCCCGATCTGTGACGTCCGCTGCACACGCCGGCTACCACTCCTTGCCGCACCGGGTGTTCCCTATGGATAGGCATATGCGCTTTGGGTATTCGACCGAAACTCCAGCGGCAGTCAAGGCGCGCAGGCGACCATGAGGGCGCGGAGAGAAGCGTCCGTGTCGCATGCCCGTGCGGTGTTGCTTTCCCTCTCGCTCGTTGCAACGGGTGAGAGGGGAAGTGCCGCGTTTGAATCCACTGTTATCCCATTAAATCTCCCCAACTCCTTTGCTTATAGAGCCGGTTGAGGAGAAAAGTGTGGTTGTCAGTGGAGTGAATGCAACGTAGCGTTTCAGAGGCAGGAAAATAGAGGGGTGCTGATCCTCTGACCCAGGTCACGGCAGCTCGACCCCGACCGTGTTCGAGCAGAGGGTTGGTCATGGTGAACTTGACCGTAGAAACGCTGGAGAGCGTCCACGGCCGCGGCGCCGTCGGCCTGCACGCGAGACTCGAGGTGCTGGTCGACCAGGAATGGGTCGTGCTCGACGCGCGCAAGACGGACGAGAACGGCCGGATCGATGACTGGGGCGACCACGGCAAGAGCCAAGGGCTCTACCAGATCGTGTTCGATGTCGACCGGTACTTTTCCGGGCTTGGGATGACACCCACCTGTCCCGAAGTCACCACCACGTTCCGCATCTCCGGCGAACCGGCGCGCTGCCGGGTGACTTTAAGCTTCTCGCTCCACCATCATTTCGCCGCCTTCACCATCACCTGATGCGGCCCACCCGGCCACCTCCCGCAGGCGGTCGAGGACCGGTCCCGCAACCTCCGGCGGCATCGAGGAGATCAGCGTCCGAGCTTCCGCGCGGCACTGCTCGGCGGCCTCGGTCTCCGCGGCGGCCAGATGAGCCGCGTACAACCGGCAGAGCGCTTTTGCCTCTTCGTCCGGCATGTTCACGATCCGGAAGAGCGCCAGCGCCCGCCGCAGTCTGACCACTGCCTCCTTGGCGTCCCCGGCGGTGAGCGAGAGCTCCCCGAGGCTCACGAGGGTGTGACCCATGATCAATCGCTCGTGGTTCTCCTCCGCGCGCGTGAGGGCCTCCTGCAGCACGTTCGCGGCCTCCTTCACGTCCCCGCGCAGCAGCAGCACCGAGCCGAGACCATGGAGCGCATACGCCTCACCGGTGTGGTCGCCGATCAGGCGGACGATGCTGAGGACCTGCTCGAACGCGTCCAGCGCGGCCTCGAGGTCACCGCGCGCCAGATGTGTCTTGCCCAGCCGGTGCAGCACCTGGGCCTCGACGCGCCGGCCATTGCCCTGCCGGCTCAGTCGCAGCGCCTCGTCGAGGAGCCGTCCCGCCGCGGCCTCGTCCCCCTTGGTCAGCTGGATCTGCGCGAGGTGGTGCAGGCAGTAGGCCACGTCGACGGTCTCGCCGCGCTTGCGCAGGATCTTCAACGCGGCCTCGTAATGTGCGGTGGCCTGATCGAGCCGGCCGTCGATCCGGGCCAGGAAGCCGAGTCCTCGCGCGGTCTGGGCGATACCGAGGTGGTTGCCCATTTCTTCCAGCAACGCCGTGGCCTTGCGGAAGAGTTCATCGGCCTGGGCGAAGTGCTGCCGGGTCACGGCGAGCCAGCCAAGGGACTGGAGCATGGCCGCCTCGCCGGTCCGGTCACCGGCCTTACGGCTCGCGGCGAGGGCTGTCTCGTGCGTGCTGCGCCAGTCGTCCAGGCGCACCTGCGTCTCCAGGAACAGCACCGAGGTCATGGCCAACCCCCAGCAGTGCTCGGTGAGTCCCATCATGCCGGCCCGCCGGACGTAGGCGGGCAGTGAAGAGCGCTCCCTGGCGAACCACTGCAACGGCTCTTTGAGGATCCGGTCCACCAGCGGGGCGGGCAGCGGATACAGGAACACGTCATCGCTCTTGATCAGCGCGTCCCGGCCGTACTCGCGATCACGGGCCTGCGCCAGCAGGAAGAGGAAGCAGCCCAGTACCCGCAGGACAGCGGCCTCCCGGTCGTGCGTGCTCTCTTCGGCGACCAGTTGCTCCCGGGCCAGGAGCACGATGAGGCTGTGCAGCCGGTACTGCCGGTTGCGCCCGGTCGTCGCGCCGGCGGCGTCCAGGAGCTGGGCGTCCGTCAGCTCGTTGATCAGGTCGCGCACCGCCGCCTCGGGCTGGTCGAGCAGCGCCATCGCCGCCCACAGGGAGAACGGCCCTTCCTCCAGGAGCGCCAGACGCCGGAACAGCCGCCTTCCGCCCTCGCTCAGGCCGTCACACGCGAGACTGAGGACGGCCCGGATGCCGACGTCGGCATATTTGATCTCGTCGAGTCTTCGGGTCTCGTCCTCGAAGCGTTCCACCAGTTCGGCGATCTCCCAATGCGGCCGGGCGGCCAGCCGGGCACCGGCGATGCGCAGGGCGAGCGGAAGATGCCCGCACAGCTCGGCGAGGGCGGTCGTGGCCTGCTGCTCCGCCGCGGCGCGCTCCGCCCCTGCCATGCGGCCGAGGAGATCCGCGGACTCCTGGGGTGCGAAGGTCGTGACGTCGACCCGTACCGCGCCGGCGAGGCTGCCGATATGGCGACGGCTGGTCATGATCACCGCGGAGGTGGGTCTGCCGGGCAGCAGTGGTCTGATCTGGCTCTCTTCGGCGACGTTGTCGAGGATGATGAGCACCCGCCGCTGCGCGAGCAGCGCGCGGTACATCTCCGCCCGTTCGTCGAGGCCTTCGGGGATCGCCGTGCCCTGGACACCGAGGGCGCGCAGGAACCGTTCGAGCACCTGGGCGGGCGACACCGGAGCGGACGTCGTGCCGTGCAGTTCGGCGTAGAGCCGTCCGTCGGGGAAGTCCGGGGCGACCTGGTGGCCCACGTGGATGGCCGTGGTGGTCTTGCCGATACCCGGCTTGCCGACGAGCGTGACCAGGGGCACTGCCAGCGGGGAACCGTCGGGCGGCGCCACCACCAGTTCGCGGATGCGGGCGACCAGACTCTCGCGCCCGGTGAAGTCGGCGAGGGCGGCGGGCAGCATCTCCGGAACGTCCGCCGCGGCCGTCGGCCCGCCGTCGCCCGCGGGAGGAAGCCGAGTGTCCGGGTGGTCGAGACGGGGGTCCGTGGTGAGGATCGAATGCTCGAGCTCACGGAGTCGGATGTCGGGTTCCACGCCCAGTTCGTCGAGCAGCAGCCGTCGGGTGTCGCGGTAGACGCTGAGCGCCTCCGCCTGGCGCCCGGAACGGTAGAGCGCCAGCATGAGCTGGCCGCGCAGCCGCTCGCGCAGGGGGAACTCCTCGATGAGGTCGAAGAGTTCGCTCACCAGGACGCTGTGCTCACCCAGTGCGAGTCTGAGGCGGATGTGCTCCTCGGCGGTGGTGACGCGCTGTTCGGTGAGCCGGCTCGCCCCGGCCTCGACCACTTCGCCGGGCAGCCCCTCCAACGGGGCGCCGCGCCATAGCGCGAGTGCCTCGCGGTAGGCGGCCGCCGCCTGCTGATCCTGCCGCGCGTCCCGCAGTTCGCGCGCCGTGTCGACGAGCGAGTGGAAGCGCAGGGCGTCGAGGCCCGCCTCGTCGGTCTGAAGGAGGTATCCGCTGGGGTGGGTGCGGATGACGTCACCGACGCCGTGGGCCACGAACTGGCGCCGCAGACCCGACACACTGATCTGGAGCTGGGCGCGTGCCGTCGGCGGCGGATTCTCCTCGTACATGGCGCGGATGAGCCGGTCGGTGCTCACCACTTGGTTGGGATCGAGCAGAAGCGCGGCGAGTACGGTCCTCTGGCGCGTGCCGCCGAGGTGCAGCGGCGTGGAACCGACGCTCGCTTCGAGGGGCCCGAGAATGCGGAACGCGACGCCGGATGAGCAGATCTCGCTACCGTCCCCGGACATGGTCTGCTGCCCCACGTAGTTTCCCCCCCAAGGAACGTGCGCCGCTCGATGAACTCTAAAGATCCGCTGATGAGCCAGTCAACGCGTCAAACACGTGTATGTAACAGGACGCGGCGCAAATTCCCGTGCTCCGGCGGCAAGAACTCCTGGTTCGAGACGCTCGAACTCGGATCGGGCGGCGCGGCCCGGCCGTTCGGGAGTTCCGGGACCGGCGAACGGTCTTGACGGATCCTTAACGCCGATCGGGTCGTGATGTCATTCTCCGGGGAAGTGAGACGGATGCTCGGGGACAGAGACGTTCATGAAATACCGCCGAGACCCGAAGGGATCTTCTTCCCGGTTTCTCCGTAAGGCGGCATACGGCGTGGAATGGCCCGGGAAGCGGCGCCTGTATCAGGATTCTCGCACTTATGGATCGGCGATTTTCGGCTATCACGGATCAATTTCGGCCACCTGCCTGCGGTGTTCACTGGCCGGCGGCCAGTCGTCTGCCGTGTCGCGCCCACCCCAGGACCGGTGCCGACCTGCGTGTTTCCCGGGCGGCAGGGCGTGGTTGAAGCCCTGAGCCGCCCCGAACCGCGGCCCGATGCGGCCACTATCGTTCCTCTATCGTCACGGGCAGTTGGTCGATCGTGACGCGATGGCGCGACTTGCCAGCCTTTAGGCATCCTCAAGCGCCGCCACCAGGGCGGACTTCGTGAAACGGGAGCCAGCGCACATGATGAAGAACTGGTTGCTTCGTGCCTCTTGCGCCTTTTTCCTCGCTGCGGTCGTGACAGGCGCGACCTCGCAGTTGGCCACTTCTGCCGACTCGGCTGCGCCGGCGGTGACGGCGGTGACGACCGCCGGAACGGACGATGGTGAGCAGCCCGTCGTCGTCGAGCCCGACCCGAACAACCCCTGGGGCTAGCGGGTCGTACGAGGCCCATCGGGCCAGCCGCGCGCCGCATGGCCGCGCGCTCGACGAACACTCCACAGACGACGGGAAGACAGCGTGGACATCGACGTACTCGGTGCATTGGCCGTACGGGAGCAGGGTGTTTCGGTCACTCCCACGGCCCCGAAACCGCGACAAGTACTTGCTCTGCTCGCGCTCAACGCCGACCAAGTCGTCCCGGTTGCCACCGTGATCGAAGAACTCTGGGGCGCCGAGCCCCCGCGCAGTGCGCGCCCCACCCTGCAGACGTACATCCTGCAATTGCGTGAACTGATCGAGGCGGCACTGCGTCAGGGCGATGAATCGCCGCAGCGCAGCGCCAAGGACGTACTGATGACCGTGCCCGGCGGCTATCTGCTCAACACCGGCGAAGGACGCAGCGACATGCGGGACTTCGAGCGGATCGCAGGTGCCGGGTATCGGGCGATGGACGCAGAGGACTACCCGCAGGCGGCAAAGCGGCTGAATGAGGCACTGGCCCTGTGGACCGGACAGGCCCTGGCCGACATCCAGACCGGACCTCATCTCAAGCCGCAGGTCAAACGGTTGGAGGAAAGCAGGCTCTGCGCGCTCGACCAGCGCATCGACGCCGACCTCCGGCTGGGCCGGCACCGCGAACTCCTCGCCGAACTGACCGTGCTCATCAGCCGTTACCCCACCCACGAGAGCCTGTACGGACAGTTCATGGTGGCCCTGCATCGTTCCGGCCGCCGCGGCGAGGCACTCAACGCCTACCAGCAGCTCCGTACGACACTCGTGCGCGACCTCGGCCTCGAACCCTCGGCCGCGCTCGTCAAGTTGCAGCGCTCCATCCTCGTCTCCGGCCCGCTCAGCGGCCCTGCCGCGTCGGGAGGCAGCGGCCTCAACGGGACGGCCGCCGACCGCGGTCTGACCCCGACCGGATGACGCAACTCGGCCCCGCCGACGAAACCGAAGAACCTTTCTGAGCAGCCGAGGAAGCGGTCTCCACCCGTGACACACGTCCTGGTGGGGCCGTTTCGCTGCGGCGGGACATGAATCGGGTTGCCTCCGTCCGGACTCAAGTGCCGCTCCAGGTCTGCCGTTCAGGCTCGGCGTATCTGCGCGGACTGGGAGGAGGGCCCGCTCATGTCGTCGCGGTCAGCGCACTTCGTCGAGCACACGGTCTCTGTGGCGGCCCCCGCCTCGGCGGTCTTCGGACTGTTGACCGACGCTCCACGATGGCCCCTGTTCCTCCCCTCATACATGCACGTGGAACGCATGGAGTTCGACGGGGTCGAGGAGCACCTGTGGGTGTGGGAACTCGTCGCCGGACGGATCCGTTCCACACGGATCAAGCGCGTGCTGCGGCCCGAGGACCGGTCGGTCGACTACGAGGAGTTCGCAGCTGGCGACGCCTCCTGGCCGGGTGCAGTGGCGTCCGGGACCTGGAGCGTCGCACCCGAGGACGCAGCGCGCTCGAGCCTGACGCTGCGCTGTGAGTCCTCGACCCAGACGCCCGACGAACTCGACACGGACGTGCTGCTCCGCCTCGACGGGCTCCGGCGCATCGCCGAACAGTGGGACGCCTTCGACGAAATCCTGCTGTCCTTCCAGGACACCACCCGAATCGACGGCCCGCCCGAACTCGTCTACGACTTTCTCTACCGGGTTCAGGACTGGGCCGATCTCCTGCCGCACATCGATGCCGCGGAGGTCTGCGAGGAACGGCCCGGTGTTCAGATCGCCGTATTGGAAACCTGTGCCGCCCATACCGGTCTGTCGGTCACCGCACAGACCGTACGGCTGTGCTTTCCGGCCGCCGGGCGCATCGTCTACAAGGAGACGCTGCCCCCCGACCTGGTCGCTGCCCACACCGGTGAGTGGTCCATCGAACCCGGCGTGTCGGGAGTGACCCTGATCTCCACGCACCAGGTACTGCTGCGGCCGCAGGCCGTGGCGGAAGTCCTGGGACCGGACGCCCGCCTGGTCGATGCCCGCCACTACGTGCGGGAGTGGTTCGGCCGCGACGGCAGGGCAGCGCTCAGCCTTGCGAAGTGGCGTGCGGAGAGTCAGCTGAGCCGGCTGCGATGACGGCGAGGACAGCCAAGGCGACGCAAGCAACCGAGGTGCCGAAGTGCACGGCACAAGACACCGCACAGGCCGAGGAGACGGGCCGATGGTGAACCACACGCCGGCCGGATCGCTCGCCCCGGGCCCCGGACATGCGGCCGGCGCGCGCGGCTACGCAGCCGTGCCGGTCCCTGTGGACGTGGCGCAGCGTGCGCTGCGCCTGGAGGCCTTGCTCGGAAACCCCGAAGACCCCGCAAACCCCTACGGCGCAGCCGCCCTCGCAGCCGCCGCGGGCATGAGCGGCAGCGCACCTCGCACAGCAGCCCCTGACGGCATCGGCGACGAGGCGGCCGCATGGCCGGACGCGGCGCAATTCGTCCGCGGGCTGAGGCCGTTGCTCCGCCGCGACCTCGGCCTCGCCGACGCCTGGGTGCTGCGGCCGCTGCGCCAGGAACCGGCTCAGGCGCTCGCCCGTCTGCTGGGACCTGCGGCGCTGCTCGCGGCGACAGGTGGCGTGCTGCACACCACCGCCGCGATCGTGGACGGCCGGGCCCGGCATGACCCGGCGGCGCGGCAGTGGCTACCCGTTCTCGCAGCCGTTTTCGCGGACCTGCTTGCCTGTGAGGCGCTGACCACGGTCGCGCTGCGCGGCCTCGCCCCCGCCGATGACGCCGGGGCGCTGCCGGTCGCCGTGACCGGCTACCTCGTACCGCATCTGGTCAGTGACCTGCTGGCGGACCTCGAACTGGTCCTGCAGGAGAGCGAGTTCGGACCCGACAGCACCGAACGCCAGGTGCTCGCCGCGCTGGAGGGGCACCGGCACACGGCAGGTGTCGATTGGCGGGCCGCTCTCGTGGCACAACAACAGCTGGTGCGTGCGCCTTCCGTGCGCGCACAACCGGCCGCGATGCCCGAACTGTTCCGCCTGGCAGAGCCGGCGCCGGGCGTCGGCGCGACACGGTGCACCGAGGCACTCCTGGCCGTACTGCCCGACGCGACCGCCCACTGCTTCGGGACGGACGACGGCGATGGGGCGACGGCCCAACTCGCCAAGGTGGGGCGCAGGCTTGCGACCGAGCAGCGCCATGTGCACGGCGCTCTCCGGGACGCAGCCACCGCCGACCCGGACGGCGCGCCGGCGCGTGCCCTTGCCGACCGGCTTGCCCTGGTGCTGCTGGCCGGCGCAGTCCTCGGAGTGGCCCGTGCCGCCGCGCCATCGGATGAGGGCTTCCTCGGCCGGCCCGAATGGGCGCTACTCGCCCTGTGCCGCATCGGCCGGCGGCTCGGCTTGCCGCTGCCCGTCGGCGCGGATTCCGCATCAGGCGCGAGCTCAGCCGTCTGGACCGAACTGGCCGAGCGCGTACACCAGCGCGTCGACTGCGACCTGTACGCAACGCGGCAGCTGTGGTGAGCAGGTAGGTCCGCACACCGAGAAGTCAACCAGGAGCGCCGGAGGCGGTCCTGAGAGGAAAGGTCGGGGAGTTGACCGTGCGCCGGACCGTGGCAGAACCCGTTCATGTGGCCGGGCCCCAGCATCCGTGGGACGAAGTGGCCGAACGCGCCCGGGACACCGGGCATGTCGTGGTGCACACGTCATGGGGCGAGTGGCTCACAGCCGCGCTCCTCGATCCTGAACTGCGCGCCCTGCTCGGGCGGGACTGGCCGCGCTACCGGGAGGCACCCACCCCGCCCAGCCGATTCGTCTTCGCGGTCTCGCGGCTGGTCGTCAAACACACCGCCGCGGCGGTCCTCGAGGTCGCCCCCGCGGATCTCGACATCGCCTACCAGCCCAGTGGCCGGCCCACGTTGCGCGGTTTCGGCGAGGACCTGCAGCTGAGCCTCGCTCATACCGAGGAACTCATCGTCGCCGCGGTCAGCCTCAACGGACCGGTCGGAGTCGACGCCGAGGTGAGCACGCGAGAGATGTCGTACGAGCTGCTGCGTCCCCAGGTCTGCACCGAGCGCGAGGCCAATGTGCTCGACGCGCTGCCGGAGGGCGAGCGCATGGCGCGCCTGTTGCGTCTGTGGACTCTCAAGGAGGCCTACACCAAGGCCCTCGGGCAGGGCATGAGGCGCCGGTTCAGCGCCGTGGGCTTTCACTGGGACGCGGAGGGACACCCGGTGCTGGACGAGGATGCCGACTTCGCCGACGACTGGTCGTTCGCCACCCACTGCGTACACGGCCGGTACCTGGTGAGCCAGGCACATCACCACACCCCGTCCGAGCTCCGGCCGACCGCTGCCGCAGTACCTACGCCACCGGATGCTGTTGCCGCAGAGCGCGGACGAGAAGAGCCGCTTCGCCAAGTCGTCGCATTCCCAGGGCGGTCAGGTTGTTGAACGGGCACGAACAGACCTGAACGGCCCCGGTGCCCACGAGTTGGGCCGAGGTCCGTTCGGTGCGCTCCAGCGGGACGAAAGCGTCCGTCAAGCGCGGTGGCGGAACGTGTCCAGGAGGCTTGAGGAGGAACCATGCCCGATACGAGTGAGGCGGAGCTCGGCGTGCGCGTCGAACGAGGCCGGGCGAACGCCGATGAACTGGCCGCACTCACCGTCGCGTTGCTCGCAGTGCGCGCACGGGATGAGGCCACGATCCGTCGCACATCGGGGGCGCGCTCCACGCGCTGGTGGCGTCCGTCGGGCGCATGAGGCAACAGGCAGTCCCAGCGCAACGATCCCACTACCCAGGAGGCAGAGCCATGACCGGCGTACCGCTGACCGATGGCCTTGCCGGCGTGATCCAGGCGCTTGCCGCCGTGTTGCGCACGGAGCCCGACCGGATCGATCCGGAGCAGAGCTTTCGGACACTGGGCCTGGACTCGATCCATACCGCTGAACTGATGGCCGCGATCAACGCCCGCTTCGGTACCGCGGTGGTGGCCGACGCCCTCTACGACCACCCGACCCCGGCCGCCCTCGCACGCCATGTCCAGGCGCAGGGCCGATCCACGCAGCAAACCGCGGACCATTCCACGGCCCAGGTGCGCGAGGCGCTGCGCGATCGGCTTGCGGGCATCGTGGGCTGCGACGTGGAACGGATCGACCCCGAGGCCCCGTTCCATGCATTCGGCCTGGACTCCATCCGCGCGGCCGAGTTCATGGCCGCGATCAACGCCGCGTACGGCCTGGCCGAACGGCCTGTCACGCTCTACGACCACCCTGATCTGGCCACCATGGCGGCCCATGTCACCGCGGTCGCCTATGGAACGGGGACCGAACCGGCTCCGGTCCGCGCCGAGGACGCCGTCACCGGCCCTGAGATGAACCAAGACGAGGTGGGTGCGCTCCTGGACGCCGTACGTGCCGACATGCTCACTGTCGACGAAGCCGCGGCCCTGCTGGCATTCCGGCCCGCCTGACCCGAGGACATGCATGGACACCAGGGAGATCCTGACCCGGTTCAAGGGCGGCACGATGGCCAGGGATCAGGCCGTGGCCCTGCTGACCGGAACTCCGCTCAACGATCCGCCCCCCGAGCCGGCGGTCGCCGAGTCCACCAGGACCATCGCGGATTCCGTACCGGTGGGGCGCAACCTGCACGAGCGGGCCGAAGCACCGCAGGCGTACGGCAACCCGGGCGCCGACCGGTACGCCATCACAGCCCTGCACGCATGCGCTGCGAGTGCCGACGGGCTCGAGATGTTCGACGCGGAGTTCTTCGGCCTTGATGCGCAGGACGCCGCACGACTCGGCGCGCAGGAACGCCTGTTGCTGGAGACCGTCTGGCAGATGATGGAGAAGGCGGGGCACGTCGGCGCCCGGCTCGATGCCCTCACCACCGCACACGGATCACCCCGCGCAGTGAGCCTGCACCTCGCCGGGGCGGCCGGCAGCGGCGGCGCGCCGGCCGGCAGGCTCTCCGCACTGCTCGATCTGCGCGGGCCGAGCCACTGCGTGGACAGCGGCGCCACCTCCTTTCTGAGCGCCCTGCACCTCGCCCTGCGCACGCTGCGGGCCGGCGACTGCGCGGCAGCCGTGGTCGCAGAGGTCGGCAGCGGCGGTGGCAGCATCCTCGTCAAGCCACTCACGGCGGCCCTGACCACGGGGGACACCGTGGTCGCGGTCATCCGCGCCAGCGCCTCAGGGCACATCGGGCGGGAGCGGCCGGCATACGCGGACGCTCGCCTCGCCGAGCAGGCGCGGGCTGCCGCGGACCTGGAGACCACCGATATCACCGTGGACGAAAGCGAAGCAGGTGACGCCGGAGCCGGCCTCGGATTCGCGGCGCTCGCGCGCACCCTCCGAGAACTGACTGCCGGTACGCCATCGCCCGGAGCCGACGGCCACGGCGCAGCCCTGCCCCAGCGGCGTGATCCGCAGGGCAGCGACCTCGCGCGGACCGCGGCCCTCCGTGTGCGCGGTGCGAGCGGGACCAGCGGCCACGTGATCCTGGAGGAACACCTACCGTCGGACCCCGAAGTACTGGCCGCCGCACCGGACTTCGACGACCGCGACGAGCTGGTCCTGTTGTCGGCGCCCACCCCGCGGCATCTGGCGGAGACGGCCCGGCTGTTCGCGGACCGGTTGACCGCGCGGGCCGGCGCACCTCCGGCGCTGGCCGTCCTCGCCCATGAACTGCGCGTCGGCCGCGCCGCCATGGCCTGCCGCCTCGCCGTGACCGTACGCCGGCGCGACGAACTCGCGCGGCTGCTGAGCCGGTTCGCCCAGGGCGCCGAGGACCCCGCCGTGCGCCACGCCGATCTGCGCGAGCAGTCGGGCCAGCCCCCTCTCGTCGAGGAGCTCGAGGAGACCGGTGCCTATCTGACAGCCCTGTGGCGAGGACGTCACCTGGAGGCGCTCACCCGGCTGTGGCTGGAGGGCGTCGACGTGAGCCGTGGTGAACAGCCCACGTCGCAGCAGCTGTTGGGGCTGCCCGGTACCGCCATGCTGCGCCGGCCGCTGAGCTGCGGCGCATGAACGCGACCACAGCGCCGCGGGCGCGCCGCACCGAGACCGCCTCGCCGCCGGAGCCGGTGAAGGTATGGCTGTGCTCCAACGACGAGCTGCCGTCCGAGCTCGCGAGCGTACTGGCCGAGCACTGGCTCGACGAGGAGGAACAGCAGACCGCGGACCGCTTCCTCTTCGAACGGGACCGGCGCCAGTACCTCGTCGCCCACAACCTGGTTCGCCGTGCGCTCGCGCTGGAGGCCGGGCTCGTGGAGGCGGAACTGGGCATCTGGAGGTCCCCACGCGGACGCCCCTTCCTGCGGCCCATGCCCGGCGGACTGCCCCGCGGCGGCGGTCACCTGGACTTCAACCTGTCGCACGCGAGCGGCTACAACCTGCTCGGCATCGTCCGCAGGCACCGCATCGGTGTGGACGTGGAAGTTCTCGACCGTGACGCCCAGGCCATCGAGACGATCACCTCCACCTTCGCTCCCGAGGAGCAGGAGTGGATCGCGCGCGTCGGGCAGGGCCCGGCACGCGACCGGCGCGCGCTGCGACTGTGGACGCTCAAGGAGGCCTACTCCAAGGCGCGTGGCCTCGGACTCGGGCTGCCTTTCGACGAGTTCGCCTTCACCCTGGCCGACGAGCGCGGCGTCCTGGCGTTCCGTCCACCGGCCCAGGACCCGTTCCCGCGGTGGCACTTCCTCGAACTGGAGCCGACGCCCGACGTGCTGGTCGCGATCGCCCTGCCGGTGGACGAGGCCACCGCGTCCCGTCCGCCCGAGCTGCAGCTCCACCTCGGCTTCCCCTGGGCGCGGGCGGTACCCCACCCCGTCACGCTGCCGGACCCGGTGGGCCTGCCGCAGCGGTGACACGCGCCGCTGCCCGGCGGGCTGCCCTGCTTTCCCGGGGCCGCCTGCAGCCGCGCGGGACCCCGGCGTTCGCCGGCCCGGTGGCCTGCCTGACTTCCTGAGGCCCCCCGCGGCCGTGCGACCCCGGCCTTCGCCCCGTCACAGTGGGCAGCCTTGCCTACGGCACACGGGAGTTCATGTCCTCCCGGCGAGGCGGGCCGCCCACCCATGCGGCCATGTCGGACCGCACCCTGAGGTGAGCGGGCGCGAGCCCGCGTACAGCCGGCACGCCTCACGGCCAGTCGAGGTCATCGTCCCCTGGCGAGGCGCATTGCGCTTCCTTCGCCTTGCCGCCGTCGTCCCAGGGCGTGGCACAGGGAATCGGGCAGTTCATGGGCGACTCCGATTCCCGGGCGAGAGGGGGCAATTGACACACCTCATCACTCATTACTGGAGAACCTGACCTAATACGGAGATCCTGCCCGTCCTCGCTGGACGAACACTCGAAGAAGTCGTGAGAACGGCACGAGAAACACACGAGAGCGGGCAAAGGCGCAGGCCGGCGTCCTGGCAAATGTTTGCCTGGCTGTTGCCGCCCTGTCTAACCTCGATGTGACCCCGCCGGTCTGCTTCCCGCCGGCAGCCAGAGCATTCCGCTTCTGTTCCCGCTCCTGGAACACAAGGGGACCCGGCGAAAGGCCTCCATGCTTCGACAACCCGCGTTCGGCCAGCGCCTGAAGAAGATGCGTGCCGCCCAAGGGCTCTCCCAGACCGCGCTGGCCGGGGACGGCATGTCGACGGGTTATCTCTCCCGCCTGGAGTCAGGGGCACGCCAGCCCACCGACCGGGCGGTCGCCTATCTCGCCGAGCGGCTCGGTGTGCAGCCGGCGGACTTCGAGGAGCCCGCGAGCGGTTCGCTGGCCAACGCGCTCAGCCTCGCCGCCTCGACAGGCGCCGACGACGCGCTCGTCACCCTGCAGGAAGCCCTGGCCGCAGAAGGACACGAGTCACCGGTGCTGCGCTGGCAGGCCGTATGGCTCCTGGCCGAACACTGCCGCCGGCAGGTCGACTTCGAGGCCGAGCGGGTCCATCTCGAAGAGCTGATACGGCTCGGGGACCAGGTGGGCCTTGTGCCGCTGAGGGTGCGGGGCCTGAGCCGGCTCTCGCGTTGTGTGCGCGCCCTGGGCGACATTCCCTACTCCCTGGACCTCGCCATGACCGCCCATCAGCTCTCGCGGGAGCACACTCTGGGCGTCGACGACCAGGCCGGGGTGCTGCTCGCCCTGCTCTCGGCACAAAGCGAGGCGGGGCGGCTGACCGAGGCACAGGCGAACGCCGACGAGCTCATCGCGCTGGTCGAGGGCCGCACGGACTCCCTCTGGGCGGAGTCCTTGTGGGGCGCGGCCGCCATCCGTGCGCGACAGGGTGACGACGCGGGCGCGGCACGCCTGCTGCAGCAAGCACTCGACGGGTTCTCCAGCAAGGAGGACCTGGTGCTCTGGTTGCGCCTGCGGATCGCCGCCGGCCGCTCGTTCGTCGTGCAGACACCGCCCGACGCGCAGGCCGTGCAGGCCTGCATCACCGGTGCCGAGCAGGCCTTGGCCTTCGTGGGCACCGACGGTCTGCGCCAGCAGCTCAACTCGCTCAAGGTCGAGTACGCGTTCCTCACCAGCCGGTACGACGACGCCGGCGCCCTCCTCGACGAACTCGCCCAGGAGCAGTTGCGGATGAGCCATCGCGACCAGGTCCGGCTCGACATCTTCCGCAACCAACTGCGGATCCGCAGCGGCGACCCGAGCGGAGTGGACGGGTTGCGTGCCCTCGCCGAGCAGGCGCATGCGGACGCGAACCTCGACCTTGCCGCGCACATCTGGCGTCTCCTGGCCAAGGCGCTCACGGAGATGCAACAGGGTGCCGCGGACGCGGTGCAGACCACAGCGGCGCACGGCAGCTCCTGAACCCGCCCGAGACGATCCGCCGCTCTCACAAGAGCCCGCCCAGGCGAGCGGTGATGTGGTCGAGGCACGTGTCGTAGGAACCCTCGGGGTGGGAACGGCGCCAACCCGCTGGCGCGTCGACCGTCGCGGGCCACAGTGCGTGATGGCCTTCCGGGTCGGCCAGGACGACGAAGGCGGCGAGCGTGTCGTCGAACGGGTCGTCGGCCGCACCGCGGTCCAGCACACGCAGCGCACCTCCGGCATCCAGACGACCCGCACAACCGGTACGCCACATCCGGGCAGGAACGCCGTCCGGTGCGAACGGGTCGGGCAGGAACCGCTCACCCGTCGCGGCGGGCGCCCCCGCATAGCCCTGCGCCACACCCGCACCCGCGATGTACAGCGCTCCCTCTTCGCCGGGAGCCACCGGCCGCAGCTCGCCGTCGAGCAGATAGACGCGGTATCCCGGGGCGGGCCTGGCGGGACTTTCACCGGACTGCTCGACGACCAGGCGGCCCTCCGCCCAGCCACCGCTGACAGCAAGCTCGATGTCCTCGCCGCGGGCCAGCGCGAGCAACGCGCACAAGGTCTCGTCCGCGCCGCCGAGCACGGTGCGGGCCTTCATCTGCCGCAGCCAGCCGAGGACTTCCTGCGGTACGGCTTTGGTGAGCGAACCGTCCGGCACGTGCACGCGCGCGCCGCAGACCAGAACACCGAGCAGGCCGAGCGCCGTGTCCGCGTCGGGGTATCCCTGGACCAGCCAGGCGGCGTCACCGGGCGGAGTCAGGGCCGCGGCCCCGATGGCGGCGGCACCGATCAGAACCGTCCCGTCGCCGGTGGGGGCGAGCACCACCGGCGCACCTTCGGCGAGCGGACGGACCCGGTCGGCATCCGTGACCGGCCACGGCGCCGACGCCGGGCCCGACTCGCCCTGCACGAGACGGACCGCTCCAGGCACGGGCCCGAGTACCAGATCCGCCGTCTCGTCCAGCAGCAGCACCGCAGGGCACACATCGGAGGTCAAGGCCGTGGAGGGGTCCACCGGCAGCAGTGCCGCACCCGTCTTGAGGACGGCGAGCGCGGCCACCGCGAAGGCGACAGGTGAGGACAGCGCCGTCAGCACCGAAGTACCCGGGCCCGCGCTGTGACCGATCAGCGCGCGCGCCAACAAGTCGGCGCGGGCATCGAGTTCGCCGTACGTCACACCGGGCAGCGCCGGAGCGAGAGGGGCACGTGCCACCTGGGTGCGGAAGAGTGCGAGGACGTCATCGGTGCGGTCGACGGGCAGCGGGCTCTGCCCGCCCGCCCAGGGAGCGCACGCATCGGCTGACGGCGGCTGGGGGCCGAGCATGCTCAGAGGGAGCGCCGGGTTGTCGAGGACGGCGGTGAGAACAGCAGCGAACTGCCCGGCGAGTTCCGCCGCGGTCTCCTGGCCGATCAACCCGTCCCGGTACGCGGCGCCGAGGACGATGCCGGCACAGGTGCCCTCCGCGGTCTGCCGTTCGGTCAGCGTGAGCACCACATCGGCATCCGGTACGGGCAGTCGGGGCCGTTCGGGCCGCACGGTGAGCCCGGCCGCCTCGAACTGCCAGGATTCTCCCTGCACTTCCTGGAGCACGGCCAGGGCGACACCTCCGGCTTCGGCGAGTTCGCCGGTGGTGCTCCGGAAGGCGACCAGGTCCGCGCTGTGCACCCGGCGCAGCAGCTCGCTGAAGGCGGGGTCACCTGTGGTGTCCGCGGACAGAGCCAGAGTGCGCGCGTAGAAACCGACCGCGCCGCGCAGGGCCTGGCCGTGCCGTGCCGGGACCTGCGCTGCCACCGTCACCCGCTGCCCGCCGACGCCGAGCGAGTTCAGCAGCGTGACCAGCGCGGCGTGCGCCACCGTGAACAGGGTGGCGTCGTGCGCGGCGGCGAACGCGACGAGCCGGGCGTGCAGCTGCTCGTCCAGGTCGACCTGCACATGGTCGTACGACTCATGTGCGCACGGGTCGTACGACCGGGGTTCGCGCGGGGCGCAGCCCGGCAGCGTGGTGGGTGCAAGGTCGCCGTTCAGCGCTCGGGGCGCGCAGTCGAGGCCGGTGGGGGAGCGGTGTGGGACGGCTCCGGTGGCGCGGGCCTCGTAAGCCCGGGCGAGTTCTGCCGCCAGCGGCAGATGCGACCACAGGTCGACCGAGTCGGCGGGCAGGGTCAGTTCGAGGAGATGGTCGTCGTCGGCGAACGTGCGCAGCCGCGTGCCGGCCGCGCCGACACGTGAGGAGCGCAGCGCCTCATGGCGCCGGCCCAGATCGGTCAGGGCCTGGTCGAGGGCCCGGCGGTCGAGCGGACCGCGCAGCCGCAGCGGCAGCACGGCGCTGTCCGTGCCCGCGCGTACCGGCCCGCAGGCGGCGGCCGGGCTGTCGCCGAGCACCGCGGCGAACTCCGCGGGGGTCGGTGCCTCGTACAGTGCCCGGACCCCCGGGTCCGCCTTCAGCGTGGCGCGGACCCGGGACAGCAGCAGATCGGCGTCCGATGCGTCGGCGCCGAGGGCGAAGAAATCGGATCCGGCGTGCACGCGGCTGCGCGGCAGCCGCAACACCTCGGCGAACAGGTCGCGCACGATCTCCTGGATCGGGGAGCCGGGCTCGGTCCGGTCCGCGGCGGTGGCCTCCTCGGAACGCGTGGAATCCTCATCGGCGGTCATGCCCGCCGACGTCGAACTGTCCCCGGAACGAGCGGTCGGCGGCGCGTATACGCCGGTCAGAGGGCCGGCCGGGACCTGGTCCGGGTCGACGTAGACGATGTCGAGCAGCTCGCGCCCCTGCCCCGACCACGTCGGCAGGGCCAGATATCCCAGGAGCTCACCGGCCGCGCACAGCTCCTCCGGATCCGGGGCGGGCCAGGCGTGGGGCGCACGGGAGTCGGGCACCGCGGCGAGGCGCAGGCACGCGGGACGTGCCGCCTCCAGGAGCGCCGTGGCGCCGGCGGGTGACCAGACGTCACTGCCCCAGCGCAGGACGGGAGCGGTCGCGAGATCGGCGACCGGCTCCTCGGTATGCAGGACGACGTCATAGGCGTGACGGGTCCGCTCGTCGTGGTGGATGTTCCGCTTGATGCGCAGGTCCACGGCCCGGACCGCCGGCAGTTCATGGGCGAGTGCGGTGAACACACCGGGGTCCAGCGGCGGTTCGCCATCGGAGCCCATGTCCTCCCGGCCGATGTTCACGTCGCCGAGGAACAACGTCCCGCCGGGCGCGAGAAGGGGCAGGGTGCGAGCGACGAGGTCACGTACGGCAGTGGGGGTGGCGCAGCGGCGCACCACCGCGTCGAGCACGATCGCGTCGAAGTGGCTCGAGGGAAGCCCGGTGGTGTCCTCGAGGTCCTGGCAGTGCAGCCGGGTCCGCCTAGTGAGCGCCGGACCGCACTGCGCCCGGGCCGCGAGCGTCGCAAGAGTGCGTGCGCACGGGCCCGTACCCCAGTACTCCTCGCACTCCGGGAGGTCGCGCAGGGCGCCGAAGCGTCCGGAAGCGCCGACGCCGATCTCCAAGACCCTGCGCCACGGGCGCAGGTCGTCGAGGTCCGCGCCCCGAAGGGCCGGCGAACCAACAGGGTTCGGCGAGCCGCCTGCGGCCAGGAGCTCTCGGTGTGACACCACGACGCCCTGCGGAGTGCCGGTGGCCGCGTACCAGATGTACGCGGCGTCGTCCGGATGCGGATCCGCCGTTGCCTGGTCCGGCGCTCCTGAACGTGCGGTGAGGTCCGCCGCTTTGGCGAACGGAGCAAGGGGTGGCGAGTCCACGTCGTCGAGATCCACGACCAGCGCGTCGAGTCCTCGGTAGTCGCCTTCGCACGCATCCCGGGTCAGGACCACCCGGGCAAGGCTGTCGCGCACGACCAGCCGGCGGCGGGCTGTCGGCGCGGACGGATCGAGGGTGACGAGAGCGGCGCCGGCGCACCTCCTCTTCCCCAAGGGGCCACTTCATGCCCACGCGTCGCCCCGCGAGGTTC
>NZ_JBEPEW010000127.1:0-23932 GCF_040300965.1 Streptomyces mesophilus | reverse complement strand
GCGGCGTCGGCCGCGCGGTTGGCCAGCGTCTGGGCCGAGTTGGCGGCCTTGGTGGCGCGAGCGGCCGCGGCGTCGGCCTCGGCGGCGGCGCGCCGGGCGGCTGCGGCCTGGGCCTGGGCGGCGCCCGATGCGGCCGCGGCGTCGGGGGAAGCGGCGGCGGCAGCGGCCGCGTTCTGGGCGGCGGAGGCGGCGGCGCTGCCCGCGGACGCGGCGCTGCGCGAGGCGCTCGAGGCCTTCCTGGCCGCCGCGGCGGCGGTACGCGCCTTGGCGGCCGCGGCCTTCGCGCCCTGGGCGGCCAGGTTCGCGGCCTCGGCCTTGTTCGCGTCCTTGGACGCCGCGATCGCGGCGCTGTACGCACGGGCCGCGGCATTGCCCGCCGTGGCGGCGGCGGCCGCGGCCGCCTGGGCGGCCAGGGCCGCGCGGTGCGAGGCGTTCTGGGCCGTACGGGAGGCGGCGATCGCACGGTTGGCGGCGGAGGCGGCGCCCTGTGCGGCGGACGCGGCGGCGTTCGCGGCCTTCGCCGACTTGGCCACGTCGTTCTGTGCGGCGCGGGCCTCGTCCGCCGCCTTGAGAGCGGCGGCCTTGGCCTTCTCGGCAGCGTCCTTGGCCTTCTCGGAGGCGGCGACGGCCTGCTCCGTCTGAAGTCCGGCGAGCTTGCCCTCACGCTCCACGATCGCGACCAACTGGTCGATGGTCGCGGCCTCTTCGTCCCTGGCACGGGCGATGTACTGGCCCGAGGTCAGGAAGGTGCGGATGGCGTCGGGCGAACCGTCGCTCAGCGCACGCTCGGCGTACTTCTTCACCTCCGGGGTCGCGGTGTTCAGGATGGTGAAGACCGCGACACGGTCGTCTTCCTGCTGGGCCTTGACCACACCGTCGGTCAGGAAGGTCTTGAGCGCGGTGTCCGTGTCCGCGGTGAGCGCCTTGTTGGCTTCGCGCCGCACGGCGTTGCCGCTGTTGTTCAGGACGGTGAAGGCCGCCTGGCGCAGGTCCTCGTGGAGGTGCGCCGCGTAGCCTCCGGCGAGGTAGGCGGCGACCGCCTGGTCGCCGCCGCCGAGCGCCGTGTTGACGGAGGTGCGGACGGCGCGGCCCGCGAGCGGCAGCGCCGCGAGGACACCGAAACGGTTGTCCTCCGCCGTCAGGACCGGCAGGTCCTGGGTGAGGAACCTGGTCAGGTCGGCCGGGGTGCCGGTGAGCGCGCGCGCCGCACCGTCGCGTACCGCCCGGCCGCCGGTCTTGAACGCCCAGACCGCCTTGCCGCGGTCGGTGTCCGGCAGGCCCGTGCCGTCGGCGGGCTCCTCCGCGGCGCGGGCGATGCCCGGGTTGAGCACGAGGCTCGACGTGGCGGCGACGGCCGTACCGGCGGCGAGCGTGGTGAGTACGCGCCGTCTGCTCCAGAAGATGGTGTCCAAAACGGTCCTTCAGGAAGGGAGTCGGACCTTTGCGGGTCACGCGGAAAAGAGCCCACCATTCAGGACAGGCAGGCGGATTGGACCCGTAAAGGAAGAGCAGGAATGGCCCGCAGGGAAGGGCGGAGGTGACATTAGACAAGGAATTGCCGGACGGCTACAGAAGAGCGCACCTTAATCAATTGCAGATACATCGGATACGGAGTCGAAACCGCTTTCCGTACAACCTTTTCCGCACATGGCGCACATCACAGCGAGTACTCGCCGGTTACCCCGGTTGCGACCGGTTTCAGCATTGGACGCAACCGGAACCGCTGTGTTGCATACGGGACTTGGGCCGCAGGGGGCGGTACATCTCTCATCTCCGCCGGCTTCGTACCGGCGGTCGAGTTCGAGGACTGTGATGAAGCCACGCAGCGCATTGATGCGCATTCTGGGCGCCGCCACCGCGGCAGGCGCCCTGGCCTGGGCCGTGATGGCGGGGGGCCAGATCTCCGGCACGGGTTCAACCGGCCAACACGCCGAAGCGGTCGCGGATGCGGCACCTGGGTACGCCGTCGAGAACTACGACTACCCGCACGCCGACAAGATCTTGGCCGAAAAGAACATTGTGCTCAAGCGCGGGGACGGGCGTATCACGCTCGCCGACTGCGCAAGTGAAACCGGTCTGCTCGAAGTGTGGGCACGGTCGAACGACAAGGTCTGCTTCAAGGTGACCGGAAACAGCGGTTGGCTGACCCTTGAAATCCCCTCCGTATACGGCATCAAGGGATCGGCCGACCAGTCGGCCCAGGTGGATATGACGGTCGACACCGAGGAGGTGTCGTTCGATGTCGCGAAGGGCGCTTACACGGCGGTCGGCGAAAGCGCGGACCCAGGCGGGCGCGAGCACATGCTCGTCGAGATCCGGACTTCCAAGTAGCCGTCGCCGACCCTGTGATTGAGGAAATGATCCCCATGCAGCACTCCACCAGGCGCCCCCGCCTCGCCGCGCTCGGCGCGGCCCTGGCCGGCGGGTCGCTCGCGCTGTGCGCCGTGCCCGCGTCGGCGGTCACCGGCACGCCCGTGGCCGATTCGGACACCACGTACGCCTACACCGCCCAGATCACCGTCGGCCCCCACGACCGCGGCTGCTCCGCTGTCCTGGTGGACGCCGAGTGGCTGATGACGGCGGCCAGTTGCTTCGCCGACGACCCCGCGGTCTCGCTCGCGGTGCCGGCCGGAGCCCCGGCGAAGAGGACCACGGCCGTGATCGGCCGCGCCGACCTCGCGGGCACACAGGGCGCCGAGCGCCGTGTGGTCGAGCTCGTGCCGCGCACGGACCGCGACGTGGTCCTGGCCCGCCTCAACCGGCCGGTCACCAATGTCGCTCCGGTGGCGCTCGCCACGGCCGCGCCCGTCGCCGGCCAGGAGCTCACGTTCGCCGGGTACGGCCGTACGAAGACCGAGTGGGCGCCGCTGAGGCTGCACACCGGCACGTACGGCGTAGACGCGGCGGCGGCCACCACCGCGAACGTGACCGGCAAGAACGGTGCGGCCGCCTGCGCGGGCGACACCGGCGGCCCGGTGATCGGCGCGGGCAAGCTCGTCGGGCTCAACAGCCAGTCCTTCCAGGGCGGTTGCCTCGAGGTGGCGGAGACCCAGACCAGCACGGCCGGCGTCATCGCGCGCGTCGACGACCTCGCCTCGTGGGTGAGCTCCAAGGTGGGCGCCACCCGCATCGCCGACTTCAACGGCGACGGCGCCGAGGACATCGCGATCGGCGACCCGGCGGCCACCGTGGGCAGCGTGACCGGCGCCGGCGTGGTGCGGATCTCGTACGGCGGCGGCAAGGGCACCGCGGAGATCAACCAGGACCTCGACTGGGTCCCCGGAGCGGCTGAGCAGAGCGACTGGTTCGGTGAGCAGCTCGCGACCGTCGACTACAACGAGGACGGCTACACCGACCTCGTCGTCGGCACCCCCAACGAGGCCGTCGGCACCGCCACGGACGCCGGATTCGTGGACGTCCTCTACGGCGCCCCGGGCGGTCTCGGCACCGGCACGGTGAAGAACACGCACCTCGAACAGGGCGCGGGCACCGCCGCGATCAAGGCCTCGGCGTCGGAGGCCGGGGACCGGATGGGTCACGCGGTCGCCGCGGGCACCACCCGGGCCGGTGAGCCGTTCATCCTGATCGGCAATCCCGGTGAGGCGCTGGGCACGGTCAAGACCGCGGGCTCCGCGTTCTATGTCACCAACGCCGACAACGTGGCGATCCACCAGGACAAGACCGGTGTCCCGGGCAATCCGGAGGAAGGCGACCGGTTCGGCGCCGCGCTGGCCGCGAACGCCAACCAGATCGCGATCGGCAGCCCCAGCGAGGCCATCGGCGCCGACAAGGAGGCCGGCGGTCTCGCGGTGTTCGACCCGAACAAGCTGAACGCGGACAACAGCCCCACCCCGCTGTTCGGTCTCGACCAGGACCTGGAGACGATCTCCGGTGGTGCCGAGCCGGGCGACGACTTCGGTGCCTCGCTCGCGCTGACCGCGTTCCGGCCGACCACGGCCGCCACCGGCGCCACGGACTCCATCCTGACCATAGGCGCCCCGGGCGAGGCCCTGTCCGTCGACGGCGGGGCCACGCAGCGCGCCGACGCGGGCATGGTCTTCGTGGTCCACATCAAGGCGGACGGCACCTGGACGCAGAAGACCTCCCTGCAGCAGGGCACCGGGGACGACGACGTCGTCGGCACCTCGGAGGCGGGCGACCGCATGGGTGAGCGGATCAGCGCGGTCAACCTGTCGCCCCGCGCGGTCGGTACCGCGGCCACCTTGCGAATCGCCGTCGGCACGCCCAACGAGGCCGTCGGTACGGCCGCCAAGGCGGGCGCCATCCACACGTTCGCGCTGCTCGGCACCCCGGGCACCAACGACAAGTGGCTGGAGACCGGTGACGGCGACGGCATCCCCGGCACCGCGGGCGCCGACCAGTACCTGGGCCGCAGCATCCACTACACCGGCACCAAGCTCTACGCCGGTATGCCCTACGGACCCAGTGCCCAGGGCGCGCTGTACGCGCTGCCCATGGCCAACACCGTGAGCGGTGGCACCAACGCCGCCGTCACCACGTACAAGCCCGGAACCGGCGGCTTCCCCGCCAACGGGTCGCGCTTCGGATACAACGCGCGGTAGTCGGCGCGCGACAGGTGACGCCCGGCGGACACGGTGCGTCCGCCGACGGGTGACACCCGGCGGACAGCGTTGCCTCCACGCACCGGAGCCCCCGATGGCACTCGCGCCATCGGGGGCTCCGGCTGTATGGGAGTACGCGGCGGGAGCCGTCAGAAGAAGCTGCCCCAGTCCATGTCCCAGATCTGCTTGACGCACAGCACCAGGAACAGCGCCCCCGCGATGAACAGCATCCCGTTGCTCACCCACCCGTTGCGCCACTCGGCCGGTGTGCGGGACGAGTTGAGGAGCCAGATGAGGGTGAGGGCCAGGAACGGCATGAAGGCCGCGCCGAGCACCCCGTAGATGATGATCAGGCGGAACGGGTCCTCGAAGGAGAGGCCGAGGACGTCCACGCCGAAGACGATAAGGAGCGGCGGCACCGTCAGCCACAGCAGATACGCGCGGAACGGCAGCGAGCGCTCGCGCCGTCCGGCCGCCACCTCGGCTGCCGAGTGGGCCACCGCGTCGGAACCGGCCCTCGACTGGCGGTAGTTCGCCACGAAGTCGGCGAACATCAGGCTCACTCCGTGCCAGACGCCGATCAGCGAAGTGAAGGACGTGGCGAAGAAGCCGACCAGGAAGAGCTTGGCCGTGGCCGCGCCGTACTCCTTCTCCAGGATGCCGCTGAGCTGGACGAGGCCCTGGTCGCCCTTGGCGAGGGCGACGTTGGCGGAGTGCAGCAGCTCCGCGCCGACGAAGAGCATCGCGACGACGAAGATGCCGGTGGTGATGTAGGCGACCCGGTTGTCCAGGCGCATCACCTTCATCCAGCCGGAGTCGGTCCAGCCCTTGGCGTTGACCCAGTAGCCGTAGGCGGCCAGGGTGATCGTGCCGCCGACGCCGCCGATCAGGCCGAGGGTGTTGAGGACCGAGTCCTTCGCGTCCGGCACCACCGGGAGCAGGCCCGCGAAGGTGTCGGCGAGGTTCGGGGTGACCCTGATCGCCAGATAGACGGTCACGACGAACATGACGCCGACCAGGACGGTCATGACCTTCTCGAAGACCGAGTACCGGTTGAACCAGACGAAGACCAGACCCACCAGACCGCAGGCGAGGGCCCACCACTTGAGGTCCATCACGTCCGGGAACAGCGCGAAGAGCGGCAGCCCCGACGAGGTCATCGCCGTGGCGCCGTAGACGAAGCCCCAGGCGACCACGTACACGACGAAGAAGACGGTGGTCCACGGGCCGAGACTGCGCCAGCCGTCGAACAGCGTGCGCCCCGTGGCCAGATGCCAGCGGCCCGCCGCCTCCGCCAGGGAGATCTTGACGACGCAGCCGATGATCGCGGCCCACAGGAGCGTGTAGCCGAAGTTGCTGCCCGCGATCAGGGTGGCCACCAGGTCACCGGCGCCGACGCCGGTGGCGGCGACGACGATGCCCGGGCCGATGTACTTCCAACTGGATTTGCGTGGTGCGGTGTTGGTGGTCGTGCCGTCCGTATCGGCCATATGGCGCCTCCCCGCTCGTCCCCGATGATCGAGATCACCGGTCACCATCGGCTGTTTCCGGCCGTGACACAAGGGGGCGTGCGGGAGTGGCTATTGACGAGGCCATGCCACTGCCTCACGATGACCCCGCACAACCGCACTCGACTCACCGCATAGCGGACACGGCATCAGAGTCAGTCGCCTCACCGCACCGCGGACACCGCACCGCCGCACCCGCGTCGCCATGAGCCACCCCCACCACGCTTACGGAGATGTCATGCGCCTACGCATACGCGGAACCACCGGAAAGAGAACCGCGGCCCTCGCCGCCGTCGTGGCCCTCGCGCTCGCCGCCCCGCTGACCGCCGACGCCTCGCCCGACAAGGCGCGCGCCGAAGCGGTCGCCCAGGAGGAGAGCCGGCAGCAGTACGAGATCCACGTGCACAGCAACAAGCTCGACCGGGCCGCCGTCACGAAGATCGCCCGGTCCGGTGTGTCCGTCGACGAGAGCGACGGGCACACCGTCGTCGTCACCGCCAACGCCGCGCAGGCGAAGCAACTGCGCGCACAGGGATATGAGTTGGAGCCGCTGGGCGCCGTGCCCGAGCGCCTCGAAGGAGCGGATGTCGAGCCGCTCGACTTCCCCTCGGCCGACTCGCGCTATCACAACTACGCCGAGATGAACGCGGAGCTCGACCAGCGTCTGGCCGCCTATCCGTCGATCATGAGCAAGCGCGTGATCGGCAAGTCGTACCAGGGCCGGGACATCACCGCCATCAAGATCAGTGACAACGTGGCGAGCGACGAGGCCGAGCCCGAGGTCCTGTTCACCCACCACCAGCACGCCCGTGAGCACCTGACCGTCGAGATGGCGCTCTATCTCGTACGCGAGCTCGGCGCCGGATACGGGGCGGACTCGAGGATCACGAACATGGTCAACGGCCGGGAGATCTGGATCATCCCGGACGTCAACCCGGACGGCGGCGAGTACGACATCGCCACCGGCTCGTACCGCTCGTGGCGCAAGAACCGGCAGCCCAACTCCGGTTCCTCGTACGTCGGCACGGACCTGAACCGCAACTGGGCCCACCGCTGGGGCTGCTGCGGCGGCTCCTCGGGCTCGACCTCGTCGGAGACCTACCGCGGTCCTTCGGCCGAGTCGGCGCCCGAGGTGAAGGTCGTCGCGAACTTCGTGCGCAGCCGGATCATCGGCGGCAAGCAGCAGATCAAGGCGTCCATCGACTTCCACACGTACAGCGAGCTCGTGCTGTGGCCGTACGGCTACACGTACAACGACACCGCGACGGGACTGACGGCGGACGACCGCAACGCGCATGCGGCGATCGGCCAGAAGATGGCCGCGTCCAACGGCTATACGCCGCAGCAGTCCAGCGATCTGTACATCACGGACGGGTCGATCGGTGACTGGATGTGGGGATCGCAGAAGATCTTCCACTACACCTTCGAGATGTACCCGAGGTCCTCGAGCGGCGGCGGCTTCTACCCGCCCGACGAGGTGATCGAGCGCGAGACCTCACGCAACCGGGACGCGGTGCTCCAGCTGCTCGAGAACGCGGACTGCATGTACCGGTCCATCGGCAAGGAGTCGCAGTACTGCGTCTGAGTTCTGAGATCTGAGTTCTGAGATCTGAGTTCTGAGTTCTGAGGTCTGAGGTCTGAGTTCTGAGCTCTGAGCTCTCAACCGCGGCTTGCGAGTTGGGCCTGGTAGTAGGCGGCTACCGGGCCCAGCTCCGTGAGCCACTGGATCATCTTCTGCTGCTTCTTGGCGTTGATGACGCACTCGTGGAACCACCCGGCGGTGTGGGTGATGCCCACGCGCAGGTGGACGCCCTGGGCCGTGTAGTGGAGCTGGGCCACCTGCTCCCAGGGGAAGTCGGCCACCTGGCCGCCGAGGTCGAAGGAGATGCCGGCCCCGTCGATCACCAGGGCGTTGCTCTTGTCGAAGGCCACGAACTCCGGTCCGGCGGGAGCCGGTTGCCCGGCGTACGGCTGCTGCGGTGCCTGCGGCACGTACGGCTGCTGCGGAGCGTGCGAAGGCGGCGGCGGGATCTGTCCGGGCGGCGGGCCGAAGCCTGGGGTCGACATGACGCCAATTGTGCGTGAGCGCCCCCGGTCGAAGAAGACCGGGGGCGCTCATGTGCGACGACGAGGTGAGTTGTCAGTGGGGCTCGATAGCCTGAGAAGGGCTTCGGCCCCCGGGCGGGAGGGGACTGTCCCCTACACGAAGAGGCTCAGCAAAGCCGCCACCGCGAAGCCCGCCACCGAAAGGACCGACTCGAGCACCGTCCAGGACTTGAGGGTGTCGCGCTCGGAGATGCCGAAGTACTTCGCGACGATCCAGAAGCCGCCGTCGTTGACGTGCGAGGCGAAGATCGAACCGGCCGAGATGGCCATGATGACCAGGGCCAGGAAGGCCTGCGAGTGGTCGCCGCCCTGGACAAGCGGGACGACGATGCCGGCCGTGGCGACGATCGCGACCGTGGCCGAACCCTGGGCGACGCGCAGGACCAGGGAGATCAGGTACGCCAGGACGATGATCGGCAGACCCATGTCGTCGAAGGTCTCGGCCAGGGCGTCGGCGATGCCCGAGCCCTTGAGGACCGCGCCGAAGACACCGCCGGCGCCGACGACGAGCAGGATGTTGCCGACCGGCTTCAGGGACGCGGTCGAGACCGTCTCCAGGGACTTGCGCGACCAGCCGCGGCGCAGACCGAGCAGGTAGTACGCCATGAGCAGCGCGATCGTCAGGGCCACGAACGGGTGGCCGAAGAACTCGATGACCGAGCGCAGGGTCGAGGGGTCGAGCGCGATGGAGGAGAAGGTCGCGGCGAGGATGAGCAGGAGCGGCGTACCGATGATGGTCAGCACCGTGCCGAGCGGGACGGGCTGCTCCGGCGGCTTCACACCGGCCTCGCGCTGCTCGGTGGCGACGGCCTCCTTGGCCTCCTCGGCCGCTTCCAGCATGTCCTGCGGTACGGGCACGAAGATGCGGTTGCCGATCCAGGCCGAGTAGGCCCAGGCGGCGAGCACGGCGGGGATGCCGCAGGCGATGCCCATGAGGATGACCCAGCCGAGCGAGACGTTGAAGAGGCCGGCTGCGGCCACGGGGCCCGGGTGCGGCGGCAGGAACGCGTGGGTCATGGACAGACCCGCGAGCAGCGGCATCGCGTACAGGAGGATCGACTTGCCGGAGCGCTTGGCGGCCGCGTAGACGATCGGCGCGAGGACGAAGATGCCGACGTCGAAGAAGACCGGGATACCGAAGATCAGGCCGGTCATACCCATGGCGAGCGGGGCGCGCTTCTCGCCGAACAAGCCGAGCAGCCGCTTGGAGAGGACCTCCGCGCCGCCCGAGACCTCGAGGATCGCGCCGAGCATCGTGCCCAGACCGATGATGATCGTGACGTGGCCGAGGATGCCGCCCATGCCTGTCTCGATCATGGAGACGGCATCGGACTTCTGGACCGTGCCGAACAGCTGCGTGACGCTCAGGCCGGCCGACAGACCGACGGCGATGGAGACCGCGAGCAGTGCGACGAAGGGCTGCAGCCTGACCTTGATGATCAGGAAGAGGAGCAGGGCGATACCGAGGACCGCGACGGTCAGCAGACCTCCGGTGCCGCCGATGAAGGGCAGGATTCCGCCGGTGGGCTCCGGTGGTTCGGCGGCGGGCGCGGCTGCGGCGAGTGATATTCCGGGCAACATGGGGGGAACTCCATTGTTCTGTACGGGTGTTGCGGCGGTTCCGGGCAGAGCGGGTCACGGCAGGGCGCGCCGGGCAGGCGGCGCGCCCTGCCGGTGAGAGGGCCGGGCGTGGTTAAGGGCACGTACGTACGGGAGTCGGCCGGGTCTCAGCCGAGGACGGCCAGCGCGTCGATCTCGATGAGCAGGCCCTTGGGGAGACCGACGTAGACCGTGGTGCGCGCGGAGGCCGGGGCCTTGAGGCCCTGCTCCTCGAAGTACGCGTTGTAGATCTCGTTCATCTCCGCGAAGTGGTCCACGTCCGTGAGGTAGACGCGCATCATCATCACGTCGTCCCAGGTGGCGCCGCCCTCTTCGAGGATCGCCTTGACGTTGGCGAAGGTCTGAAGGGTCTGCTCGCGCAGGGTCGGGCCCGCCGGGGTCGGGGCCTTGCCCTCCTCGGCCGGCAGGAAGCCGACCTGTCCCGCGACCTGGAGGATGTTGCCCTTCTTCACGCCGTGCGAGAACTTCGCGGGCGGGGCGGTGTGGGTGGACGGCGTGAGCTGGATCTTCTCGGTCATGAACTTTCCTTGCTGTGTGGGGTGTTGAAGGCGCTGTCTACCGGGGTTACGTGGGCGCGTTGCCCGAGTACTCGCGGCTGATCGCATCCGCGGTGCGGCGTACGACGGGGAGCAGCGTGAGGAGTTCGTCGGCGGTGACGACCACGCTGGGCGCCGACACCGACATCGCGGCCACGACCCGGCCGTCCGCGCCCCTGATGGGGGCGCCGATGCAGTTGATGGACTCCTCGTGGCCACCCAGGTCGGTGGCCCAGCCCTGTTCGCGTACGACCGTGAGCTCCTTGAGGAACGCGGCCGCGTCGGGGGTCGAACGGGGCGTGTACTGGGGGTAGTCGAGCTTCTCCGCGATCGCGCGCCGCTCCGGCTCGGAGAGGTCGGCGAGCAGCAGCTTGGCGACCGCGGCGACCGTGATGGCGACGGGCTTTCCGATACGGGAGTACATCCGCACCGGGTAGCGGCTCTCGACCTTGTCGATGTAGAGGACCTCGTTCTCCTCGTACACGGCGAGGTGGACCGTATGCCCGATCTTGGAGTTGAGCTCGACGAGATGCGGGTGGGCGATCTCGCGTACGTCCAGGTTCTCGACGGCTTCCTGGGCGAGCGCGAAGAGGCGGGCGCCGAGGCGGTAGCGCTGGTCCGACTGGCGGTAGACGAGGCCGTGTTCGTGCAGGGTGCGCAGCAGCCTGAGCGCGGTGGACTTGTGCACGTCCAGGCGCTCGGCGACCTGGCCGAGGTCGGCGGGCCCTTCGGCGAGCAGCGGAAGGATGCTCAGCGCGCGGTCGACGGTCTGGCTCATGAGGTGGTTCCCCCGAGTTCCTCGGCTTCGCTCGGACAGGGCGTGCCCCGGTCCTCTTTCGCCCCGGTCCTGGTCCAGCCGGGGCCGAGGCGCAGTGTGCCCCACTCCTCGTCGGGGAGTGCGGCAAGGTGGTCGGCGTGGGCGCGGCCGGGCGGTTCGGCCATGTCGCCGGGGACGGTGAGGGCGGCGGCGGCCCACAGGTGGCCGTGCTTCAGGCGCTGTGCGGCGGGCAGTTCGCGCAGGGTCGCGGAGAGGAAGCCGGCGGCGAAGGCGTCACCGGCGCCGACGGCCGCGACGACCTCGACGGTGAGGGCGGGAACGGAGACGCGGAGGTCCTCGTGGAACACGGTCGCGCCCGTCGCGCCCTGCTTGACCACCAAGGTGCGCGGCTGCGGGAGCGCCGCGCGGATCGCGTCCGGGTCGTCCGTGACGCCCCAGGCGGCCGCCGCCTCGTCGTCGCCGACGAAGACGAGGTCCGCGCCGCGCGCGAGTTCCAGCAGCACGCGCGCGTCCTCGGGGGTACGCCACAGACCCGGCCGGTGGTTCACGTCGAACGAGACGAGCGGCCGCCCGGTGCGGGGCACGGTCAGCTCGCGCATGAGGGCGAGGCAGTCCTCGGAGAGTGCGGCGGTGATGCCGGACAGGTGCACGATGCGCGCGGAGCGCAGCGCGTCGGTGTCCACGTTCGCGGGGGACATCGCGGACGCGGCGCTGCCCGCGCGGTAGTACGCGACCTCGTGGGCGTCGGTGGCACGGTCGCCGGCCGTACGGAAGTAGATCCCCGTGGGCCGCTCGCCGTCCCTGCGTACCGCCGAGGTGTCCACTCCGCAGTGGGCGATCTCGCGCGTGAGGTACTCGCCGAAACCGTCGTCGCCGACGCGGCCGATCCACCGCGCGCTGTGGCCGGCGCGGGCGAGCGTGCAGGCCACGTTGGACTCGGCGCCGCCGATTCCGCGGTCGAAGCCGGGCACGTCGGCGAGGCGCCCGGGCTGCGTGGGCCGGAACGTGACCATGGACTCGCCGAGGCAGGCGACGTCGAAGCGCGGGGCTCCGGCGACGGCTCCGGGGCCGGGCACGTTCTGGTGGGGCACGTCGGCTCCTTCTCGGGGTGGTTCCTTTGGGCCCGGCGGGATGGTCCCGTTGGGCCCGAGGGCCCTCAACTGGGCACCCTTTCAGGGACTTTCGTCCTGGCCGGTCCCGGCCCTCCAACGGGCGTTGACCCGGTGTTGGGACGGATGTTAGACAGAGGTAAGCGCAATATGCAATGGCCGTTGCAGAGGATGCAACGAGCCAGGAGGAGGGTTCCATGGCAGCCGACAACGTGGTCGGAACCGGCGCCGGCAAGGGTGCGCAGACCGTCGCCGCGCTCGCGGACGAGAAGGTCGCCGCCCTCGCGGACGAGATCGTCGACTTCCGCTTCAAGGGGCTGCCGCCGAACGCCGAGGGGCTGACCGTCGGCGAGCTGGCCGCCGAACGCCGCAACCTCTTCACCGGCGGGTTCACCACGCCCGTGCTCGCGCTCTCCGCCGAGCGCGTGGAGCACAACCTGCGCCTGATGGAGACCTACTCCGAGCGCCACGGCCTCGCCTTCGCCCCGCACGGCAAGACCTCGATGGCCCCGCAGCTCTTCGCCCGCCAGGCCGAGCACGGCGCCTGGGGCATCACGCTGGCCAATCCCCACCAGGCACGCGTGGCACGCGCCTTCGGCGTGCGGCGGATCTTCGTCGCCAACGAGATCGTGGACGCGCCCGGACTCGCCTGGATCGCCGCCGAGCTGGCGGCCGACCCCTCCTTCCGTCTTGTCTGCTACGTGGATTCCGTACGCGGTGTGCGGCTGATGCACTCCGCGCTCGCCGCGGCCGGGGCTTCGCGTCCCGTCGACGTCGTGATCGAGCTCGGCGCCGGTGACGGAGCCCGGACGGGCGTCCGTACGGAGTCCGAGTGCGTCGAGATCGCGCTCGCCGTCTCGGCGGCCGACACGCTGCGGCTCGTGGGGGTCGCGGGATACGAGGGCGAGGTGCCGAACGCCGACCTCGCCTCGGTCGAGGCGTGGCTGCGCCGCCTGGTCGCGCTGGCCGTGGAGCTCGACAAGGACGGGCACTTCGCCGGTCTGGACGAGATCGTGGTGAGCGCGGGCGGCTCCGCCTGGTTCGACGCGGTGGCTTCCGTGTTCGCCGAGATCCCCGCTCTTTCCGCTCCCGTCCTGAAACTGCTGCGCTCCGGTGCGTATGTCTCGCACGACGACGGTCACTACCGGCATCTGACTCCGTTCAACCGGGTGCCGGAGGAGGGTGCGCTGGAGCCGGCGTTCCGGCTGTGGGCCCAGGTCATGTCACGGCCCACCCCGCAGCAGGCGTTCGCGAACGCGGGCAAGCGGGATGCGGCGTACGACCTGGACCTGCCCTTCGCACAGGTCGTACGCACCCCGGACGGCGAGGTCCGTCCCGCCGACGGCATCACCGTGACCGGCCTCTCGGACCAGCACACCTGGATGCGTACGGACTCTTCGGACGCGGTGTCGGTGGGCGACTGGGTCGGCATGGGCCTGTCGCACCCGTGCACGTCGTTCGACAAGTGGCAGCTGATCCCTGTCGTGGAGTCCGACGGCACGGTGGTCGATTTCGTCCGCACGTACTTCTAGCCTGCGGCGCTTTCTCTCCCCCACCCCAACCCGGACGCACCCGCACATGGAGATGGCCCCCATGGACCTCGTCATCCGCAACGCCCAACTCATCGACGGCTCAGGCGACCCCGCGTACACCGCCGACGTAGCCATACAGGCGGGGCGGATCGCCGAGATCCGCAGAGAGGGCGACGGGCCCCGCCCGTCCGGCACCAGGACCGTCGAGGCCGACGGCCTCGCCCTCTCCCCCGGCTTCATCGACATGCACGCCCACAGCGACCTCGCCCTCCTGCGTGACCCCGACCACAGCGCCAAGGCCGCCCAGGGCGTGACGCTCGAAGTCCTGGGCCAGGACGGGCTCTCGTACGCACCCGTGGACGACCGCACCCTCGGCGAGGTCCGCAAGGCCATCACCGGCTGGAACGGCGACGGCAGCGATATCGACTTCGACTGGCGCACCGTGGGCGAGTACCTGGACCGGCTCGACCGGCAGGGCATCGCCGTCAACGCCGCGTACCTCATCCCGCAGGGCACCGTGCGGATGTACGCCGTCGGCTGGGACGACCGCGAGGCCACGCCCCAAGAGCTGGACCGGATGCGGCAGTTGGTGACCGAGGGCATGGAGCAGGGCGCCGTCGGCATGTCGTCGGGGCTCACGTACACACCCGGCATGTACGCCAAGGACTCCGAACTCGCCGAGCTGTGCAAGGTCGTCGCCCGCTACGACGGCTACTACTGCCCGCACCACCGCAGTTACGGAGCCGGCGCGCTCCAGGCGTACGAGGAAATGGTGAACCTCACGCGGGACGCGGGCTGCGCGCTCCATCTCGCCCACGCCACCATGAACTTCGGCGTGAACAAGGGCAAGGCGCCCGATCTGCTCGCGCTCCTGGACGGCGCGCTCGACGCCGGCGCCGACATCTCGCTCGACACGTACCCGTACACCCCCGGCTGCACCACGCTCGTCGCGATGCTGCCGAGCTGGGCGAGCGAGGGCGGACCCGAGGCGATCCTCGCGCGCCTGGAGGACGACGAGACCGCCGAGAAGATCCGGCACCACATGGAGGTCATCGGCGCGGACGGCTGCCACGGGGTGCCGATCGAATGGGACACCGTCGAGATCTCCGGCGTCTCGGACCCCGGGCTCGCGTCCTGCGTCGGCAAGACGATCCAGCAGTCCGCGGACATGCGCGGCGAGGAGCCGTGGGTCACGGCCCGCCGTCTGCTCGTCAACGACAAGCTCGGCTCGACGATCCTGCAGCACGTCGGACACGAGGAGAACGTCCAGGCGATCATGAAGCACCGGGTGCACACGGGTGGTTCGGACGGCATCCTGCAGGGGTTCAAGCCGCATCCGCGGGCGTACGGGACGTTCCCGCAGTATCTCGGGCGCTACTCGAGGGAGTTGGGGATCCTCTCCCTCGAGGAGACGGTCGCCCATCTGACCTCGCGTCCCGCCGCCCGGCTGCGGCTGCCCGACCGCGGGCTCGTCCGCGAGGGCTACCGCGCCGACCTGGTGCTCTTCGATCCGTCCACGGTCGCGGCGGGCTCCACCTTCGAGTCCCCGCGCACGCTGCCGGTCGGTATCCCGCACGTCCTGATCGACGGCAAGTTCGTGATCGAGGACGGCAAGCGGACGGATGTGCTCGCAGGGCGGTCGGTGCGGCGGACGGCCGCGTAAGCCTCTTCGTAAATCCATTTGGACCGGACCGCGGGCGCTGGTTAGCCTGCGGTCCATGTCCAGCCCCGAGGCCTCCAGAATCTAGCCACCGGCTCCCCGGTGGCCGCGCCGCTCTCCCTCCTCTCGCAGAGCCCTTGCGGAGAGGGCGCCCTCGGCATGCCGTCCCACGGTCCTCTTTCCTCCAGCCGTACGCACCATCTGCGCGTACGGCTCACCGTGTGCTGCGGAGTTCTGCTGTGCCTCACTTCCTCTATCTCCTCGGCCTTGCCGTGTTCGCGCAAGGCACCTCGGAGTTCATGCTCGCCGGGCTCGGCCCGGACATCGCCCGGGACCTTCAGGTCTCCCTCTCCGACGCCGGGTTGCTGACCTCGGCGTTCGCCGTCGGCATGGTCGTCGGCGCACCGTCGATGGCCCTGCTCGCACGCCGCCTCTCCCCGCGGGGCGCACTCCTCGGGTTCCTCACCTGCTTCCTGGCCGTCCACGTCATCGGCGCGCTGACCGGCCACTTCGCCGTCCTCCTTGTCACCCGGATCGTGGGCGCCCTCGCCAACGCCGGTTTCCTGGCCGTCGCCCTGGCGACCGCCGTGTCGATGGTCCGTCCCGACCAGAAGGGCCGGGCCACCTCCGTGCTGCTCGGCAGGGTGACGCTGGCCTGCGTGGCGGGGGTGCCCGCGGGCGCGTTCCTCGGTCAACTCTGGGGCTGGCGCTCGGCGTTCTGGGCGGTGGCGGCGGTATCGCTGCCGGCGCTCGTGGCGATCGCTCGGTCGGTGCCGGTCGGGTCGGCGGCGGTGACGGACGTCGCCGGGGCGCCGTCGGGCGACGGTGGGGCGGCACGGGGCGCGGACGTCGCGGCGGCGAGGTCGGGCGACGGTGGGGCGTCGCGAGGCGCGGACCAGGCCGCCTCGCCGTCCACCGGCACCCCCGTGCCGCTCGCCACCGAACTGCGCACCCTGCGGCGTCCGCGGCTGCGCCTCGCGCTCCTGCTCGGGGCGCTGGTCAACGGGGCGACGTTCTGCGCCTTCACCTACCTCGCGCCCGTGATCACCGACGTGGCGGGCCTCGCGGAAGGCTGGATCCCCCCGCTCCTCGCGCTCTTCGGCCTCGGCTCCTTCCTCGGCGTCACCCTCGCGGGCCGCCTCGCCGACAGCCGCCCGCGTGCGGTGGCCGGCGGCGGAACGGTGGCACTGGTCTGCGCCTGGACCGTCTTCGCCCTGACCGCCGGATCCGGACCGGCGGTCATCGCCCTGGTCCTCCTGCTCGGCACGCTGTCCTTCGGCGTCGGCGCCACCGTGATCTCCCGCATCCTGTACGCGGCCGACGGGGCCCCCACCCTGTCCGGCGCCTACGCCACCGCGGCGTTGAACATGGGCGCCGCCCTCGGCCCCGCCCTCGGCGGCCTCACCCTCATCTGGGGACCACGCGGCCCGCTGTGGACGAGCGCGGCCCTGACGGCGCTCGCTCTTGTGGCGGTCCCCCGGGCGTTCAAGGTGGCGGACGTCACGTCCGCCGGAGGGGCTCCGTACATCCAAGCCCCGCCCGCCCCGTAATCCGGCATTCCGTACGCGCCCGCCTTCCGCCGCATTGCGATGGAAGGCGGGCGTGGGCGCCTTCCGGAGCGCGTAGGCCGCAAGGGCCTGAAGACCGCGCGCCGGGACGAAACACGCTCGTAAAGTTGCCGCATGCAGCTGATCCAGTCGACGAAGCTCTCCAACGTCTGTTACGAGATCCGGGGCCCGGTTCTCGAGGAGGCCATGCGGCTGGAGGCGGCAGGGCACCGGATCCTGAAGCTGAACACGGGGAATCCGGCGGCCTTCGGGTTCGACTGCCCGCCGGAGATCCTCGAGGACGTTCTGCGGAACGTCGGTTCCGCGCATGGATACGGCGACGCGAAGGGGCTGCTCTCGGCCCGGCGCGCGGTGATGATGCACTACCAGACGCTCGGCGTGGAGACGGACGTCGAGCACGTCTACATCGGCAACGGGGTCTCCGAGCTAATCGTCATGGCGATGCAGGCGCTGCTCGACGACGGGGACGAGGTGCTCGTACCGGCGCCGGACTATCCGCTGTGGACGGCTGCCGTCTCACTGTCCGGCGGTACCGCCGTGCACTACCGCTGTGACGAGCAGTCCGACTGGATGCCGGACCTCGCCGACGTGGAGCGCAAGGTCACCGACCGCACCAAGGCGATCGTGATCATCAACCCGAACAATCCCACGGGCGCCGTGTACAGCGACGACGTGGTGCGGGGACTGGCGGACATCGCCCGTCGGCACAATCTCCTTGTCTGCTCCGACGAGATCTACGACAAGATCCTTTACGACGGGGCCACGCACACCCCGACGGCCGCGCTCGCGCCCGATCTGCTGACGCTGACCTTCAACGGGATGTCCAAGGCCTACCGGGTGGCCGGGTACCGGACGGGCTGGATGGTCATCTCGGGTCCGCGCGCCCATGCCGCCTCGTACATCGAAGGCCTGACGATCCTCGCGAACATGCGCCTGTGCGCCAATATGCCGGCGCAGCACGGTGTGGTCGCGGCCCTGACCGGGCGGCAGTCGATCAACGATCTGGTGCTGCCGGGCGGGCGGCTCGTCGAGCAGCGGGACACGGCGTACGAGCTGCTGACCCAGATCCCGGGCGTGACGTGCGTGAAGCCCAAGGGGGCCCTGTATCTCTTCCCGCGGCTCGATCCGAAGGTCTTCAAGATCAAGGACGACCGGCAGATGGTGCTCGATCTGCTGCGGGCCGAGAAGATCATGGTGGTGCAGGGGACGGGGTTCAACTGGCCCGAGCCGGATCACTTCCGGATCGTCACGCTGCCGCAGGCCGCGGACCTCGCGGAGGCGGTCACGCGGATCGGGAAGTTCCTGGACGGGTACGGGCAGCCGTAAGGCCGGATACGCGGATACGGTCGGCCGTAACGCCGTAACGCCGTAACGCCTCAGACCGCGGCCGGCGTGAGCGCCTCCGCGTGCGCCTCCATCCGGCGCGCCGCCAGGATCGCCGCCGAGGTGTCCGCCCGCGAAGCCGCCACCACGAGCGCCCGCCCCGCGAGGGCGTGGGCGCGCTGGTGGAGCGCGGCCAGATGGGGCTCATGGATCGCCGCCGCGACGCCCGCGCGGACCGGTGCGCGCCCGCCGCGCAGGCGCGTGACCGCGGCCGCCAACTCGGCCGAGGCCTCGTCGAGTTCGGCGGAAGGCGCGAGTCCCCGCAGCTCGTCCGTCACCGCGAGCAGCGCCGCGAGGTGACCGGCGAGCTGGAGCTCGAGCTCCTCCTCGCGCGTGCGGTGCGGGAAATCTCCGTCGGGGCCCATGGTGTGGACCGACTTGGCGCGGATCGGCTCGTACATGGCAGGACCTCCAGGCTGGGATGACCACATCCTAGCTTAGATCCAGTCTAAAGTTGAGTCTGCTCGACGCTACGGTCCCGGTCGGGACGCCGCAGTGACAGGCGTCCCGCGAGGTCACCCGCTCTGCCGGGTGCGGGAGTAGTGGCGCCTGGCGCGATCCCGGTTTCCGCAGTCGTCCGAGCTGCACCAGCGCCGGGTCCCGCTCCGGGAGCGGTCAAGGAAGAACCAGCCGCATCCGGGGCCCGCACAGCGCCGGACCCGGCTCAGGCCGTCCCCGCCCAGCAGTTCCTCGGCCCGCAGCGCCAGCGCGTGGGACAGGTCGCCGAGACGGTCCGTGCCGGACTGCCACCGCAGCGGGAAGGCGGGGGGCAGCGTGGCGCTCTCGCGGGCCTGCAACAGGCTCCGCCGCAGAGCCTCCCACTCCTCAGCGGGAGGCTCCTCGCCATCGACGAGGGCGTCCAGGAGCGGCCAGAGGGTGGCGCGCAGGTCCGTGAGCGCCGCGATCGCGGCCCGCGTGGACGCGGAGTCCGCCGTCTCTGAACGGAGCAGCGCCTCCGCGCGGTCGGCGGTGAGCAGCCCACTCGCGACGGCCCAGCGCACCCACGCCTCGAAGCCGTGGACACGGTCCGCCGCGCGGGCCGTGTCCAGGCGCCAGGCGACGGTGTTGGCGAAATCGAGTACCGGGTGGCCGCCGATGAGGGGCACCGCGGAGTCGTGCGGACTTCCCGACGCGTCCGGCGTGCGGAGTACGGCCTGCTCACTCATCACGCAGCCAGCATACTCGGACCTCTAACAACCATAAGAGCTTATGGTTGTTAGAATTGGAGACATGAGCAGCCTCCGATCAGCGCAAGCCGCCGTCTCGCCGCGAGCGAGCTTCGCCGCCGGGCTCAAGACCGGGTCCGGCCTTGCGGCCGCGGCCTTCCTCCTCGCCGTCAGCTTCGGCGCGATCAGCGCCTCGCAGGGCTGGGGACATCTCGCGCCCGTCATCTGCTCGATGGCGGTCTTCTCGGGATCCGCCCAGTTCGCCCTGCTTGCGACCCTGGGCTCCGGCGGCGGGATCACCGGCGCCGTGACAGCGGCGGCACTGGTCAACAGCCGATTCATCCCCATGGGCATCGCTGTCGCCGGTGATCTGCGCGGCGGCCGGATCCGCCGTGCACTCGAAGGCCAGGCGGTGGTCGACGGCTCATGGGCCGCCGCTCATCTCGGGGGCGGCCGGTTCGACAGGTATCTGCTCTTCGGAGCCACCGCGATCCAGTGGCCCGCCTGGGTCGCCGGCACCGCCCTGGGCGTCGTGGCCTCCCCCGACCCCGACCTCCTCCACAGGCTCGGACTCGACGTCCTGACGCCGGCGCTGTTCGTCGCGCTGCTCTTCGACGAGGTCCGCCGGGAACGGATCAACCGGCTGCCGGCCCTGCTCGGAGCCGCACTCGCGGCCGGCCTCATCCTCTTCCTGCCGGCCGGTCCCGCCCTCGTTGGCACGGCACTCGCAGCCCTCGTCGCGCTCTTGCGGTCACCAGCCCCGCGGCCCGAAGACATGCACCGTGTCCACTCCGACGAACAGGTCGCACCATGACTCTCTGGCTCACCATCGGCGCCGTCGCCGTCCTCAGCTTCACGTGCAAGGCCTTCGGCCCCGCCCTCTTCGGCGGACGCACCCTGTCCCCGCGGGTCCGGTCGGTCATCGCCTTCACGGCCCCGGCCCTGCTCGCCGGATTCGTCGTCGTGGACGTCCTGGGCCCCCGCTGGAGCGCCGTGGACCTCACCGTGCTCGCGGGACTCGCGGTCGTCCCGCTGCTGCTCTGGCGCCGGGCCCCTCTCCCCGTGGCCCTGGTGGCCGCGGTCGCCGTGACGGCGCTGCTGCGCATCCCGTAGTGCTCCGCAGCGCCCCGGCGGCTCACCGGCTACGCATCCAACGACGCCACCAACGCCACCAAGACGATCACGGCGATCACCACCGCCAGAACCCAGACCAGCTTCCGGCTGTCCAAGCCGGCCTGCGTGACGACGGGCGCCGGAGGCGGCTGGGGATGCGGCGGAGGCTGGGACTGCGGACGCAGGGGCGGCTGGACCGGTGGCCGCTGCGGGGGCGGGTTGAACAGGTCCTGTCCGCCCACCGCCGCCCGCGCGCACCACGGGCAGGCCGTCAGATGGGAGCCGTACGAGTGCCGGGGGCGGGCGCCGCAGACCCGTACCCGCCCGCGCTCCTCGTCGAGCGCGCGCAGCCAGTCCTGCGCCGTGGGCCGGGCTTTCGGGTCGAGCACGCCGGGGCCGAAGGCGCGGCGGGCCAGGGTGAGCAGGCCGGGCGGCAGCACGGTGGGGTCGATGATGCCGCGCGGGACGACGACCTTCTCCGGGCGGACCACGTACGAGATGGACGCCGCGATGTTGTCCTTGACCGTCGAGTCCTCCTGGCTGTCGTGCGGGACGCCGCCGAAGGGATGGTTGCCGACGGCGAGCAGCTGATAGACGAGGACCGAGAGCGCGAAGTCGTCGCTCTCGGTCGACGCCGGGCCGCCCGCCTGGCGTTCGGGCGCCGAGTAGTCGGTGGTGTGCATCAGGCAGGGGAAGGACTCGCGGGTCCCCCGGTCGGTGAAGGCGATGGAGTCGCAGTCCAGGAAGGTGACGAAGCCGTTGCGGTCGACGACCACGTTGCTGCTCGAGAAGTCGCCGACGACCAGGCCTTCGTGGTGCATACGGGCCGTCATGAACGCGAGGTTCCAGGCGACACCGAGCAGGAAGCGCCAGTCGGCCCGCTCGGGGAAGAGCCGCAGCCGCTGGGAGCGGGTGAACAGGCCCACCAGCTGGACGTGTTGGGGCTCCCCGAAGCGCCGCATCGCATAGCCGAGGAAGGCGCCCTCGGGTGAGCGTGCCAGCGCGGTGGGCCAGGCGAGTTCGGGTGCCTGGTTGGAGTCCAGAGGCCGGTCGCCGAGCGGGGACATGGCCAGCATGCGGGTGAGCCGGCGCTCCTGCTCGGGCCCCGGGCGTTCCCGGTAGAGCTTCACGACGATGCCCGGTTCGCCCTCGACCGGGTAGACCGAGGCCTCACCGCCGCCCTTCAGCGGGCGTTCGGCCAGCGTGACCGGCCGCCCGTCGAGCAGCACCCTGCGCCCCGTCCCGGCGCGGGCGCTGGTCCCCGTACCGCCGCGCGCGCTCATACCCGTACCGCCCGAAGCAGCGTCTTGTCGTCCGCGTTGACCGCCGAGAGCCGGTCCGAGCGCAGCAGCTCGGCGAGCTCCGCCTCGTCGTCGTCCGGGTCCTTCGCCGGGGACTCCAGGGGGCCCAACACCGCGGCCAGGAAGGACGCGTTGGGGGTCTGGAAGCGCGTGAGGGCCGCCTGGGTGAGACCGTCCGTGGACAGGACCACGGCGTCGATCCCGGGATCGTCCACACAGTCGGTGCGCACCCAGCGCCCCACGTCGCGCGAGGTGAGGAAGACGGTCTCGTTGCTGTACTCGCTGGCCGCCTCGGCCTGCGGCAGGAGGTGGAAGAGACCGGTGCCGTCCGCGCCCGTGCCCGCCCGGACGATCACCAGTCCGTCGCCGACGCTCAAGTGCCCCAGCCAGTCAGGGGTGATGACCACGACGGTGAGGGTGGTCGCGAAGTCCTGCGCCGGCGCCCCCGTCTGCTCCACCGCCACCAGGAACTCGCGGCAGACCGACTGGAACGCGGAGTGCAGCAGCCCGTGCACCGCGTCTCCGGCCGGCACCCGCAGCTCCGCCGCCTCCCGCCCGAAGTGCTCGGTCGCGAGCCGGACCGCGAGCTGCGCGCCCTCCTGCGAACGCGGCCTGCTGCCCGCGCCGTCGGCGACCGCGAGGACGAGCACCGGGTCCTCGCCGTCGCCCGTACGCCACTGAGCGCTGTCCCAGGCGTCCTGGCACGGGGTCCCGGTGCGCCGGTGCCGGTACCCCTCGACGCTCACCCCGTGCGTGCGCCACGTCCCGCCGCCGCGCGCTGCCGCGCCCCCGCGTCCCATCGCTCAGGCTTCCCAGGCGGGGCGCTGCGTGCGGAACTGGTGGAAGATCTTCTCGAAGGCCTCCTCGCCCTCGCCCTTCTGCTCGGCGGCCGCGCTCGCCGACATCATCTGCAGCAGCTCGCGGAACGGGAAGCCCTGCAACTGGGCGTTGTACGTGGGCGCGAAGGCCCGCAGGACGGCCTGGCCGCGGTCGGTGATCCCGCCGACGCCTATCGCGTAGAGCCGGAAGCGCCGGGCCCGCTGCTCCTCGGCGAGCACGGGCACGATGCGCTGCCAGGTGGTGGTGTAGTGGCCGGTGCCGTCGGTGGGCAGACCGTCGGTGACCAGGCAGATCTGCGGGCGGTAGTACTGCAGGCCGAGTTTGCGCAGCTCGGTCTTGCGGGCGGCCACGATGTGCATGGCGAGTTCGACGGCCTCGGTCATCAGCGTCACGCCGTTCGCCGCAAGGGTCGGCGGCGTGAAGGCGTGCGCGGGCACGAACGGGCTGAGGTTCATGCCCGGATGGAGCGGCTCGGCGCCCCGGTAGGCGGTCACGGACTGGTCGCCGAAGGTGATGACGGCGACCTCGACGCTGTAGCTGAGGCTGACGTCGTCGTGCAGCTCACGGGTCCACTCGCGCAGCGCCTCGTTGAGCGCCTGCACCGGACGGCCCTCCATGGAGCGTGAGTTGTCGAGGCAGAGGACGAGCGGCAGCCGCTGGGCGTTGTTGTCCAGCTCGAAGTCGAAGTCCGCGTACTGCGGCACGGCGGTGGGCGGCGGTTCATTCATCATGGCTGTCTCCTGTGTGCTGCGGGGTCCTCGCGGGAGGCAGGGCCAGCAGGTGCGGTGTGCCTCGTTCTGTCGCTTCGTCGTCCTCGGACACGTCTGCGGATGCGTTTTCGGATACGTCGCGGATGTCGACGAACTCGCCCACGCCGGGCGGCGAGGAGGCGGGGCCGCCGGTCCAGCGGGCGCGGTACAGGCAGCGGTCGATCTCCACGTAGCCCTCGGGGTGCAGGGCCGAGCGGACCAGGGCCTTGGGATACGGGAGTGCGGGCAGCTCGCCGAAGTGCGGTGCGGGCACCGCGAGTTGGCGCGTGCGCCGGTCCTCGTCGAGCGGGGAGGGGTCTTCGGCGTACGGATCGCCGGGCGGGCCGTGGCGGGGGGGGGGGGCGGGCCCGCGGTCCGGC
>NZ_JBEPEW010000126.1:0-24041 GCF_040300965.1 Streptomyces mesophilus | reverse complement strand
CCCGCGCCACCTGGCCCGCACCCGAACTCTCGGCGCTCGCCGCCGCCCGCCCGCGCGGTGCCCACCAGCCGGTGGTCCTCGGGCTCACGGCGCGGGCGGCGGGACTCGGGCCCGAGGACGCCGCGTACTGCGCGGTGTACGAGAGCGTCAGTGGCCCGGCCACCGCGACCGTACGGCTGCTCAGCCTCGATCCGTTCCAGGCGACGGCGGTGCTGGCACGGCTCGCGCCCGCGATGGACGAGACCGTGGCCGCGGCGGTGGCGGCGGCCCGCCGGGCGCTCGCCGAAGGAGTCGACGCCCTGCCCCGTGCCTCCGCACCTCTCCTGGAGATCGGCGCCGAAGCGCATGGCGCCTGGCCGGTACGGCTCTTCGCCTCGTAACCCGTCGACCTGCGCCTCATACCCCCTTGACCTCAGCCTCGTCCCCCCTTGACCTCCGCCTCGTCCCCCCTCGACCTCCGCCTCGTCCCCCTCAAACTCCCCATCGCCGGCATCGCCGGCTTCGCCAGCCCCTCGACTCCGCATCGCTGCAGAGCACCACCCCAGTCGCCGCAGAGCATCACCGCAGAGGAATCCGACCGTGCACCTTGACCACGCAACCACCTTCCCCGAACGCCACTCCCACAGCGCCGAACCCCTGCGCGCCGACGGCACCCGCCGTGCGCTCAGGATCGGGCTCGGCGGGCCCGTGGGCTCCGGCAAGACCGCCACCGTCGCGGCCCTGTGCCGTGCGCTGCGCGACTCCGTCTCACTGGCCGTCGTGACCAATGACATCTACACGCGCGAGGACGCCGACTTCCTGCTCCGCGAGGCCGTCCTGCCGCCCGAGCGGATCACCGCCGTCGAGACCGGCGCCTGCCCGCACACCGCGATCCGCGACGACATCTCCGCCAACCTCGAAGCCGTCGAGGACCTGGAGGACGAAATCGGTCCGTTGCAGCTGATCCTCGTCGAATCGGGCGGCGACAATCTCACCGCGACCTTCTCCAAGGGCCTCGTCGACGCCCAGATCTTCGTGATCGATGTCGCGGGCGGCGACGACATCCCGCGCAAGGGCGGCCCCGGCGTCACCACCGCCGACCTCCTGGTCGTCAACAAGACGGACCTGGCCCCGCACGTCGGCTCGGACCTGCAGCGGATGGCGCGCGACGCCAAGGAGCAGCGGAACGAACTGCCGGTGGTCTTCCAGTCGTTGCGCTCGGAACAGGGCGTCGGCGAGGTGGCGCGCTGGGTGCGGGCGAAGCTCGCCGCCTGGAACGCGGCATGACGGCAGAAGCTGTCGCCGTCGTTTCCGCCGGGGCCCCCGCACCGGGCTCGACACCCCCCGAGAGTGCCCCTCCGGCCGGCCCCATTCCCGCAGGCCCCATTCCCGCAGGCATCCGGGCGACCGCACGCATCACCGCCCGCCGCCACGGCGGCGGCGCCACCGTACTGCCCGTGCTCGAAGGCGAAGGCCCCTTGGCCGTACGGCGCATCCGCGGCGCGGACGGCGAGGCGCGCGTCGCGCTCGTCGGCGCCATGAGCGCACCGCTCGGCGGCGACCGGCTCGCTGTGAACGCCGCAGCGGAGGCCTGCGCCCGCCTGCGTGTCACCTCCACCGCCGCGACCATCGCACTGCCCGGCCAGCGCGCGGAACCGGCGTACTACGACGTCGAGTTGACCGTCGGCCAGGGCGCCGCGCTGCACTGGCTGCCGGAGCAGCTCATCAGCGCCCAGGGCAGCGATCTGCACGTCAGGACCCGGGCCGAGGTCGCCGAGGACGGAGTTCTCGTCCTGCGCGAGGAGCAGGTGCTCGGGCGCAGCGGAGAAACTCCGGGCCGGCTCACCAGTCGCATGACCGTACGGCGCGCGGGCCGCACCCTGCTCGACCAGGAACTGTCCTGCGGGCCCGGCGCTCCGGCCGGCTGGGACGGTCCCGCCGTCCTCGGGGGTCTGCGGGCGCTCGGCCAACTCCTGGTCGTACGCCCGGAGTTCACCGAGGCGCCGGTCAGGGCCTGCATGCTGGGTGAGCATGCGTCGCTCACGCCGCTGGCCGGTCCGGCCGCTCTGGTCACGGCGGTGGCGCGGGACGGGCTCGCGGTCCGTCGGGTGTTGGACACGGCCCTTGAGTCCCTGATGCGCTGAGGCGGCCCGGCCTGGCGGGGAGAGAGGCATGCGGGACGTACCACCTCATGCACTTACTCTGCCGTACGGACGGGGCCCCTGCGGGCCGCCGTCACTCGGCGATCGGCGCCGTCCGCGGCTCCGCGATCGCGACATAGTCCGCGGTCCGCAGCGCGAGGGAGCGGTCGAGCCGTGCGGCGTTGAAAAACAGCTCCTCCTGCTCCAACAGCGCCGGGTCGACGACGAGTTGCAGCTCCGGGTCGAACGAGAAGGGCAGGATGGTCCCGCTGACGCTCCCCGCGAGCCGCTCGGCCACGTCGGCGGTGGCGAAGCCCGCGTAGACGCCGCCGAGGAGAGCCTTCACTCCGCGCAGGTCCACGCGCCGGTCACCGGGCACCACGGCGAGCACATATGCCTTGGTCTTCTTCGTGAGCTTGACCATCACGACGATGCACTTGGCGGCCTGCGCGAGTGTGTTGCCGCGCAGCGCGCTCACCGCCTCCGTGGCGCCTTCGGCCGCATGCTCGATCACGCGGTACCGCGCACCGCGCTCGTCGAGAAGTCCGATCAGCTTGGTGTACTGCTCATGCTCCGCCACGTGCCCGCCCGCCCCTGATCTGTCCGTCCACCGAGGAGCGTTCACCCTAACTCAGCGGCGCCCGCGGGAACTTACGTCCTGCCTTGTCCGCCTTCTCCTTCTTCTCGGCCTTGGCCGCCTCCTGCTCCTCGGCCTTCGCGACCGCCGCATAGCGGTCCACGTACTCCTGGCCGGACAGCTCGAGGATGGAGTACATGATCTCGTCGGTCACCGCGCGCAGAGCGGCCTTCTCGTTGTCCATCCCGGCATAGCGGGAGAAGTCCAGGGGCTCGCCGAAGCGGATGGTGATGGGACGCAGGCTGGGGATCTTCTGGCCCGGCGGCTGTGCCTCGAACGTGCCGATCATCGCGCACGGGACCACCGGCACACCCGCCTTCAGGGCCATGGCCGCGACCCCGACCTTGCCCTTGTACAGCCGCCCGTCGTGCGAGCGCGTTCCCTCGGGATAGATGCCGAGCAGCTCGCCCTTGTTCAGGACGCCGAGCCCTTCGCGGATCGCGTTCTGCCCGGCCTCCTTGCCCGACCGGTCGACGGGGATCTGCCCCGCGCTGCGGAAGAAGAAGGCCGTCAGGCGGCCCTTCAGACCGGGGCCCGTGAAGTACTCGGCCTTCGCCAGAAAGGTGATCCGGCGCTTCAGGATCGCGGGCATCAGGAAATGGTCGGAGAATGAGAGGTGATTGCCCGCGACGATGGCCGCGCCCGTGGCCGGCACATGTTCGAGGCCCTCGATACGGGGCCGGAACATCAGCCGGAGGAGCGGTCCGAGGAGCACGTACTTCAGGACGTAATAGAACATGGCGGCTGCTCCCCGTATCGGTTGTCGCGGCGCTGAACCTGCTGGTGCGGTGGCCCGAGCCGACACAGTGTAGGTCCCGCCGCAGCGGTGCGTAACCGTCCTCGGCGGGGGTACGCGGGATCAATCCCCGGAGACACCCGAGGACAACGAGGAAAGGAGCCGATGATGCCCGCCGGATCCAGCAAGAAGCGTGAGCGGCAGTACGAGCACATCAAGGACAGCGCCGAGGACCGCGGCGCCTCCAAGTCCCGTGCCAAGGAGATCGCCGCTCGTACGGTGAACAAGGAGCGTGCCCGCTCGGGAGAGGCGAAGTCCTCGAGCCGGACCTCCACGAAGGACCCCAAGTCCTCCTCGCAGCGCGGCGGCGAACGTTCGCACAAGGGCGCGCAGGGGCCCACGAAGGACCAGCTCTACGAAGAGGCCAAGAAGAAGAACATCGAGGGCCGCTCGTCCATGAACAAGGAGCAGCTGCGCAAGGCGGTCGGCAAGTAGGAGCCGGCGGGCTCACGGTGCCCGGGACTCACAGCATCCGGTTCAGCAGCCGGTCCCGGTCCAGGAGTTGATGCTTCAGGACCAGGCCGACATGGAGCGTGAGCGCCACCGCGAACGCGATATGCGTGGCGACATGGGGTCCGACCGCTCCATCGTCCCCTGCGGCAACCAGCCACAGCCCGGTCGCCGGGATGGCGAAGGTCAGCAGATGCAGCGCGCGCTCCGTCCAGGTGGCCAGGACGCGTTCGTACGGACGCAGCCTCGGCGCCCAGGGCGGAAGCGGAGTGGTGACCCGCCACAGCAGCCGGAGCGCGGCGAGGACGAGGATGGTCACGCCCAGCACCACGTGCAGGGTCAACAGGCCCTCGTCGCCGAAGACTTCATAACCGTCCTCGCCGCCGCGCCCGCGCCCGCGGCCGTGCCCTGATCCCTCGCCGCGGCCCCGCCCCCGGCCGCGGCCGCGGCCCGAGTCGTCGGGATCCATCACGTAGCCGATCGCGAACTGCACGGCCAGGGCGGTGAACACCAGCCAGTGCAGGAGCTTGGTGACCGTGCCGTATCCCTGCGGGCCGTTGCGGAGCACCCCTACCCCTCCCATCGAGCGCCACAGCCGATAGCAGCCGTCAACTCATCCGGAGGACCTCACGGCGCGGCCGCTTGGTCCGGCCGCGCGGGTCGGGTGCGCTGACGGGGAGTCATCAAGATCCCCCCAAGCCTTCCCCGCCCCGGAGGTTCGATGCGTCACCACGCCGCCGCGCTCGTCACGCTGGCCGCAGCGCTGGCCACCGCCGTTCCCGCACACGCGGCCCCCGCATCCGCCGACGACCCGGAACCGGCGCCGCGCCCCGGTGTCTTCCTGACCGTCTCGGGCTCGGACAACACCTGGATCCGCGGTCTCAAGCTGATGTGCGCCCCCGAGCCGTCCGGCCACCACCCGCACGCCGCCGAGGCCTGTGCGGCGATCGACGCGGTTGGCGGGGACCTCGACGAGCTGCCGGGCAAGGATCCGCTGTGCACCAAGGAGTTCGACCCGGTGACGGTGACGGCCGCGGGCACCCACCGCGGCCAGGACATCGCCTGGCACCGGACGTATGCGAACGACTGCCTGCGGCACGCCATGACGGATCCGGTCTTCGACTTCTGAGGTCCACGGACACGGGTACGGGGAGGAGCCGCCGGCCCCTCCCCGTACCCATCGATCGAGGTCAGACGCCCACGTACTCCGCGAGGTGCTGGCCCGTCAGCGTCGACTTCTTCTTGACCAGCTCCGCGGGCGTGCCCTCGAAGACGATCTTTCCGCCGTCGTGGCCGGCGCCGGGACCCAGATCGATGATCCAGTCGGCGTGCGCCATCACGGCCTGGTGGTGCTCGATCACGATCACCGACTTGCCGGACTCCACGAGCCGGTCGAGCAGACCGAGCAGCTGCTCCACATCCGCGAGATGCAGACCCGTGGTCGGCTCGTCGAGTACGTAGACCCCGCCCTTGTCGCCCATGTGCGTGGCGAGCTTCAGACGCTGGCGCTCACCGCCGGAGAGCGTGGTCAGCGGCTGGCCGAGGGTGATGTAGCCGAGACCGACGTCCTCGAGCCGCTGCACGATCTTCAGCGCGGCCGGGATCTTCGCCTCGCCTTGCGAGAAGTACTTCTCGGCCTCGGAGACCGGCATCGCGAGGACCTCGCTGATGTCCTTGCCCTCGAGCTTGTACTCCAGGACCGAGGCCTGGAACCGCTTGCCCTCGCAGTCCTCACAGGTGGTCGAGACGCCCGCCATCATCGCGAGGTCCGTGTAGATCACTCCCGCACCGTTGCAGGTCGGGCACGCACCCTCGGAGTTGGCGCTGAACAGCGCCGGCTTGACCCCGTTGGCCTTGGCGAAGGCCTTGCGCACCGGCTCGAGGAGACTGGTGTACGTGGCCGGGTTGCTGCGCCGCGACCCGCGGATCGCGCTCTGGTCGACCGAGACGACACCCTCGTCGGTGGGGATCGAGCTGTGGATCAGCGAGCTCTTGCCGGAACCGGCGACACCCGTGACCACGGTCAGCACACCCAGCGGGATGTCGACGTCGACGTCCTGCAGATTGTTCGCACCGGCGCCCCGGATCGACAGCTTGCCGGTCGGCTTGCGCACCGTGTCCTTCACGGCGGCCCGGTCGTCCAGGTGGCGCCCCGTGACGGTGTCGCTCGCGCGCAGCCCCTCGATATCGCCCTCGAAGCAGACCGTGCCACCGCCCGTACCTGCGCCGGGACCGAGGTCCACGACATGGTCGGCGATCGCGATCGCCTCCGGCTTGTGCTCCACGACGAGCACCGTGTTGCCCTTGTCGCGCAGCCGCAGGAGCAGGTTGTTCATCCGCTGGATGTCATGCGGGTGCAGACCGATCGTCGGCTCGTCGAAGACGTACGTGACATCGGTGAGGGACGAGCCGAGGTGCCGGATCATCTTCACGCGCTGTGCCTCACCGCCGGACAGCGTGCCCGCCGGACGGTTCAGCGACAGATAGCCGAGACCGATCTCCACGAACGAGTCGAGGGCCTGCTGGAGCGCGGCGAGCAGCGGCGCGATCGACGGCTCCTCGAGCCCCCGCACCCACTCCGCCAGATCGCGGATCTCCATGTCGCAGGCGTCCGCGATGGAGATGCCCTTGATCTTCGAGGAGCGCGCCCCTGCGGTGAGCCGGGTGCCGTCGCACTCCGGGCAGACCTGGAAGGTGACCGCACGGTCCACGAAGGCCCGGATGTGCGGCTGCATGGACTCGCGGTCCTTGTTGAGGAAGGACTTCTGGATCTTCGGGATCAGACCCTCGTAGGTCAGATTGACACCGTTGATCTTCACCTTGGTCGGCTCGTGGTACAGGAAGTCGTGCCGCTCCTTCTTGGTGTAGCGGCGGATCGGCTTGTCCGGGTCGAAGAACCCGGAGTCTCGGATGACCCGTACGACCCAGCCGTCCCCGGTGTACGTGGGGATGGTGAACGGGTCCTCGTTCAGCGACTTGCTGTCGTCGAAGAGCTGCGCGAGATCGATGTCCGAGACACTGCCGCGGCCCTCGCAGTTGACGCACATACCGCCGGTGCGGTTGAAACTGACCTTCTCCGTCTTGGTCTTCTCCGCGCCGCGTTCGACCGTGAAGCCGCCGCTCGCGGAGACCGAGGCGACATTGAACGAGAACGCCCCGGGCGGACCGAAGTACGGCTTGCCGAGGCGGCTGAACAGGATCCGCAGCATCGCGCTGGCATCCGTCGCCGTGCCCACGGTGGAGCGCGGGTCGGAGCCCATCCGCTGCTGGTCGACGCTGATGACGGTGGTCAGACCGTCGAGCACATCGACCTCGGGGCGCGCCATCGTGGGCATGAAGCCCTGCACGAACGCGCTGTACGTCTCGTTGATCAGACGCTGCGACTCCGCGGCGATCGTGTCGAAGACCAGGGACGACTTCCCGGAGCCGGAGACACCGGTGAACACCGTCAGGCGCCGCTTCGGAATCTCGATGCTGACGTCCTTGAGGTTGTTCTCACGCGCACCGTGCACCCGGATCATGTCGTGGGTGTCGGCGGCGTGCACCGCGGGCGACTGCGCCTTCTTCCGCGTGGCCATGTCTGCTTGTTCTCCATCTTCCGGGCGGGCCCGCGTACGGCCCGTCGTGGTCGCCTGGTGTGGGTCGATCGCCGCGGACGGCAGGCAGGGCCGGCTCAGTCCTGCAGCAGGCCGAGCACGTTTCCGTCGACGTCGGTCACCGCGGCAACGATACGTCCGCCGCCGACCTCGTGCGGCTCTTCCGTGACGGTCGCTCCCGCGGCCGTGAGCTCTGTGAGCTTCGCGTTCAGGTTGGCTACCTGCCAGTACGCGACCGGCGAGGTCATGCCCTGCGGGCCGCCGCCCGGGACCAGACCGATGTGCTGGCCACCGGTCTCGTATCCGACGTAGTACGGCTCGTCGACCATCGGTGCCACGCCGAGGAGCGCGGTGTACACGTCCTTGGCCTTCGCCAGGTCCGCGACAGGGTGCAGCACGGTCTTGATGCCTTGGGTTTCAGAGCCGCTCATGATGTCTCCTGAGGTGGTGGGATCTCCTGACCGCCAAGCTAGCCGCGGCCCACCCCGGGAGGCTTCTCGAATCCTGACCAGCTGGCATCACGCCTGGTCAGAGCCATGATCAAGAAGATTCGCCCGCAGTGGTCTCAGGAGTTGCGCGACACCACCATCGCCAGCGTGAGCAGTCCCAGGACGACCCAGCCGAACCACAGCCAGCCGTTGCTGCCGAGCGCCACCGTGTACGCGGTCACCGTGACCAACGCACCGACGGTGAGCACTCCCATCGCCTTCGTGGTTCCGGGCATCGCGACACCCTCCTCACGCCAGGCCGGACCCATGCCCGGGCTCCATCGCTGAGGCCATCGTCCCTCGTCGGGGGCGGTTTCCGCCAGCATTCGGCGAAGATCGGGCACCGCCACACGACAAGGTCCTCGGCAACTGGTGAAGCCCCGCAGACGGGGGACGCTGCGGGGCTTCATCGAGTTCAACGGGCGGCGTGGGGGAGGAGGTCCCGGACGTCGGGGCATTTCCCGGAACGGCCGGGACGCACTGTCAGGACTGCTGGCTACGGGCGTTGAGCGAGGCCAGATACGCGTTGTACGCCTCCAGCTCCTTGTCCCCGTCACGGTCCGCGGCGCGGTCCTTGCGCTTGGCCTCGCGCTCCTCGGACTTGCGCCACTGGAAGAGCAGCGCCACCAGGACGACGACCGAGGGGATCTCGCTGAACGCCCAGGCGATACCGCCGCCCGCCTCCTGGTCGGCGAGCGCGTCGATGCCGAGCGAGGCGGGCGGGTGCATATACGTACCGACCATCGGCTCCGTCGCCATCATCAGCGCGATACCGAAGAACGCGTGGAACGGCATACCCGCGAACAGCTCCAGCATCCGCATCACATAGCCGGGGCGGTGCGGCCCCGGGTCCACGCCCATGATCGGCCAGAAGAACACCAGACCCACGGCGAGGAAGTGGATCATCATCGCGATATGGCCCGGCTTGGACTCCATCAGGAAGTCGAACAGGGGCGTGAAGTACAGCCCGTAGAGGCTCGCGATAAACATCGGGATGGTGAACGCGGGGTGCGTGACCACCTTCATGTAGCGGCTGTGCAGCAGCATCAGAAGCAGCTCGCGCGGGCCCTTGCGCCCGCGCCGGCTCGCGACCGGCATCGCCCGCAGCGCCAAGGTGATCGGGGCGCCGAGCAGCAGCAGGATCGGCGACAGCATGCTGATCACCATGTGCTGCACCATGTGCACGCTGAACATGACCATGCCGTAGTCGTTCAACTGCGTGCACATCACCAGCGCGATCGACAGGACGCCGATCACGAAGGAGACCGTGCGGCCGATCGACCACCGGTCGCCGCGCCGTACGAGACGCAGCACGCCGTACCCGTACAGGAGCAGCGCGAGCAGGCAGCCGATGGCGAAGAACGCGTCGAACGACGGCTGAAGACCTCGTCCCAGCGTGAACGGCGGCAGGTCCGTCATCGTGCCGTGTCCGCTGTGATCCATCCGCTCGCTCCTGATTCGTGCCCGTTGTCCGCACCAGAGTAGAACCGCCCCCGGCCGCGTCTGCGGCCGGGGGCGGTCACCTCTGCGAACGAGCGGAGGTCACAGGGCGAGGCGGGGTGAGGTCAGAGCACGCACTCCGCCTCGGCGTACCGCTCGTCCGGCACCGTCTTCAGCGTCTCGACGGCCTTCGCGAGCGGCGCCATGACGATGTCGGTGCCCTGCAGCGCGGTCATCATCCCGAACTCACCGCGGTGCACGGCCTCCACGGCGTGCCATCCGAAGCGGGTGGCGAGGACACGGTCGTACGCGGTGGGGGTGCCGCCGCGCTGCACATGACCGAGGATCACCGGCCGGGCCTCCTTGCCGAGGCGCTGCTCCAGCTCGATGGAGAGCTGGCGCGCGATCCCGGCGAAGCGCTCATGGCCGTATATGTCCTTGCCGCCCTCGTCGAACTCCATCGTGCCCGGGCGGGGCTTGGCGCCTTCGGCGGCGACCACGATCGCGAACTTCTTGCCCGCCTCGAAACGCGCACCGACGCGCGTCGCCAACTCCTCGATGTCGAAGGGCCGCTCGGGCACCACGATCGCGTGGGCGCCGGCCGCCATGCCGGAGTTGAGCGCGATCCAGCCGGTGTGCCGGCCCATGACCTCGACGATCAGGACGCGCTGGTGGGACTCGGCGGTGGTCTTGAGACGGTCGAGTGCCTCCGTTGCGACACCCACCGCGGTGTCGAATCCGAAGGTGACATCGGTGACCGCGATGTCGTTGTCGATGGTCTTCGGCACGCCCACGATGGGCAGTCCGTTGTCGGAGAGCAGCCGGGCCGCCTTGAGCGTGCCCTCGCCGCCGATCGGGATGATCGCGTCGAGACCGAGCTCGGCCAGATGCCCCTTGGCCCGCTCGACGCCGTCCCGCACATGCTCGGGACGTACGCGGGAGGAGCCGAGGATGGTGCCGCCGCGGGCGAGGATGCCGCTGACCGCGTCCAGATCGAGCTTGCGGTAATCGCACTCGAGGAGGCCCTTCCACCCGTCGTGGAAGCCGATGACCTCATCGCCATGGTCGACGACGGCGCGGTGCACGACCGAGCGGATCACCGCGTTCAGGCCGGGGCAGTCGCCGCCGGAGGTGAGGACACCAATACGCATGGCCCAAGAACCTTTGCAACGTGGGCGGATGACCGGACCACGCTGTCCGGACGACAAGACCCCGTCACCCTACTAGTGGGATGTGACGGGGCCGAATCGAGTCCGTAAGGCGGACGTTGGAGTTCCCTACAAGTTCACCTGCCGTCAGGCGGGCTGCGTCGCCGAGGCGATCCGCTCGTTGCGCAGCGCCTCGTACCAGCGGTCGTCCGTGGGCGGCAGCGCGTTCACGTCGAGCGCCAGCTTGAGCAGCAGATCGGCGATCTGCGGGTTACGGGCGAGCACGGGTCCGTGCATATACGTCCCGAAAACGGTGTCGTTGTACGCGCCTTCGGTGCCGTCGCCGGTGCCGTTGCCCTTGCCGAGCCGCACATGCGCGAAGGGCTTCGCGGACGGGCCGAGGTGCGTGATGCCCTGGTGGTTCTCGAACCCGGTCAGCTGGGGGAGCCCGAGCGGTGCGTCGATGTCGGCGAGCACGTCACCGACACAACGCTCGCCCTCGCCGCGCGTGGAGATGACATCGAGCAGACCGAGGCCGGGCTCGCGCTGGCCGAGGTCGTTGATGAACTCGTGGCCGAGGATCTGGTAGCCGGCGCAGACCGAGAAGATGATCGCGCCGTTGGAGGCGGCCCGCTGCAGATTGCCGTCGCGGCGCAGCCGTTCGGCCGCGAGCCGCTGCGGCCGGTCCTCGCCGCCGCCGATCAGATAGATGTCGCCGGAGGTGGGCACCGGCTGGTCGCTGCGCACGTCGTAGCGCTCGACATTGAGACCGCGCTGACGGGCGCGGCGCTCGACGACGAGGGCGTTGCCCTGGTCGCCGTAGGTGGACAGCAGGTCGGGGTAGACCCACACCAGACGCAGGCTGTTGTCGCTCATGTTGGTCAGTCCTTAAGCGGGTCAGTTGCCGACGCGGCGGCGTACGTCCTGGAAGGCGGTGTAGTTGGCGATCAGCTCGATCCGTCCGGGCGGCGCCATCTGCACCGCCTCGTCGACGGTGTCGCAGACACGGAAGTCGAGACCCGCGACCTCGAGGCGGACCGCGAGGTCGAGCCGTCGGTCGCCGATCACGAAGATCGGGTGGCCGGCCAGGCGTGTGTAGTCGACGTCCCACAGCCAGGAGGTGTCGGTGCCGTCTGCGCCGCGTGCGTTCACCGAGAGGATCACCGGGGTCGGCGGCGGGTCGATCAGCGAGAAGGTCTCGAGCCAGCCGGCCGGGTTCTTGGCGAGCAGCAGCCGTACGTCGCGGCCGAGGAAGTTCACCACGTCGTAGCGGCCGGCGACCGCCTGCACCTGATACATCCGCTCGAGGGCGACCTGCGGCGGCACACCGAACACGGCGGCGACGGCGGCCGAGCTGGCGGCGTTGGCCTTGTTGGCGCGGCCCGGCAGCTGCAGGTGGATCGGCCAGGCGGAGCCGTGGGGGTCGAGGACGTAGTCGCCGGAGAGCGCCCAGCTCGGCTGCGGCCGGCGGAAACCGCACTCGCCACAGAACCAGTCGTCGCCGGGGCGCTGCATCACACCACCGCAGGAGGGGCACGACCAGGCGTCGTCCTTCCACTCCTGGCCGGCGGCGACCCAGACGACATTCGGCGAGGAGGAAGCGGCCCAGACGACCAGCGGGTCGTCGGCGTTGGCGATCACGACGGCCTTCGAGCCGGACAGGCCCTCGCGCCACTTCTCGGCGAGCATCCGGGTCTCGGCGGCGCGGTCGAGCTGGTCACGCGACAGGTTGAGCAGCGCGATGGCCTTCGGTGAGACATCACGGGCGACACCCGCGAGGTACTTCTCGTCGACCTCGATCACGCCGAACTTGGCATCCGATCCACCGGCGAGGGCGGAGGTGATGCCCGCCGGCATGTTCGCGCCGAGCGCGTTGGACACCACGGGACCGGCGGCGCCCAGCGCCTCGGCGATCAGCCGGGTGGTCGTGGTCTTGCCGTTGGTCGCCGAGACGAGCACCACATCGAGGTGGGTGGCGAGCCGGCTCAGGAGGTCGGGGTCGAGCTTGAGAGCCACCCGGCCGCCGATCACCGATCCGCTGCCGCGGCCCGCCGCCCGCGAGACCGCCGCGGCCGCCTTGCCTGCCGTCACGGCGAGCTTCGACCGGGGCGACAGCGGCTCCGCGCTGCCTGGGTGTCCTGCCATCGTTCCTGCTCCTCCTTGCACCGTGTGCCGCGCCTGCCCTCGGCACTGGTCCGGGTCAGCCTACCGAGATCCCTCCGCGGCCCTGCACGGCGCCACCACCGCGATCGTGCGCGGGGCGGCTGACTTCTCTGCGTTTCCCCGAAACGTACGCTTACGGGATGCGACATGGTTCCATCCCGGGCAGCTCGGGACGCGTACGGCCGATGACTCTGCTCGGCGATCCGGTTCTGCACACACCCTGCACACAGGTCACGGAGTTCGGGCCCGAACTCGACCGGCTGATCGAGGACATGTTCGCGACGATGTACGCGGCGCCCGGTGTGGGTCTCGCGGCCAACCAGGTCGGTGTGGGTCTGCGGGTGTTCGTCTTCGACTGCCCGGACGACGAGGACAACCGCCATCTCGGCCATGTGATCAATCCGCGCCTGGTCGAGACGGGCGGTGTCACGGTACGCGGTACGGAGGGCTGCCTGTCGCTGCCCGGCCTCGAGGCGGGAACGCCGCGCTTCGACTACGCGGTGGTCGAGGGTGTCGACCGCCACGGTGAGGCGGTCCGCATCCAGGGCACGGGCTTCTTCGCCCGCTGCCTGCAGCACGAGTGCGACCACTTGGACGGGATGGTGTACCCGCAGCGCCTGGACCGCTTCAGACGGGGGCGGGTACTGCGTCAGGCGCGGCGTGCGGAGTGGGGCCGGAGAGCCTCCGTCTGACCCGCCGACCTGCCGTGGGCAATCGTGCCGCAGGGCGGTGGGGGTCCCCCCTGCTCGAACGAAGTTGAGAGCTTGGGGGAGGGTGGGCACGGCACACCCATGGCCACGCCGACTTCGCTTGAGCGCCGCCCCACGGCCCCGTACGCCCTAGAAGCCGGGCCCGCCCACGCGGTCCCCGGCAGCGGCCAGCCGCCCCCACAGCAGATCCGCCAGGCTCTGCACCAACTGCGCCCGGGAGCAAGGGCGTTCGCCCAGCCACCAGTCGCCGGCCGCGTGCATCATCCCGACGATCCCATGCCCCCACACCCGGGAGAGCAGCGCGCTCTCCGGCCCGAGATCCACCCGCTCCTCGATCACCTTGGCGAGCTCCTCGCCCAGGCGCCGCAGCAGCGGGGCGGAGTGGAGCCCCACGTCGAAGGCGCCCTCGCCCTGCGAGGTCCCCTCGGAGGGATGCATCAGAAAGCGGTAGACCTGCGGATTCGCCTCGATCGCGGCGAGGTAGGTGTCGAGCGTGGCCTCAACGCGCTCGCGCCGCTCCGACGGAGCGTCGAGGGCCGCACGCAGAGCGTCGAGCAGAGCGTCGGTGTGGCGTACGGCGAGCGCCTTGTACAGACCGCCCTTGTCCCCGAAGTGCCGGTACAGAATGGGCTTGGTGATCCCCGCCTCCGCGGCGATGGCGTTCATGGAGGCACCGGGACCATCCCGCAACACGACCCGGTCGGCTGCCTCGAGCAGCTCCCGGCGGCGTCGGTCGGCCGACCGCTCTTGATCGGTCCGCCCAGTGGTCTCCATAGTTACTCCCCGCCCGTGCAGATTCGGTGACGCACGCGCAACGTAACACCCCGGGGTACCCCGGCATCGAACTGGCTGCCGGGAGTTGACAGTCCTTACTCGTGAGTAACAGACTCTCGTTACCGCAAGTAACAAAGTTTTCGGGCAGTGCAGCGCTGGAGGGGTCATGGCCGAGTTCACCATGGAGCTGAACGACGAGCAGAAGGAGGTCAGGGACTGGCTCCACGGATTCGCCGCCGATGTGATCCGCCCCGCGGCCGCCGAGTGGGACGAGCGCGAGGAAACGCCCTGGCCGGTGATCCAGGAGGCCGCGAAGCTCGGCATCTACTCGCTCGACTTCTACGCCCAGCAGTTCTTCGACCCGACGGGCCTCGGCATCCCGATGACGATGGAAGAGCTCTTCTGGGGCGACGCCGGCATCGCGCTCTCGATCGTCGGCACGGGCCTCGCGGCGGTCGGCGTCCTCGCCAACGGCACCGAGGAGCAGATCGGCACCTGGGTTCCGCAGATGTACGGCGACGCGAACGACGTGAAGGTCGCGGCCTTCTGCTCCTCCGAGCCGGACGCGGGCTCCGACGTGGCCGCGATGCGTACGCGCGCGGTCTACGACGAGGCCAAGGACGAGTGGGTCCTGAACGGCACCAAGACCTGGGCGACCAACGGCGGTATCGCGAGCGTCCACGTGGTCGTCGCGGTGGTCGACCCCGAGCTCGGCTCGAAGGGCCACGCCTCGTTCATCGTGCCGCCGAACACCCCGGGCCTCGCGCAGGGCCAGAAGTTCAAGAAGCACGGCATCCGCGCCTCGCACACCGCCGAGGTCGTCCTGGAGAACGTCCGCGTCCCCGGCCACTGCCTGCTCGGCGGCAAGGAGAAGCTGGACGAGCGCCTCGCCCGGGCCCGTGAGCGCGCCAAGAGCGGCGGCGAGCGCGTGAAGAACGCGGCGATGGCCACCTTCGAGGCCTCGCGCCCGGCCGTGGGCGCGATGGCGGTCGGCACGGCCCGCGCCGCGTACGAGGAGGCCCTCGAATACGCCAAGACCCGCTCGCAGTTCGGCCGCCCGATCATCGACAACCAGGGTGTCGCCTTCCAACTGGCCGACATGCGTACGCAGATCGACGCGGCCCGTCTGCTCGTATGGCGCGCGTCGTGGATGGCGACGACGGGCAAGAAGTTCGAGAACGCCGAGGGCTCGATGTCGAAGCTCTACGCGAGCGAGACCGCCAAGAAGGTCACGGGCCAGGCGATCCAGATCCTCGGCGGCAACGGCTTCACGCGGGAGTACCCGGTCGAGCGCATGCACCGGGACGCCGCGATCTACACCATCTTCGAGGGCACGAGCGAGATCCAGCGGCTTGTGATCGCGCGGACGTTGTCGGGGATGCCGATTCGGTAGGTCGTACTTGCTGCAAGACACGCGCAGATGATGTGGCCGAAGAGGGCGCCCGCTCGGTGAACGAGGGGGCGCCCTCTGGTCGCATACGGCGCCGCTAAGCCGTGTCTGGGAGATTTTTGGGAGATCGACTCGCGATTTGCTCGCGGTACACCCGCTTGCGGAGCTGATCCTTCGTGAGAACCAGCGTCGGATACGGGCCGTACTCGCGGCGCTGCACTACCACCACCAGCACCGACGAGACCACCGGCAAGATCATGGGCTGGGAGCCGGTCGAGCAGTCGTCGTTCGCGATACACATTGACCTTCGCACTGATGGCGGCATCGCCAAGCTCCTGCGCCGCGATCAGTCGGAGGGCATGGTCTACCGCTACGCCGACGGACGCAGGCCGAGATCAAGCGACGGGACTTTCGATGACCGCCCCGTGCCCGCCACTGCGCGTCCACGTCGACGACGACACGGCCCGGCTCCTGCGCCTGTACCGCGGCGAACGCCCCGCCGCCGTCATCGCCCGCGCCGTCCGCATGCTGGCCACCGCCGACGGACGGCTCGACACCGCGGGGCGGATCAAGCAGCGGGGGACACCGTGAACGCACCGCTCACCGCCGCGGCGCAGGCAGATGGCGACGGCGTGAGCACGGTCGTGTACGCCGAGGTTGCGGTACGCGGTCTGCAGGATCGTGTTGACGGTCTCGGTGGCAATGGACAGGGCGAGATCAGCGTTCCGACCACGCCGCAGGAGGCCCCGCGTGATCCGTATCCGGCGACGGTGTGGCACCACCCCACAGGAGCGCGGCTCCACGTTCGCGGCCATGTGCCCTGATGTGTTCCAACTCGATGATGGCGACTACCTCGCCATGTGGGGACGAACCGCTGTCGCCTTGCAGATCACCGCCGAGCGCACACATTCACGGCATGACGTCCGACCCGGGAGTTCGATTGCCAGCCAGGGAAAACTCTTTTGTTGGAAACATGTCACGCCAGTGAAGATCTAGTGGCTACTATCTGCCGACCTGATCAAGTCCCGTTCGGCGGGACAACACTTGGGGGGTGGAGTGTGGCCATTCGAGCTACAAGAATGCTGGGCAGATCGCTGATTGTGTTCACGATCGCCAGCAGCATGGGACTTGCTTACGGCAGCGCTCAAGTGTCAGCAACGGAGGCAGAGTCCGCGGTCGCCTGTGACGTTCCTGCTGAGGGCAAGTTGACCATGGCGGACTTGCCGCCCGGCTCGTCCGCTACCGAATGCGGAGCAATCGGCCGCGTGGTCACGTATGGCTCAATAGGAGTGACTGTCCCGAACCCGGGTACATCGGTGACCGTGCACGCCCTGTTGGACGATGGGTCTGCGCGCGGCTTCACGATGGTCGTCGATTCGAACGGCAGCGTCTCGTATCGGGAGGCGGGCACGCCACCGGACGACAATCCGTTCACGGACGGTGCTGACACTCCGGACGTACTGCCGAACCCGGCCGTAACGGGCGCGGACCTCACCACCGAATCCGACGCAACGGATGCAGACGAACCGGGCGGCGCAATTCCTGGGGAGGCCCTGGTTCAGGAGGTGGACGTCGCGGCTGTCCCAAGCGCCTGTAGCGACGGCGCGTACAACATGATGGATCAGAAGGAGTACGGCACCTACAACTGGTATCTCGGTGACGGCGGGATGCCGGGGGCCATCTCGCGGTCTGACGCGTACTACGCGTTCCACGATGCAATCACCAACATCACGCAGAGCAGCAACAACTGCGGCCTCGCAGATCAGGTCAGCGCCAGTGCATCCTATAAGGGCTACACCAGCTATGAGGCCGACATCAGCAGCGGCTCCGAGTGCACCAGTAGGGACGGAAAGAGCACCTGGGATGCAGGAAACCTCATCAGCGGTCACATCGCTGTGACGTGCTCGTGGAACTCGGTCGACTGGGGGGATCCGGACGACCTGCGAGAAGCGGACGTCCGCTACAACACGACAGACAAGAACTTCACGGATTACCCAACAAGCTCGTGCTACGAGAAGTATGACGTTCGCGCGGTGGGGACACACGAGGCCGGGCATGTCTTCGGCATGGATCACGTCGGGTCCGGTCATAACAATCTCACCATGTATGGCGGCTCTTCGCCTTTCAAGTGCTCGATCAGTGGGAGGACCCTCGGCAAGGGTGATGTTCTCGGGCTCCGCAGCCGGTACTAAGGGGACGAAATGACTGCACGTGGACGCATCTTGGGCTCGATCCTCGCAGTGCCTTTGGTCGTTGTTACAGCTGCCTGCTCGTCTAACAGCGGGGGCAGCGCGTCGGCCGTCTGTGCCGAGCAGTACCAGTTCGATGACCGCACGTATGTGGACATCGAAGACCTGGACATCACCGTGGGGCAGGAGCTCGGTGTCGCAGTTTCCCCGCCGTGCGACGACGCGGGAGGCAAGAGCAATGGCGAGAAGATGGGCGAGGACCAGACCGCGTACAGGGTGAAGGGCGTCTCTCCGGAAATCGCCATCGCGGTCGGGGATTCACCCGAGCAAGCCAAGATCTTCGTTTCTTACGAAGGTAAGGAGCTGCCCCCCGAGGTGGAGGAACTCAAGACCAAGTCTTAAGGCGAACACCGATCCAGCATGATCGTGATGCCGCCGCGGGCGGTCCTCGAGCGATCACCGGCCCTGTTCGCCAGATTGTCCACATCTCGTGTCGGTGCCGACCCATACGATGAACGTGCCGCTTGACGCTTCAACTGGCTCGCGGGCAAGCGGCGTTAACAGATCCGGTGGGCACCGGACGCACGAAAGCCCCGAACCGACCAACCCACGGTTCGGGGCTTTGGCATGCTCGCTCGTATCACCGCGTCCCGATCCGCTGCCCAGGCTGCACGCCCACGCAGGTGACACTCCGTTACCTTCCGGACAGTACGGACAAGTTAGTATGAGGTCACCGGAAACCACGGGAGGCGCCCGCATAAAGATCCGAGGAGCCCTCCCCATCGCAGCGCTCGCCGCGCTGCCCCATTGTCTTCGCCGGCACCGCGCACGCCGCCCCCTCCGACCCGGACCCCTCCGCGAGCCTCCTCGGCGTCGACCTTGACGTTGGCGGAATGGTGGGCATCGGCGGCATTCCAGACGGCGTCAAGATCAAGATCAAGGCCGACGTCGACGGCGTCGAAGTCTAGGGCGAATCCGCACCTCGGCCCTGCAGTCAGACGGTACGCCTCGGCCCCATGGATAGCAGCCCTCGGGTACGCGAAAGCCCCGAACCTCTCCCAGGGTTCGGGGCTTCGTCGTGCCCGGGCGGCGGCCGCTACCACCCGTGGCGGCCCGGCCCACGCTCGGGACGCCCCTCGGCCGCCTGGAAAGAAGCAGCCCAGCTACTGACGTCTTGCCCATATGGGGCCATGCTGTCAGTTGCCTGCACCGAAGTACCGGCTCCCTTTTAACCGACGCCCCGAGGGGCACCGAACGAGGGAGTCTGGTCATGGAGCCTATTTCGCTGCTGATGATCGCGATCATTTTCATGATCGTGAACAACAATCTGCGATAGGTGGTGCAGGCGCCGAAGGCCCCTACGGGGGCCTTCGGTCCACCGTTGCGCCGCCCCCCTTCCACCGCTGCCGCTACGCCTGTTTCGACGGCCGGTTCTTCCACGAGCCCGTGTGACCCTTGAGGATGTCCTGCACTACGCCCGGCGACACTTTCATCCGCGCAGCGATGGCCCGGATCGTCACGGGCGGGTCCTGCCCGCGCATGCTCAGCACGAGGGCTTTACGCCGTCTGAGGTCACCAGCGGATCCCAGGCGGCAGCCTCGACGACGCCTACACGGTGGTCAACCAGATCACCACGGTCGGCGGACTGATCGACGAACGGCAGATCCACCTCACGATCGGCAACCGCTAAGCGTCAAGGTCGCGGCGCCACGGCCGCCGATCCGCCTCAGGGCGCGGCCGGCTCGGATCCGCCTGCCGGCGAGCCGCCGTCGTCACGCAGACGCCGAGCAACACCACCGCTGAGAGAACAGCCAGGATCATCCAGCCCTGCGCGATGCTCACAAACAGCAGCGCCAGAGCGGCGACGAACACCCCGGCATCAACAGCACTCTTGCCCACAGCGACCCCCTATTGAGTGCCGACACCGTACAGCGCGCGGGGACATCCGAACATCGAACAGGAAGTCGCCGCAGCCCAGCGCCGAAGAGGTAGCGCATAACGTTCCCTCAGGCGCTACGAGTTGACTATGCGGCGCTCTCGATGACATGCAATACCCGAGGCGATAGTCCGGACACGATGACCAGCTAATTCCGGCTCGCCGTGATGGAGGGAAGTTCGCCCGTGGATCTGCACGTCGAAATCGAGCCAGGCAAGGACGTGGACGGAAACCCGATCCACCTCCTGCACCGTCCCTCCTCGCCGATGGGCATTGGGGCGAATGCGGAGGCGCGCTTTAACGCCGATGGCACCATCCAATACCTGCCACCAAAGCAGGCGACCCTCGTCGTAGAGCTCAAGCCTTCCGATGGCCTGATTGTGGACAGAGACAGGGCAGTTTCCCGTGCGGCGTCGGCGAGGTCGTGACAGCCCTGGTACCGGGTGGTGTAGGCGGCCTGGTGGGAGCCCTGGTCGCGCTGCTACGCCGACACAGCGGTAAGCGCGTCGTCCTTCGTGGCCCCGGCAAGTCGGTCGAGATTGAAGGCCACTCCGCTGAGGAGACCCGCCAGATCCTTACAGACTTCTTCCAGCCATTGCCCGCCGACCCAAGGGCAGAGGACGTACTGGATCCCACCGCGGAACCCTCCGACACTGAGGATGCCGACGAGGCGGGTTCGGCATGCCCACCGCCTGGGCCGTGTGCGAGTTCGCTGTCCTGCACGCCGCGGAAGAGGCATTCGAGAAGCACTCGACGCAAGTGCCCTTCTTCACCTGTCGCTTTGGCCACGCCGAACGATGCGGGCAAGGTCGCAATTCACGGGGACCCCGAATCCTTCAGCTATCGCAGCCGCCTGGACGCCGACACGAGTCCTCATCGACTCGTCCGCAGAGCGCGCGGTGCCATCAGGCTCGGGAGTGGGGGGGCATGTGATCAAGTTTATGAGCCGGGTCTGACCAAGGACCACCGCCAGCCCGAGACGGCATATGCCGTCACTGCGACGGGGATGTGAGGCGCTCGACCGCCTCGAGCACGAGGCGCCATGGATATCCGCCCGCACGCCGCTCGCCGGGCTGGTTCGGCGTGAACCCGCCCTCGCCGTAGAGGACTTCGCCCCCCGTCGCGCGCAGCTCCGCGACGCTCCACTCGAACTGCCGATGCTGGACGTAGGCGGCGTTCACGCACGGCATCGTCACCGTTGGGATGCCCTTGCCGATGCCCTCGGCAACCACGCCGACGAGGAACTTCTCGGGTCGCCATCCTGGTCTCGTACCTGATCGACGACGATGCTGGGAGCGCCATGGTCCAGCCTCCACGGGTGCCTCAACTCCCCGACTGCGCCTATTGCCCTGAACCTGGGGCAGACGTCCGCCATCCGCACTGTGGCATCCGCCTCCGGAGCAGACGGCTCCGTGTACGCGCACGAGCAGTGCGGCCGAGACCGCGGCCTGCGCCCCCTTGAGTACCTGACACAAGCACCGCCTACCGAGGCGAGCCCGCTGCGAGCGGAGAACTTCGGATGAGCCACACGAAGCAGCCTGTAGAGGTACGCAACCTCCCGCCGCTCGGCGAGCTGAGCGTGCCGCAGATACGTGGCCAGGCCTGCGGGTGGTGCAGCACACCTCTCGTGACCGGCAGCGCAGTAAGCCTCGGGTGAGAAGCGGTGTCGCCGCCTCGGCCAGTACTTCTCGTGGTTCCCACGCGCATGCGGCAGCAGCACGTGCGAGGGGATGGGTGAGCAATGAAGGACGTACTCCCCAACCAGCGAGTACAGAAGGCAGGCCGCGGGGAGGGCACGATCCTCTACGGCCTGTGTGAAGGGCAGTTCCGAGTGCGGTTCGACAGCGGGGCCGAAGAGGTCGTCCACCAGGATCACCTCAATCCCGCGCCCGACCGGCCCCGCATGGGCCAGACCCACTGGACTCCGCCGCGGCTCGCTCGATGCGCCTTCAAGCACCACAAGCCGACGCGTCGAGTTGCGATGGCCCCTGCGCGGCGGGCGGGTCTTTGCCACATGCGCCATGTCGGGGAAAGAACCCGGCGCGAGCGGGCCCCCTCCCATGGCCGGAGGGGGCCTGTCTGCTCAGGGTTTCCCTCGAAGGCGCGCGTGGACGCGACGACTTGACCAAGGAAGGCGCCCCCTCGTTCATCGAGTGGGCGCCTTCCGGCCGGTCATGCGGCTCAGGTGTCGCAGCCGACACCGTCGCCGTCGCGGTCCAGGTGGCCGGCGTAACCGGGATCACCGCGGTGCACGGGTGCGGCTCCGGCGGCGCGGGCCTCGGTGCAGTTGGCGTAGTAGACACTCCCGCCTCCGCCTCCGCTGTCGGAGTTGTCGTCCGCGGAGCCTCCGCCCTGGGCTGTCACGGTGACGGTGGCCCGCACAGTGGCTGTCGCCTTCACGGTTGTGGTGACGGTCGGCGCAGGCTCGGCGCTGGGATCGGCGGTCGCTGTGACGGTGACAGTCGGGCCGGGGCTGGCTGCGGCCGGCTTGGCGTCGTTCGCGGTCGTGGTGTCGCCGGCGCTGGTGATGACGCCGCCGAGGATGAAAGTGATACCGAGGGCAGGCAGGATGATTCGCTTGCGCGCCCACTTCGGCGCAGTGCGGTGGCCGGCCCCTGGCGGTGGCGGCGCGGGCGGGTACGGGTGGCTCACGGTTCCCCCTGAGGTCTTTACGGGGAAGTGAGGCTATTGCGGACCAGGTGTTCGTGAAGGACTTATGAAGGTGCAGTGGCCAATCTGTGACGTCCGGCCCGATCCTGTTCTGGACGTCTAAGAGGCACTCTCATCCGGCGCTGAAATACTCCTGGGCCCATCGGTGCAGGAGGTGCCATGTCTCGATCACGCCACGCGAAGTGGTTGCTCTCGGCCGCGGCCGCAATCGTTTTCGCTGTCACGCTCGGAGCGGCGTTTCCGGCTCACGCGCATCACGTCTCACCGCCGGCGGCCGTCGCGCCCGCCGGTGACTTCGGTGGCGTGCACAAACTCATTCGGGACCAGATCGACATCGACCTCGATCGTGACCTCGACCGCGACGAAGGGCCCCGTGCGCACTGACAGGTGGGCGGCAGTCCGACAATCTTCACGTATGGGTGGATGTTGCACGTGAAACGTTGGCGTGGGCCCCTCCCCGGGGCGGGGTCGAGGGGCGGCGATAGGGTCCCGGTCCATGAGTGAACCGGGCTTCCTGACCGCGACCAGAGACTCGTACGACACCATCTCGGACGCCTACGCGGAGTGGGCGGCCGATGAGCTCGCCGTCAAGCCTGTGGAGCGGTCCGTCCTGGCCTGTTTCGCCGAACTCGCCGCGGGGCAGGGCCCGATGGCCGATGTCGGCTGCGGGACCGGGCGGGTCACCGCCCACCTCACCGGGCTCGGTGCCGATGTCTTCGGGATCGATCTGTCACCGGGCATGCTGGCCGCCGCACGCAAGCGTCACCCCGAACTCCGCTTCGTCGAGGGCTCGATGACCGCACTCGACCTGCCGGACGAGTCCCTCGGCTCGGCCCTCGCCTGGTACTCGGTCATTCACGTCCCCGACGCCCAACTGCCGGACGTGTTCGCGGAGTTCCACCGCGTGCTGAAGCCGGGCGGTCACTTCCTTCTCGGCTTCCAGATCGGCGAGGAACCCGCGCGGCTCACCGAGGCGCTCGGGCACACCTTCGACCTGACGTTCCACCGCCGCACGCCCGAGGCGGTGGCCGAGCTGCTGCGGGATGCGGGGTTCGAGGAGCGTATGCGGGTGGTCAAGCAGCGGGAGGACGAGGGACCGTTCCCGGAGAAGACGCCTCAGGGGTTCCTGATCTTCCGTAAGGCCCTCGCGGACCGGTAGTCGCGGACCGGGTGGCGGACGGTCACTGCCGGAAGTCGAGTCCGCGCTCCCGCAGCTCCTCGCCGAGAATCCTGACGGCCTTCGGCCCGACGCCGTGCAGCGCGAGCAGTTCGGCGGCCGACCGCCCCGCCACCTCCTCGAGGTTCGTGATCCCCGCAACGAGCAGCGCCCGCGTCGCCGGGTTTGCGGTAAAGCGCGGCAAAACCGCCGCCCGTCCCACCCCCGCGGGGCCCCCCGGGGGGCGCGCCGCGGCGCCCGCGGGGGCGGCCGGCCCGGCCGCCCCGCCCGCCCCCGCCCCCGCCGCCCCCGCCTGGGTGATGCCGACCCCCCCCGGGGCCCCCGTGCCCGCCACGGCCGCACCGGCCACCACCTTGC
>NZ_JBEPEW010000125.1:0-24582 GCF_040300965.1 Streptomyces mesophilus | reverse complement strand
GTCTGGGGGCGGGACGGCGGGGTGCCGGGGCTGCTCGGGGCGCTCGTGCCGCTGCCCGCCGATGCCGCGGTGGGCCTGCCGCCGGGGCGGCGCTCGGCCGGTGCGGCGGGGGCGCCGCCGGAGGGTGCGGACGCGGCGCCGGTCTGGGTGCCGGACCCGGGGGTCGCGGCTCCCGGCCAGGCGCCGGGGCGGGAGGCCGGAGGGTCGGCGGGTGCGGTCTGGGCGGGTGCGGTCTGGGCGGGCGGGGTCTGCGCGGGAGCAGGCGTCGGGGCGGGGGTGGCAGGTGCGGGTGCGGCGGGTGCAGGTGCGGGATCCGGGGCCGGTGCCTGGGGCGCCTGGGCGGCCGGAGCACCGCCGCCCGAAGCACCCCGCACCGCCGCCCGGGCCCCGGCCGCGCCACCGCCGGGCGGCACCGGAGCGCCCCCGGAGGCGTCCAGCGGAGCATGGGCGTCGGGGCCGGGGACGTACGCCATGGCGGGCATCTGTCCCGCGCCCTGCCCCGCGCCCTGTCCTCCGCCCGCGAAGCCGCCGCCGCCTCCGCCGCCCGCGCCGCCCCGCTCGAGGCGGTCGAGCCTGGCCAGCATGGAGCGCTGATCGTCGTATGCCGCGGGAAGGAGCACCCGCGCGCAGATCAGCTCGAGCTGGAGGCGCGGTGAAGTGGCGCCGCGCATCTCGGTCAGTCCTTCGTTGACCAGGTCGGCCGCGCGGCTCAGCTCGGCGGCGCCGAAGTTCCGCGCCTGGGCCTGCATCCGCTCGATGACATCGGAGGGCGCGTCGATCAGGCCCTTCTCGGCCGCATCAGGAACCGCCGCCAGGATCACCAGATCCCGCAGCCGCTCGAGCAGATCGGCCACGAAGCGGCGTGGATCGTTGCCGCCCTCGATGATCTGGTCCACCACCTCGAAGGCCCCCGCGCCATTGCCCGCGGCGAAGGCCTCGACGACGGAGTCGAGCAGCGAACCGTCCGTATAACCGAGCAGCGAGGTCGCCATGGCATACGTCACACCGTCGTCGCCAGCACCGGCGAGCAGCTGGTCCATGACGGACATCGAGTCTCGTACGGAACCGGCGCCCGCGCGCACGACCAGCGGCAGCACCCCGTCCTCGACCGGCGCCTTCTCGCGCCCGCAGACCTCCGCCAGGTACTCGCGCAGGGTGCCGGGCGGCACGAGCCGGAACGGGTAGTGGTGCGTACGCGACCGGATGGTCCCGATGACCTTCTCGGGCTCGGTCGTCGCGAAGATGAACTTGAGGTGCTCCGGGGGCTCCTCGACCACCTTCAGGAGGGCGTTGAAGCCCGCCGAGGTGACCATGTGGGCCTCGTCGATGATGTAGATCTTGTAGCGGCTGCTGGCCGGTCCGAAGAAGGCCTTCTCGCGCAGATCCCGCGCATCGTCCACACCACCGTGCGAGGCGGCGTCGATCTCGATGACGTCGATCGAACCCGGCCCGTTCCTGGCCAGGTCCCGGCACGACTGGCACTCACCGCAGGGCGTGGGAGTGGGACCTTGCTCACAGTTGAGACAGCGGGCCAGGATGCGCGCGCTCGTCGTCTTGCCGCAGCCGCGCGGGCCACTGAACAGGTAGGCATGGTTGACCCGGTTGTTCCGCAGCGCCTGCTGCAGCGGGTCGGTCACATGCTCCTGCCCGATGACCTCGGCGAACGACTCCGGGCGATAACGGCGGTACAGCGCAAGGGACGACACACATACGAGGTTATCGGCCCGCACTGACAGCCCGGACCGAAAGGCGTCCGGCACGGTCCGCCGGGCCCGCGGCGATGCACCGGGCAGGACCCTCGACGCGTCTGGGCAGGACCCGCGATGCGTCTGGGCAGGACCCGCGATGCGCACCGGGAACGCAAGCGCCCCCCACGCACCCGCCAGAGCCAACCTACCCTTGCTGCCTTCCGGCCCTGGGGGAGTTCAGTCAGATAGCGCCACGTGAGGGGCTGCGCCAAGGGTACCCGATACGGAGGGCTGCGAACGAGCCCGCCCCGATCACCCACCGGACCTCCGGGAACGGGTTCGCGAGCACTCCTCAACGTCTTGTATTGTTTGCCGCGGAGGATTCGCCTAGTGGCCTAGGGCGCACGCTTGGAAAGCGTGTTGGGGGCAACCCCTCACGAGTTCGAATCTCGTATCCTCCGCCTGACCAGAGGGCCGGACCGCGTAAGCGGTCCGGCCCTCTGGCGTTCCCCGTCTCAGCTTCCGTCACAGCTTCCGTCTCGGCTCCTGTCCGAGTCGGACCCTGCGGAGCCCCACGAGCTTCCGTTGCGCTGAACCAAGCAAGTCACACCACCACTCACGCTTGACATGCGTTTTGAACGCGTTCAAGATCTGGTTCGGCAAGTACAGCGTGCTTGAGCCGTGGGGCCTTGGGGCCGTGATGATCAGGGGGACAGGATGAGCAGGCGGATGGTCGGACGGTGGTTCGTCGCTGTACTGGGCGCTGCTTCGGTACTCATCTCAGGGTGTGCGTTCTCGGCCGACCCCGACGAGCTTCCCGGCGTGTACCGCAACGGCAAGACCGGCGGCGAGATCGCGCTCGATTCCGACGGCACGTTCACCGCCACTGATCTGTCGACAGACGAGCACTCCGACCCCGAAGATTTCCACGGCCAATGGGAGTTCGAAGACGACGGCCTCTTCGGCGACTTCATCTACCTGGACATCGAGGAGCGTGGCATCGGCGAGGTCTCCGGTGTCCAGCTCTACGCGCGCGGCGGAGGCAAGGTGGAGTTCAGCCTTCCGGATGGGTCGTGGTCCCTGGCGCTCACGAAGGTGTCCGACCAGTAGATCGGTGTGCCCAGTCCGGCGTGTGGTGGCACCACACCCGGCGGCCGATCCGGGAGCGCGCCACGGCCGCATCATCGACGAGATGCGGGCCCTGCCGGCCACCGGCCGCTGTCACACGTCGTACGGTCAGGTGCTCCAGGAGCGGCGGACGATTGGCGGGACTGAATGAGCGACCTCTTCGAGCTCCAGCTCTCACTGGACCTTCCCGGTGATCTGAGCGACGGCGAACTCAGCGTATTGCGCCGGCAGTTGGGCGCGGAGGACCGTGACCCTCCCGGTGACATGGACGATCCGGACAACTGGCCACTGTTCTGCGATCGCGGCCCCGCGACGCGCATCGGCGGCACCCTGACCGGTGACCTGCAGCACGGAAGGCGCGGCTGGTCTCTCACCGTCCGCCAGGAAGTCCACCCCGACGGGTTCTCGCAGCTGGATTCCCTGCTGACCTGGCTCGGCGCCCGGACGACGACCATCGGGACCGTGGGCTCCCTCCGCTTCCTCGAAGACCACGTCCCCGATCTCTTCATTGCCGATGCCGGATCGATCACACGGGTAACGCTGAAGCAGCAGCAGGCTGCGGCCACGCTGCTGCCCTACGAATAGGTGCCTGGGGGCACCCGCTCCGCCCTGTAACGGCAGCTGCTTCCACCTGCGGTGGACCGCTTCGCCCACGACGGTTTTCAAGTCCGTTGCAACAAGGGGACGTTACTGATTCGATCCTCGAATGGCAGAGATCAGGGAGCCCTGGGGGCTCAGCGTGCTCGGCGCGGGGAACGTGTCTGCGGAGCCCCGGCTCGCTCAGGCGAAACTTGCGGTCGACCTCGTGGCACCGACACCCAAGGAGGCCTTTGCACAGGCTGGAGCAGCCGTCGTCAGGCTGCGGAGTGTCCTGCGGGAGCACGGGATACCCGACTCCGAGGTATCCGGGTCACGCCTCGCCCTCCAGTCGGAGTTCAAGGGCTACGGGGCGGACCGGACGTTCCTCGGTTATCGGTGCGAGGCGACGTACACCGTGCAGACCGAAGCACTTGACCGGCTCGACGTTCTGATCGAGGACGCGGTCCGCGCCGGCGCCAACCGGGTCGACGAGGTGCACTTCGACGTCCTCGACAAGCCGGCCCTCCGGGATGAGGCCCGCCGCAGGGCGGTCGAGGCCGCACGGCGCAAGGCTGAGGTCTACGCGCACGCCTGCGATGTACGGCTTGGCCGCGTCGTACATATTCAGGACGTCGACCCGGAATCGGTCGGGCTGCGCAGTCACGGGAGTCGCATGGGAGGCGATCCCGAATCCGACGGCGTCTTCGCTCCCGGAACGGTGCGCGTCGAAGCCGCCGTACTGCTCGGCTTCAGTCTGCTGCCCGACTAGCTCCCGAACTCGGCGGTCGGGTTCTCAGCCGCGCAGTTTGGCTGTTTGCATGGTCGTCAGGCGGCGGACGTAGAGGGCGGTGATGATGGCGGCGGGCAGGGTCAGGGCGTGGCCGGTGAAGCTGATCCAGTGGAGCGGGCCGAAGTCGTACGTCAGGTCCGTCACGTAGTTGAGCGGGCCGTCGGTCGAGTCGGTGTACGTGCGGTGCTCGGTGTGGCTGCCGACCAGGTACCACCAGGGCGTCCACATGAGAGGCCAGGTCAGCAGGATGACCAGCCAGGCGACCCACCAGGTGTGCAGCAGACCGGCCGGGGCCGGCGTCCTGCCGTTGCCGGACGGGCTCGAGGCGTGCCAGATGTCGTCGGCGATCTGCTTGGGCAGGACGAGGTTGCCGAGCGGGATGAACCAGCTGGTGATCGCTGTCTGCGGGCGGTAGCGCAGGCGTCCCGGGGCGAACCGGTCGGCGAAGGCGCGCACCCGGGCGAACCAGAGCACCCAGCACGTCACCAGGCCCACGCCCAGGGCCACTTGGGCGGCGAACAGCCAGCTGAAGATCTCGTCGTACTCGGCGTATTCGCTTTCGGACGGGACCGGATAGCCCTCGGACGACGAGCTGTAGTCCCCGTACAAGTCGTCCGATGCGACCCCCATCGTGATGGCGGTGCTCGCGCAGACCAGGGTGAACAGGGTGAGGAACCAGTAGACGGCGATGCGGTACCGGTCCGCCGGGCGCTCGTGTTCACGGATGCGCCGGCGTTCCTCGGCGAGGAGGGGCGGGGGACCGGGCGGGTGGGCCGGACCCGGGCCCACGGTGGGCGCGGCGGCCAACCGCGCTGTGGTCGCCGGGTCGGTGGACGTCGGGTCGGTTGACCTCGGCTCGGTGGACGTCGGGGCGGTTGAGGTCAGCTCGGAGGTCGTCGGCACCGTGGTCGCGGCCGCCGCGCGGAGCATGGCGAGCGTGGTGTCGACGGCGGGGCGGTCTTCCGGGTCCTTGGCCAGCAGAGCGGTGATCACTGCCGCCAGTACGGGATCGGCGTGCCGCATCGTCGGAGGGTCCTGCAGGGCGACGGCCGCCATGGTGGCGGTGGGGGTGTCGCGGCGGAACGGGGAGACGCCCTCGGCCGCCTCGTACAAGGTGACCCCCAGCGAGAACAGATCGCCGGCGGCCCTGTCCTGGCTGCCGTTGAGACGCTCGGGGGCCATGTACTCGGCGGAGCCGATCACCCCTCCGGTGGCGGTGAGGCGGGTGTCGGTCTCGTGGACCGCGATGCCGAAGTCGGCTAGGAGCACCTGGCCGTCGTCGGTGAGCATCACGTTGGCGGGCTTGAGGTCGCGGTGCACGACGCCGGCGGCGTGGGCCGCCTTGAGCGCCTTGAGGAGTGCGGTGGCCGCCTCGGTCACGAGGGACGCGGGCAACGGCCCGTCAGCGCGCAGGCGTTCCTCGAGCGAGCACCCGTCGACCAGGCGCATCACGATCCAGGGAGTCCCGTCCTCGACGACCACGTCATGGACCGCGACGATATGCGGATGGTCGCGCAGGCGGGCCGCGTTACGGGCCTCCCGGGCCGCGCGGACCACACGGCCCTGCTGCTCCGCCTCCGAGCCCGCCTGCTGCGGCAGGCGCACTTCCTTGACCGCGACATGGACATCGAGCGCCTCGTCGTGCGCCTTCCACACCCGGCCGAACCCACCCTCACCGAGCTGTCCGACGAGCCGGTACCGCCCGCCGACCACCCGATCCGCCCCGTCCGACACTCCCAACGCCCCCATTTTTCAGGCCACTTGACCACCGGTGGTGATCCGGGGAGAGCGTACGAAGACCGTCACCCATGCGCAACGCGACACCCGGCCTCCAGGGCCGCGGCGGTTCACGCGGGCAGCCGCTCCAGGAAGTCCGCAATCAGCGGGGCGATGGACGGCAGGTGGTCCTCGAGGGCGAAGTGGCCGGTCTCGAAAAGGTGGAGTTCGGCGGACGGGACGTCGCGCAGGTAGGCGTGGGCGCCGGGGGCGGGGAAGAAGGGGTCGTTCGTGCCCCAGGTGATCAGCGTCGGCGGCCGGTGCTCGCGCAGCCAGGCCTGCCAGGCCGGATACGCGACGACATTGCTCTTGTAGTCGTACGCGAGGGCGAGTTGGGCCTGCTTGCGGCCAGGCCTGTCGAGGAAGTGCTGGTCGAGCAACCAGCCCTCGGGGGCGACGAGTTCGGGGGCGAGAGTGCCGCCCTCGTACTGGGCACGGGTGGCATCGAGGGTGAACAGACCGAGGACGGTCTCTTCGGCGCCGGGTGTGTCCGGGGTGAGCGCCGTGAAGTCGCGGGCCGCCGGGGAGAGGCCCTCTTCGTACGCGTTGCCGTTCTGCACGACCAGGCCGGTGACCCGCTCCGGGTGGCACAGCGCGTGGCGGAAGCCGACGGGGGCGCCGAAGTCGAAGAGGTAGAGCGCATAGCGGGTCAGTCCGAGGTTCTCGGTGAAGCCGTCGACGATCTCGGCGAGGCGGTCGAAGGTGTACGTGAACCCTTCGGGAGCGCGGGTGTGGCCGAAGCCGGGGTAGTCCGGAGCGATCAGACGGTAATGCCGGCCGAGGGTGTCGATGAGGCGCCGGAACTGGTGCGATGCGGACGGGAATCCGTGCAGGAGCAGCAGGACGGGTGCGTCGGCACGCTCGGGGAGGGACTCCCGGTAGAAGACGTCCACGCCCTCGACGACCGTACGGCGGTGGGCAGTTCGGGCGGGCAAGGCGAGCGGCGGCGGGGAGGGCTGCGAGCGGTTGGACTGCGACCGGTCGGGCTGTTGCCGGTCGGACGGCGACCGGTCGGACTGCGGCTGGTCGGACTGCGGCCGGTCGGGGGACTGTGCGGCGATCGTCGTCATGTCACATGCCTTCTCTGCCGGATGATGCATTAGGTCGATGCGTCAGATCTACCGTGCGGCTGGCTAATGCGTCAACCCTTCGATGTAGCATTAGCGGCATGGAAGAGCCCGCACCGTTGACCGGCGAGCCCCTCGCCCTCGATCTGGCCAACACCCGGCCGGCCGGCCCCGGCGGCCGTACCGACCTGATCGGCACCCCGCGGCAACTGGCCGCCTGGCTGGCCGCGGAGGCCGACCGCCTGCCCGCCGAGGTGCGGGGCCGCGCGCCGACGGCGGCCGGGCTCGCTGCCCTGCATGCCGTACGCGCGGATGTGGACGCGGTGGTGCAGGCCCTGCTCGACGGCACCGAGCCGCCCGCTTCGGCGCTGCGCGGTCTGGCCACCGCCCAGGGTGCGGCCCCACGTATCCGCGAACTGGGCTGGGAAGAGGGTGAGTTGAGGGCCGTGGCCCGTCGCATCGGCTCGCCGGCGGCCGCGCTCGCCGCCGTCTTCGCGGAGGACGCCGTGGACCTCCTGTCCGGGCCGGGCGCAGCGAAGATCAAGAAGTGCGAGGCCGAGGACTGCGTCCTGCTGTTCCTGCCCGCCCACCCCAGGCGCCGCTGGTGCTCCCCCTCCCGCTGCGGCAACCGCACCCGCGTGGCCCGCTACTACCAGCGCCACAAGCCGGACCGGCCGGAGTGACCGGACTGACGGGCTGACCGGGCTGACCGGGCTGACCGGACTGACCGGACCGACCGGACCGACCAAGCTCAGTCCTTCCGCCTGCGCTCAGCCCTGCTGCCGCTGCTCCAGACAGCAGCGCACGAAGTCCTGCACCAGCGGATCCGCATCGGCCACAGGCCTCCACACCACGGCCACCGAGCTCGGCGCGACCCCCGTGAGCGGCCGGTACGCGACTCCCGGGCGGGCGTAGTAGCGGGCGGCGGATTCCGGGGCGAGTGCGATGCCGTGGCCGCCCGCGACGGCGCTGAGCCAGTCGTCCGGATTGTCGGCCACAGCACCGATACGCGGCTCGCGGCCCTCGCGCGCGTCCGTCGCCAGCCAGTAGTCGCGCCAGGTGCCCGCCGCCACGGGAGCCGCCACGAACGGTTCGTCCCACAGTTCGCGGAAGGCGAGTTCCTCGCGTGCCGCCAGGGGATGGGCGGCGGGCAGCACGACGCAGCGCGGCTCCGTGAGGAGCACCTCCACCCGTAGCCCCTGCTGGCCCGGCAGCGGGAGCGGCAGCAGCGCCACCTCCACATCGCCGGCCGTCAGGTCCGCGGTCGGCGCGGACCAGGACGCATGCCGCATCTCCACCCGCCAGCCCGGCCGGCGGCGCCCGAACGCGGCGATGATCTCCTGCGTGGCCTCCCCCGCGGCCCCGGCCAGGAAGCCGACCCGCAGCACCCGCTCCGCACGCCGGGCCGTGTGCCGTGTCCGCCGCACCGCATCGGACAGATCGTCCAGGATCGCCGGCACCCGGGCGGCCAGTGTCTCCCCCGGCCCGGTCAGCGTCATGCCGGCCGGCGTACGGACGAAGAGCTGGACCCCGAGCTGCTTCTCCAGCTGCCTGATCTGCTTGGTCAGCGCGGGCTGCGACACGTACAACCGCTCGGCGGCGCGGGTCAGATGCCCCTCTTCGGCGACGGCGGCGAAGTAGCGCAGGAGCCTGGTGTCCACGTCCATGCCGCCAGGTTATGAGGACAGGTATTGGATCAGGGGAGCGGCATGCGAGCAGAGTCGGAGGCCAGGGACGACCTCCGTTTCGAGCCGCAGGAGCCGCACCATGTTCGCCGCTTACGTCACCGTCACTTCGCTCACCATCGTGGCGAACGCCGCCGGGGCCTACGCCGACTTCACCGGTCACGAAGCGGTCGGGGCCATCGCCGACCGGCTCGGTGTGCCGCGCTCGTGGATGGTGCGCCTCGGCGCCCTCATGGGCGCGGGCGCCCTGGGCCTGCTTGCGGGCTTCGCCGTACCGGCGCTCGGCACTGCCGCGGCGTGCGGCCTGGTGCTGTACTTCCTCGGCGCGATCGGCGCGCATCTACGGGTCCGTGACTACGACTTGGCCGGCGCGCTGACCATGCTCGCGCTGGCCGTGGCGTCAATGGTGCTCGGCGTCGGGCAGCACGGGGTGTGGTGAGCGGCGGGGTTCCAAGGGTGTGGTGAGCGGCGGGGTCCCATGGGTGTGGTGAGCGGCGGCGCCCGCCCCGCTCAGCGCGCCGTCTTCTCCAGGAACGCGAGCAGCGCGGTCGCCACCTCCTGCGGCATCTCCGCCTGCGGGTAGTGGCCCGCGCCCTCGATCATCACGATCTCCGACGGGCCCGCGAGCCCCGACGCGAACTCCTCCGCCTCCGCACGCGGGTCCTTGAAGTCGGGGTCCTTGGTGCCCATCAGGATCAGGGACGGCTGGTGGACCTGGGAGCGGTGGGCCGCCGAGTCCTTGGCCTCCGGGTCGCCCACCGCGACGAACGCGGCCGTACGGCCCGGCTCGCGCAGCCGGGACTTCATGGTGGCGACGTACTCCTTGAAGTCCGCGGGCTTGTCCGCCTTGTACAGCGAGGAGTAGAAGAGCCCCCACAGGAACGGGGTGCGCAGGACGAGGCCGGTGACCGCGGCCATCACCCGGCCCGGCTTCGGCGGGTTCGCCCAGGGCGAGAGGGCCACGACTCCCGTGACGAGGTCGGGGAGTTCGGCGGCGGCCGAGACAGCCGAGTCGGGAGTGAAGGACTGGCCCACCACGGTGGCCGGGCCCCCGAGGTGACGGATCAGGGCGAGGTAGTCGGCGCCGTGCGCCGAGGTGGTGTGGGAGTCCCAGCCCGTGCTGCTCTCCCCGTGGCCGCGCAGGTCCATGGTGGCCACGCGGTAGCCGGCGGCGACCAGTTGCGGGACGACGAAGCGGTAGACGGCACGCAGATCGCCCATGCCCGGCGCCATGACGACGAGGTGCCCGCCCTCGGGTCCGGAGACGCTGTACGCGATACGGCCTCCCGGCACGTCCAGGTACTGGGTCTGTGACTGCTCCTGCGTTCCGTTCATGGTGTCCCCCTCGACCGTGGCTAACGTTGTTAACCTCAAGCTAACGCCGTTAGCCACAGACGTCAAGGGGATAGACCGGCGAATACGCGAGGGCCCCGGCCGCCCATGCGGCAGGGGCCCTCGGTGACAGGTTCAGATCTCAGATCCGGCCCTGCGCGCGCAGTCGCGGCACGAAGCGGACCGCCCCCAGGCCAAGCCCCACGAGTGCGATGCCCGCCCCGAGCAGCAGGCCGAGGCCCGTCCAGCCGCCCGTCGAGGCGAGCAGACCGTCGTCGGAATCCGAAGAGCCGGAGGTACCCGAGGAACCCGACGAGTCCGAAGAGCCCGAGGTCCCCGAGTCGGAGCCGCCGGCACCGCCGTCGCCGGAGCCGCCGGCCTCACCGCTGCCGCCGCTGTCGCCCGAACCGCCGGTGCTGTCGGCGGCCTCGACGACCTCGAAGGTGAAGAACACCTCCGCCTCTCCCACCTGCGCGGACAGGGTGTGGTTCTGGCCCACGTCCGTACCGGCGAAGAGCTCCGGCGCCGTCGCGTTGCCTTCGCTGTCGGTCTTCACGTCGACCAGCCGGACATCGTCCGCGAAGTGCGGCCCGTCCTGCCCGTACCGCTGGAACCGCACCCGCGTGTTCGCCGCCGGCTCGCCCGACTCGGTCACGTGCACCTTGAGCGCTTCGGGGAAGGCCTGGCCCGCTTCGGCCTTCTGCTTGTCGCCCGCGGTGATCTTCACGTCGTACGCGACCTGCTTGTACTCCGCGTCGAAGACGGCCTCCTGGCCCTGGGCCTTGGCACGGACCTTGAACGTGCCGCGCTTGCCGCCGGAGAACCAGATCTTGGGCGACTGGGCGCGGCCCTGCGCGTCGGTCTCCACGATGGCCACAGCCTGCGGGTACGCGTCGAAGAGCGGCTCGACACGGTTCGGGTCGTCGAACGTGAACGTCACCGCCACGCCCTCGACCGGCTTGCCGTCCTTGTCGCGCGCGACGACGGCGAACGGGTCGAAGTCCTCGCTCCGCCCCCAGATCTGGTCCTGGCCGGAGACGGGGGCCAGGTCCGCGGTCAGCGCGCCCGACCACTGGATCACCACGCGGCCCGTGCCGCCGCTCGAGTTGTGGCCGCCCGCGGCGGTGTGGTCCTCGTCGAAGTCGAGATTGCCGTCCCAGTAGAACGGGTCGTCCTGCTGCGGCGCCTCACCCTTGTCGCCGACGACGAACTTCGCGTCGGTCACCCGGTCCGGGTTCGCGTAACTGCTGCCACCGCCCCCGCCACCGGACACCAGGCTGTTGGCATTGCCGCCACCGCCACCACCGCCCGCGTAGCCGCCGCCACCACCGCCACCGCCATGACCACCCTGTCCGGTGGCCGCGCCGCCGTCGCCGCCGTTGCCGCCGTCGGCCTGGCTCCGGCCCGCCGAGCCGTTGCCGCCGGGCTCGCCTCCCTGCGCACCCTGGGCACCCTTGCCGCCGAGGGTGTTGGGCGCATCCGCACCGTTCGCGGCACCGGCGTCGGCTCCACGAGGGTCGCCGTTGCTGTCGGCTGCGCCCGAGCCGCCGCCTCCGCCCGCGATGATCAGCGGGCTGCCGTCGGCCGAACGAATGGCGCTGCTGCCGCCTCCGGAGTCGGCATAGTGGCTGGGGCCCACTCCACCTCGCGCGTCTCCGTAGGTGTAGGCGGCGGCCACGACCTTCAGCTTCTCGCCGGCTGTCACCTTCGCGGTGCCGGAGACGAAGGCCCCGGCGCCGCCGCCCCCACCGAGCGGACCGCTGGCGCCACCGGCACCCCAGGCCCGTACGTCCAGCTCGGTCACTCCGGCCGGAACCTGGAACTCCTGCGCGGCCGCTGTCTTGCCCTTGAAAATGCGGCAGTTGATGAAGGTGCCCGTCGGCGTGCACTGCTGACCGCCGTATGCGACCGCCTTGCCCGCCGCCGACGCGGCCGGCGCACCCGACCAGGCGCTCGCGGCGGTGACGGCGGCTACGGCCAGGGCCGCTGCTCCGGCCCGTATCCGGGCACGGCGCGGCACCACGAAATCCCCACTCATTCAGTTCCCCATCGCTTGTTCAAGCTCCCCCCCGGGAGCCAGTGATGTGTGAAGGAACTGTAACGCCAGGGACCGGAGTTGCCGACGGTGGAGGGGACCGACCTTCACGATCAAGGTGTACGGGACCGTTCGCGCGAACTAGCCTCGGCTCCACGTCGACCCGAGGGGGCACATCGTGGCCAATCCGCCCGCCAGAAGCGCCGAGGAGCGGAAGCGTGACACGCTGCGGCGGCTCGAAGAGGATGTCGATCTGTGGGTGGCGAGTGCGGATCCGCAGACGGGGGCGCCGTTCCTCGTACCGCTCTCCTTCGCCTGGGACGGCACCTCGCTGCTCTTCGCGACCACCGTCACCAGCCCGACCGGGCGCTATCTCGCCGCGTCGGGCCGGACCAGGATCGGACTCGGGCCGACCCGGGATGTCGTGATGGTCGACGGTTCGGTGGAGGTCCTCACCGCCGAGGAGCTGGGCAAGGAGAAGCTCGACTGGTTCGCGCAGGCCAGCGACTGGGATCCACGGCAGGAGGCGAACGCCGAGGCGTACCGCTGGTTCCGGGTCACGCCCCGGCGCATCCAGGCCTGGCGCGAGGCGAACGAGCTCCAAGGGCGGGATCTGATGCGGGACGGCCGGTGGCTGGCCTGAGCCGGTGGCCGGCCCCGGCCGAGGGACCCGGCCCGGACCCTGAGCGTCAGTTGATCTTCCGGCCCTCGGCCATCGTCGCCACGAACCGCTCCAGGCGGGCCAGCCGGGTCTTCTCGGTGCGCGCGGTGACCAGGCGGAAGTAGAGGGCGTACTGGTCGGACTTGCCGAGCGTCTCGTAGAACGCCCGCGCCGCCGGGTTCGCGGCGAGGGCCTCGACGAGATCCGGCGGCGTGGTGGCGTTCTTCGGTGAGGCGTACGCCGCGTCCCAACGGCCGTCCGTCCGCGCGGCCTCGACCTCCACGAGGCCCCGCGGGCGCATCCGGCCGGCTTCGATGAGCGCCTGCGCCTTGCCCACGTTCACCTGGGACCACAGGGAGCGGGGGCGGCGCGGGGTCACCTTCTGGACGAACCAGGACTCGTCGAAGCCGCGGCGCTGGCCGTCGATCCAGCCGAAGCAGAGCGCCTGCTCGACGAGTTCCTCCCAGGTGAGGGAGGGAATGCCGGTGTGCTTCTTGGCCATCTTCACCCAGAGCGCGGTCCGAACCCCGTGATGCTCTTCGAACCAGGCCTCCAACTCGGCCGCGCTCGCGGGGACAAGGATCTCGACGCCGTCCTCGTATGTCTCCATGGACCGCAGACTAATAGCCCTGTAGGACAGTTCCTGTCCTACAGGGCCCTTGTTCCTGTCCTACATGGAATTCAGGCGGTCCGCCTCACCGGAAACTCAGGCGGTCCACCTCACCGGAAATTCATGCGGTCCGCCCCACCGGAAACTAGGCGGCCAGCTTGTGCGCGATCTTCGCCAGCCGCTCGCCCTGGTAGCGCGCCGCCTCGAGGGTCTCGTCCGAGACGTCACCGCTGCTGCCCACGTGCACCGTGCCGTAGGGGTTGCCGCCGGCGCCGTAGACCGCGGCGTCCGTGAAGCCGGGGGAGACGATCAGCGAGCCCCAGTGGTGGGCCGTGTTGTACAGGGCGAGCAGCGTGGACTCGTTGCCGCCGTGCGCGTTGTGCGCGGAGGAGAAGCCGGTGAAGGGCTTGTCGTGGAAGGTGCCCTGCTGCCACAGGCCACCCGTCGAGTCGATGAACTGCTTGAGCTGGCTCGCGATGTTGCCGTAGCGGGTCGGCGAACCGAACGCATAGGCGTCCGCCCAGCTCAGGTCGTCCAGCGTGGCGACCGGCACCTCGTCGGAGATGGCATCGACATGGGCGCGCCAGGCGGGGTTCGAGTCGATCGCGGCATCCGGGGCGAGCTCGGCCACACGTCGCAGCCGGACCTCGGCGCCCGCCTTCTCGGCGCCCTCGGCGAGGGCCTTGGCGAGCTCGTGCACATTGCCGGTGGCGGAGTAGTACACGACGGCGATCTTCGGCGCGGTGGTCTCGGTGGTGTCGGTGCTGGTCATGACGAACCCCTCCGGAGGTACGGGATCTGAAACGGATTCATATCCGTTTCGGCGATGGCCACAGTTAACCGGATGGGAATCCGGTTCCGCAAGGGGTATCCGGATAGCTTTCCGGTTCTGCACGATTCCCGTAATGTGCAGGCCATGAACCAGCCCCCGCTTCTCCCCATGGCCGGCCAGGCGCCCCCCGAGCGCGCCGACGCCGCCCGTAACCGGCGGCGGATCCTGGACGCGGCGGCGCGGATCGTCGACGAGCAGGGCGCGAAGGCGCTCACGATGAACGGGGTCGCGCACGCCAGCGGCATCGGGGTCGGCACGGTCTACCGGCGCTTCGGTGATGTCTCGGCCCTGCTGCTCGCGCTGCTCGACGACGGTGAGCAGCGCCTGCAGGCCGCGTTCATGACCGGCCGGCCCCCGCTCGGCCCCGGCGCTCCGGCCGGCGAGCGGCTGCGGGCCTTTCTGCACGCGTACGCCAAGCACACGCTCGAGTCCGAGGAACTGCTGCTCGCCGCCGAGAAGGCCTCGGCATCGGCCCGCTACAAGAGCGATCCGTACCGGGTCGTCCACACCCATGTGCAGCTGCTGATCCGCGAGGCCCGGCCCGAGCTCGACGCTCCCGTCCTGGCCCATCTGCTGCTCGGCGCGTTCCAGCCGAGTCTGCTGTGTCATCTGCGCAGCGAGCTGAAGGTGTCCGAGGAGCGCCTCGAGGCGTCGTTGGACCAACTGCTCGGCACCCTCGTCTAGTTGAGCGCCTGATCCCGTACGGTTTCGTCGGTCGGGCGCGTCGCTGCCGCCCAGCGCGTCACCGGACCGAGCGCGTACGACGCAGCCAGGATCAGTGCGCCGAGCAGCAGCCACCCGGCCGCGCCGACCTCGATGAGCAGCAGCGTCAGCAGGAGTGGGCCGAGGGTGCGGGCGACCGTGACGCCCGTACCGAAGAAGCCCTGGTACTCGCCGATACGGCCGGGCAGGGCGAGGTCGAAGCCGAGCTGCCAGGAGCCGGCCGACTGCAGCATCTCGGCGACCACGAGCAGCACCGAACCGCCGATCAGGGCAACCGTCGCGGCCTGGGCCGACACCCCGGTCGACAGGGCGAACACCCCGCAGGTGAGCAGCATCAGCACACCGGAGCGACGGATCGCGCGGGCGGCGGTGCCAAGTCCCGTGACCGCGCGGGCCGTTCGGACCTGGAAGAGCATCACGGCACCCGTGTTGAGGATGAACAGGGCCGACACCAGCCACTCGGGAGCCTCGGTGCGCTCGGTGATCCACAGCGGGATACCCAGGCTGAGCAGCGGCATCCTCAGCAGCAGCACGGTGTTGAGCAGCGTCATGACGGCGTACGGGCGGTCGCGGAGCACGGCGAGCTTCGCGCCCTCGACGGCCGGTACGGGCTCGACGACGGGCAGCCGCGTCAGGACGTACGCGCAGGCCAGGAAGCTCGCCGCGTCGATCGCGAACACCGTGAGATACGCGCCGTCGGTCCCCGACGACAGGGCCACACCGCCGAGTCCGGCGCCCACCGCGAGCCCCGCGTTGAGCGTCGACTGCAGGTGGGCGAGCGCTCCGGTGCGCTCCTCCTTGGCGACCAGTCCGGCGAGCAACGCCTGCCGGGCGGCCGCGAGTCCGGACTGGGCGGTGGCGTAGACACAGGCGGCGAGCAGGAACGGCAGGAAGTCGCGTACGACCAGGAAGGACGCGACCGCGGCGGCCGTGGCGACGGCCAGCAGCACCGCCGTCCCGCGCGGTCCGCGCCGGTCGGCGAGCCGTCCGAGCGGGACCCCGACCAGCGAGCCGATGGCCCAGGCGACGGTGAGACCGAGCCCGATCTTCGCGGCGTCGAGGCCGACGACATGGGTGAAGTAGAGCGCGGAGGTGACGTAGTACGCGCCGTCGCCCACAGAGTTGCTCAACTGGGCCAGGGCGAGGGTGCGTTGAGGTCCGCGGGGCGGGAGCAGGTTCGTCATGAGCACTACGGTAGGGAGCCAATGGCTCCCTACCGTAGGACAATCCATGCCCACTCCAGTGGGCCATTTACTCCTTCAGGCCGTACCGGTCATGCGCCCTGCGCAGCCGCCGCGGAGCCCACCACGCCCGGCCTCCGAGCAGCGTCATCGTCGCCGGGACCAGGAGCATCCGTACGACCGTCGCGTCGATCAGGACCGCGAGGGTCAGGCCGAGGCCGATCTGCAGGATGGGCGAGAAGCTGCCGGTCATGAAGGCGCCGAAGACGATCGCGAGCAGCAGCGCGGCGCAGGTGACCACGCGCCCGGACTGCCTCAGGCCCGTCACCACGGCGGCCCGGTGGTCGCCGCTGCGCAGCCACTCCTCGCGCATCCGGGCCAGGATGAACAGCTCGTAGTCCATGGCGAGTCCGAACGCGATCGCGATGATCAGCGGTGGTGCGGTCAGGCTCAGCGCGCCGAGACCCTCGGCGCCCAGCCACCCGGCCAGATGCCCGTCCTGGAAGACCCAGGTGACCACGCCGAGTGCGGCGCCCAGGCTGAGCAGGGTCGTCAGGATCGTGCGTACGGGGATCAGGAGCGAGCCCGTGAAGGCGAAGAGCAGGGCGAAGATGCCGACGAGGACGATCACGATCGCCCAGGGGGCGCGTTCGGCCAGCATGGCGCGGAAGTCGACCATGTGGGCGGCGTTCCCGGTGACATGGACGGGCTCGGCGCCGCGCAGGTCGCGGATCTGCTCGACCAGGCCGGTGGCCTGGGCTCCGTCGACGGTGCCCTTCGGGTAGAGGTCGAGCAGGGTGGTGCCGTTGCCGGTCTTCACGGACTCGGCGCGGGCGATGCCCTCCAGGGCGCGGATCTTGCGTTCGCAGTCCGGTTCGGCGTTCGGCATGATCACGACGCTGACGGGGTCGAGTCCGGTGCCCTCCGGGTAGTGGGCGCGGACCGCGTCGTACAACTCCCGGGCCTCCGTGCCCTGTTTGAGCTGGCGCGCATCGCCAAGGTTCATGGTCATCCGAGTGGCGGGCAGCGCCAGGAGGACGAGGCCTGCGACCACCGCGACCGTCACCGCGACCGGGCGGCGGGCCGAGAAGCGGGCGAGGCGGGCGAAGACATGGCCGGGTTCGCGCTCGGAGTTCCTGCCGAAGAGCCGCTTGCGCGGGGAGGAGGGCGCGATCTTGCCGCCGAACTTGGTGAGCAGCGCGGGCAGCAGCGTGACCGCGGCGAGCATGTCGACCACGACGACCGCGGCCGCCGCGAGTCCCATGCTGCGCAGGAACAGGTTCGGGAACACCATCAGACCGGTCAGACAGACCGCCACCGTGAGCCCGGAGAACAGCACGGTCCGCCCGGCCCGCGCGACCGTACGCTCCACGGCCTGCTCGACCGACTCCGCGGTTGCGCGCTCCTCACGGAAGCGGACCACGATCAACAGGGCGTAGTCCACGGCGAGTCCGAGCCCGAGCATGGTGGTGACCTGCACCGCGTACACCGAGACATCGGTCACGAGCGAGAAGCCGTACAGCGCGAGGAAGGCGCCGGCCACCCCGCTGACCGTGACGACCAGCGGCAGGGCGGCCGCGCGCAGACCGCCGAAGATCAGCAGCAGCACGATCAGGACCACGGGCAGCGAGATGATCTCGGCGCTCGCCACGTCCTCCTGCGCCTGCCCGCCGAGCTGGACGCCCAGCAGCGGTCCGCCGCTGACGTGCACGGTCGCGCCGTCGATCTCATGGAACCGCTCGGCGACCTCCTCGGCGAGCTCCTCCTCGTCGTCGTCCGCCAGGCCCTGGCCGAACTCCACCGGGATCAGCAGCGCACGCCCGTCCTCGGACGGCATGCCCTCCGGTACGTCGGCGACACCCGGTAACTCCCGTACGTCCGCGGCGGCTTCACGGATCTCGGACCGCAGCCCCGGGAGATCCCCGGACTCCACGATCGCCTGGATGGACGCGCCCTCGGTGGAGAGCCGGTCGAGCAGTTCCTCGGTGCGCTGCGATTCGCTGCCCTCGACGACCTCGACGCTTCCTTCGAGGTCACCGAAGACGCGGGTACCGAGGCCGAAGCCGGCCACGAGCAGCAGCAGCCAGATCAGGATGACGGTCAGCGGGCGACGGGTGGCCACCCTGGCGAGTGCGGAAAGCACGGTCCCTCCCAGCGACGGTCCCCGCGCCCTCGGCGGGGTCACGTCACTCAGGCTGCTGTGAAAGGGAGTTGGCCACATCGCCGGTCGGAGCGGTGTTCCCCTCTCGCCCGGCAGAGGGAGGAGTCGCCCGTACGGGGGACTCCGAGCCTCGCGCCACGGGGAGCCTCAGGCCCCGGGGATCACCAGACCTGTCTCATACGCGCAGATCACCGCCTGCACCCGGTCCCTGAGCCCCAACTTGCCGAGCACATTGCTGACATGGGTCTTCACCGTGTGCTCGCTCACCACGAAGGCCTCCGCGATCTCCGCGTTCGTCAGCCCGCGCGCGAGCAGCCGCAGCGTCTCCTCCTCGCGGGCGGTGAGCACGGACAGACGGGCGGGCGAGGGCTCCGTGGCGGATTCGGTGCGACGTCTGCGTACGACATCGGCGACCAGGCGGCGGGTCACCGAGGGCGCGAGCAGGGAGTCACCGGAGGCGACCACCCGTACCGCGTGCACCAGGTCGTCGCGCCGGACGTCCTTCAGGAGAAAGCCGCTCGCTCCCGCGTAGAGCGCCTCGTAGACGTACTCGTCGAGGTCGAACGTCGTCAGCATCACCACCTTGCAGGCCGACTCCGCACACACCACCCGCGCCGCTTCGAGCCCGTCCATGACCGGCATACGGATATCGAGAAGCAGCACGTCAGGGGTGTGCCGACGGACCGCGTCGACAGCCTCGGCACCGTCGCCCGCCTCGGCGACCACCTCGATGTCGGGCTGTGCGTCGAGGATCATCGAGAAGCCGCTGCGGACCAGCTCCTGGTCGTCGGCGACGACCACGCGCACGCTCATCCGACCGTCTGCGTCTCGATGGGCAGCGTGACGATCACCCAGAAGCCGCCGTCGGGTCCGGGACCCGTGGCCGCCGTACCGCCGCAGGCCGCGGCCCGTTCCCTGATCCCGATCAGCCCCTGCCCCGAACCCTGGACCCGGGGCTTCCCCGGCCGCCCGTCGTCCCGCACCGTCAACCTCAACTCGTCGATCCCCCAGTCGAGTTGGACAATAGCCTTGGTGGCCCCCGCATGCTTCACCGTATTGGTCAGCGCCTCCTGCACAACCCGGTACACCGCCACCTCCACATCCGCGGGCAGCTCGGCCGGCTCCCCGGTCTGCAGCTGCTCGACGTGCAGCCCGACCGCCGCCACCTGCGCGGTGAGCTGGGCGAGGGCCGCGAGCGACGGCTGCGGACTGCGTTCGGGCGGCAGCGATCCTCGGGGCTCCTTCAATATGCCGAGCAGGCGCCGCAGTTGGGACATGGCATCGCGCCCCGCGCCGGCGATCGCCTCGAAGGCGGCCTCCGCACGCGAGGGGTCGCTGCGCACGACGACCGGACCGGCCTCCGCCTGCACCACCATCAGGCTCACCGCGTGGGCCAGGATGTCGTGCATGTCGCGGGCGATCCGGGCCCGTTCGCGGGCGACGGCCCGCGCGGCCTCCATCTCGCTCTCGTACGCGAGTCTGCGCGCCCGCTCCTCCACGGCCTCGGTGTACGCGCGCTGGATCCGGGCGAGCCGGCCCAGTCCGTACGCGCCGAGCAGGCTCGTCAGATGGAAGGCGTACTCGAAGGGCTCGGCATGCTCCTTGAGCGTCATCGACACCGAGGCCCCGGTCAGCCACAGGAGGAGCATCGCCCGGCGCGGCCAGGGCGTGCCGATCGCGGCGCCGGTGTAGAGCACGACGAAGCCGCCGAACACGATGTCGGGCGGCGGTGCGTGGTGCAGGGTCATCGCGGTGGTCGCGGCGCCGACCAGGACGCCGGTGACGTACGGGGCGCGGCGGCGCCACACCAGCGGCAGCGCGGTCGCGGCGCCGAAGAGGAAGCCGAGCCAGGTCAGCTCGTCGTCGTTCTCGCGCTCGGGCAGCAGGAACTGCAGCGAGACGGCGATCAGGACCAGCGCGGCCAGCGCGATGTCCACCACTTGGGGACGGCGGGCGGCACGCAGCCAGGATGCTTCGGGCATACGGCAACTCCTGGGTGGGGAGGCCGGGTTCGGGTGTGTTCAGTATCGGCACGGGGCGCGGACGGGGAATCGCCGGTGCGAGGGATATCCACTCGGCCCCGCTGAGCCTCACTCAGCCCCTGCGGCGCTTGAGCAGATCCGACCGAAGGTCGGCTGTGACATTGTGCGGCTCCGCCGCGTGGGGAGCCCGGGGCGAAGCCCCGGTTTCGGGAAGGGGCGGGACTGGGGAAAAATACCCACGTGATCATCTCAGCGGGCGAGGCCCTGATCGACCTGGTGCCGCAGCGGAACGACAACGCCGCCCTGCCCGCCCTCGAACCAAAGCTCGGCGGCGGCCCCTTCAACACCGCCCGCGCCCTCGGCCGGCTGGAGGCAACCGCCGGCTTCTGCTCCCGCATCTCCCGCGACCACTTCGGCGAGGCGCTGCTCGACGCACTGCACACCGACGGCGTGGACACCTCCCTCGTACAGCGGGGCGACGAGCCGACCACGCTCGCGGTGGCGCACATCGATCCGGACGGCTCGGCCGCGTACTCCTTCTATACGGAGGGCACGGCGGACCGCCTCTTCGAACTCCCGCCCTCACTACCGGACTCGACCCGGGCCATCTGCTTCGGCACCTGCTCCCTGGTCCTCGAACCGGGCGCGACCGCGTACGAGGACCTCCTGCGCCGGGCCGCCGCGCAAGGCGTGTTCACGGCGCTCGACCCCAACATCAGGACCGGCCTGATCAAGGACCCGGCCGCCTACCGCACCCGCTTCCTCGGCTGGCTCCCCCATGTACGCCTCCTGAAGCTCTCCGAGGAGGACGCGGCCTGGCTCGCGGACGGCACACCCGTCCATACGGCGCTCAAGCAGTGGCTGTCCGCGGGCCCCCAGGCGGTGGTGCTCACCCGTGGTGCGGACGGCCTGACGGCGCTCACGGCCGAGGGCGCCGAGCACACCGTGCCCGGCGTGGCCGTGGACGTGGTGGACACGATCGGCGCGGGCGACACGGTCAACGCGGCGCTCCTGCACCGGCTCGATCGGCTCGGCGCCCTGACCCGCACGCCGACCGGTGACGAGTGGGACGACGTCCTCGCGTACGCGGCACGGGCGGCGGCCGTGACCTGTGGACGGGCGGGGGCTCAGCCTCCGTACGCCCACGAGGTGGTCAGCCCTTGACGAAGACCCCGGCCTTCGCCGCCGCCACCGCCGCCTCGGCCGCACGGTCGGCGGCCGCCTCGTCAAGCGGATCGCCGCTGGCGAGGAACCGGTAGTAGAGGGGGGCCGAGACGGCCCGTACGACCTCGTGCGCGTCCGTCCCGGTGGGCAACTCGCCTCGCTGGACGGCCAGTTCGACGCACGGCGCCCACTCCTCGATCCGTACCGCATAGAAGCGGTGCAGCGCGTCGGCGGCGGACGCGTCGCAGCTCGCCGCCGCGATCACCGCGCGGAAGAGCCGGCTCTGGCGCGGATCGGTGAGGGTGCGGCGTACCAGCCGGGCATTCGCGCGCAGATCGTCGAGGAGCGCGCCGTGGTCGCTGCGCGGCTCGGACTGCTCGGCCATGTCGGCGAGCAGATCGGCGACGAGGGCGGTGGCGCTGCCCCAGCGACGGTAGACCGTCGTCTTGCCGACGCCCGCGCGCTGGGCGACCTCGGCGAGGTCGAACCCCGTGAAGCCGTGCTCGGCGAGGGCGTCGCCGGCCGCGTCGAGCACGGCGGCGCGCACGCGTGCGGTGCGGCCGCCGGGGCGTACGGTGCCTGGGGCGTTGTCCATGGCACCCAGCTTAACGGGAGCCAGTTCCCTTTACGTAAGGGAGGCGGCCATCCCGTACGGGAGATGCCAGGGCCGCACGGAGACGACGCCCCATCCGCTAAAGCCCCAGCACCACCCGCGCGATCATGAAGTAGATGATCAATCCGGTGGCGTCCACGAACGTCGTCACCAGCGGAGCCGAGATCACCGCCGGGTCGATCCCCAGCTTCTTGGCGAGCAGCGGCATGCCCCCGCCGATCACCGCCGCCCATGCGCACACCGCGACCAGCGTGAGCCCCACGACCAGCGCGATGTCCCCGTGCTTGGCGATCACCCAGGCGAACACGAGGCCGACCGCGCCGAGCATCACCCCGAGCAGGAACCCGACCCGGCACTCACGCCAGGCCACCTTCAGCACGTCCCCCGGCCGCACTTCACCGACCGCGAGGGCGCGCACGGCCCCGGTCGCGGCCTGCGAGCCGACGTTGCCGCCCGTCCCGACGAGCAGCGGAATGAACAGGGCGAGCGCCGTGACCCGCTCGATCTCCCCCTCGAAGGCTTCGAGCACCTTGGCCGTCAGGGTCGCCGCGACGATCAGGAGCAGCAGCCACACCACCCGCGAGCGCGCGAGCCGGGTGACGCTCGCCGTCAGATAGTGCCCGTCGAGCGGCCTGGCCGCGGCCTGCCGCGCGATGTCCTCCGTATCGGCGGCCTCGATGACTTCGAGCGCGTCGTCGATGGTGAGCAGCCCGACGAGCCGGTCCTCGCTGTCGACCACGGGCAGGTCGAGCAGATTGCCCTCCTGCATCAGCCGGGCCGCGGACTCGGCTGTGTCGGTGGCGTGCGCCCGCAGATGAGCCGTGTCGACCAGACCGTTCAACGGGTCCGCCGGATCGGCCAGGACCAGGTCCCTCAGTCCCACGACACCGATGAGGCGCCGCCCCGCGTCGGTCACCGGCAGCGTGTAGACCGTCTCGGCGTCCGGCCCTTCCCGGCGTACGCGGTCGAGCGCCTCGCCGACGGTGATGTGCTCCTTGAGCCGTACGACCTCGGGGGTCATGAAGCGGCCCACCGACCCCGGCTCGTACCCGAGCAGCGTCGCCGTCAGCTCCCGCTCATGCGGGCTGAGCCCGGCCAGGACCCGCTGGGTGAAGTTGGCGGGGGCCTCGCCGAGGAGCCGGGCGCGGTCGTCCGGGTCCATGCCCTCGACGAGCTCGCGGAAGGCGTGGTCCCGTACGGCGGTGAGGATCTTCTGCTGCTCGACCCCGTCGAGCTCCCCGAACACCTCGGAGGCACGGTCCTTGTCGAGCAGCCGGAAGAGCACCCCGGCCGTGGCCGGGTCCACGCGGGTGATCTCGTCGGCGATCTCGTGGTCGGGACGCTCGTCGAGCCACTGCTGCAGATGCCCGACATCGTGCGCGGCGACGAGATCGGCGAGCTTGGCTTCCGCGGTGCGCTCGGTCATGGGGCCAGCTTCATCGATGTCGCACCCGGCCGACAGCAGCGACATCATGGCCGTATGACCGCGAAGAAGTCCGCCGCGAGCGCGAAGAAGTCAACCGCTGCCGGCAAGGCAGCCACGGCCAGGACAGCGGCCGCCGCACAAGCCGGCAAGACCGCGCCCGCCGAGATCCACCTCGCCCAGAACCCCGACGCCGACGAGCTGCTCGGCCGCAGCCCGCTGGCCGCCCTGGTCGGCATGCTGCTCGACCAGCAGGTGCCGATGGAGTGGGCGTTCACGGGTCCGTACACGATCGCCGAGCGCCTGGGCCGGGACGATCTGGACGCGCATGAGATCGCGGCGTACGACCCCGAGGCCTTCACGGAGCTGTTCAAGACCAAGCCGGCCGTGCACCGCTACCCGGGCTCGATGGCGCAGCGCGTCCAGCAGCTGTGCCAGTACCTGGTCGACGAGTACGACGGGGACGCCACCGCCTTGTGGTCCGAGGTGAAGGACGGCAAGGAGCTGCTCGCCCGGCTGAAGGCACTGCCCGGGTACGGGGAGCAGAAGGCGAAGATCTTTGTAGCCGTGCTCGGCAAGCGCTACGGCGTGACGCCCAAGGGCTGGCGCGAGGCGGCGGGTTCGTACGGGGACAAGGACTCCTACCGCTCGGCCGCCGACATCACGGGGCCCGAATCCCTGGCCAAGGTGCGGGCGTTCAAGCAGGAGGCCAAAGCGGCGGCGAAGGCGGCCAAGGCCGCGAAGTAGTACGACGCCGGGGCCGCGAAGCAGTAGGGCCGCGAAGTAGTACGACGCCGGGGCCGCGAAGCAGTACGGCACTGAGCCCTCGAAGCGGTAAGGCGCGAAGACCGCCGAGCAGCAGGCCGGACAAGGCTGCGCAGCAGTCACGAGGCAGCCGGGCGTACGCCTTACGGGCGGATCTGCCCGGACCGCCGTCGCGCCCCGCCTCGGGGCGGGGACATGACGTGCTGTGAGCGTTCCGTCCCCGATCCCAGGACTCCTGCGGCGCCCCGGCCTCCTGCGGGCGCTGCTGCTCGTCCTGCTCACGCTCGCCCTGGCCGCCGGCGCACCGCCGGCCGCCGCGACCGTCCCCGCCGCACAGCCCGCCGTGACGGGCGAGGCGGAGACCGCCGAGTGCGGCGGGGACAGTGA
>NZ_JBEPEW010000124.1:0-24640 GCF_040300965.1 Streptomyces mesophilus | reverse complement strand
CACCGACCCCGCCCTGCCCACCGAACTGGTCACCCTGCTCGCGCAGGACGACGACGCAGGCGTACGCCTTCGGCTCGCCCACCACCACCCGGCAGCCCCGCCCGACCTGCTCCTCGACTGCTACCTGACCTACCCCGGCCCCGACCACCATCGCGACCTGCTCACCGAGCACCCGAACTTCCCGGCCGCGGGCCTCGGCAGGCGCTTCGCGACCGCGGACACGCCTGCCGAGCGCCATCTGGCCCTCCTGGACCCCGACTTGGCCCCCGACGCGGCCGAGCGGCTCACCCACGACACGGATGCCACCGTCCGCGCCGGGGCAGCCGCACATCCACGACTGCCCGCGCCCAGCCTGACGGCGCTCCTGGACGACGCGGAACTGGGCCCACACGCCGCGGCCAACCCCGCCCTGCCCCCAGCCGTGATGTGGAACCTCCTGTCATGATCACCGGTCCGTCACCCGAGGCTCCCTCCGCCCGAGTCTCAACCTCACCTTGAGGGTCAGGGAACTCGAACGCTGAGCGAGAACGTGAGGGAACCTGCCGCTGAACCCCCGGCGGATCATGGGAGACTCGGCGCCATGAACGGCAAGGCGGCGCCCAGTGAAGTGCGGTCAGGATCCGCGCGTTCCCGGCTGGACCGAGGGCGCGGAGCGCTCGGCCCGGCATTGGAGTTGGTGCATACGGGGCGTGCCCCGACCCGTTCCGTGCTCACCGCCGAACTGGGGGTCACCCGGGCCACCGCCGGAGTCGTCGCCGCGGAACTCGAAGCGCTCGGGCTGATCACCGTCGAGCCCGGTGCGGCCGGTGGTTCGCAGGGCCGGCCCTCGCACCGGCTCACCGTCGCCGAGGACGGCCCCGTCGTACTCGCCGCGCAGGTGCACGCCGACGGCTACCGTGCCGCGCTGGTCGGGCTCGGCGGCCGGATCGTCGCGACGACGCCCGGCTGCGAGAGCGTCGACGCCGATCCCGTACAGGTGATCAGCGCGGTGGTGGACGCCGGAGCCGAATTGCTCGAGACCTCCGGCCGCAGATGCGCGGGCGCCGGTCTGGCCGTTCCCTCCGCCGTCGAGGACCCCGAGGGACTCGCGCTCAATCCGCTGCACCTCGCCTGGCCGGTCGGCGCGCCCGTACGGCGGATCTTCGCCGAGCGGATCGCGGCCGCGGGCCTGGACGTGCGGGCCTTCACCGGCAACGACGTCAACCTCGCCGCGCTCGCCGAACACCGCCACGGCGCGGGCCGCGGCGCAGCCCACCTGCTGTGCGTCGCCACCGGCCACCGCGGGGTCGGCGGCGCGCTTGTGCTCGACGGCCGACTGCACACGGGCAGTTCGGGCCTCGCACTCGAAGTCGGCCACCTCACCGTCAACCCCGAGGGCCGGCCCTGCCACTGCGGCAGCCGCGGCTGCCTGGACGTCGAGGCCGACCCGCTCGCCTTCCTCATGGCGGCGGGCCGCGAGCCCGGCCCCGAGGTGTCGCTCCTTCAGCAGTCCACCGACCTGCTGCGCGACGCGTACGCCGAGCCACGGGTCCGTATGGCGGCGGAGGAGATGATCGACCGCCTGGGCCTCGGACTCGCGGGCCTGGTCAACATCCTCAACCCCGACCGCATCATCCTCGGCGGCCTGCACCGCGCCCTCCTGGACGCCGACCCCGACCGGCTGCGCGCGGTGGTCGCCGACCGCAGCCTGTGGGGCCGCAGCGGGGGAGTTCCCATCCTGGCCTGCACGCTCGACCACAACTCCCTGGTCGGAGCTGCCGAGTTGGCCTGGCAACCGGTCCTCGACGACCCGATGGGGGTTCTCGCATGAGCGGGCACGAGGCGTTCCACGAGGTCGCGGACGGCGTGTACATGGGCCGGGCCGACCGTGACGCCGCGCTCGACCGCGGCTGGCTCCTCGGCCACTTCAAAGACCCGGCCGACCCCCGGCACTGCGCCGAGCTGGAGATCAAGTGGGGCGTCCATCCGCCGGGTGACCGGCGCGCGGAATGGGCCACGGGAGAGATCCGCACGGCACTCCTGGTCCTGATCAGCGGCCGCTTCCGGATGGAATTCCCCGGCCGCGACGTGGTGCTCGCGGAGCAGGGCGAGTACGTCCTGTGGGGCAAGGGCGTCGACCACTCCTGGTACGCGGAGGAGGAATCGGTCGTCCTGACAGTGCGCTGGCCGTCCGTCCCCGGCTACCGGGTGGACCCACCGCCCGCCGACTGAACCGAGTCCACTCGGCCCACTTTGCGGGACGGGCCGTCCTCGGAGCGCCTTACGGATTAGCTTGAGATCAACAGTGGCGAGTGGTGCGGCCCGGGGAGGTGGCTGGCGGATGAAGGAGCACAGACCGACGCTCGAGGCGGTCGCGGCACGGGCGAGGGTCGGACGGGGCACGGCCTCGCGGGTGATCAACGGATCCGGTCCTGTCAGCCCGGAGTCCCGCGCAGCCGTGCTGCGCGCCGTCGAGGAACTCGGCTACGTCCCCAACTCGGCCGCCCGCGCCCTGGTGCGCCAGCGCACGGACACCGTGGCGTTCGTCGCGGCGGTGACCGACGACCGCGGGTTCTGGGAGGACCCGTTCTACTCGCCCCTCGTGCGTGGCGCGTCCGCGGCGCTCGCCGCCGAAGGGATCCAGCTCCTGCTGGCCATCGCGCAGTCCCGGCAGGAACACGCCCAGCTCACCGCGTTCCTCAGCGCGCGCCACGTGGACGGTGTGCTGCTCAGTTCGCTGCACGAGGGCGATCCGCTGCTCGGCAGGCTCGACGCGAGCGCCGTACCCACGGTGCTGGTGGGTGCGCCCGCCGGCTACACACCGGCGTACGGCGTCGATGTCGACAACGTGGCCGGCGGACGCCTCGCCGCGCACCATCTGATCGAGCGCGGCCGTCGGCGCATCGCCGTCATCACGGGACCGCTCAGCATCCGCGCCAGCATCGACCGCTGGCACGGCTTTCGCGCCGTGCTCGACGAGGCCGGGCTGGCCCACGGGCCGGTCGCGCACGGCGACTTCTCGCGCGTCTCCGGCGAGGAGGCCATGCGGCAACTCCTCGCGGCCGACGAGCAGTTCGACGCGCTGTTCGCGGCGAACGACCTCATGGCCGCCGCCGCACTGGACGTACTGCGCGAGTCCGGACGGTCGGTTCCGGACGATGTCGCCGTCGTGGGCTTCGACGACACCTGGGTCGCCGCGGCCGCCGACCCTCCTCTCACCTCGATCCACCAGCCCCTCGAAGACATGGGCCGCGAGGCAGCGCTCCTGCTGCTCGCCCGGCTGCGGCAAGACGATGTTCCGGAGCCGAACGTGCTCTTCACGCCCCGTCTTGTGGTGCGCGAGTCGGCGTAGGGGCAACGCCCTTTTGGGGTAAAGGAGTTACCGCGTGGACCCTTGGCCGGGTCTCCGGCCAGGAATGTCCAAGGTCCCGCACCCGCCTGTCCAAGGACCGCATAAGTCTCGCCGGTTACGTTGCGCCCCATGACTCCCCTCACTCGGAGAACGCTCCTCACGGCGGGTGGGCTCACACTGGCCACCGTGCCGCTCGGCGGACTGACCGCCGCCGAAGCCGCCGCCGTCAAGAAGCCGCAAGCGCCCGCTGCCGCCCTGGATGTCATCAGCGACATCCAGGGCGATCTCGCCGACTTCGGCAAGGCGCTGGACACCCTGTCCGGCCTCGGCGCGTCGGAGGCTCTGGTCATCGCCGGCGACTTGGTGGCGCAGGGCACCGTGCAGCAGTACGAGGATCTCTACGGCACCCTTGCCGACCACCCCCACCCCGAGCGGGTACTGGCCGCGCTGGGCAACCATGAGCAGTACAACTCCGACCCGTTCGACACCCAGGTCAAGCGGTTCCTGGAGTACACAGGCATGCCCGATGTGTACTTCCGGACGACCGCGGCCGGGCTGCCGTTGCTCTTCATCGGCACCACCGCTCCGGCCGTCAACGGCACGAGCCCGCCGTTCGTGACGCTCGGCGCATCCCAGTTGAGCTGGCTGGACTCCACTCTGAACGAGCTGTCCGCCGAGCCGTACGTGCTCATCTTCAGTCACCACGTACTGCCGGGCACCGTGTCCGGCACCGTCGGGGACGACAAGGCGGGCTTCTACGACCAGGACTTCGTGGACGAGACCGACCTGCTGACCATCCTCGGCCGGCACCCCAACGTCATCTTCTTCTCCGGCCACACCCACTGGGACCTCGGCCGCAGCGACTGGGCCGCCCGGAAGATCGTCGAGGGCGGAGACCCGGCCGGCTTCACCGTGGTCAACACCGGCTTCATCCAGACCCTTTACGGTCCCGACGGCAACGGTGGCGAGAAGGCGATCAGCGGTGCCGAGTCGCAGGGCCTGCGAGTCCTGAAGGGCACGGACGGCAGGCTCACCATCGAATCCCGCGACCTTCGGCGCAACAGAGTGATCCGTACTCTGCCGGTCTGAGTTGCGGCAGGGACAACGAGCCGCTCCGAGGGATGTCCCCGCGGACAGCCCTCGGAGCGGCTCGCGTGCGCCCGACGACCTGCGCGGTGGGCGGGCAACGCAGGCAGGGCTCCGCTCGCCGTACTCCCGTGGCAGGCGGACGGACGCGGTCCCCCATCAGCCAGGCGACCACCGGCAGAGGCGATCCCGCCGCAGCCCGGGCCCCCGCGTACTCCCGGGGGAGCAGCCGGACAGCCGCTGTCCGTACGACGACCCGGACCCCCTCCAGGAGCGAGTCTCAAAGCATCGAGAAGCAATGAGACCTCACCGAGGAGATGGTTCGGATGCAGACCCTGGCGCACTTCGGCGACGGCGGGCCCGGCCCGTGGATCCTGCTCTTCCCGCTGATCTGGGCGGCCGTCGTGATCGGCGGGATCACGCTCCTGCGCCGCACCGTCTGGCGCGGACGCGGACCGCGGGGGCCGTGGCGTGAGCGCCCCGACGCGCAGAGCCCGATCAGCGTGCTCGGCCACCGCTTCGCCTCCGGCGAGATCGACGAGGACGAGTACTGGCGGCGGCTGACCGTCCTGAACGAGGAGTTCGGGCTCCGCGAAGGCCGCAAGGGCGGTGCGGCATGAGCACCGCGACCCTGACCGCCACCGCCGCGCGGGTCGTCGACGCCGTGAAGGTGTACGGCATCGGCGACACCGAGGTGAGGGCCCTTGACGGGGTGAGCGTCGACTTCACGGCCGGCCGCTTCACCGCGATCATGGGGCCCTCGGGCTCCGGCAAGTCCACGCTCATGCACTGCGCCGCCGGCCTCGACACGCTCAGCTCCGGTTCCGCGTTCATCGGCGATACGGAGCTCGGGGCCCTCGACGACAAGCGGCTCACTCTGTTGCGACGCGACCGTGTGGGGTTCGTGTTCCAGGCGTACAACCTGCTGCCGACCCTCACCGTGGCCGAGAACATCACGCTGCCGATCGACCTCGCGGGCGGCAGGCCCGACCGTGAGTGGATCGACGCCCTGGTCGATGTGGTCGGCCTCGGCGACCGGCTGCACCACCGCCCGACCGAACTCTCCGGCGGACAGCAGCAACGCGTCGCCGTGGCACGGGCGTTCGCCGGTCAGCCCGACGTCGTCTTCGCCGACGAGCCGACCGGCAACCTCGACTCCCGCGCGGGCGAAGAGGTCCTCGGGCTGCTCGGCCGGGCGGTGCACCGGATGGGCCGCACCGTGGTGATGGTCACGCATGACCCGGTGGCTGCCGCCCACGCCGACGAGGTGGTCTTCCTCGCCGACGGCCGGCTCGTCGACCGGATGGCCGCGCCGACCGCCGACAAGGTCCTCGACCGTATGAAGGCCTTTGACAGTCGTACCAAGGGGCAGGGAGGACCGTCATGAACACGGCCACGGCGCGGATCAGCCTCTCCTCGCTCCGCGCCCACAAGCGCCGCTTCGCCGGCACGTTCACCGCCGTCCTGCTGGGCGTCGCCTTCCTCGCGGGCACCCTCGTGATGGGCGACACCCTCAAGGCCAGCTTCGGCTCGATGTTCGGCAACGCGGCCGGCGGCACCGACGCGGTCGTGCGCAGCGCCGACACCATCACCACACCCGGCGAGAGCCAGGGAGTGCGCAGCCCGGTGGACACCGCGCTCGTGGACCGCATCGAGAAGGTGCCGGGTGTGGCCGCCGTCGCGCCCGGCATCCAGGGCGCCGGTCAGCTCGTCGGCAAGAACGGCGACCCGATCGGCGGCGCGGGTCCGCCCACCCTGGCCGGCAACTGGATCGCCGACCCCGAGCTCAACCCGTACCAACTCGCGGAAGGCCGCGCCCCGCAGAAGTCCGGCGAGGTCGTGATCAACCGCGGCGCGGCGAAGAGCGGCGATCTGAAGATCGGCGATACGACGACGCTGCGCACCCCCGACCCGGTGAAGGTGACCGTCGTGGGCCTCGCGACGTTCGGCGGCGCGGACGGGATGGCGCAGGTGACCTTCACGGGCATGACGCAGGCCGACGCGGAGAGGTACCTCACCCCCAACCCCGGTGAGGCGGCGACCATTTCGGTCCGTGCGGGGCCCGACGTGAGCCAGCAGCAGCTCGTCGACGCGCTGACTCCCGTGCTGCCTCAGGGCGTCGAGGCCATCACGGGCCAGGCGTCCGCCGAGGAGAACACGGACATGATCTCCGGGCAGTTCCTCGACCTGTTCACCACCTTCCTGCTCGTCTTCAGCGGCATCGCCCTCCTGGTCGCGACCTTCTCCATCCACAACACCTTCGCGATCGTCGTCGCCCAGCGCACCCGTGAGAACGCACTGCTCCGCGCGCTCGGCGCCTCGCGTCAGCAGGTCCTCGGAGCCACCCTCGTCGAGGCGGCCGTCGTCGCCGTGGCCGCCTCCGCGGCCGGACTGCTCGGCGGGATCGGCATCGCGGCCGGGCTGCAGGCCCTGTTCCCGGCGATCGGATTCCCGTTCCCCGAGGGCGACTTGGTCATCAAGGCCCTCTCGATGGCACTGCCGCTGATCGTGGGCATCGTGGTCTGCCTCGGTTCCGCGCTCCTGCCGGCCGTACGGGCGGGACGCACCGCGCCGCTCGCCGCCCTGCGCGAGAGCCAGGTCGACGACTCCGGAGCCTCGCGCCGGCGTGCGGTCGCAGGCGGTGCGCTGAGCGTCCTGGCGCTGGCGATCACGCTCGTCGGTGTCCTCGTCAGCCCCTCGCTGTGGCTGGCCGGTACGGGAGCGGTGCTGGCCCTGGTCGCCTTCGTGGTCCTCGGGCCGGTCGCGTCCAGCCGCGCCGTACGGATCCTCGGCGGACCCCTCGACCGGCTGCGCGGAGTCACCGGAGGCCTCGCCCGCCGCAACGCCCTGCGCAGCCCCAAGCGGACCGCGGCCACCGCGAGTGCGCTGATGATCGGGGTCGCGGTCGTCGGTCTGTTCACCGTGTTCGCCGCGTCCCTCAAGGCGACCATGGACCAGACCGTGTCCCGTTCCTTCGCGGGCGATGTCGCCGTGAGCGTGCCGGCCTTCGGCGCGGGCGGCAGCGGCCTCAGCCCCCGGCTCGCACCCGCCATCGCCGAGCTCCCCGAGGTCGACAACTCCGTGGGCCTGGGCAGGGGGGTGGCCGAAGTCGACGGCGCCGGACGCCAGTTGACCGTGACGGACCCGGTGGACCTGGCCAAGGGCTTCGACCTCGGCACCGTCGACGGCTCGCTGCGGAGCCTGGGCCGCGACGGACTGGCGATCGCCCGCGACGAGGCCGGCAAGCGGGGTCTCACCGTCGGCGACACGGCCCGACTGACCTTCACCGACGGCAAGAAGGAATCCTTCACCGTACGGGCCGTCTTCGACCGGTCCGAACTCGCGGGCGACTACGTGATCACCCGTGAGGCCTGGGCCCCGCACCGCGCACAGGACTCCGACACTCTGATCGCGGTGACCTTCAAGGACGGTGTGAGCGCGTCCGACGGACACGCGGCGGTCGAGAAGGCGGCGGCCGCGTACGGCGGTCCCGAGGTCCAGACCCGGGACGAGTACGCGCAGTCGGCGGCCGGCGGCATCGACATGATGCTCACCCTGGTCTACGCCCTGCTCGCGCTGGCGGTCCTGATCGCGCTGCTCGGCATCGCCAACACCCTGACCCTGTCCGTGCACGAACGCACCCGCGAACTGGGCCTGTTGCGCTCCGTGGGCCAGACCCGCGCGCAGCTGCGGGCGATGGTCCGCTGGGAGTCGGTCCTGGTCGCCGCGTTCGGTACCGCGGGCGGGCTCGCGCTCGGCGGCTTCCTCGGCTGGATCCTGGTCAAGGCCTCGGACGGCGCGAGCGACAGCGCGTTCGCCTTCGCCCTGCCGCCGCTCCAGCTGACGGTGGTGGCCCTGGTGGGCCTCGCCGCGGGCGCGGTGGCCGGCCTCCGACCTGCCCGGCGGGCGGCAAGGCTGAACGTGCTGCGGGCCATCGCCGCGGAGTGACCGCGCACCACCTGCACAGCGGCTGACGGCGCTCCCTCCGCTTGGAGGCAGGGCGCCGTTACCCCGTACGGAGCAGAGTGCTTCGAACCCGTACGGAGGCGATGCTCCCAACCGTTACGGAGGAGGGCGCACCCACCCCGTACAAGAAAAAGATCACCGCCCGGTCAGCCCACCACGGCCGGCCGGGCGGGAGTCTCGGTGAAGGGGATCGCGCCGTGCATCGGGTACGCCGGGAGCGCCACCGCCGGGGACGGGGCCGGCAGCGTGAACCACACGGTCTTGCCCGCCGGGCCCTGCGGCCGTACACCCCAGCTCTCGCTGACGGCCGCGACCATCGCGAGCCCGCGTCCGCAGGTGGCCAGCGGATCGGCGGTGCGGATCTGCGGCATACGGGGGTCGTGGTCGTGCACGGAGACCGTGAGGTGGTCGAGCAGCAGCTCGATCTCGACCGTGCACATCTTGTCCGGCTCGGCATGCCGGTGGACGTTGGTGAGCAACTCGGTGACGGCGAGCGCGGCACAGTCGATCAGAGGATCGAGATGCCAGTAGCGCAGCTGCGCCGAGACGATTCTGCGGACTTGCCCGATCCGCGACGGCAGGGCCTGGAGCTCCACCGCGCAGTGCCTGCTTGGCTGGCTGATCACGGCTGCGACTCCCCGAATTGAGGTCCGGAAGAAGACGGCTGACGCATCCGAAGTCGCCTCCGGATGTCCCACAGTGGCTGCCTGCTGGGCGGTGGCTGGGTCGCAGCGTGACCGCCGTTGAACCCTGAGTAGTGAGGTGAGTCCAGGGTGACCCAGGGGATACGGCTGTGCAACTTGCGTGACGTACCGCGAGGTCACACGGCGGGGCGCGACCCCGTCGGCCCCGCGGGTCAGCTGCGCTTGAAGCGGCCGGTGGCCTGGCGCACGGCCTCGATGAAGCGGCTCGCGGCGGGCGGTCCCGGCTCGCCGGGAGCCGGGTCGCGCTCACCGAGCGTGAGCGAATAGCGGGTGCCGTTGACGGTGGCGAGAGCCTTGTCCTCGGGCACGAACCAGGGCTGACCGGCGCTCACCTCGGTCAGGGGCGCGCTGTCGATCTCGCGCCCGCTGCTCGTCAGCAATTCCAGGCGGCCGCCCGTGATACGCACCTGCCCGGCCCGGGTGAGCGAGCGCAGCCGCCGGCCGATCCGCACGCCTGTGGCCCGAAACTCCGTCTCCGCCATGAAGCTCGCCCCCAAGCTGTCCGCAACCGCCGTGGTCCGCCCCCGCCGCGAACGGCTCGCCGCCGGGGGACGGTGCTGGCAGTCTGCCCGCGATACGGCTCGAGCACCAGTGCCCCTCAGGACGTCGCACACCTGTGCCCCGGTTGCGCGTGACGGGCGTGCGAACTGGGCGCCCCAAGGGTGCCTTTGGGCTCCCCAAAGCTGCGTTTGTGCAGGTGAGAAGCGTGGGTTGGATGTCTATGCTTGAGGCGGAGCAACGGCTTCGCCGAGACGTTTTCAGCGGGCCGGAAGGGCCTGCCGGGAGATCCGGCAGGTATTCGGCAACCAAGGGAGCGTCCGCGGTGAGCACGGTGGAGAAGCCTCAGACCTCAGCGGTGATGTCCACCGTCGACGTGGACCGCAGCGATCTCGCCTACCGGCGCTGGCTGAAAGAGGCCGTGCGCAAGGTGCAGGCGGACGCGAATCGCAGCGCCGACACCCATCTGCTGCGCTTCCCGCTGCCGGAGCAGTGGGGCATCGACCTGTACCTCAAGGACGAGTCGACCCATCCGACGGGAAGTCTCAAGCACCGCCTGGCCCGTTCGCTGTTCCTCTACGGACTGTGCAACGGCTGGATCCGCCCCGACGCCCCTGTGATCGAGGCGTCGAGCGGGTCGACCGCCGTGTCGGAGGCGTACTTCGCGAAGCTGATCGGGGTGCCGTTCATCGCGGTGATGCCGCGTACGACGAGCGCCGAGAAGTGCCGACTCATCGAATTCCACGGCGGGCAGTGCCACTTCGTGGACGACTCGCGCGCCATGTACGAGGAGGCGGCCGCGCTCGCGGAGCGCACCGGCGGCCACTACATGGACCAGTTCACGTACGCGGAGCGGGCCACCGACTGGCGCGGGAACAACAACATCGCCGAATCGATCTACCAGCAGCTGAGGTTGGAGCGCTACCCGGAGCCGGCCTGGATCGTGGCGACGGCGGGCACCGGCGGCACCTCGGCCACGATCGCGCGCTATGTGCACTACATGCAGCACGACACCCGGATCTGCGTACCGGATCCGGAGAACTCCTGTTTCTTCGAGGGCTGGCTGAACGGCGACCCGGGCTGCACCAGCGACTGCGGCTCCCGTATCGAGGGAATCGGCCGCCCGCGCATGGAACCCAGCTTCGTGCCGGGAGCGATCGACCGCATGATGAAGGTCCCCGACGCGGCGAGTGTCGCGGCCGTACGAGCCCTCGAGTCGGCGATCGGCCGCAAGGCGGGCGGCTCCACCGGCACCGGTCTGTGGAGCGCGCTGAAGATCATCGCCGAGATGGTCGCCGCGGGGGAGAAGGGCAGCGTCGTCACCCTCATCTGCGACCCGGGCGACCGCTACCTCGACAAGTACTACTCGGACAGCTGGCTCGCCGAACAGGGCCTGGACATCGGCCCGTACAGCGCGGCCATCGAGTCCTTCCTGGAGACGGGGATCTGGCCCGGCTGACGCGACGGGTCAGTCGACTGGCCCCGCTGGACCCCGCGGCGGACAAGTGCTCAGGAGCGTCCACCCCGGCACCAGCGCCGCGCCGTGACCGTCACACCCTCGCCCGCGATCTCGTCGACAACGACCTGAACTTCCTTGTCCACGAGGGTGCGTACGACGGCGACGCAGCCGGTGGAGCGTACGCCCTCGTCATCGACGAGCAGGCCGAAGAAGCCCAACGCGCCTTGGGGCGGCTTCGGTTCGGTCGCGTCGAGCGGCCGTGCGCTCCACCGGGCCGTCACCAGCGTCGCGTCCTCGTCGCGGCTGATCCCGCCCTGCTCCCGCACGATGATGCGGTCCGCGGTGAACTCCCGGTACAGGCCACTGATCCAGTACGGCTCCCGCGTCGCGAATCGCTCGGCGGCGGCGCGGTCCGCCACCTCCACGACATGCACGCTGCCGGTGTGCTCCTCGCCGTCCTCCGAGAGCGTCGGGCCGCGCAGCACGAGCCGGTCGGCGAAGCGGTCCATATATGACCAGTGCGCCTCGCCCTGCGCGATCATCCGGTCCTGGACATCCGGTGCGTCTTCGGCCTGTACGTAGAACAGCATGCGCAGAAGGTACCGGGGAAGCTGCGTCGCTCCGCGACCGGCTACGAAGTGCGTGCCTTGGTGAGCTGCTTGTCGAGCGAGGACACCGCCCCGCGGAACGCCGTGCCGAGCCCCGGCGACGCGATCTTGAAGAACGCGCGCAGTGGAGCCGCGCCGTCCACGGCGAACGTCCACTGGACACGGCTGCCCGTCCTGGCCGGAGTGATCCGCCACTCCTCGACGAGATGACGCACGCCCGGCGCGTTGGTCTCGTCCACGCGGTACGCGTACACCTCGTCGGGCTCCTTGGCGAGGATGGTCTCCTCGAAGCGGATACCGCCCGCCAGTTGAACGGTGCGCCGCGCGCCCTCGTCGTGCGGAACGGCACGCTTGACCGACCGGAACCACGTGGGCAGGGACTCCACTTCCTCGGCTATCGCGTGGTACGCCTCGGCGGGCGTCGCGCTGATCTCGCGCGCGAACACCAGACGTACGGGCGCCACCTCGAGAAAGTCGAGCCCCACCGGGCTCAGTCGGCGTGCCATGGCAATCCCCCCAGTTGAATCCAGCAGCTCAGCGCCCGTCGGCCGGGCCCGGACACCATAGCTGAGGGTGCGTCAGCTTCGGAAGGACCGCTCGCGCTGATCGGTCGGCCACGGCGCAGTTCACGGACAGCAACTGGCCTGGCTCGCCCGGTGGTTCAGCTCCGCGGCTCTTCGGAGTCCTTGCCCGCGACCACGAGCCGCTGTACCCGGTCCGCGATCTCCTCGCGCACCTCGCCGGGCAGACCCGCATCCGTCACCCAGGTGTCGACCTGCTCCAGCTGCGCGAAGGAACTCAGGCCCACCGTGCCCCACTTGGTGTGGTCCGCGACCACCACGACACGGCGCGCGGACTGCACCAGGCGGCGGTTGGTCTCGGCCTCGGCGAGGTTCGGCGTGGACAGTCCCGCCTCGATGGAGATGCCGTGCACGCCGAGGAAGAGGAGATCGAAGTGGAGCGTCCCGATCGCCTGATCCGCGACCGGCCCCACCAGCGAGTCCGACGGAGTGCGCACGCCACCGGTCAGCACCACCGTCGCCGCACCCTGCCCCTGGCCGCCGCTGCGCTGCGCCGCGTGGAACACGTCGGCCACCCGCACCGAGTTGGTGACCACGGTCAGATCCGGGACGTCGAGCAGCCGGTGCGCCAGCGCGAAGGTGGTCGTACCGCCGGACAGGGCGATCGCGCTGCCGGGCGCCACGAGTTCGGCGGCCGAGCGCGCGATGTCCTCCTTGGCGCTGAGCTCGAGCCCCGACTTGGCCTCGAACCCGGGCTCGTGCGTGGACGCCTCGACCACCGGCACCGCGCCGCCGTGCACCTTCTCCAGGACACCCTGGCGGGCCAGCGCGTCCAGGTCGCGGCGCACCGTCATGTCGGAGACACCGAGCTTGCGCGTCAGTTCGTTGACGCGCACCCCGCCGCGGCGCCTGACCTCGTCGAGGATCAGGGCGCGGCGCTGTTCCGCGAGGAGGTTCTGGTTCTCGCTCACGCCCGCTCCCACTCCTGTTGCCGTCGCGTCGCCCCTCGGGCGAAAGAGCCCTCATCTTTGCACGTGACACCGTGTTCGCGTCCCTGCGGTCCGAGGGAGGGAACGGAACCGTACACGGCGGGGAGATTCCGTGACGAGGGGTGCACACGGGCCGGTGGTGGCGGGATCCTGATCTCGCACACGTTCACTCAGTACGTAGGTGACTCACGGGGGAGCTGCTGACCGGTGCAGCGTGCCACGGCGGAGAAGACCGCTCTTGAACTGCTCGTCCACGGAGTGGGCGGGGCCACACCCGAGAAGATGCTCGGTGACCCGCGCACCGTGCGGATCACCGGTGACGACACCGCGGCCATATACCGCCGCACCGATGACGCGGACGCCGAACAGCGCCCCGAGGACTACCGGGACAAACCCGTCGCCGAGGCCTACGTCTGGTGCGGCCTGACCTCAGGCAACGGCGCCCGCGCCCTGTGGCTGCTCCTGCTGCCGTTCATGGTGGCCAACCTCGCGCACTGGATGCGCCCGAGCTCCCGCGGGCGCAGGCGCACCATCCGCGTGTACGGGGTCCTGGTCCGGCTCGTCGGGCTCACCCTGACCGTGCTCCTGGTCGCCGCGGCCTGCGAGGTCGCGCTCGATCTGACGGCCTGGCAGTGCGCGGGCACCCCGTCCTGCGCCGACGACCGCGCATGGCTGGGATTCCTCTCACCCGAGGTGTCCGGTGGCGGCTGGTGGAGCCAGCCCGGACGCCGGCTCGCACTCGCCGCGCTCGTGCCCGCCGCGCTCACCGGACTGCTCTGGTACCTCTCGCATCGCACCTGGAGCGCGTACGAGTCGGCGCAGCCGTATCCGCAGCAGCAGGAACAGGAGGAGGACACGCACCGCAGCGCCCTCTCCCGGCCCGGCTTCTGGTACGGCCGCCCGTTCGTGGCCCGGCTGCGCGCCGCGCACACCGCGGCCGGACTGCTCACGGTCGCCGCGGCGGTCGCCACTTCCGCGGCCCGCCACGACCGCGAGGCCGGCGGACCCGCGCTGCTCGACGGTGCGGGCCGGGTACTCGAAGGCGTCCTGATCGCGGGCGGCCTGATCGTCGTGTATGTGCTGTGCCGCCGAGGCCGCAAGGACACGACCGTGGACGCGCATCTCGACCGCATGGTCGTCACCGTCCTGCCGCTCGCCTCGCTCGCCGTCCTCGCCCTCTGTCTCGTGTACGCGGGGTGGGACCGACCCGACTGGGTCTCGTCCGGCCGGCTTCCCGGCGACCAGACCTTCGGCGGGATCACGCTGGTGCAGGGGCTCCTCGTCCTTGCGCTCGCCGTCGTCGCGACCGTCCTGTACCGCAGCGATCCGTTGGCGAGCACAGCCCTGCGCGGCCTGGGCGGCCCCTGTGTGGCGATGCTGGCCTGCGCGCTCGGCGGGGTGATGTCGGGCGGCGTGGCCCAGCGTGTAGGCGACTGGCTGGACGGGTCGGCCACCCCGGGCGACGCCGACGCTCCGCTGCCGGGCCCTCCGGTTCTGCTGTCCTGGCAGGCCGCCATGATTCCGCTGCTTCTCGTCGTGGTGCTGCTGCTCGTCCTGGTCTTCGGCGTGCGGACGGTGCGCCGCCGGCGTCTCGAACAGGCCCGGGTGGAGCGGGAGTACGCGGGGGAGCGGCCGCACGAGCCCCGTACCCGGAAGATCGCCCGGGTGCGCGCGACCGCCGCGCTCACCGACAGTGCACCGGTGCTCATCGGCTGCGTCGCGGCCATAACGCTGATGCTCGGCGCCGGCGCCCTGATCGGGGCGTGGACCACCGGTGAGGTGCCCGGAGTGGCGGCGGCCGGCGCTCCCGGGTTCATCGGCGGGGCAGCTCAGACCGCGCAGGCGCTCGGATCCTGGCTGATCGGCTTCGGTTTCATACTGTTCGTCACCTGGGGCCGGCGCGCCTACCGTGATGCCTCCGCGCGGCGCACCATCGGCATCCTGTGGGACGTCGGCACGTTCTGGCCACGGGCCGCGCACCCGTTCGCGCCGCCGTGCTACGCGGAGCGCGCGGTGCCGGATCTGACCTGGCGCATGGCCACCTGGACACAGCAGACCGAAGGCCGCCTGATCATCTCCGGGCATTCCCAGGGCAGTGTCCTCGCGGCCGCTGCCGCCTGGCAGTTGAGCCCGGCGGTCCGCAAGGGCGTGGGGCTGCTGACCTACGGCTCACCGCTGCAACGGCTCTACGGGCGGTGGTTCCCCGCACACTTCGGACCCGCCGCGCTCACCGCGCTGCACCGCGAAGTCGACTGCTGGCGCAATCTGCACCGGCCCACCGACCCCATCGGCGGACCGATCGGCCTCGAAGGCGAGTGCGGTCCGGCCGTCGACCATCCTCCGCTCAAGGACCCCTTGGCGTACGGGCGTACACAGACGCATCCGCTGCCCGCGCCGATCCTCGGGCACTCCGAATACCAGGCCGACCCGGCCTTCGACGAGGAGCGCGAGGAGCTGCTCCAGCGGTTGCGGCCCGCCGTGACCCAGGGGCTCGGCGCGGTCCCGTCCCAGCCCGGGCCCGACTCCGAGGGATCTCAGGGCAGTTCGGGCAGATCCTCCGGGTAGAGCAGGGTCAGGTCGTCCGTGTCCACCTCGGCGAGCTGGGCGACCCGGCCCGCATGCCGTTCCACCATCGCCTCGAAGGTCTGGCGCGCGGTACGGCCGTTGCCGAACGCCGGACCCTTCGGCAGCACCGTGAAGTACTTGAGCAGCGCCTCGCCCGTGTGGGGCGCGAGCCGGTACTCGTGCTCCTCGGCCTGCTGCTCCACGATGCTGAGCAGCTCCTCGGGGGAGTAGTCGCCGAAGGTGATGGTGCGCGAAAAGCGCGAGGCCACACCGGGGTTGACGGACAGGAAGCGCTCCATCTCGGCCGTGTAGCCCGCGACGATCACGACGACCGCCTCGCGGTGGTCCTCCATCAGCTTCACCAGGGTGTCGATCGCCTCGCGTCCGAAGTCGCGCCCCGAGTCCTCGGGGGACAGGGCGTAGGCCTCGTCGATGAACAGCACACCGCCGCGGGCCTTCTCGAAGGCCTCCTGGGTACGGATCGCGGTCGAGCCGATGTGTTCGCCGACCAGATCGACCCGGGACACCTCGACGAGATGGCCCTTGTCCAGGACACCGAGCGCGGCCAGGATCTCCCCGTACAACCGCGCGACCGTGGTCTTGCCGGTTCCGGGAGAGCCCGTGAACACCAGATGCCGGCGCGCGGAAGCCGCTTTGAGGCCCGCCTGCTGACGCTTGCGGCCGACCTCGATCATGTCGGTGAGCGCCCGCACCTCCCGCTTGACGCTCTCCAGGCCCACCAGCTTGTCGAGTTCACCGAGCACGGCGTTCGACGTGCGCACCGGCACCGGCGACGGCTCCTGCTCCGTGCTGCGCTGCCCCGGGATCGTCCCGAGCAGCCCGACGGTCTGCGTGGCCGTCTGCACCGCCGTCTCCTGGACGACAGGGCGGGTGACCGTGCTCTCGTCGCTGGTGCAGTCCTCGACCTGCGGACCGTCCTCCGCGAACTCGTAACCGCCGCGCGCGCATCGCTCCGTACGGCATTTGCGCAGCGTCGTACGGCAGCCGTCGAGCACATGGAAGCCGTAGCCGCCACTGCCCGTCACACGGCAGCCGTGGAACGAACCGCGGCCCTCGGCCGACACGTAGAAGCCCGCCTCCGCGGGCGAGGTCACCGTGCAGCGTTCGATCGAGGGATCGGCTCCCTTGGTGACGATCACGCCGGTCTGCGCCGCGTCGATGGTGCAGCCGGACAGCGTGCCGCCGCTGCCGTGGTCACGGAACCAGGCGCCGGTCGCCGCCTCCCGGATCCGGCAGTCGTCGAGCTGGGCGGTGGCGCCGTCGCTCACCGACACGGCGGTGTTGCGTACTTGGGAGAGATCGGAGTCGACCACGTCCACGCGCGAGCCGCGGTCCAGGACGAACAAGGCATCCGGCACATCGTGGACGCGGCACGCGTCGAGCACCGCGGTGGCGCCGTCGCTGACCCAGACCGCCGGATAGTCGCCCGTACTGTCGTGGATCTCACACTGGTTGGCGTCCACGCGGGTGCCCGGATCCCACACCGAAAGGCCGTTGCGTCCGAAGCGGCTCACCGTGGAGCGCGTGAGGGTCAGCACCGAACGCGAGCGCAGATCCACCGCGTTCTCCGGGATGTCGTGCAACCGGCAGTCGGAGAGGGTCAGTACCGCGTCCGTGTCGAGCGTGATCCCGTCGGCGGTGGTGCGGTGCACATCGCAGTCCGTGAGATGCGCCGTGGCCCGTGAAGTGACCTGGACGCCCGCGCCCTTGATCTCGTACACCTCGCAACCCAGCGCCTCGAGCGCCGAGTTCTCCCCGGTGACGCTCAGGCCCGCGCCCGATGCTTGGTGCACCCGGCAGCGCTCGAGCCGCGGGTGCGCACCACCGCGCACCACGACACCGGTCTGCCCGGCAGCCACGACCTCGCACTCCTCGAACACCCCGCCGCCACCGTCGAGTACGGCGATCCCGATGCCGGCCGGATTGTCGACGGTGCAGCGCCGCACGGTGGGCCGCGCGCCGCCGCGCACTTCGAGGCCGCTCGCCGAGCGCGTCACGATCCGCAGATCCGCGAGCTGGGGCGCCCCGTCCTCCACGAGCAGCGCGGGGGCCGCCGCGTCCTGCCCTTCGAGCTGCAGATCCTGTACGACGGCGGAGGCCCGGACCGTCAACGGCACCCCGTCCGCGGGCGCGAGCCGCACCGAACCGGGCGAGCCCTCGGGCCCGCGCAGGGTCACGGCCCGCAGCACCACCAGGTTCTCGCGATACGTGCCGGGGGCGACGGTCAGGACATCGCCGTCGCCCGCCGCCTCCAGTGCGGCGGCGAGGGAGGCGTACTCGCCGGTGCGGCGCCGCCACCGCGACGTGCCGGTGTGCGTGACCTGGACCGTGCCCTGAGCCATGGCGCTGCTTAGCCCCCACCTCTGCGTATTCGTCGCGTCTGACGCACCACCGTAGCGTGCGCGCGACGACCGCATTGACCGGTCGGCCAGGTCGTCACCGTGACGAGGAACCTCCGTCGCCGAGCGTGGCCGGCGGCCTCAACTGCCGGTACCGGTACGCCCCCAGTCGGGGCCCGCCTTCGCCCACTCGGTGTCCCACTGGGCGTAACGGCGGCGCAGCATCGACCAGACGGCGAGCCGGCGCAGCCCCTCGATCAGGCCGACCGTGAGACCGGCCGCACCGATTCCGGCGAGCGCGGCATGGACACCGGCGGTGCCTGAGGCCATGGGCGGTGCGACGGGCCTGCCCTGGTCGTCGACCCAGAGGGTGAACGCTTCGCCGACCTGCGGGTGGGCCCTGCCGCTGGCCACGGAGCCGTGCTGCCAGGTGCCGTCCGGAGCCTGCCAGTCGGCCTGGACGCGGGCACCGGTGTCCTGATGGCTCGAGGTCTCGGGGTCGGGATCGACGCGGTAGTGCCCGGAGATTTTGTCTACCGTCGCCTGTACACGATGCCGGGAGTCATGCTGAACTTGTACTGCACGGTTGAGCGCCGCACTGCTCGATGCCCCGACAGCGGCCCCGACGAGTGGTGCCACAAGGAGCATGGCGAGCAATGCGGACAGTGCGACCCAGGCCTCCAGGGCGTCGGTCGCGCGGCGCAGCGGATTGCCCCGCCAGCGCCACAGTCCTGTGATCATTTGCAACACTGCGCACCCCTTCCGTGTCCGCGGTGACGGCACGGGACGGTTCAGTACAACAGGTGCCCATAACGGACGGCGTCATCCCTGCGATGGCGCCCCTTTTGATCGCCTCGGGCGCGCCACGGCCGCGGGGCATTCGCGCTGCCTGTGATTCTCCCCCGTCGCGCTGCGGTTTCCCAGAGCGGGGTCAGGCTTCGCGGCTGTCCGTGGAGGGCCGAGCGGCTCGTCGCCCGTGCCGGGGCCGGCCCGACGGATCCTGACCGAAGGTCTCCAACAGGTGGGTGACCAGCGGATTGTGGTCGTTCGCGCGCCAGGCGACGGCCACGTGTGTGCGGGCGGTGCCGGGCGCGATCCTTCGGAACGCGACGCCCTCGAGGCGGATGCGCCGGATGCTAGCGGGCGCCAGACAGACACCGAGACCGGTCTCCACGAGCGCGCACACGGTCTGCCACTCCACCGCGCGCTGGACCACCTCGGGGGTGAACCCTGCCGCGGTGCACAGAGCGATGATCCGGTCGTGCAAGGCCGGGCCGACGGCGCGGGGCAGGAGTACGAACGGGGAGTCCGCCAACTGCTCCACTCGTACCGTCCGTTGGGCGGCCAGGGGATGGGTCGAGGGCAGCACGGCCACGAAGGGTTCGCTGAGCACCGTCCTGAAGCCGAGCTGCGGTTCGTCGGCCGGGGGTTCGCGCACCAGACCGACGTCGATGCTCCCCTCGTGCAGGGCGGCGAGCTGCGGTGCGGTGGTCATCTCGTGGATGTCGAGCCGCACGCCGGGGAACCGGTCGCGATACGTGCGCAGCAGACCGGGCAGGACCGTCAGGGCGAGCGAGGCCGCGAAGCCGATCCGCAGCGTGCCTGCGCGGCCGCTGCCGGCGTCCCTGGCCGCGGACAGCCCGTCGGCGAGGGCGGTGAGTGACTGCCGTGCGGCAGGCAGGAGTTCACGGCCGGCCGGGGTCAGGGCGACACCACCGGAAGACCGGGTGAACAACGCGTGGCCGACCTTGTCCTCGAGGCGGCGGATCTGCTGGCTCAGCGGCGGCTGTGCGATGCCGAGCCGGGCGGCCGCGTGGCCGAAGTGGAGTTCCTCCGCGAGGACGATGAAGGCGTGCAGTTGAGGCAGGGGGAGTTCGGGGCGCTCCATACGCCTAGAGATATCAGAGCATCCGCAGGGACGTATTAGACGTATGGGGGCCGGCCGCTTAGCGTTCGGCGCATGACAGAGCGACGCGCGATCCTCAGTGGTTCGTCCTTCGAGGAACGGATCGGCTATGCCCGTGCCGTGGTCGACGGCGACTGGGTGCATGTGTCCGGGACGACCGGATTCGACTACGCGACGATGACGATCTCCGACGATGTGGTCGAGCAGGCCGAGCAGTGCCTGCGCAACATCGAGGCCGCACTGACCGAGGCGCAGTGCACGTTCGCCGACGTGGTGCGGGTGCGTTATCTGCTGCCCGACCGCGAGGACTTCGAGCCCTGCTGGCCGGTTCTGCGCCGCTGCTTCGGCGAGATCCGCCCGGCCGCCACCATGCTGATGTGCGGTCTCGCCGACCCCAGGATGAAGATCGAAATCGAGGTGTACGCCCGCCGGAAGGCCGGCTGACCTGCTGCCCGGTGGCCGACGAGGGCGTCGTCATTCCTTCCGGCGGCGTGATGCTCGCGCTGACGCCGTCGGACGGGAGTGATCAGTCCCCCTGAGACCAGGCGGCGCTCGGCAACGACAGGTAGACGCCGAAGTCGTCGAGTCCGGTTGCCGCGTGGATGCCCGCATGCAGCTCATCCACGCGCTCTTGGCGGTCGGCTTCCCTGTCGGCGGTCCACTTCGACTTGATCTCGATCACCACCGCCAGGCCGCTGCGGTCCAGCGGGCCGAGCGGCCGGAAGCGGATCTCGACATCACCGGGTTGCAGATCGCCGTCATAGGGCTCCTCGGCGCACTCCACAGCCAGAGACACCAGGTGCGGCAGTACTTCGCCGAGTTCACGCAGCCGGGGCTCGGGCACCGTGGGCGCATAGGTCACTTCGACAAGCGGCATCCTCGACACCCTAGTCGCAGACCCGACCGAGCCGGTGGGCGCGGAGGCCCCTCGTCATCCGACGAGGGGCGAAGCGTTGACGTACAGGCTCAGTCGAGCAGCCGCACCGCATCGCCGATGCGGATGGTGCCGGTGGTCTCGGGGATCAGGTTCTGGCCGAAGACGAGTTCGTCGTCGAAGCGGCGGTGGCGGGCCAGCGTGCGCAGCGGCTCCTTGCCGCGTTCGGCGGTCGTCTGGTTCGTGGTCGTCACGACACAACGCCCACAGGGCTTCGCGACCCGGAAGACGGCCTCCCCGATCGCGACCCGCCGGAAGTCGTCCTCGGCCCACGGGGCGGTGCCCGCGATGACCACGTTGGGGCGGAAACGGTTCATCGGCAGCGGACCCTCGTCGGCGTGATCGCCTTGAGCGATCAGTGAGTTGAGGGCGTCGAGCGAGGCGAGCGTGGTGAGCAGCAGCGGATAGCCGTCCGCGAACGACACCGTCTCGCCGGGCTCGGCGTACTCGGGGTCGATGGGCCGCCGGGTGGCCGGATCGTCGAGATGGACCAGCCGGACGTCGGTGTGCAGGTAGTCGCTGAACCAGGCGTGCGCCTCATCGTCCGCCAGCACGGCCTCGATCTTGTCCTGCCACACCCCCACCGTCACGGTCTCCTTGGACTCGGGAACGGTGACGGACAGCGCAGGGCGGCCGGGCGCGGTGAACGTCACGCCGCCGGTCGTCAATTCCGGCTCCACCAGAGCCAGTTGACGCTGCCCGCGCTGGGTGACCAGCCGACCGTCGGTGTCGACCAGGAGCCAGCGCCGGTCACCGGCGAGACCCCAGGGTTCGACCACGGCTGAAGGCGGCGCGAAACCTCGCGCCGCCTTCAACGGGTGCACATGAATCGAATGCAGTGTCATCGAATGCGATGTCGCGGTCGGCATGACACCCATCCTGCCAGTCCGCTCCGAGGCCCCCGCAGCCGGTCGATCAGTAACCGCGGCCGCCAGGATGCTGGCGGTAGTACGGGTCCTCGTACGGCACCGGCGCCGGTGCGGGCCGCGGGGCGGCCGGCCGCATGGCCTCGTAGCCGGACCCCGCCACCGGGCGCTGCGGCTGCGGCATCGGCTGCGCGCCGGCGTAGCCACCGCGCTGCACCGAAGGCTGCTGTGGGATGTACGGGGCAGGCGCGTGCTGCAGGGGCGCCTGCTGCTGGCCGTAGGAGTACGAGTGCTGTGCGGGCCCCGGCGAAGGGGCGGCCGGCAGCGCGGGAAGCGCGGCCGGCAGGGCGGGCAGGTAGCTGCCCGACGTGTCGTACGCGGAAGGCACCCGGATCGGGGCGATCTGCGGCGTACCCCGCTCGGCCACGAGGGAGTCGTAGATCGGGGTGTCCGGGAAGGACGGCGCGGAGTAGTAACCGCCGCCGTAGGTGGAGCGGGGGGAGGTCATGGCACATAAGTTAAGCCCACGATGTGCTGGTTGGATAGCCCTGACATCAGTGGGGCTTGTGTGGAAATCATCAGGACTTGACGCACCCGTTTCGCTTTGCGAGCCATGAGCTCAACTCGGCGGCCTCAAAGACGCATACGAACGGTCAAAATGTCGCTCAATTGTCCAGTTTGGTTTCGCGGAACCGGCCACGGGACAGGCACGGCCCGCGCAACCTCGGACTTGGGCGGCGCGGGCCGCAGAATCGTGTGGCGCGGCGAAGGCCCGGATCCGTTCGAGTCGGCGTCCTCGAGGAGCGGGAGCCCGGCGCATGCAGGGGGCGCGCGACGGGTGGCCGGCTGCCCTCTTGACCGCACAGGGAAGTTCACCCGGGACGGTGAGCCGAACTGGCGCCGTGACCAGGGGGCCCGGGTCCAGGGGCCGGCTTCTAGCGCAGCCCGACCTTGCGGGCGAGCCGGCCCAGACGGCGCCGCACCGTGGAACGCCGGACGGCGGGGGCCGGGGCGGGCAGTTCGGCCTTGATCTGACGGAAGTGGTCGGCGCGGGTCCGGGCGAGATACGCGTCGTCGGTCAGCGGCTCCGCGATCTTCCAGGCCCGTCGGTGATCACCCTCGTAATGCAGCACGAAGGCCTTGGCGAGTTCCAGTACGGACCGGAAAGGGATGCCGTCCGTGTGATCGCGGTCGATCCGTTCCTGTACGGCGGAGATGAGATCGATCTTCTTCTCGATGCTGAAGTCGTCCTCGGCGATGGCCCGCAGGACGTCGTCCGGAATCCGCTCGGTGACCTCGAAGGCCAGGGTCGAGCGGATCGGCGGGCCCGCGAGCTCGATGTAGGGGAGCAGCGCACCGGTGCTGTAGTGCAGCCAGGGCAGCCGCGGACCCGCGAAGTCCTGGTGCAGCAGCACCGATCCGGGGCGAAGCCGCGGCAGAAAGCGCTCGGCCACACAGGTCCACACCCGGGCCGTCTTGGCGATGTCGACATGGAGGAACTCGACGGGCCGCTTCTCCTGCGGGTCGGAGGTCTCCCAGATGTCGCCGGCGTGTATCTCGACGAAGTCGAGGAAGGGTCCGAGGACTTCTTGGAAGTCCTCGAGGAAGGAACTCTGCCCGTCCGGCGCCTTCCCGCCCGCGAAGAACTTCTCGGTGGCGAAAGTGCCCTTTCCGACCCGGAAGAAGTCGTACGCGTGCAGCTTCGCCGAACTCCGCTCGAACTCGGGGTTCTCGCTCAGACCCAGTGCCGCGGCGTAAGTGGAACCCCCGCCGCCCGAGCCCAGTTCGATCAGGTCCCCCTGCGCGCCGGTCAGCCGATGCTTGCCGAGCAGATAGAGAAAGCGCAGTTCGAAGGCGCTGCATTGGGTGTACGGAAGGTTCTCGGGCAGCTGGACGGAGTCGAGCTGCGGGTAGAGCTGGCCGAGGGTCGGCATGGTGACCTCATGTCTCGCGCGGAACCGGTGAACGTCGAACGGCGGAGCCAAGTGGTGGGGGGAGAAAGGCACTTGTGGGTGTCGCAGGCTCGCGCGCGCGGATGGATGCGCCGTGACGACCCGGCGTACGCGCCATGAACGGCGCATCGCCGTACGACGGTGAATGCCGTGGGAGAACCCGGGGCCCGCCGGGAATTTGCCGTGAAGAGCGGAGGCGCCGGACCCGGCGGTCGGGCTAAGTTGTGCGGGAACATCCGGGGTCTCACCGGCGACGATGCCCGGTGGCCCCGCCGGTGGGGACCTTGTCGACGCGATGACGCGCTAGTGGGGGCACGAATGTCCATGCAGTCCATGCCTAAGGGCTCGAACGTTGCGGTGCCCGCGCCCGCCGTTCGGATCGAGATCGGCTGGCAGTCGGGCCCCGGTGTGCCCGACGCCGATGCCTCGGCGCTGCTGCTCGCGGGCGGCAAGGTGCGCAGCGACGCGGACTTCGTCTTCTACAACCAGGCCGCGCACACGTCGGGCGCGGTGCGGTACGAGGGCAAGCGCGCCGAAGGCGGCCAGACCGTCGACAGCCTGAGCGTGGACCTCGGGCGGGTGGAGCCGGCCATCGAAACGATCGTGATCGCCGCATCGGCCGACGGCGGCACCTTCGGACAGGTGCCCGGACTGCACATCCGCGTCGTGGACGCGGCGAGCGGCGCGCAGATCGCGCGCTACGACAGCGCGGACGCCTCGGTCGAGACGGCCTTCGTCCTCGGTGAGCTCTACCGGCGCCAGGGCGCGTGGAAGTTCCGCGCGGTGGGCCAGGGATACAGCAGCGGGCTCGAGGGTCTGGCGACCGACTTCGGGATCACCGTCGACGAGCCCCAGCAGGCGGCGCCCGCACCCGCGGCCGCCCCGGCCGCGCCCG
>NZ_JBEPEW010000123.1:0-24977 GCF_040300965.1 Streptomyces mesophilus | reverse complement strand
CTCGCCAGGTTCACCTGGGCCCGGGCCGCCGAGGGCACGGTCGCCCGCTACCGCGAGGCCATCGCCGCGGCGCCGCAGCGGACGGCCCGATGACCCGCGTGCCGCCCGTACTCCCGCTTCTGACGCTTGTGATTCCAGCCGCACCCGACCACGAAGGCAGGCCCGAGTGCTGACCGTCGACTTCACCCGTTTCCCGCTCGCCGCAGGCGACCGCGTGCTCGACCTCGGCTGCGGGGCCGGGCGGCACGCCTTCGAGTGCTACCGGCGCGGTGCGCAGGTCGTGGCGCTCGATCAGAACGGTGAGGAGATCCGCGAGGTCGCCAAGTGGTTCGCGGCCATGAAGGAGGCCGGGGAGGCGCCCGAGGGCGCCACCGCCACCGCCATGGAGGGCGACGCCCTTCAACTCCCCTTCCCCGACGAGTCGTTCGACGTCGTGATCATCTCCGAGGTCATGGAGCACATCCCCGACGACAAGGGTGTGCTCGCCGAGATGGTGCGCGTGCTCAAGCCGGGCGGCCGGATCGCCGTGACCGTGCCGCGCTACGGGCCCGAGAAGGTCTGCTGGGCGCTCAGCGACGAGTACCACGAGGTCGAGGGCGGCCATATCCGCATCTACAAGGCCGAGGAGCTGCTCGGCCGGATGCGCGAGGCCGGGCTCAAGCCGTACGGGACGCACCACGCGCACGCGCTGCACTCGCCGTACTGGTGGCTCAAGTGCGCCTTCGGCGTCGACAACGACAAGGCGCTGCCGGTGCGCGCGTACCACCAGCTCCTGGTCTGGGACATCATGAAGACCAAGGGCATCTCGACCCTCACGCGCGCCGCCGAGCGGGCCCTCAACCCGGTGATCGGCAAGAGCTTCGTGGCCTACGCGACCAAGCCGCACCTGCCCAAGTCGTCCGTGGCCACCGAGGATGTCGCGGCGGGCGCCAAGTGACGACTCCCCGGACGCAGCATCTCGTACTGCCCGGGGTCCTCACCGCGGAGCAGGCCGCGCACACCGTCGAAGGGATCCTCGCGTGCCAGCGCGAGGACGGCGCCATCCCGTGGTTCCGGGGCCACCACCTCGACCCGTGGGACCACACCGAGGCCGCGATGGCCCTGGACACGGCCGGTGAGCACGAGGCCGCCGAGCGCGCGTACGACTGGCTCGTGCGCACCCAGCGCGAGGACGGCTCCTGGTTCGCCGCCTACGCCGACGGGGACGCCGAGGCGCCCACGGACCGCGGCATCGAGTCCAACTTCTGCGCGTACATAGCCGTCGGCGTCTGGCACCACTACCTCGCCACCGGCGACGACACCTTCCTCGACCGCATGTGGCCCGCTGTCTACGCGGCCGTCGAGTGGGTGCTCGGCCTTCAGCAGCCCGGCGGGCAGATCGGCTGGAAGAGGGAAGAGGACGGCACTCCCGTCACGGACGCCCTGCTGACCGGATCGTCCTCGATCCACCAGGCTCTGCGCTGCGCCCTCGCCATCGCCGATGAGCGCGAAGAGCCGCAGCCCGACTGGGAGTTGGCGGCCGGCGCCCTCGGTCATGCGATCCGGCGCCACCCGGAGCGCTTCCTCGACAAGGACCGCTACTCCATGGACTGGTACTACCCGGTCCTAGGCGGAGCCCTGACGGGCGCCGACGCCAAGTCCCGTATAGAGGAAGGCTGGGAGCGTTTCGTCGTGCCCGGACACGGGGTGCGGTGCGTGTCGCCCAACCCGTGGGTGACCGGCGGCGAATCCGCCGAACTCGCCCTCGCCCTGTGGGTGATGGGGGAATCCGACCGGGCGCTCGAGATCCTCAAGTCGATCCGGCATCTGCGCGACCCGGAGAGCGGTCTGTACTGGACCGGCTATGTGTACGAGGACAGCGCGATCTGGCCGCAGGAGCTCACGGCATGGACCGCGGGCGCGCTGCTGCTCGCGGTGGCGGCGCTCGGCGGCCACGAGGCCACCTGCGCGGTGTTCGGCGAGAACCGGCTGCCGGCGGGGCTCGAGCCGGACTGCTGCCGCTGACCTCCGGCGGGGGACAGGAGCCGTCGGCAGCAGTCGGGCGGGCTCAGTAGCGACGCAGCCGGTTCGCCGCCATATGGCCGACGAACAGGTAGACGATCGCGGCGAGCCCGTAGCCGCAGACGACGCGCGCCCAGGCCTCGTCGAAGGTGAACAGGTCGTGTGACCAGCCGGCGAGCCAGCGGGCGGCGTCCTGGATGAACTGCACGAGGTCGTTCGCACGGTTCGCGTCCAGGAGATACATCAGGATCCACAGGCCGATGATCGCGGCCATGATGTCGGCGATCACCGCGATGACCGTGCCGGCGTGCCAACCCCTACCGTTGCGAGACATAAGCATCGAGTGACCGGATCGCGGAGGTTGAAACTCCGGTGGATCCCGGGCCCGGCCCACGGACGGGCTCGCCCGAGTGGCGGTACGCCGGGACCCGGGTGAGGCTGCCTCCAGGGCCCGGTGACAAGCCCCACCGCGGCCCACGCGATCCGTGGGAGGTCCACCGTGCTCACCGCAGGCTCAGCGAGCGGCCGTCCGCTCCTTGTCCGTATGGCCGTCGCCGTTCTCCTGTGCGGCGCCCTCCTCGCCGGCGTCACCGCCTGCGGGAGCAGCGACAACGACGCCGGGGCCGACCCGAGCAGCACCAGCACGGCCGAACAGCAGAAGTTCGCCAAGACGCGGTTCGTGGCCAACGCGGGGCTCGCCGCCGGGGCCGCGTATCAGTGGATCATCAAGCCCGCCCGTGACGGCAAGTTCAAGGCGGGTGCGGACGGTCGTAAGTTCACGATGGTCAAGGCCGGTCTGGCCGGGGCGTTCGCGTACAACCGGCTGAAGGCCGCGGCGAAGAACGCGGAGGGCGACCCGCTCCTTGCGAAGGCGGTCGCGCCGCTGACCGCGGGCATCGAGTCCCTCAAGGACCTGCCGGCGAAGCTGCGCAAGGGCGAAGGCGCCGACGACGCGGCCGGCATCTTCGACAATGTGATCAACTCGGTGAAGGACGCGGGCAAGGAGGCGGGGGCACCGGTGGTCGACAAGGTGCCGTCGATGTCGCAGCTGGGCGGCTGAGCCGCGCGCAGGCCGACGCGGGGCCCGGGTGTATCCGTACGCCCGGGCCTCAGGCGTTCAGCTCCGCAAGCACCCGCAGGGTCTCCCTGTCCGGGGACATCAGGAGCAGGTCCGTCACCGGGCCCTTGCGCCACAACTCCAGGCGTTCCGCGATGCGTTCGCGCGGGCCCACGAGGGAGATCTCGTCGGCGAAGGCGTCCGGGACGGCCAGCACCGCCTCCTCCTTGCGGCCCTGGGCGAAGAGCTCCTGGATGTGGCGGGCCTCGGCCTCGTATCCCATCCGGGCCATCAGATCGGCGTGGAAGTTCTTCGAGGCGTGCCCCATGCCGCCGATGTAGAAGCCGAGCATCGCCTTCACCGGCAGCAGGCCGGCCGAGACGTCCTCGCAGACCTGCGCGCGCGCCATCGGGGCGATACGGAAGCCCTCGGGCAGCTCGGTGAGCGAAGCCTCGTAGACGTCCGTGCGCGTCGGCGACCAGTACAGCGGCAGCCAGCCGTCCGCGATCCGGGTCGTCTGCGCGATGTTCTTGGGGCCCTCGGCGCCGAGGAAGATCGGGAGATCGGCGCGCAGCGGGTGCGTGATCGGCTTCAGCGGTTTGCCGAGTCCGGTGCCGTCCTCGCCCGCGTACGGGTGGGAGTGGAAGCGTCCCGGCAGGCTCACCGGGCCTTCCCTGCGCAGGACTTGGCGGATCACGTCCACGTACTCGCGGGTCGCGGTGAGCGGGCTCTTGGGGAACGGGCGCCCGTACCAGCCCTCCACGACCTGCGGTCCCGACAGGCCGAGCCCCAGCATCATCCGGCCGCCGGAGAGGTGGTCGAGGGTGAGCGCGTGCATCGCCGTGGCGGTCGGCGTGCGGGCGGCCATCTGGGCAACCGCCGTACCCAGCTTGATGGTCGAGGTCTGCGAAGCGATCCAGGTGAGCGGGGTGAAGCAGTCGGAGCCCCAGGCCTCCGCCGTCCACACGGAGTCGTAACCGAGCCGCTCGGCCTCCTGGGCGAGCGGAACGTGTTCGGGCTTGGGGCCGCGTCCCCAGTAGCCGAGGGTGATCCCGAGCCGCATCCCTGCCCCCTTCGCGCGAGCTGACGGAGTGTCAGCTGCGGGCACTGTAAGGGGTGTGTGGAGACAACACAACGGGCGTCCGGGACGGCGGCGGGCGTGCGGGGACGGCGGCGGGCGTGCGGGGGCGGCGGGCGTGCGGGAACGGCAACGGGAACGGCAACGGCCCTCCGCCTGCGAGAGGCGGAGGGCCGTGCTGTCTGCGTGCGGTGCTTGTGCCGGGCTCAGCCGCGCTGGATGCCCGTCGTGTCCTGGAGCACACCGCGACGGCCGTCCTGGGTCTGGGCGATGAGGCCCGGACCGCGCTGCTCGACCGCGAGGTACCAGGTACCGGGGGCGAGTTCGGCGATCGGGGTCGGGTTGCCGTCCTCGCCGTACAGCGGACGCGGCACCGGCACCGCGAACCAGAACGGGGAGAAGTCACCCTGCGGCGCCGGGGCAGCGGCCTGCTGCGGGCCGGGCTGCGTGGGGGCCGGGGCGGGCTGGCCCTGCTGCGGGTAACCGCCCTGCGAGGGCTGCTGACCGTACGGCGCCTGCGGCTGACCCTGCTGGGCGCCCGGGTAGCCGTAACCACCCTGCGGCTGCTGGCCGCCGTACTGCGGGGCGGCGGGGCGGGGGGCTCCCATGAGGGGGGCCTTGAGGGCGGGGACGAGGCTGGTGGCGATCGCGCCGGCGGCGAGCACGAGCGCGGCGATGAGGCCGAGGATCATGCCGGTACCGGCCTCGGGGCCCCCGCCCGGGGCGCCTTCGACGTCGATGAAGCCGGCCAGGTCGAACATCTTGAACAGTGCGCTCAGCGCCGAGGCGACGGTGAACGCGATGCCGACCTGCCCCAGGTCGAGACCCGCCACCTGGCGGGCCGGCTGCTGAGCGCGGCCGAGCGCGATCAGGATCGCGCCGAACAGGCCGAGGAGGAAGACGCTGACAAGGAGATTGCCGTCATCCCATGCCGTGACGGTCTCGCCGCCCTCGTCTTCGAACGTACCCAGGAAAGAGGCGATGAACAGCAACACCGCTGCTGCGATCACCACGCCGTCGCCTCGTGTCAGAGAGCGGAAATTCACTTCAGGTCCTTCATCGTCGTCGAGTCGTCGGTGGGCGTCGCTGTCGCCGGTGCGCGGGTGCGGAGCGCGGGCAAGATCCCGGTGGCCCCCCATCGTACGGATGACACTATCGCCCGATCAGCCAAGGTGTCTGCTCGGTATAAAGACCCCGACTCTCTACCCGGCTGTGAGAAAGGAGATGCGGGACCGCGCTATTGGTTCCCGATGGGATGCGGCAGCATGGTCGATCTCCGGAACTGGCGTACGCGTACGACGATTACGCACAGGACCCGCACAACACCCGCCCACCCGCTCGCCGTACGAGCGCCGCCATGGAGGCCCTGATGTCCGCGACCCCCAAGCCCGAGGTGCGCACCGCCTTCGAGGCCGCGAAGGGCTTCATGCCGCTCGACGAGGGGCTCGCCCTCTACGCGGCGGCCGTCGAGGCCGGAGCGCTCGGTCTCCCGCTGCTCGAAGTGGGCACGTACTGCGGGCGTTCCACGATCCTGCTCGCCGACGCCGCTCGCGAGACCGGTACGACGGCGCTCACCGTGGACCACCACCGGGGCAGCGAGGAGCAGCAGCCGGGCTGGGAGTACCACGACCCGGAGGTCGTCGATCCCGAGGTCGGGCGGATGGATACACTTCCGACATTTCGCCGCACACTGCACAGAGCGGGACTTGAGGACCATGTCATTGCCCTGGTCGGCAAGTCGCCGCAGGTGGCCCGGGTGTGGGGTGGCTCACTGGGGTTCGTGTTCATCGACGGCGGGCACACCGACGAGCACGCCGTCGCCGATTACGAGGGCTGGGTGCCGCATCTCGTCGAGGGCGGGCTGCTCCTGATCCACGACGTCTTCCCGGATCCCGTGGACGAGTTCACCGGGCAGGCCCCGTACCGCATCTATCTCAGGGCCCTGGAGTCCGGCTCCTTCACCGAGGTCTCGGCGACCGCCTCGCTGCGGGTGCTGCGGCGGACCGGTCCCGGCATGTGAGGCGTCTCTCCCTTATATGCGCGTGAGGCGGCGGGTGTGAGGCGGCTCACGGACGCGGGATCGGCAGTTCCCGCAGCGGGTCGCCGCCGTCGATGAAGAGCCGGGCGTCCGCCGTGGCCGCCAGGGCGATCCGGCGCAGCATCCGCTCCCCGGCCGCGGGATGGCGTCCGTCGAGTGCGCCGACGCGGACGGCGAAGACCAGGTCGTAGGGCTCCTCGTCCGGTTCGAGGGTGAAGTCCTCGCCGGCGACCTGGCGGACGCTCATCCGGCCCGACGCGATCTCCTGCCGCGCGGCGGCCGCCGCCTGGGCGATCGCGGTGGCGGACCGGTCGACGGCCAGGATGTGGCCGGTGGTGAGCCGCTGTGCGACGGCCCGTGCGGCCGCGCCGGGCCCGCACCCGATCTCCAGGACGCGGGAGTGCGGCTCGAGGGGGAGCGCGTTCACGATCGCGGCCAGCCGCGGCGACAGGTGTACCGGCATGAGACGCACGATAGGTGCCGCCCGGCGGCAGCCCCAGCCGCACGACAGGTGTCGCCCGGCGGCCGCCCCGGTCGTACGGGTGCGTACCGGGCCGTCGAATGCGTGACCGGGATCCGGCCCGTCCGCAAGGCGTAGGCTCGCCCCGTGTCCTACTCGTACGACGATCCGGATGATCCCGGCCCGCAGCCGCGCCGCCCCCTGAGGCGAGGCGGTGGCCTCGTCGCGGTCGCCGCCCTGGTGCCGACGGCGCTGGCCGGCTGGCTGCTCTGGCAGGCGATGGGCGGTGGCGCCGAGGAGGACGAGCCGCCGAAGGTGCTGCCGCTGCCGAGCCAGTCGACGTCCGCGGGGAAGGCGAGCCCGTCGGGTGAGGCGCCCTCGAAGACGCCCGACGACCCCAAGCCCTCGAAGTCCACGAAGAAGCCGGCCGCGGATCCGAAGGGCCCGCTGTCCGGCAAGGTCGTCGTCATCGACCCCGGGCACAACCCGTCGAACTTCCGGCATCCGCAGGACATCGCCCGCCTCGTCGACATCGGCACCAACAAGAAGGAGTGCGATACGACGGGCACCTCCACCAACTCCGGTTATACGGAGGCGGAGTTCACGCTCGACGTCGCGCACCGCATCCGCGAGCTCCTGGAGGACCAGGGCGCGACCGTCAAGCTGACCCAGGACCGCAACCGCGCCTTCGGCCCCTGTGTCGACGAGCGCGCCGAGATCGGCAACGAGGCGAAGGCGGACGCGGTCGTCTCCGTCCACGCCGACGGTTCGGCCGCCGGCAACCGCGGCTTCCATGTGATCCTCCCGGCGGCCGTGGACTCCGGTTCCGCCGACACCCGCGTGATCGTCGGCCCCTCGCGCGATCTGGGCGCGCGGATCGCGGGCCGGTTCGTCAGCGCGACCGGCATGAGCCCCTCGAACTACATCGGCGAGGGCACCGGCCTCGACGTGCGCCGCGACCTCGGCGGCCTGAACCTCAGCAAGGTCCCCAAGGTGTTCGTCGAGTGCGGCAACATGCGGGACGCCAACGACGCGGCGCTGCTCGGCAGTTCGTCCTGGCGCCAGAAGGCGGCCAAGGGGATCACGGACGGGATCTCCGGGTTCCTCACCTCGTAGCGGATACGGGGCCGCGGTCTCAGCTGAACAGTCCCTGGACGCTGGTGACGAAGGCCTGGGCGATTGTCACTAGCCCTGCCACAGTGGCAACGCGGGTACTCAACGCGTCGGCGTCGTCGGCAAGTTGCTGCGAGTCGGGCCGGGGCTGCCCGAGCTCCCGGCCGATACGCGCGAGCCAGCGCCGGGCGGCGGCCCGGTCCGCTGCGCTCAGCTCGCCTTCGTGGGCATCCATTGCCGTACGCAGTCGCGCGAACTCCGCGCGGGCCGCGGCGAGCGCGGGTGAGACCGGCGCGCGGCCGATGGTGTTGGACTGGGTCATGTCGCCCCCGATCCGTCCCGTGTTGATCTGGTTGCTGTCACCTGCGACGTGGACCCCGTCGTCGGAATCGCCTCGTCCGCGGAATATGGCCATGGTCACCCCTTCGGATTCACTTCACTTCCGGACTGGTTGGTCTGGTTCGCCTGCTTCATGGCGCCGCCCAGGACTCCTGTGTTCACCTGGTTGTTGTCGCCGCTGACGAAGATGAACTGGGCGGCTTGCCGGCGGAAATCATCCGTCGCCACGCCTCGGGCGGCGAGGAAGGAGCTCGCCGAAGCAAACATGCTGCTCTGCAGGATCGATATGTGGCGTGAGGCGTCCTCGTGTTGGTGCATGTCCGCGATGCCGTCGTCCGAACAGTGCTCACGCAGGCTCACGGCCCTGTCGTCGTCAACAGGTGCTTTGTGCGGGTCGAACGCTTCGGCGACCTTGCGCAGGGCGCGTTCCTTCCTCTTCTCGGCGCGGAGCGTGCCGAGGGCCCGGCCTGTTCTCTCGTACAGGCGGTGGGCGAGAGCCGCCACATCACCCAGCGCTTGGACCGGCGTCTGGATGACCTTCCAGACCAGTTCGCCGCCGTGCGCCGCCTCGAGACGCACGTCCTTGTGTAGAGGCGCGAGTGCGTGAGGCCTGGTCACGAAGGTGAGGGTCTGTCCCTCCAGGGCGGCATGGGCGAAGACGGTGACCACGATGTCGCCTTCCCAGTCGACGACTTGCGCCGCGAGATAGCGGCGGCGGAAGTGGCCAGAGGGCGGCAGGCATGACTCGTCCATCATCTCTCCGGCCTCCGGCCACGCCACACGGCCGTCCGTGTCCGGCGTCTCCGTCCCCTTGGCTGCGGGGAGCTTCTTCCACTCGGAGTCGGGAACCGCGAATGCCTCGAACACATCGCAGTCCGGCAGGGCATGCGACTCGACCAAATGGCCCCGGAGTTTCCTGAGTTCGTCGCGTACGTGATCGAGTAGATCGTCGGCCTCGAACTTGCGCATGCCGCTCCGCGTGGCAGCGGGCTCCCGCTCCACCAGTCCCGGAGTGGCGTCGTCCTCCTGGGGTGCCTCGTCGGTGGTGTCACCGGCAGGGGATAGCTGGATACGCACGACGTTCCTGTAGGCGCTCCGGCTCGCCCCGACGAACCGGTCCACCAGTTGCTCACGCCGGTACGGCATGGCCTGCCATGTCTCGGCTGCAGCGCATGCCGCCACCCGCCGGGCAGCGCCAGGTGCGAAGCGGGGGCGCATCTGTGCGCCGAGCGCCCGATTCCCCGACAGTGACGCGATGTAGGCAAAGGCGACCCAGCGATCGCATGCGTACACCCCCGCCAGCAGCGCCGTCAGCCAGAAGGCGGCGGACGGCAGGTCGGACAGTGCCTGGTGAACGAGCGGCAGATAGGGCTTCAGCTGCCCCCATGCGATGAGTGCCCCGGCGGTGAGGAGCGCCGCCGCGACCAGCGATCGGGTGCCCCACTGTGCGATTCTCCGGAGTCGGCCCTGGGCGATGAGCAGTTGGAACAGCAGCATCGCGGCTGCGAGCGCGCCCGCGCCCCACGGGTGCCGTACGACGACCAGGGCGGCTGTGGAGGCCAGCGCGCAGACCCGGATGTGGCGTACCCGGTCAGCGGCGACACTGTGCACCAGAGCGGGCACGATGCTGAAGCCGAAGGAGGGCACCGGCCGCTTGGGCGCGGTCAGGATCTCCTTCAGTATCCAGCGGGCGAAGCTGTCGCCCTGCCGAGGGGTCAGCTGGCGGATCTGCCGCTGCTGGCGGCCCATCGTCCGGTCGTGCCACCGCCCGATCCGGTCCTTCACCTGCCCGATCCGGTCCTCGCGTGCGTGCGCGGCAGAGGCGACCCGTCGGCTCGTCGGATTCGCGTCGGGGAGCGGCCCACGCTTTGTGTACGTGCTGCGCCGCGCTCCGTGCCCGTTGGGGGAGAGCGGCAATCCGGTCAGTGTGTCCACCGGGACTTGAGGCTCCGGCGCAGACTTCGGCCCGGCCGGACGAGCCCCATAGGCTGTCGCGTCGTCGGGCGACAGACTCCACCAAGGCCGTAGGGTCATGCACCACCTCCTCGGGACCCCCGCTCCACGAGGGGGCTCATCCTGCCCGGGCGGATGCGAGCTCGCCAGAGGGCAATGCCTTCGCGGCGGCGATTGGCCGGAATCGCCCCTCGCCCGGCGAACCCCCCGTCGCCAAAAGCCGACCGCGATCTGACCTTCCGTCAGATTGGAACGTGTTCTACTCTGCCCGCCATGGGCATCGGGATCACGCAAGAGCAACGGGAGTTGGCCGACGCTGTCCGTGGCTGGGTGGCCAGGGCTGTGCCGCCGGAGGAAGTGCGCAAGGTGCTCGACGCGCCCGGCGGCGGTGGGCGGCCGGGGTTCTGGGGTGGTCTCGCCGAGCAGGGGCTGCTCGGAGTGCATCTGCCGGAGGAGTACGGGGGAGGGGGCGGCGACCTCGTCGATCTGGCGGTCGTCGTGGAGGAGGCCGCCAGGGGCGCGCTGCCCGGCCCGTTCCTCGCCGGCTCCCTTGCCTCGGCGGTGCTCCACCGTGCCGGCGAGCTCGAGTTGACGGCCGCGCTGGCCGGGGGCGAGCGGATCGGGGCGGTCGCGCTGACGGCCGGGACCCTCACCTTCGTACGGGACGGCGAAGGGTATCTGCTCGACGGCGAGGCGCCGCCCGTGCTCAGCGGGGGTGAGGCGGATCTGGTGCTGCTGGCCGCGCAGGGTGCGGAGGGTGTGCGGTGGTTCGCCGTGGACGCCGCCGATCTCGTCGTACGGCTGCAGGAGAGCGCCGATCCGACGCGGCCGACCGCCGAGGTCAGAGCCGTGGGGGCGCGGGGGCGGCTGCTCGCCGTGGACTCCGGGCTCGTACGGGATCTGGCGGCGGTGGTGTTCGCGGCCGACGCGTGCGGGACCGCGGCGTGGGCGCTGTCGACGGCGGCCGAGTACGCCAAGGTGCGCGAACAGTTCGGGCGGCCGATCGGGCAGTTCCAGGGGATCAAGCATCTGTGCGCCGACATGCTGGTGCGGGTCGAGCAGGCCCGGGCGCTGGTGTGGGACGCGGCGCGGGCGGCCAGTGAAGAGGACGCGGACGTACGGGAGTTGGCGGGTGCGCTGGCCGCGTCCGTCGCGCTCGACGCCGCGTACGCGTGCGCCAAGGACTGCATTCAGGTGCTCGGCGGGATCGGGTTCACCTGGGAGCACGACGCCCATCTGTATCTGCGGCGGGCGCTGGTCGCGCGGCAGCTGTTCGGCGCGGGGGACGCGCACCGGCTGCGGGCGGTACGGCTCGCGGAGGGCGGGGCGCGCAGGGAGCTCCGGCTCGAACTGCCCGCCGAGGCGGAGGAGTTCAGGGCGCAGGCGCGGCAGGTCATCGAGCCCGTACGAGGCCTCGATCCCAAGGCCGTACGGCGGGAGCTCGCGCCGAGCGGCTATACGGCGCCGTATCTGCCGAAGCCCTACGGACTCGGGGCCGGGCCCGTGCAGCAGCTCGCGGTGCAGCAGGAGCTCAAGGCCGCCGGGGTGAAGGTGGCCGATCTGGGGATCGCGACCTGGGTGGTGCCCTCGCTGATCGCGTACGGAACGCAGGAGCAGCAGGACCGCTACCTCGCACCGACGCTCCGCGGCGACCTCCTGTGGTGCCAGCTGTTCAGCGAGCCCGGGGCGGGCTCCGATCTCGCCTCGCTCAGGACCAGGGCCGAGCGGGTGGACGAGGGCTGGAAGGTCAACGGGCAGAAGGTGTGGACGAGTTCGGCGCAGTGGGCGGACTACGGGATCCTGCTCGCCAGGACGAATCCGGACGCGCCCAAGCACAAGGGGCTCACGTACTTCGTCATCGACATGAAGAACACCCCGGGCATTGATATCCGCCCGCTGAAGGAGATCACCGGGGAGGCCATGTTCAACGAGGTCTACTTCGACGATGTGGTGCTGCCCCCGGACGCGGTGGTCGGGGAGATCGACGGAGGCTGGAAGGTCGCGCGGAACACGCTCGGCAACGAGCGGGTGCACATGGCCGACCAGATGACCTTCGACACCGGGCTCGAGAAGCTCATCGCACGGGCCGCCGATCTCGACAACGCGACCCGGGCGAGGATCGGCGGGCTCGCGGCCGAGGCGCACGCGCTCGCCTGCATCGGGCTGCGGACCACGCTGCAACAGGTGTCGGGGCTCGAACCCGGGGCCGGAGCGTCCATACGCAAGCTCGTCCAGACTCCGCACCAGCAGAAGGTCGCCGAGCTCGGGCTCGAACTGCTGGGCCCCGCGGGCGCGTTGCGCGAGGGTCCGGGCGAGCGGGCCGTGCACTCCTTCCTCATGTCCCGCTGTCTGACCATCGCGGGCGGCACCACCCAGGTCCAGCTCAATGTCGTCGCCGAGCGCATTCTCGGCCTGCCCAGGGACTGAAAGGCCACACCAGGATGAAGACGTACATCGTCGGCGTAGGCATGACGAAGTTCGAGAAGCCCGAGAGCCGGGACTGGCAGTACTGGGACATGGCCAAGGAGGCCGGCACCAAAGCCCTCGAGGACGCCGGGATCTCGTACGACCTCGTCGAGCAGGTCCCGGTCGGCTACTGCTTCCAGGCCTCCACGGCCGGTCAGCGGGCCGCGTACGAGATAGGGCTCTCCGGCGTCCCGGTCTACAACGTCAACAACAACTGCGCGACCGCGTCCACCGCGCTGATGATGGCCCGGCAGTTCGTGGCCGGCGGGCTCAACGACTGTGTGCTCGCGCTCGGCTTCGAGAAGATGAAGAAGGGCGCGCTCGGCGGCGGAGCGGACGGCGGCGACTTCAAGACCTCGCCCGTCGCACGGCACTACGGGATCATGGCCGCCAAGCACGGCTTCGAGATGTCCCCGCCCACCGCGCAGATCTTCGGCGACGCGGCCCGTGAGCACATGGAGCTGTACGGGACGACGGAGGCGCAGCTCGCGGCGGTCGGCGCCAAGAACCACAAGCACTCGGCGAACAATCCGTACGCCCAGTTCCAGGACGTCTACACGGTCGACGAGATCCTCGCCGCCAAGACCATCCACCGGCCGCTCACCAAGCTCCAGTGCTCGCCCACATCGGACGGGTCCGCGGCGGCCGTGGTGGTCTCGGAGCGGTTCGTCGAGCGGCACGGTCTGGAGGACCGGGCCGTCGAGATCGTCGCGCAGACCATGACCACCGACACCGAGGAGTCCTTCGCCGCGGGCTCGTGCATCGACGTCGTGGGCAAGCCGATGTCCGCGGCGGCGGGACGCCAGGTCTTCGAGCAGGCCGGGCTGGGGATCGAGGACGTCGACGTCATCGAGCTGCACGACTGCTTCTCCGTCAACGAGCTCCTGACGTACGAGGCGCTCGGGATGTGCGCGGACGGTGAGTCCGGCAAGCTCGTCGAGTCCGGGGCCACGACATACGGCGGCAAGTGGGTCGTGAACCCGTCGGGCGGCCTGATCTCCAAGGGCCACCCGCTGGGCGCGACCGGACTCGCCCAGGTCGCCGAGCTGTCCTGGCAGCTGCGGGGGCAGGCCGGGGCGCGGCAGGTCGAGGGGGCGCGGGTGGGGCTCGCGCACAACATCGGGCTGGGTGGAGCGGCGGTGGTGACCTTGCTGCGGCGAGGGTGAGGTCCCCGCATCCGGCCATTGCTCGTCGCGCCCCTGACCTGCGATGATCCTGAGCCTGCTCATGACCACGGGGGAGCGTTCAGTCATGCGACTTTCGAGACCGGGCCGTCTGCTGGTGGCGGCCGGAATCGCCGCCGTCTCCGCCATGGGGTGCGGCAGTCCTTCCGCCGACGAGACGGAAGGACTGCCGGTCCAGGTGGTCAACATGTCGGCGTGGGATGCCCAGGTATTCGGCTGTCCGCAGTGCGGAGAGCGTGGCCTCGGGGTCGTGGGGGACCCCGACCGGTCAGCGGGCGGCGGTGCCACCTTCGGGTGGGCAGAGGAACGCGAGTGGCCTGTCACGTACAAGGTGGTCGTCCGCGGGGTGGAGTCGACGTGCCCGTTCATCGACCCCGAGCCAGGGAAGTCGGAAGGTGCCGTCGGCACCCGTGACGTCATCTACCTGGTGGACGAGACCGGCAAGTGCGTCGAAGGCCCGGCGGACATGGACCTCCTCTGACGGTGGAGTCCTAGTCCCGAAGACCGATGGCCGTTGCATCGAAACCCCGATGCAGCGGCCGTCGGCGGCCTGAGAGCATGGCGGTCATGGCCCAGACACCCACCCAAGCCCCGATAACCACCGGTACGTCACGCCGTTCCATTCCGACCTGGGCGGTGGTGCTCACGGCGTGTGCGGGCCAGTTCCTCGTCGTGCTCGATGTGTCCGTGGTGAACACCGCGCTCCCGTCGATGCGCTCCGACCTGGGCCTGAGCGCGCTCGGCCTGCAGTGGGTGGTCAACGCGTACTCGATCGCCTTCGCCGGCTTCATGCTGCTCGGCGGGCGGGCCGGGGACCTCTTCGGGCGCAAGCGGATGTTCCTCGTCGGGCTCGCGCTGTTCACGGCCGCCTCGCTCGCGGGCGGTCTCGCGCAGGAGAGCTGGCAGCTGCTCGCCGCCCGCGCCGTCCAGGGCCTGGGCGCCGCGGTGCTCGCACCGTCCACCCTGACCCTGCTCACCTCGGCCGTCCCCGAAGGGCCGGCCCGTATCCGCGCCATCGGCACCTGGACCGCCGTCGGAGCGGGCGGCGGCGCGGCCGGCGGTCTGGTCGGCGGGGTGCTCACCGATCTCCTGTCGTGGCGCTGGGTGCTCCTGATCAATGTGCCCATCGGGGTCCTGGTCCTGGTCGCCGCCGTGTTCTGGCTGAGCGAGAGCCGGGGCGGCGAGCGGCGCCGGCTCGATCTGCCGGGCGCGGTCCTGGTGACGGCCGGGCTCGCGACCCTCGCGTACGGGATCGTGCAGACCGAGGTGGAGGGCTGGACGGCGCCCGCGACGCTGGTACCGCTGGCCGCCGGACTGCTCCTCATCGCGGTGTTCCTCCTGGTCGAGGCGCGGACCAAGGCGCCCCTGATGCCGCTCGGGCTGTTCAAGGTGCGGTCCGTGGCGGCGGCCAACGCGGTCATGATGGTCTGCGGTGCGGCCAGCTTCGCCATGTGGTTCTTCATGACGGTGTACGCGCAGAACGTCCTCGGCTACTCCGCCATCGAGGCCGGACTCGCCCTCGTCCCTTCCTCGTTGACCGTGATGCTCGGCTCCAAGCTCGCGCCCCGTCTGATGCGCGTGATCGGCGCCAAGAACGTCACGATCCTCGGCATCCTGATCGCGGCCTCCGGCTACGGACTGCAGCAGGCGACGATCGCGCCCGACGGCGGCTACCTCAGCTCGATCCTGTTCCCCGGCATCCTGATGATGCTGGGCGCCGGCCTCGCCATGACCCCGCTCGCGTCGCTCGCCACCTCGGGCGCCGCGCCCTCGGAGGCGGGCCTGGTCTCCGGCCTGATCAACACCTCGCGCACGATGGGCGGCGCGCTGGGCCTGTCGATCCTGTCGACGATCGCCGCGGCACACTCGGGCGGCGGCTCGGATCCGGCGGCGCTGACGGACGGCTATGCGGCGGCGTTCCGTACGAGTGGGCTGATCCTGCTCGGGGGAGTGGTCCTCGTTCTGCTGTGGATGCCCTCGGAGCGGGCGCCCAAGGTGCCCGCGGCCCGCAAGTCCGCCTAGCGCTGGGGCTGTTGGTGCGGCTTCCCGGGCCGGCCTCGGGTGCGGCTCCCGGTCCGGCGCTGGGTGCGGGTGCGGCTTCCGGTCCGGCGTCGGGTGCGGCTTCCGGTCCGGCTGTCGGTCCGTAATCAGGTCCGGCTGTCGGTCCGGCCTAGTGCAGGGCCTCCTGCCCGACATCGGCCGAAAGGCGCGCCGTCACCCGGAACCCGCCCCGCTCCCCGGGCCCCCACTCCAGCTCACCGCCCGCCTGCGCAAGGCGCTCGGTCAGCCCGCGCAGTCCGCTGCCGGAGGCCTGGGCCCCCTTGCCCGGGGACCGGCCGTCGTCGGTGACGGTGAGCCGGGTGTCGTCGGTGGTGCCGGTGACCTCGATACGGCACGTCGTGGCCCCCGAGTGCCGTACGACATTGGTGACGGCCTCCCGTACGACCCAGGCGAGCAGCGCACCGGTCACCGGGGACGGAGCGGGACCCGAACGCCGGACCACCGCCTCGATGCCCGCGGAGGCCAAGGTGTCGCGGGCGCGGTCGAGTTCGGTGCCGAGGCTCGACTCGCGGTAGCCGGTGACCGCCTCGCGTATCTCGGTGAGTGCCTGGCGGCCCACGGTCTCGATATCGGCGATCTGCCGCAGCGAGGCGTCCCGGTCATGGGGTGCGAGCCGCCGGGCCGCCTCGGACTTCACCACGATCAGGGAGAGGGTGTGGCCGAGCAGATCGTGCAGATCGCGCGAGAAACGCAGCCGTTCCTGCTCCACGGCCACCCGGGCCAACTCCTCGCGGGTCTCGCGCAGTTCGACCACCTTCTCCGAGAGCGCGAGGATCGCGGCGGTGACAAGGCCGGAGAGCAGCGTGCCGTATCCGCTGGTCACCGCCGACCAGGCGTCCGTGTCCCGCCAGGCCCCGGTGACGGCGGCCGAAACGGTCAGTGCCCCGACCGTCCAGGCGAGCCGCCGCCCGCGCAGCGCCGTACCGACCGCGAGGGAGAGCAGCGGGAACAGGGCGAGCCACGGGCCCCCGTACCCGATCGCGAGACCGAAGGTGACCGCCGCCATGCCGGTGAGCGCCACGTAGGTCCAGCGGGCATCGCGCCGCCGGAAGGTCTGCAACACCACGGAGACGTAAAGGGAGTTGAAGACGAGCAGCCCGATCCCGCCCACCCAGGGATTGGGTGTCTCTCCCCGTACGACATTGGAGAAGGCCCCCATGCCCAGCAGCAGCCACGGCAGGAAGGCGAACGCGCTGCGCGGTCCGGGCCCGCCCTTGCGCCGGGGCTGCGCCGGCCCGCTCCCGCTCTGCGCCTCGCTCGGCCGCTCGCTCTGCGTATGCGTCACGGGGGTCATGGTCACACCGTCCGCGCCGAACGACGATAGGACGACGCGGCATAGGCGCCGAACAGCAGCAGCCAGCCGCACAGCACGAGGACCGTGGTGGCACCCGGCGCCGCGCCTTCGGTCGTCGACCAGCCGAGGTCCGCGAAGCTGTGCGCGGGCGTGTAGTCGGACAGGGCGCGCAGCCAGCCGGGGAACAGCTCGGACGGGAACCACAGGCCACCGACGACGGCCAGGCCCATGTTGCAGATCATGTTGACGACGCCGGTGGTCTGGGTGCTCAGGCGGTAGCCGTTGCCGAGGCCGAGCAGCGTGAACGGCAGCGCGCCCAGCCACAGGAGCAGCACCAGGGCGACCCACTGCCAGGCGTCCATGCGTACGCCGTTGACGAGCGCGCCCGCGGTCAGTACGGCGGCGATCGCCGGCAGCACCGTCACCGAACCGCTCAGCGCCCGCCCCGTCACCACCTGGCGCGGCGTGAGCGGGGTGACCCTGAGCTGGCGCAGCCAGCCGTGCGCGCGGTCGTCGGCGACGGCGGTCCCGGTGCCGAGGGCCGCGCCCAGCGCACCGTAGGCCGCCATGCCGACCATGGCGGAGGTCTTCCAGTCGCCCGAACCCCCGTCGCTCGCACCGATGTTGGTGAACAGCAGATACATCAGGACGGGCATCCCGATCCCGAAGACCACGAAGCCGGTGTCGCGCAGGGTGCGGCGCACTTCGAGGCGCAGATAGTCGAGCAGCACGGAGTGGGGCCGCGGCTTGACGAGGTCGGCGGTCATCACACCAGCTCCAGATCAGGGGTGGTCAGGGCGAGGAACGCGTCCTCCAGGGAGGCGGGTTCGACCCGCAGGGCCCGTACGGCTCCCCGTCCGGCGAGCGCGACCACGGTCGCGTCCGAGTCCTCGCTGCGCAGGCTCGCCCGCTCGCCGCGTATCTCCACCGCGGTCACCCCGGGCAGTGAGGTCAGCCAGCCGGAGTCCTGCCCGGCGAGATCGAAGGAGACCAGCGTCCCGCCGGCCCGCCGCTTGAGGTCCTCGCCGGTGCCGTCCGCGACGATCCGGCCGTGGTCGATGACCACGATGCGGTCGGCGTTCGCGTCCGCCTCCTCCAGATAGTGCGTGGAGAACAGCACGGTGTTGCCGCGCCGCGCATAGCCGCGCATCGCCTTCCAGAACGCGTGGCGGGCCTCGACATCGAGGGCCGCGGTCGGCTCGTCGAGCACGATCAGCCCGGGGTTCCCGGCGAGCGCGAGAGCGAACCGTACGCGCTGCACCTGGCCGCCCGACAGCCGGTCCGCACGCCGGTCGGCGAACTCGCTCAGACCGGCGAGCGCGAGGGCCTCGGCGACCGGCATCGGCCGCGGATACGTACGGCCCACGAAGGTGACGAGCTCGCGCACCGTGACCCGCGGGATCGGACGGCCGTCCTGCAGCATCGCACCCACCCGCCCCGCGCGGACGGCCGATTCGGGCCGCTCGCCGAACAGGCGGACCGTGCCCGCGTCGGGCTCGTCCAGGCCGAGCAGGAGCGAGATCGTGGTGGACTTGCCGGCGCCGTTGCGGCCGAGCAGCGCGACCGTCTCACCGCGCCCGACGGCGAGATCGACGCCGTCCACGGCGGTGACGGAGGGGAAGGCCCGGACCACTGTGCTCAGGTCCACGGCCGGCGTGGTCGTTGTCATGCCATGACCGTAGGGAGCGGGGGCGGGGCGGCGGCAGAACCTCCTGTCAGGAGCTCCGTAGGACAAATGTCATGCCCGGCGCATGACAGGGGCATCAGCACGCTCCTGAAGAGGAACTTCCTGTACAGACCCCGTATCTGACGTGGCGTCAGAACGTGCTGCCCGAGCTCTTCACAACTGCCGGGGGCTGCGTTATACATGGGGATCACTGGCCTAGAACGCGTTCTAGAACGGGTCTTCCGGAGTACGTCCGGGACTCGTGCGGAACGCATCGGGGCCGGTCCGATGCGACCTCGGTGCGGCCGACGGTGCGGACGGCCGCACCGAGGTCTTCCACGTGCGTGACCGCACTGCTCACGCGCATGAAACAGCCCAAGGAGCAGCGTCCCCATGCCCATTGATGCCGCAAAGGCCGTCTCCTCCGAGCCGCGCAGCACCGACCTGACCTGGGACCACAAGGACATCCAGCTCTACCACCTGGGTCTTGGCGCGGGAATCCCCGCGACCGACCCGGACGAGCTGCGCTACACCCTCGAGTCCAAGCTGCAGGTCCTGCCGAGCTTCGCGACCGTGGCGGGCGGTGGGATGGCCGCCGCGGGCGGCCTGTCCGCGCCCGGCATCGACGTCAACCTCGCCGCGGTCCTGCACGGCGGCCAGAAGGTCACGCTGCACCGGCCGATCCCCGTCAAGGGCAAGGCGGTCCAGAGCTCGACGATCCCGGCCGTGTACGACAAGGGCAAGGCCGCCGTGATCGTGATGCGCTCGGAGGTCACCGACGACGAGGGCCCGCTGTGGACCTGCGACACCCAGATCTTCGTCCGCGGCGAGGGCGGTTTCGGCGGTGAGCGCGGACCCTCCGACCGCCTCGAACTGCCCGCCCGCGCACCGGACAAGACCGTCGAGAAGCCGATCCGCGAGGACCAGGCGCTCCTGTACCGCCTGTCCGGGGACTGGAACCCGCTGCACGCCGACCCCGAGTTCGCCAAGCTGGCCGGCTTCGACAAGCCGATCCTGCACGGGCTGTGTTCCTACGGGATGACGCTCAAGGCCGTCGTCGACAGCGTGCTCGACGGCGATGTGACCCGCGTCCGCTCGTACACCACACGCTTCGCAGGTGTGGTCTTCCCCGGCGAGACCCTGCGGATCCGCATCTGGCAGCTCGACGGCAAGGTCCAGGTGTCGGTGACCGCGGCCGAACGGGACGACGCGCCCGTGCTCGCGGACACCGTGGTCGAGCACTCCTGATCCCCGTAACCCCCACACGTACTACGCCTGTTCCGCACCGCATCCGAGAAGGAGCCGCACCATGCGCGCAGCTGTACTGCACGAGATCGGCCAGGACAAGCTGGAAGTGCTCGACGACTTCGAGACCACCGGCTTCGGGCCCGGCAAGGTGAAGATCCGGGTGCGGGCCACCGGCCTGTGCCACTCGGACCTGTCCGCGATGAGCGGTGTGCTGCCGCAGCCCGGCCCGTTCGTGCCGGGACACGAGGGCGCCGGCGAGATCCTCGAGGTCGGCGAGGGCGTCACACACGTCAAGCCGGGCGACCGGGTCCTGGTGTGCTGGCTGCCCGCGTGCGAGATCTGCCCCGCGTGCAAGCGCGGCCAGAAGCAGCTGTGTCTTGCCGGGTTCATGAACGCGGGCATCCCCAACTACAAGCGCCCCAGCGGTGATGTGTTCGGCTTCGCCGGCACCGGCACCTTCGCCGAGGAGACCGTGGTCGACGCACGATGCGCCGTGCCGATCCCGGACGACGTGCCCTTCGACATCGCCGCGCTCATCGGCTGCGGTGTCACCACCGGGCTCGGCGCGGCGATCAACACCGCGGACGTCGCGGCCGGTTCCTCTGTCGCCGTGATCGGCTGCGGCGGTGTCGGCATCTCCGCCATCCAGGGCGCGAAGCTCAAGGGCGCCGCCGAGATCGTGGCCGTGGACCCGGTGGCCTCGCGGCGCGAGGCGGCGCTCAAGTTCGGCGCCACCAAGGCGATCTCGCCCGAGGAGCTGGACGACGCCAAGCAGAACATCACCGGCGGCGAGGGCTTCGACTACGTCTTCGAGGTCGTCGGCAAGTCCGCGACAGCCCGCAAGGCGTACGAGACCACCCGCCGCGGCGGCAGCCTCATCGTGGTCGGCGCGGGCGCGCTCGACGACTACCTGCAGTTCAACATGTTCGAGCTGTTCTTCGACGAGAAGAAGATCCTGCCGTCCATGTACGGCGGCGGCGACGTCCTCACCTCGTACGAGCGGGCCATCGCGCTGTGGCGCGCGGGCCGTATCGACCTCGAGGGCCTGATCACGCACCGGGTGCCGCTGAGCGAGATCAACGAGGCGATCGAGCAGATGCGGACCGGTGTCGCGCTGCGCACCTGCATCGAGATCTGAGCACGTCGAACCGATTGTCTACGAGGGGACTTCGATGTCACAGCAGACTGGCCCGCTTGCCGGCCTCTCCGCGATCGTCACCGGCGCCGGACGCGGCCGCGGCCGGGCCGAGGCCCTGGAACTGGCCCGGCTCGGCGCGAGCGTCGTCGTCAACGACTACGGGCAGCCGGGCCGGGACGGTTCCGGTGAGGCTTCGTCGACCCCTGCCGAGCAGGTCGTGGCCGAGATCGAGGCGGCGGGCGGCCGGGCCGTAGCGCACCTGGGCGACGTCGCCGACCACGAACAGGCCCGTCAGCTGGTGCAGTTGGCGGTCGACTCGTTCGGCAAGCTGGACATCCTGGTCAACAACGCGGGCATTCTGCGCGACCGGATGGTCTTCTCGATGTCCGAGGACGAGTGGGACTCGGTGATCCGCGTCCACCTCAAGGGCCACTTCAACACCACGCACTTCGCCTCCGTGCACTGGCGCGAGCGGTCGAAGGCGTCCGGTGGCCCGGTCTTCGGGCGGATCATCAACACCTCGTCCGAGGCCTTCCTCGCGGGCTCGGCCGGTCAGCCCAACTACGCCGCGGCAAAGGGCGGCATCGTCGGACTGACCACCTCGTCCGCGCTCGCCCTCGGCAAGTACGGCGTGACGGCCAACGCCATCTGCCCGCGCGCCCGCACCCGGATGACCGAGGACGTCTTCGCCGGCTTCCAGGAGCCGACCGACGGCGGACTCGACAAGCTGGCGCCCGAGCACGTCGCCCCGCTCGTCGGCTATCTCGCCTCGCCCGCGGCCGCGAAGGTCAACGGGCAGCTGCTCGTGGTGCACGGCGGGATGGTCGCGGTGGTCGAACGGCCCAAGGTGGCCGCGAAGTTCGACACCGCCAAGGAGGTGTTCACGTACGACGAGCTCGATGAGCTGATCACCCCGTGGTACGAGGAGCGCCCGGCGGGGGAGACCTTCGCGGCGGCCGAGGTACTGGGGCTCAAGCACGGCTAGGTTGCCTCGCCCCTCGCCCCTCGCCCCTCGCCGCTGTGGGCAATCGTGCCGCAGGGCGGCACGGGTGGGCACAGCGGCACCCCGCCGGAGGCGCACCCGCAACGGTCAGCTGCGGCGGCCGTCAGCGCCCCGCCAACCGCCCCGTAAGCAGGGCCTGTTGCAGCGGAACCGGCCGCAGCGCGTTCGCGGCCGGTTCGCGCTCGGGCGCGGCCTCGACGGGCTCCGGCAGTCGCATCGGCTCCGGCGCGACCGGTGCCATCCGGGCGAGGCCGCACGGGGTGTCCTCGGTGACGTAGGGCAGCAGCAGCTCCTGGCCCGGCGACCACAGACCGCTGCCCAGCCAGCCGTACGGCGCCGCGAACTGCTGGGTCGCTCGCTGCTGCGGAGACCAGATCCCGGCCCAGCTGCCCGCCGCGCCGTCGATCCTGAGCGCCACCGCGCAGGCCTCGGGGCTGAGGACCTGACCGGGCTGTATGGCGAACGGCGTCACCGTGCAGTCCTCCAGACGCAGCCCTTCGGGGAAACGTATCGGCAAGGTCGAACCGAGCTGACCCCAGCCGAGCCGGTCCTCACCCGGCGCGTTCGAGCGCACCAGGATGAAGCCGCTGCCGGGGTCGGCGAGCAGCAGCCGGTCGTCGGAGTCGTCGCCGATCTGGAGCAGCGGCGAGACCTCACCCCCGCGCTCCAGATCGACGGCGACCGTCTTCGTGCGCCCGTCCAGGTGCTGGTCGAGCGCGAGCATCCGGCCCGTACGGTCCAGCCACACCCCGCCCGAGCAGCGGCCCGGCACCTGCGCGACCAGTTCGGGTCCGAACGCGCCGCCCGCCACCAGCCAGACGGAACTCGACCGCTCACCGGGCGCGAGTCCATACGCCGGACTCCCGCTGGGCGAGGGCGGAAGCAGCGTCAGCTCGGCCGTCTCCACGGCGCCGAGCGGCAGTTGACCCGTGCCGGGGCCCGTCGGGTAGAGGAGCGAGAACATGTGGCGGCCGTCCGCGAGCCGGTGCACGAGCACCCGTCCGTCGGCCAGTGGCAGCACCTCCGTGTCCGGCTCCTCGGGCTGGTCGAGCGGCAGCGGCACCACATAGGGCTCGGGGCTGTCGAGGCTCCAGCGCTCGGGGCACCAGACCTCGCCGCGCGGTGCGAGCCGCGCCGCGTAGGAACCGTCGGCCGCGATCGTGAACCCCGGACGCCCAGCCTCCACTGTTCCCTCGGGCACACCGTCCCCGGGGACCGCATCCGTCGCACACGCCGTCGTCGTCATCCGGCCTTCACCTCCGGTGACGAAAGCTAGTTTTCGCACGCACTGGCGTGGGACGCGCGGCCTCACGCTTCACACCAAAGGGTGGCGATGTCCTGATTCGCCTGAGAGGGGGGAGGTCCCTGTGCTGTTGCCCTGCTGTCGGGAGCGTCACAGGGGGTGGCTGTGCCCTCCGTTGCCCCGGATGCGTAAGGTGAGGGTTACCTAAGCAAATCCTGTGTGCGCACCTCCCCGGCGTAAGGCCGTGTGCGCCTCGCCTTTATGGAGCGTCGATGTCCCTTCGCCGCCGCGGCACCGCCGCCGCAGCCCTCGCCGTAGCCGCCGCGCTCACCCTCGGTGCCTGCTCTTCCTCGGACAGCAGCGGGGACGGTGCCAAGAAGTCGGAGAACGGCGCCGGCAGCAAGAAGGTCGCGACCGGCGGCGAGGACTTCACGAAGGCCGCCGAGGACACCGCGAAGATGGGCACGGACGCCAAGCCCGGCGAGTTCCCGCGCACCATCACGCACGCCCTCGGCAAGACCGAGCTCGAGGCGCAGCCCAAGCGCGTCGTGGTGCTCGACGTCGGCGAGCTCGACAACGTCGTCTCGCTCGGCGTCAAGCCCGTCGGCTACGCCCCCACCGAGGGCGACGACGGCATCCCCGAGTACCTGAGCAAGGCCGCCGGCAGCCCGAAGGACGTCGGCACGATCAACTCCCTCAACCTGGAGGCGATCGCGGCCCTCAAGCCCGACCTGATCCTCGGTTCGCAGCTGCGTGCGGAGAAGCTCTATCCGCAGCTCTCCAAGATCGCCCCGACCGTGTTCTCCATCCGCCCGGGCTTCACCTGGAAGGAGAACTACCTCCTCAACGCCACCGCGCTCGACAAGCGGGCCGAGGCCGAGGAGAAGATCGCCTCGTACGAGGAGCAGGCGAAGAAGCTCGGTGCGGACCTCGGCGAGAAGAAGCCGACCGTGACGATGCTGCGCTACATGCCGGACCGCATCCGCCTGTACGCGAAGGCCTCGTTCATCGGCACGATCCTCGAGGACGTCGGCGTCCCGCGCCCGAAGAACCAGCAGATCAACGATCTCGCCACCGAGATCAGCCCCGAGAAGATCGACGAGGCCGACGCCGACTGGATCTTCACCGGTGTCTACGGCGACGTGAACAAGACCAAGCGCGACACCGCCGAGGACAACCCGCTCTGGAAGAAGCTCGGCGCCGTCAAGAACGGCCAGGCCGAGGACGTCCCGGACGAGACCTGGTACCTGGGCCTCGGCGTGACGGCCGCCCACGAGGTCCTCGACGACCTGCGGGGCTTCCTCGTCAAGTAACGCTCAAACTACCTGAGTTCACCGTCCCCGGCCGCCTCGTGCGGCCGGGGACGGTTGCGTTTCCGCGCCCTGTCCTTCATTCTGAACATAGGTTCATGAACAAGTGTTCATAACGGAGGTCGAGATGACGCAGATCGTGAACGTCCAGCAGTCCGAAGCCTGGAACGGATACGAGGGCGAGCACTGGGCCGCCCACCACGACCGCTACAACGCCATCAACGGCGGCTTCAACGAAGCGCTCCTCGACGCGGCCGGCATCGATGCGGCGAGCCGCGTGCTCGACCTCGGCTGCGGCGCCGGACAGACCAGCCGGCTCGCGGCC
>NZ_JBEPEW010000122.1:0-25540 GCF_040300965.1 Streptomyces mesophilus | reverse complement strand
CGCCCGGTTACATTCCGAACCCGGAAGCTAAGCCTCACAGCGCCGATGGTACTGCAGGGGGGACCCTGTGGGAGAGTAGGACGCCGCCGAACTAAATTTGATAATAAGACGCCGGTCCCCGAACTTCGGTTCAGGGACCGGCGTCTTTTTGTTTTGTGTCACTTCCCGTTCACGTTGTCCCGACAGCATCCGCGGCATGGGGACAGTCGCAATGCTCAAGGCCGCGGGTATCGGACTCGGTGACGAGGTGATCGTGCCGGCGTACGGCAACGCCGAGGTCGCCGACGCCGTGGTGTCCGCCGGTGGACTGCCGGTGTTCGCTGATATCGATCCCGATACCTACTGTCTGGATGCCTCCGCCGTCACCGCCGCCATAGGGCCGCGCACGGCCGCCATCGTCGCCGTGCGGCGCTTCGGGGAGTCCTCGGGGCTGCAGCAGGTGCATGAGGTCGGCACCGGTAAGGGGTTGTTGGTGCTCCAGGAGGCCGACACGGTCGGTCCGGGGTCGGTTGCGCAGCGGCGGGCGCACGCGGCCTATCTGTCGGCTCGCCTCAGAGGCGTCGATGCTCCGGTGCACAGCGCGGGACACACGTATCAGCAGTATGTGGTCCGTGTTCCGGGGAATGGGCGGCCCGATCGTGATGCCTTCGCTCGCGCCGTACGGGCCAAGGGAGTTCGTTGTTCCGTGCCGGTGAAGACGCCGGTGCACCGGCTGCCCGAGTACCGGCGTGATGTGGCGCTGCCCGAGACCGAGCGGGCCGCCGACGAGACGCTTGCGCTGGAGATCGGCGGGGAGTTGAGCCGTCGCGAGCTGCAGCGGATCGTGTCCTCGTGCAATGCGCTCGGTGGGCTGCTCGTGCCCGCCTTCTGAAGAGGGCTCACGGCAGCGTTTCGAGGAAGGCGCGGGTCGCCGGGGTGGGGTTGAACTTGCTCCACGCCACGTACTCCGCGCGCCGCGGGCCGTCGATGACCGACAGGACCCGGACCTCGGGATACGCGTGGGCGATGGGGGAGGGGAGCAGGGCCACGGCCAGGCCGCGGCTCACGATGCGCAGCATCAGTTCGGCCGACATCAGCTCGTAGGCGACCTCGCGTTCCAACTCCGCTGCCTCGAAGGCGAGATCGCTCTGGGAGCGGCCCTGGGAGCCGACGGGGAAGTCGGCGAAGGGCGACTCGGCGAGGCGGCGGAGTGTGACCTTGCTCTGGTCTGCGAGCGGGTGGTCCAGTGCCACCACGGCGACCAGCTTCTCGCGGGCCAGTTCGCGGGTCTCCACTCCCTGCGGTTCGCGTGAGGCCGGCAGGCCCAGGAAGGCGACGTCGAGTTCGCCGGCGGTCACCTGGGCGCTCATGGCGTCGCTCGAGCCCACATGGAGACTGACTTTGACCTGCGGATACCGCTCGCGATAGCGCTGCAGGACGGTGGGGATGTCGACGGCGGCGACCGTGGGGATGATGCCGATCTTCAGGCTGCCCCTGACCTCGCCGACCGCGGCCGCCGCTTCGGCCGCGGCCAGCTCCGCGGCTTCGACGCACTGCTTCGCCCGTACGAGAAAGGCCTCGCCGGCGGGGGTCAGCTCCACGCGGCGGCTGGTGCGGGCGAAGAGCTGGACGCCCAACTCGCGTTCCAGGGAGCCGATCTGGTGGCTCAGCGCCGACTGGGCGACATAGCACTGGCGGGCGGCGCGGGTGAAGTTGCGGGTCTCGGCGACGGCGAGTGCGTAGCGGAGTTGTCTGAGCTCCATGCGATCTATCGTGCAGTGCGATCGGTTCGATGACAACTATGTGTTGGACCGATTGATAGGTGCGGGCCGAGACTCTTCGTATGACCACAGTGATGACCCCGCGGCCGGTGAAGCCGGCAGCGCCCAAGGCGCGTCCCCTGGCTGTCGGCGGCACTGTCGCCCTGATCCTGGCCACTGCCCTCGCGCCCATGGCGTGGGGCACGACCTATGTGGTGACGACGGAGTTCTTGCCGCCGGATCACCCGTTGTTCGCAGCGCTGTTGAGGTCGCTGCCCGGTGGGCTGCTGCTCGTCCTGTTCACCCGGGTCCTGCCGCACGGTGCGTGGTGGTGGAAGGCGGCGGTGCTCGGTGTGCTGAACATCGGTGCCTTCTATCCGCTGCTCTTCCTGACCGCCGAGCTGCTGCCCGGTGGGGTCGCGGCCACGCTCGGTGCCGTACAGCCCCTGATCGTGGCCGGACTCGCTGTCGGTGTGCTGCGGGAGCGGCCGTCCCTGTGGCGGATCGGATGGGCGGTCGCGGGAGCCGTCGGGGTCGGGCTCGTCGTGCTCGGGCCGGCCGCCGGGCTCGGGCTCGCCGGGGTGGGTGCCGGGCTGCTCGGTACGGCGTCCATGGCTCTCGGGGTCGTGCTGACCAAGCACTGGCGGGCGCCCGCAGGCGTCGGGCCCGTGGCCATGACCGGGTGGCAGCTCACGGCGGGCGGGCTGTTCCTCGTACCGCTCACCGCGCTGTTCGAGGGTGCGCCGCCGCAGATCGACGGCCAGGCGGTGCTGGGGTACCTGTGGCTCGGGACGGTGGGTGGCTTTATCGCGCACAGTCTCTGGCTGCGGGGGATAGGGCGGTTGCCGGTCACCGCGACCGCGCTGCTCGTTCTGCTGTCGCCGGTGGTGGCGGCGGTCATCGGTGCCTTCGCGCTCGGCGAGTCCTTCACCGCCTGGCAGATCGTCGGTCTGGCGCTCGCCCTCGGGGCGTTGGTCGCCGGACAGCTCAGCCCTCGACGCCCTCGTACGAAGGTGCCTCAGCGCCGCTGACGGCAGCCCACCCACTGCGTACCGCCCCCAGTCACAGAAGGAAGTCGGAGATGAAGCTCGCAGTCATCGGCGCCACCGGGATGGTCGGCAGCCGCGTCACCGCCGAGGCCGTACGCCGAGGGCATGAGGTGATCGCCGTGTCGCGCAGTGCGCCGCAGGACCTGCCCGCGGGTGCGGAGTGGGTGTCCGCCGATGTCGCGCGGCCGGAGGGGTTCAAGCCGATCCTCGCGTCCGTCGACGCGGCCGTGCTGGCCATCCGGCCCGCGCCGGGAGCCGAGGCGTCGCTCGCCCCGCTCACGGCGCAGTTGCTCGATGTGGCCGACGGTACGCGGCTGTTGATCGTGGGCGGTGCGGGTCCGCTGCGCAGTCCGGACGCGTCGCGTGGGCTCGTGGTCGACGATCCGGCGTACGTGGCCGAGCAGTGGCGGGCCATCGCGGTGGCGAGCACCGAGCAACTGGCTGTCTGCACCGGCCACTTCGGCGCCGACTGGACCTACCTCAGCCCGCCGGCGCTGCTGGCTCCCGGCGAGCGCACGGGAACGTACCGGTGGGGCGGCGACACCCTGCTCGTGGACACGGACGGGCGGTCGCACATCAGCGCCGAGGATCTGGCCGTCGCCGTGCTCGACGAGCTCCAGGACCGCTCCGGGATCCGGCATCTGACCGTGGCGTACTGATCGGTCCTCCAGTTCTCCCAGTCGCCTCAGGTCGTCAAGTCGTCATTTTGGGATGCGACTTGAAGAACTCCCACATCAGGTCCGTGGCGTTCACCGCCGCTTCCCGCTCGGCCATGTCGGCCTTGCCCTGCGGCCAGCTGTGGCCCATCTCCGGCAGTCGGTACGCGAGCACTTCGGAGCCGTCCGCGCACCGCGCGGCGGTCCTGGTGATCTTCTGCTTCAGCTTGGCGGGCGGCTGCTCCTCGCACTTGAGGCGCTCCTGCCAGATGGTGAGGCCGGCGTTGAAGGCCGGATACCACTTGTCCTCGCCGCCGAGGAAGGTGATCACCGAGACCGGGGACTTCGGCACATACGAAGCCGGATCGGTGATGCGGCCGCTGTAGCCGCCGCTGACGGGGGCGATGGCGGCGATGGTGTCGGAGAGTTCGACGGCCAGCTTGAAGGACATGTCCCCGCCGTTGGAGATGCCCGTGGCGTAGATCCGCTGCGGGTCGGCGCCCCATGTGTCGACAAGGCTCTTTGTCATCGTACGAAGGAAGCCGACGTCGTCTGCGCTGCCGCAGCAGACCAGGGCGTTCATCCCGCCGTTGAGGCCTTCGGGATAGACGGCGAGGAAGTTCTCCTCGTCGGCCTTCGCGGACAGGGCGCTGAGCCGGGCCACATGGGTGCCGGTGCTCGGGTACGGGTGCATCACGATCACCAGGGGGAGCTTTTGGCCCGGTGCGTACGAGGGCGGCGCGTGGACCGCGTACGCACGCTTCTCGCCCTTCCACTCGAGGGTGACGGTCTGGTCGCCGGGTCCTGGACTCGCTTTCGGCGAGGCGGACTTGGACGGCTTCCCGGACTTCTGGTCCTTCGCGTCACCGGAGCCGGACGAGCAGCCGGCCAGCGCGAGGGTGAGCGTCAGGAGGGCGGCGGTGAGTGCGCGGCGTAAACCCGTAGGCGACATGCGCGCATGGTGGCAGTGTCGCCGGGGGCGGTCCAGAGGAAGCGGTGGTTCTGTCGGGGCCGGGATTCGGGGTATGATCTGTGTCGTTGCCGGGCGGGAAACCGTGCAGGTCAACAGGCCCCTATAGCTCAGTCGGTAGAGCGTCTCCATGGTAAGGAGAAGGTCTGCGGTTCGATTCCGCATGGGGGCTCGGACAGGAAGAACCCCGCCCGGTGACCGGGCGGGGTTCTTCGCGTTCCGGGGCCTCTGCGGACCCGATGCCGGGATCAGTCCTTGTGCGGCTCGGGCACGCGCATCGCGAGGATCGCCATGTCGTCGGACGGTGCGTCCGTCGCGAAGCGCTCCACCGCGCGCATCACGCGGGAGGCGACCGCGCCCGCGGTCAGGCCGGTGCAGTTGGTCAGGACGTCCATCAGACCGTCGTCGCCGAGCATCCGTGTGCCCTCGCGGCGCTCGGTCACTCCGTCCGTCACGCACAGGAGCACATCGCCGGGCTCGAGCGTCATGGTCTGCTCGTACAGCTCCAGGTCGTCCATCACGCCGAGCAGCGGCTGTGGTTCGGCGAAGGGTTCGACCGTGCCGTCCTGGCGCAGGCGCAGCGGCAGCGGATGGCCGGCGCACACCAGCTTCAGGACTGCCGAGCCGTCCTCCTGCGGCCACAACTCCCCGTACAGCAGGGTGAGGAAGCGGCTGCGGGCGCCCTCGTCGAGGATCGCCGCATTGAGGCGTTCGAGGACGGCCGGGCCGCCGAAGCCCTCGCGGGCCAGGAGTCTGAGCGCATGCCGGGCGAGGCCGGTCACCGCGGCGGCCTCCGGGCCCGTACCGCAGACGTCGCCGATCGCGAAGCCGTATGCGCCGTCACGGATCGGGAAGAGGTCGTAGAAGTCGCCGCCGACCTCGTTGCCCTCGCCGGCCGCGCGGTAGATCACCTCGACCTCGACGCCGGGGATCTGCGGAAGGCCGGGCGGCAGCAGGCTGCGCTGGAGGGACTGGCTGATGGCCATGCGCTCCGAGTACAGACGCGCGTTGTCGAGCGCGAGGGCGGCCCGGCGGGAGAGGTCCTCGGCGAGTTCGAGGATCTCCTGGCGGAAGTGCTCCTCGGAGGGCTTGCCGAGTGTGAGCATGCCGATGACGCGGTTACGGGCGACCAGCGGAAGCACGACCGTCTCGCCGCCGACCGCCGAGGCCGTCGCGAGCGTGGTGCCGATACCGGCGGCAAGGCGCGTGGGCTCGCCGAGCCCCAGGCTGCGCATGGAGGTGCGCAGGGCGGCGCGGTGGGCCGCTTCGGACGGCGCGTTCCAGACGCGTGCGCCGGGGGTCGGCACCGGGTCGGGCGGATCGATGCGCTGGAGCAGGGCCTTGAGGCCGTCGATACGGTCCTCGTCCTCATGCAGGACGTAGGAGAGATACGGCTCCGACGACTGGTCGGCGATCGTGTAGACCGCGCACCAGGTGGCCAGCGTCGGGACGGTCATCTGTGCCATCAGGGCCAGGGTCTGGTCGCGGTCCAGGGTGCCGGCGAGCAGGTCGGAGGCCTCGACCAGGAAGCTCAGGGAGCCGCGGCGCAGGCGCTCGAGCTCGCCGAGGCGGGCGGATTCGACGTTGAGCGCGATGCGGTCGGCGGCGAACTGGAGGCGCAGCGCCTCCTCGTTCGAGTACCGGCCCGGCGCCTCGGCCGCGACGCCGAGCGAGCCGGTGAGCCGGCCCTCGACCTTGAGCGGGACGGTGACGACCGAGCGCATCCCGGTGCCGTTGAGCAGCGGGGCCGCGCCCGGTACGACGGTGAGGTCCTCGTGGACGGCGGGCATGCGCGCCGAACCGTAGCGCCCCGTGCCGGCCTCAACGGGTACGCGGGCGAAGCGCTGGCGGGCGGAGGGCAGGCCGGTCGAGGCGCGCACCTCCAGCTCCGTCTCGTCGTCCGTGGCGAGCAGCAGGAAGGCGGCGTCGCCGTCGAGCATGTCGCGGGCGCGCTCGACCGTGCGCTGAAGGAGGCCGTCGAGATCGTCGGGGGCGGGGGAGCCGATGAAGGTGTCGAAGGGGTCGGCCGCCGTGCCCGCGTCCGGGAGCGTCGCCGCGTCGGGGGCCGGGCCACGGTGCGGGCTCTGCAGCACGGCGCGCTCGTGGTCCCGTACGAGCAGACAGACCGTCGAGGGATCGCCCTCCGGGTCCCGTACGCGCAGATGAGAGGCGTAGACGGGGATCACCCGGCCGTCGGCGCCGCGGATCCCGTAACTGCCTTCCCAGCGCGAGAGTTGGAGCGCCTCGACGATGCCGGTGCCCGTGCCGGGGGTGTGCGGCCAGGCCGCGAAATCGGTGAGCTGGCGGCCGAGTACCTTCTCGCTCTCGTATCCGAAAAGGCTCTCCGCGGCGTCGCTCCACGCGGTGATCGCACCCTCGCGGTCGATCTGGACGACGGCGACATGGACGCGCGGGTCGGTGACCGGCAGCAGGTCGACGGGGAGCGCGGGGCCCGCGGTGCGGGTGCCGACCGGGCGCTCGGGCAGGTCGAGACGGAACCAGACCTGTTTGAACGTCGGCGTGTACTCGACACCCCAGCGGCTGGCGAGCGCCGCGCACAGCTGGAGGCCGCGGCCGCCTTCGCGGTCCGGACTTCCAAGAGTGCGCAAAGACTGCTGAAGCGGGATCTCTCGCTCCGGATAGCGGTCGGCGACCTCGATCCGTACAGCATCTTCACTGCGCAGGCACAGCACATCGGCGGTGGTGCCGGCGTGGACCACGGCATTGGTGACAAGTTCGCTGGTCAGGACCACCGCGTCATCGATGATGTCGGTGTAGCCCCAGCCCTGGAGGGTGTCGCGGACGAACGCTCGGGCACTGGCCACCGAGCGCCCGACGGGGTCGAAGCTGGCGGCCGCTCGCGCGGTGATCACAGCACTCCCTGTGCGCGTATCGGTGTCGGATCCGTCCACGTACACGTTTCCCCTGCCCATCGTGCGGCCGCCCCTCCACAAGCGCGTCAGCCCGTAAGTTCCCGTAGTACCGCCCAGGCCGGGCGGACCGGGGTGGTTGGACAGCCGGATGCCAGATTACTTACCTTCGCGGTTCATGCGGATGCCGGTTGCCGTGTTTCCGCCCGGAGGGTGCCGACGAACACTTCGGCGGAGTACGAAGCTGCCGAAGTGTTATGGCCTGGTTCGGACAGGGTGAAACACTGGGCAAGCTCTGAAGGACAGTCGGAGTAGCCCGGGAATCCCGGCAACGAGCATCGAGCAACCGAGCGAGTGGTCGACCCCTGCGGGAGGGACACGGTGGAGTCCGGTACAGCTGCGCGAGGCAAGTCCACGCGCGCGAAAGGCGCCCAGTCCCGTGCCGGCCGCGGTAACGGGACGGTGGAAGTCGATGCCGCGGCACTGAACAAGCTGGTCGCCGCGCTGGCCGCGATGCGGGACGGAAACTTCCGCAAGCGTCTGACGGTCACGAACGACGGAGTGATGGGCGAGATCGCGGCGCTCTACAACGATGTCGCGGACCGCAATCTGCATCTGACCGGCGAGCTCTCGCGGGTACGGCGCATGGTCGGCCGTGAGGGGAAGCTCACGGAACGGCTCGAGAGCGGCGCCTACGAGGGCTCGTGGGCGGCGGCGATCGACGCGTCCAACGCCCTGGTCGACGATCTCGTACGTCCCGTCTCCGAGGTCGGACGGGTGCTCTCCGCGGTCGCGGAGGGCGACCTGGAGCAGCGCATGGAGCTGCGCGCGCCCGGCTCGGACGGCTCGGCGCATCCGCTGCGCGGTGAGTTCCTGAAGGTCGGCCGCACGGTCAACAACCTGGTCGACCAGCTGTCGCGGTTCACCGACGAGGTCACGCGTGTGGCCAGCGAGGTCGGTACGGAGGGCAAGCTGGGCGGGCAGGCCCGGGTGCGTGGAATGTCCGGTTCGTGGAAGGACCTCACGGATTCGGTCAACACCATGGCGTACCGGCTCACCGCGCAGGTGCGTGACATTGCTCTCGTCACCACCGCGGTCGCCAAGGGCGATCTGTCGCGCAAGGTGACGGTGCATGTCGCGGGCGAGATGCTCGAGCTGAAGAACACCGTGAACACCATGGTCGACCAGCTCTCCTCCTTCTCCTCCGAGGTCACGCGTGTGGCCCGCGAGGTGGGTACGGAAGGCGAGCTGGGCGGTCAGGCGCAGGTGCCGGGCGTGGCCGGTGTGTGGAAGGACCTCACCGACTCGGTGAACCTGATGGCCGGCAACCTCACCGCGCAGGTGCGCGGGATCGCCGAGGTCACCACGGCCGTCGCCAACGGTGATCTGTCCCGCAAGGTCACCGTGAGCGCGCGCGGCGAGGTCGCGCAGCTCGCCGAAACGATCAACCAGATGACCGAGACCCTGCGCACCTTCGCGGACGAGGTCACACGCGTGGCGCGCGAGGTCGGCTTCGACGGACAGCTCGGCGGGCAGGCGCTCGTGCCGGGCGCGGCGGGTACGTGGAAGGACCTCACCGACTCGGTGAACACGGTCTTCCGCAACCTCACCACCCAGGTGCGCGACATCGCCACCGTGACGACCGCGGTGGCCAGCGGTGATCTCTCGCAGAAGGTCACCGTCGACGTGGCCGGCGAGATGCTGGAGCTCAAGAACACCGTCAACACGATGGTCGATCAGCTCTCGGCCTTCGGCTCCGAAGTCACGCGTGTGGCACGGGAGATCGGCGTCGAGGGCGAGCTCGGCGGGCAGGCCGAGGTGCCCGGTGCGGCGGGTACGTGGAAGGACCTCACCGACTCGGTGAACACCGCCTTCCGCAACCTCACCGGCCAGGTGCGCAACATCGCCCAGGTCACCACGGCGGTGGCGAACGGCGACCTCTCGCAGAAGGTCACGGTCGACGTCTCCGGCGAGATGCTCCAGCTGAAGAACACCGTGAACACGATGGTGGACCAGCTCTCCAGCTTCGCCGACCAGGTGACCCGTATGGCCCGTGACGTGGGCACCGAGGGGCGCCTGGGCGGACAGGCCCGCGTGGACGGCGTATCGGGTACGTGGAAGGACCTCACGGACTCCGTCAACTTCATGGCGGGGAACCTGACTTCACAGGTACGGCAGATCGCCCAGGTCACCACCGCGGTGGCCCGTGGCGACCTCTCGCAGAAGATCGAGGTCGACGCGCGCGGCGAGATCCTCGAGCTCAAGAACACCATCAACACCATGGTCGACCAGCTCTCCGCCTTCGCCGACCAGGTGACCAGGGTCGCCCGCGAGGTGGGTACGGAAGGCCGGCTCGGCGGTCAGGCGCAGGTGCCCGGCGTCGCCGGTGTGTGGCGCGATCTGACCGACTCCGTGAACGGCATGGCCGGCAACCTCACGGCCCAGGTCCGCAACATCGCGCAGGTCGCGACCGCGGTGGCCCGCGGTGACCTCTCGCAGAAGATCGAGGTCGACGCGCGCGGCGAGATCCTGGAGCTGAAGAACACCCTCAACACGATGGTGGACCAGCTCTCCAGCTTCGCCGACCAGGTGACCCGGGTGGCCCGCGAGGTGGGCACCGAGGGCATCCTCGGCGGACAGGCCGAGGTCCAGGGTGTCGCGGGCACCTGGAAGGACCTCACGCAGTCCGTGAACTTCATGGCGAACAACCTGACTTCACAGGTTCGCAACATCGCCGAGGTCACCACCGCGGTCGCCATGGGCGACCTGTCGAAGAAGATCACCGTCGACGCGAAGGGCGAGATCCTCGAACTCGTCACGACCGTCAACACCATGGTCGACCAGCTCTCCAACTTCGCCGAGCAGGTCACGCGCGTGGCCCGCGAGGTGGGTACGGAGGGCCAGCTGGGCGGTCAGGCCCGGGTGCCGGGAGTCACCGGTATCTGGAAGGACCTCAGCGACAACGTGAACCTGATGGCCTCCAACCTGACCAGCCAGGTGCGCAACATCTCGCAGGTCGCGATGGCGGTCGCCAACGGCGATCTGACCCGTACGGTGACGATCGAGGCGCGCGGCGAGGTCGCGCAGCTCGCCGACACCTTCAACACCATGGTGCGCACCCTGAGTTCGTTCGCCGACCAGGTCACCAAGGTGGCCCGCGAGGTGGGCACGGACGGCATCCTCGGCGGTCAGGCCCGCGTACCCGGCGTCGCCGGTACGTGGAAGGACCTCACCGAGTCCGTGAACCAGATGGCGGCCAACCTCACCGGCCAGGTGCGCAACATCGCGATGGTCACCACGGCCATCGCCAAGGGCGATCTCACCAAGAAGATCGACATCGACGCGCGCGGCGAGATCCTGGAGCTCAAGACCACGATCAACACCATGGTCGACCGGCTCTCGTCCTTCTCCGAAGAGGTCACCCGAGTCGCCCGAGAGGTGGGTACGGAAGGCCAGTTGGGCGGTCAGGCCCGCGTACGCGACGTCGACGGCACCTGGCGCGACCTCACCGAGTCCGTGAACGAGATGGCCGGGAACCTGACCCGGCAGGTGCGCGCCATCGCCGCCGTCGCCACCGCGGTGACCCGCGGCGACCTCAACCTGAAGATCGACGTGGACGCGGCGGGCGAGATCCAGGTCCTGCAGGACAACATCAACACGATGATCGCCAACCTGCGCGACACCACCATCGCCAACAAGGAACAGGACTGGCTCAAGGGCAACCTGGCCCGTATCTCCGGCCTCATGCAGGGCCGCCGCGACCTCGCGGACGTGGCCGGCCTGATCATGAGCGAGCTGACCCCGGTGGTCTCCGCGCAGCACGGCGCGTTCTTCCTGGCGATGCCCACGGACGACGCCAAGGAGGTCGGGGCGTCCGACGAGGACGCGTACGAGCTGCGCATGATGGGCAGTTACGGCTACTCCATGGGCTCGATGCCGACGTCCTTCAAGCCGGGCGAGACGCTGATCGGCACGGCCGCGCAGGAGCGGCGCACGATCCTCGTCGAGAACGCGCCATCCGGCTATCTCAAGATCGCCTCGGGTCTCGGGGACGCCCCGCCGGCGCAGGTGATCGTGCTTCCGGTGCTCTTCGAGGCGCAGGTGCTCGGTGTGATCGAGCTGGCCTCGTTCCAGCCGTTCACGCAGATCCAGCGGGACTTCCTCAGCCAGATCGCCGAGATGATCGCGACGAGCGTCAACACCATCTCCGTCAATACGAAGACGGAGGTCCTGCTCAAGCAGTCGCAGGAGCTCACCGAGCAACTCCGCGACCGTTCCGAGGAGTTGGAGAACCGGCAGAAGGCGCTCCAGCTGTCCAACGCCGAGCTGGAGGAGAAGGCCGAGCTGCTCGCCCAGCAGAACCGCGACATCGAGGTCAAGAACACCGAGATCGAAGAGGCCCGCCAGGTCCTCGAGGAGCGCGCCGAACAGCTCGCGGTCTCGATGCGCTACAAGTCCGAGTTCCTCGCGAACATGTCGCACGAGCTGCGCACCCCGCTCAACTCGCTGCTTATCCTCGCCAAGTTGCTCGCCGACAACGCGGAGGGCAATCTCTCGCCCAAGCAGGTCGAGTTCGCCGAGACGATCCACGGCGCGGGTTCCGACCTGCTCCAGCTGATCAACGACATCCTGGACCTGTCCAAGGTCGAGGCGGGCAAGATGGACGTCTCGCCGACGCGGATCGCGCTCGTCCAGCTCGTGGACTATGTCGAGGCGACGTTCCGTCCGCTCACCGCGGAGAAGGGCCTCGACTTCTCCGTACGGGTGTCTCCGGAGCTGCCCGCGACGCTGCACACAGACGAGCAGCGGCTCCTCCAGGTGCTGCGCAACCTCCTGTCGAACGCGGTGAAGTTCACCGACTCCGGCGCCGTCGAGCTGGTCATCCGGCCCGCGGGCACCGAGGTGCCGCACGAGATCCGCACCCAGCTCCTGGAGATGGGCACGCTGCGCAGCCCGGACGCGGACATGATCGCGTTCTCGGTCACCGACACCGGTATCGGTATCCCGGGCAGCAAGATGCGGGTCATCTTCGAGGCGTTCAAGCAGGCCGACGGCACCACCAGCCGCAAGTACGGCGGTACGGGCCTGGGTCTGTCGATCAGCCGGCTCATCGCGCGGCTGCTCGGCGGCGAGATCCACGCGGCGAGCGAACCGGGCCGCGGCTCGACCTTCACGCTGTACCTGCCGATGCACCCCAACGAGCTGCCGCCGCAGGAATACGCCCAACTGGCCACCGCCATCGAGCCGGAGAACCACACGGGTCTGCAGGCGCTGCCGCCCGCGCCGGTCGACGAGCCGTTCGCGGCGAGCGAGAACGGCAAGGCGGAGCTCGCCGAGCCGGAGCCGGTGGCCCAGTCGGGCACCCTGTTCCGGCGCCGCAGGCGCTCCGTACAGGCCGCCGAGCCGCGGGCCGCGCTGCCCGGCCAGACCGCGGGACAGAGCGGTCAGGAGCCGTGGACGGGCGCGGAACAGCCGGCGCCGCAGCAGCGGCCCAGCTACCACTTCGGCGGTGAGAAGGTCCTGATCGTCGACGACGACATCCGCAACGTCTTCGCGCTGACCAGCGTCCTCGAACAGCACGGTCTGTCCGTCCTGTACGCGGAGAACGGGCGCGAGGGCATCGAAGTCCTCGAGCAGCACGACGATGTGACGCTGGTTCTGATGGACATCATGATGCCGGAGATGGACGGCTATGCGACGACGACGGCGATCCGTCGGATGCCGCAGTTCGCGGGTCTGCCGATCATCGCTCTCACCGCGAAGGCGATGAAGGGCGACCGCGAGAAGGCCATCGAATCCGGTGCTTCGGACTACGTCACGAAGCCCGTCGATCCCGACCATCTGCTTTCGGTCATGGAGAGCTGGATGAACGAGGACTGAGCGGCAGCGTGCGCCGCTTGTCCGTGCGCGGCCGGATGCTTGACCGGTCGCGCACGGAATCCGCCCGGAAGGGGCGGCCGGGGCGCAGGAAGCGGCCGGTGACGGCGGCCGCGCGCGAAGACGTGCTGACGGAACGTGTCCGTTGCCGTGTAGAGGTGCGGGATTCGGGGAACCTTCTGGTCTCCGCTTGCGTTTCTGCTACGTGCACAGTGACATCGCGGTGACAGGGTGTGGCGACAGGCGGGGTGCGGCTACCATGACCGGCACAAGGACGGGCGGCAGGACGGAGTCGTCCCCTGGGGCGGCGACCGGTGGACTGCCGGGGCGAGGAGGACGGGCCATGGTGCAGAAGGCCAAGATCCTCCTGGTCGATGACCGGCCGGAGAATCTGCTGGCGCTCGAGGCCATCCTCTCTGCGCTCGATCAGACCCTGGTGCGGGCATCGTCCGGGGAGGAAGCGCTCAAAGCACTGCTCACGGACGACTTCGCGGTCATTCTGCTGGACGTCCAGATGCCTGGAATGGACGGTTTCGAAACCGCAGCGCACATCAAGCGCCGGGAACGGACCCGAGACATCCCGATCATCTTCCTCACCGCGATCAACCACGGTCCGCACCACACGTTCCGCGGCTATGCGGCGGGCGCGGTGGACTACATCTCGAAGCCCTTCGACCCGTGGGTCCTGCGCGCCAAGGTCTCGGTGTTCGTCGAGCTCTACATGAAGAACTGCCAACTGCGAGAGCAGGCCGCTCTGCTGCGGCTCCAGCTCGAAGGCGGCGGCAAGGCGCCGATCGGCGACAAGGGCGAGCCCGCAGGGCTGCTCGCCGAGCTCTCGGCGCGGCTCGCTGCCGTGGAGGAGCAGGCGGAGGCGCTGTCCAAGCAGCTCGACGACGAGTCCGCGGACGCCGCGGCGGTGGCCACGGCGGCCCATCTGGAGCGCAAACTGACCGGGCTCCGCCGGGCACTTGACGCTCTGGAGCCGGGTACGGGTCCGGGCGCGGCTTCGCTTCCTTCGCAGAACTGACGCGTCTCCGCGTACGTGACGTGGAACCTCCAGGTGCGTGAAGTCGAACCTCCCCGTATATGACGCGGAATCTCCACGTCCTCTCTGCGGTACCCATCCGCCTCCGTACCTGCACAATTGATCCCGCGTCAGTTTCGTGCCCTTGAGCGCCGACACGAACGGGTGAAGCAGTGGGCACACGTGTCCGCAGAGGTCCGCACCGGTAACCTCACCCCCATGGCCTCACGTCCCTCCGCAGCCAAGAAGCCCCCTGCCAAGAAGGCGGCGGCGCCCAAGAAGGCTCCGGCGAAAAAGGCCACGGCAGCCAAGGCGCCGGCCAAGAAGGCGCCCGCCAAGAAGGCCGCGGCCAAGCCGGCACCCAAGCCTGCCCCGAACCCCACCGGTGGCCTCTACAAGCTTGTCCGCGCCGTCTGGCTCGGTCTGGCGCACGCGGTGGGTGCGACGTTCCGCGGCATAGGGCGTGGTGCCAAGGGACTCGACCCCGCACACCGCAAGGACGGACTCGCGCTGCTGCTGCTCGGTCTGGCGCTGATCGTCGCGGCCGGCACCTGGTCCCAACTGCGCGGCCCCGTGGGCGATCTGGTCGAGCTCCTGGTCACCGGCGCGTTCGGCCGGCTCGACCTCCTGGTGCCGCTGCTCCTGGGCGGCATGGCCGTACGGTTCATCCGCCACCCCGAGCAGCAGGAGGCCAACGGCCGTATCGTCATCGGCCTTTCGGCCCTCGTCATCGGGGTGCTCGGCCAGGTGCACATGGCGTGCGGCGCCCCCGGGCGCGGTGAGGGCACCGAGGCCATAAGGGATGCCGGCGGCCTGATCGGCTGGGCCGCGTCCCGCCCGCTGATCTTCACGATGGGCGAGGTGCTCGCCGTACCGCTGCTCGTCCTGCTCACGGTCTTCGGCCTCCTGGTCGTCACCGCGACTCCGGTGAACGCCATTCCGCAGCGGCTCCGGCTGCTCGGCCAGAAGCTCGGCATCATCCAGCCCGACCCGGTCGAGGACTCCGCGTTCGGTGACGCCGCCGAGGACGACGCGCGCTACGACGAGCAGTGGCGCGATGCCGTGCCCGCTTCCCGCGGCCGCCGCAAGCAGACGCCCGCACCAGACGCGTACGACCCTGAGAAGGCCGAGGAGGAGGCACTCACCAAGCGGCGCCGCCCACGCCGCGCCCCCGTGCGCCCCGAGATGGAGCCCTCGCTCGACGCGATCGACGTGGCCGCCGCGGCGGCCGCCGCGCTGGACGGCGCCGTGATGCACGGGATGCCGCCCTCGCCGCTGGTCGCCGACCTCACCCAGGGCGTCACGGTGGAGCGGCCCGAGCCCACGCCGACGCCGCTGCCGAGTGCCCGGATCAAGGATGTGACGGCGACCGAGGAAGCGGCCCCCGCGCCGGCGGCGCCGCGCACCGAGAGCGCCGTGCCCGACCTGACCAAGGCCGCGCGCGAGGAGCCCCGCGATCTGCCGCCGCGCGCCGAGCAGCTCCAGCTCTCCGGCGACATCACCTATGCCCTGCCCTCGCTCGACCTTCTGGAGCGCGGCGGGCCCGGCAAGACGCGCAGCGCCGCCAACGACGCCGTGGTGGCCTCGCTCAGCAATGTGTTCTCCGAGTTCAAGGTCGACGCCGAGGTCACCGGGTTCACCCGGGGCCCGACGGTCACGCGCTACGAGGTCGAGCTCGGCCCCGCGGTGAAGGTCGAGAAGATCACGGCCCTCGCCAAGAACATCGCGTACGCGGTCGCCTCGCCCGACGTCCGGATCATCAGCCCGATCCCCGGCAAGTCCGCGGTCGGCATCGAGATCCCGAACACCGACCGCGAGATGGTCAACGTCGGCGACGTCCTGCGGCTCGCGGACGCCGCCGAGGACGACCACCCGATGCTGGTCGCGCTCGGCAAGGACGTCGAGGGCGGCTATGTCATGGCGAACCTCGCCAAGATGCCGCACGTCCTGGTGGCCGGCGCCACCGGCTCCGGAAAGTCCTCCTGCATCAACTGTCTGATCACCTCGATCATGGTGCGTGCGACCCCCGAGGACGTACGGATGGTCCTCGTCGACCCCAAGCGCGTGGAGCTCACCGCGTACGAGGGCATTCCGCACCTGATCACGCCGATCATCACCAACCCGAAGCGGGCCGCCGAGGCGCTGCAGTGGGTCGTACGGGAGATGGATCTGCGCTACGACGACCTCGCGGCGTACGGCTTCCGGCATATCGACGACTTCAACGAGGCGGTGCGCAACGGCAAGGTCACCCCGCCGCTCGGCAGTGAGCGCGAGCTCCAGCCGTACCCGTATCTGCTGGTCATCGTGGACGAGCTCGCGGACCTGATGATGGTCGCGCCGCGCGACGTCGAGGACGCGATCGTCCGCATCACCCAGCTCGCCCGCGCCGCCGGTATCCACCTCGTGCTCGCGACCCAGCGGCCGTCCGTGGACGTCGTGACCGGTCTGATCAAGGCGAATGTGCCCTCGCGGCTCGCCTTCGCCACCTCCTCGCTCGCCGACAGCCGGGTCATCCTCGACCAGCCGGGCGCCGAGAAGCTGATCGGCAAGGGTGACGGGCTCTTCCTGCCGATGGGCGCGAACAAGCCGACCCGTATGCAGGGCGCCTTCGTCACCGAGGCCGAGATCGCCGCCGTCGTGCAGCACTGCAAGGACCAGATGGCGCCCGTCTTCCGGGACGACGTCACCGTCGGCACCAAGCAGAAGAAGGAGATCGACGAGGAGATCGGCGACGATCTGGACCTCCTGTGCCAGGCCGCCGAACTGGTGGTCTCGACCCAGTTCGGGTCGACCTCGATGCTCCAGCGCAAGCTCCGGGTCGGGTTCGCGAAGGCGGGGCGCCTGATGGACCTGATGGAGTCGCGGAACATCGTCGGACCCAGCGAGGGCTCGAAAGCCCGGGATGTCCTGGTCAAGCCGGACGAATTGGATGGAGTGCTCGCGGTGATCCGCGGGGAGGCTCACCCGTAAGGGGACGGCAGGCAACCGTTTCCCTTCGGACCACGTCAAGTTGGAAGAGGGGTAGGCGACCTGTCCCACCATCAGGATGTCCGGTCATGATGCATGTCCGGCCAGCCTGATGGCGTACAAAGTGCTCCCGCCCGGTTGCCCCACCCTTTCGTACCCCCCCTAGACTGAACGTCCAGCAGGTGGCTACACGCTCGAAAGGCGCCCCCGTGTCCATCGGCAACTCCCCTGAAGACGACCGTCCTTCATTTCCGGAAGACGAGGACCGTCCCTCGATCGGCCGAGCCCTGCAGCTCGCCCGCATCGACGCGCGGCTCACGGTCGACGAGGTCAGCGCGGCGACCCGCGTCCGGGTTCCGATCGTGCATGCGATCGAACAGGACGACTTCTCGCGCTGTGGTGGCGACGTCTACGCACGAGGGCATATCCGCACCATCGCGCGCGCCGTCGGCGTCGACCCCGCCCCGCTGCTCGCCCAGTTCACCGAGGAACGCGGCGGCCGGCCCACCCCGACCCCCGCGGCCCCGCTGTTCGAGGCCGAGCGCATCCGCCCCGAGCCGCGCCGCCCCAACTGGACCGCCGCCATGGTCGCGGCGATCGTCGCGGTGATCGGCTTCGTCGGATTCACGATGTTCAGCGACTCCGACAAGGGCACCAAGAACCCCGTCGCCGAGGCCGCGCCCACGACCAGCAAGCCTGCCGACAAGCCGGCGCCCACGAAGCCGGCCGACCCCAAGCCGGACCCGGCGGACAGCGCGATCGCCGGTGCGCCCAAGGACAAGGTCACGGTCCTGATCAGCGCCGAAGAGGGCAAGAGCTGGATCTCCGTCAAGGGCCACGACGGCGCCACGATGTTCGACGGCCTCGTTGCGGACGGACAGACCAAGACCTTCACCGACGACGAGCGCATCGACCTCGTGCTCGGGAACGCGGGAGCCATAAAGCTCTTCGTGAACGGCAAGGAGGTCAAGGACGACTTCCAGGAAGGCCAGGTCGAGCGGCTCTCCTACACCAAGGACGACAAGGGGCCCGACCCCGAGGTCGGCTGACGATCTTCGTACCGTGCCCCGCCGGATGCGTTCCGGCGGGGCACGGTGCTGTGTCGCCCCGGGGGCTGCGGGCTGAGCCCACTTGTGGGCTCTGCCGCCCCCACACCCCCGCCTGGCCCCGGTGGTAGGGCGGTCGTTGCGGGTGCTGTTGCACGGGGTACTCGTGGGGGCTGCGCCCCCACACCCCGCCGCGGCGAGGACGGGCAGGTGAACCAGATACTCTGGACGTTATGCCCGAACGCCGTACCGTCGCCCTTGTCACTCTTGGCTGCGCCCGTAACGAGGTGGACTCGGAGGAGCTCGCAGGCCGCTTGGAGGCGGACGGCTGGGAGCTCGTCGAGGACGCCTCGGACGCGGATGTCGCCGTCGTCAACACCTGCGGATTCGTCGACGCCGCCAAGAAGGACTCCGTCGACGCCCTGCTCGAAGCCAATGACCTCAAGGACCATGGCAGGACCCAGGCCGTCGTGGCCGTGGGCTGCATGGCCGAGCGGTACGGCAAGGAGCTCGCCGAAGCGCTGCCCGAAGCCGACGGAGTGCTCGGCTTCGACGACTACACCGACATCTCCAGCCGCCTGAACACCATCCTCAGCGGCGGCAACGTCGAGGCGCACGCCCCGCGCGACCGGCGCAAGCTGCTGCCGATCACGCCCGCCGAGCGCCAGGCCGCCGCCGCGGGCACGGCCCTGCCCGGACACGCACAGGCCCCCGAGGACCTCCCGGAGGGTCTCGCTCCCGAGTCCGGTCCGCGCGCGCCCCTGCGCCGCCGTATGGGCACCTCGCCCGTCGCCTCCGTGAAGCTGGCCTCCGGCTGCGACCGGCGCTGCTCGTTCTGCGCCATCCCGTCCTTCCGCGGCTCCTTCATCTCGCGCCGTCCCTCGGACGTGCTCGGGGAGACCCGCTGGCTGGCCGAGCAGGGCGTGAAGGAGATCATGCTGGTCTCCGAGAACAACACCTCGTACGGCAAGGACCTCGGCGACATCCGCCTCCTGGAGACGCTCCTTCCCGAGCTCGCCGCCGTCGACGGCATCGAGCGCGTACGCGTCAGCTACCTCCAGCCGGCCGAGATGCGGCCCGGTCTGATCGACGTGCTGACCTCGACCGAGAACGTCGCCCCGTACTTCGACCTCTCCTTCCAGCACTCCGCGCCGAACGTGCTGCGCGCGATGCGCCGCTTCGGCGACACCGACCGCTTCCTGGAGCTGCTGGACCAGATCCGCGGCAAGGCGCCCACGGCCGGTGTGCGGTCCAACTTCATCGTGGGCTTCCCCGGTGAGACCGAGGCCGACGTGGACGAGCTGGAGCGCTTCCTCACGGGTGCGCGGCTCGACGCGATCGGCGTCTTCGGGTACTCCGACGAGGACGGCACCGAGGCCGCCACGTACGACAACAAGCTGGACGAGGACGTCGTAGCCCAGCGCCTCGCGCGGATCTCGCGGCTGGCCGAGGAGCTCACCCACCAGCGGGCCGACGAGCGGGTGGGCGAGAGCCTGCGGGTGCTCGTCGAGTCCGTCGACGATGAGGACGGCGCCACCGGCCGCGGTGCGCACCAGGCACCCGAGACCGATGGACAGGTGGTGTTCACGTCGAGTCAAGGCTTGACTGTCGGTCGTATGGTCGAGGCAAAGGTCGTCGGCACGGAGGGCGTCGACCTGGTCGTGGAGTGTCTTGAGGAGGCAGGCAGATGACGGGAGTCCCGGCATCCGCGGGCGGGGCCGGCGGGAAGCCGGTGCCCGGCGGCAAGCTGGGTGCTGCGGCCGTCAATCAGGCCAGCCTCTGGAACATCGCCAACATCCTCACCATGATCCGGCTCCTCCTCGTGCCGGGTTTCGTCCTGCTGATGCTGGCCGACGGCGGGTACGACCCGGCTTGGCGCTCGCTCGCCTGGGCAGCCTTCGCCATCGCCATGATCACGGACCTGTTCGACGGCCATCTGGCCCGTACGTACAACCTGGTCACCGACTTCGGGAAGATCGCCGATCCCATCGCCGACAAGGCGATCATGGGCGCCGCGCTGATCTGCCTCTCCTACCTCGGCGATCTGCCGTGGTGGGTGACCGGTGTGATCCTCGGCCGTGAACTGGGCATCACGCTGCTCCGCTTCATCGTCATCCGGTACGGGGTGATCCCGGCCAGCCGTGGCGGCAAGCTGAAGACGCTGGCGCAGGGCATAGCGGTGGGGATGTACGTGCTCGCGCTCACCGGGCCGCTGGCCACGTTGCGCTTCTGGGTGATGGCCATAGCGGTGGTGCTCACCGTGGGGACCGGCCTGGACTATGTGCGCCAGGCCGTCGTGCTGCGGCGCCAGGGTCTCGCGAAGGAGCGGGCCGAGGCGCTGGAGGGGTCGTGACCGCTGGGGAAGCGGCTGCCCCGGTCCAGCCGGCGGGGGAAGCGGCTACCCTGGTCCAGCGCCTTCTCGTCTCACGAGGTGAAACGCTGGCCGTCGCGGAGTCCCTGACCGGAGGTATGGTCGCGGCAGAGCTCACGGCCGTGCCGGGCGCCTCCAAGGTGCTGCGCGGCTCCGTCACCGCGTATGCCACCGAGATCAAGCACTCGGTGCTCGGCGTCGACGGCTCGCTTCTTGCCGGGCGCGGCGCGGTCGATCCCGAGGTCGCACGGCAGATGGCCGTCGGTGTGCGCCGGCTGCTCGGCGCCGACTGGGGCATCGCGACCACCGGTGTCGCCGGACCCGACCCACAGGACGGCCAGCCGGTCGGGACGGTGTACGTGGCCGTCGCCGGACCGGTCGAAGAGGTCACGGAACCGGACGAACCCACCGGGCGACCAGGTCCGGAACATGGGAAAGTCGCTGCTCTGAGGTTGAACGGCGACCGTACGGAAATTCGTATGGAGAGTGTACGGAGCGTGCTCGGCCTGCTCGTGAGCGAACTGACCGGGAATGCGGGCGCACAGGATACGGAACAGAACGGGGGGAATTGATGTTTGCAGCCCTGAGTGAACACGACATCGCTCCCCGCACGGCCGCCCCGCGAGGCGGTACGGTGGGGCGTGAAGGATGCGGCTACGCGGTCCGAGGAGGGAGCCACCGATGATTCTGCTCCGTCGCCTGCTGGGTGACGTGCTGCGTCGGCAGCGCCAGCGCCAGGGCCGTACTCTGCGCGAAGTCTCCTCGTCCGCCCGAGTCTCGCTCGGCTATCTCTCCGAGGTGGAGCGGGGGCAGAAGGAGGCGTCCTCCGAGCTGCTGTCCGCCATCTGCGACGCGTTGGACGTACGGATGTCCGAGCTCATGCGCGAGGTCAGCGACGAGCTGTCGCTCGCCGAGCTGGCCGCATCGGCCGCCGCGGGTGAGACCGCGCGCGAACCGGTCGCCGCCGGAGTGCGTCCCATGCTCAATTCCGTCTCCGTGGCCGGTGTGCCGCCGGAGCGGGTCACCATCAAGGCGCCCGCCGAGGCTGTGGACGTGGTCGCCGCCTGATCGGTTTTTCCGGCTTTCCCAGAACCCCGGCGGGTTGTCCCGCCGGGGTTCTGGCGTTCCTGGGTGCGCATGGGGTCTTTGGTCCCGGGTACGCGGGACTTTCGAAATGCCCACTTTTGTGGGTGCGTGCAAAGGTGGAACGAGCCGGAGTTTTTCGTTCCGAGAGGTGGCGAGGAAGCGCATGTACGTCGTGAAGAGCCCGTTGTCCGATGCGGATCTCAAGGTCGTCTCCGAGGCACTGCAAGGTGCGCTCGTGGATCTGGTGGATCTCTCCCTCGTGGCCAAGCAGATCCACTGGAACGTCGTCGGGCCCCGGTTCCGCTCCGTCCATCTGCAGCTGGACGAGGTCGTGGACACCGCGCGGCTGCACTCCGACACGGTGGCCGAGCGCGCCTCTACCCTCGGTGTCTCGCCCGACGGGCGGGCCGCGACGGTGGCGGGGACCAGTGGCATCGGCGCGGTGCCCGAGGGCTGGGTCAAGGATGTCGACGCCGTACGGGCGCTGGTGGACGCGCTCGGTGCGGTGATCACTCGGATGCGTGAGCGGGTGGACGCGACGGGAGAGGCGGATCCGGTGAGCCAGGACATCTTCATCGGGATCACGGCGGATCTGGAGAAGCATCACTGGATGTTCCAGGCGGAGAACGGCTGACAGTCGGGGGAGGCGGTTCGTAGGCGGTTCGTTCCGTCAGCCCGTCAGCCCGTCAGCCCGTCAGCCCGCGTGTCCGCGTGTCCGCGGAGAAGGGGGCCGTCCCACGCGGGGCGGTCCCCTTCGGCGTTGCCGGCGGAGGCCTCAGCCCTGTCGGGCGAGGGGGCCCAGCAGCAGGTGGTTCTGCAAGAAGTCCAGGGCGGCGACGTGACGGTCGAGCGGCGGGAGCCCGTTGATCTCTCGCAGGGCGTCCCCGAGCATGGTCACCGTTTTCCCGATCAGCGTGGTCGGCGCCACGTACACGAGGAAGGTGCCGGCGACGGCGCGTGCCGGTCCGGCACCCGGGCCCTCGAGCCGGGCGGCTGTCGCAACGGCCGCCTGGGCGGCGGCGGTGTCGAGGTCCCCGCGTGCGGCGTTCACGCCGACGCTCGCCCAGTCGAAGAACCCCCGCTCCCGCTCGGCGGTCTCCCGGTCGTCGATGAGATTCCCGCGGAGGTCGTGTGCCAGGCGTCGTCCGGGCTCTTCGGTGTCGTACGGGGCCAGATGCACAGGGCAGGTGACGGCGACCGCGTCGGTCGCGTCGGCCGTCCTGGTCTCGTGGAAGCGGATGGCCAGGTGCCTGATGCGGTTGTTGGCCGCTTCGCAGGTCGTGGGTGCGGGGTCCTTGGAGAGTTCCTCGAGGGCTTTGCCGAGCACGCGCTCCTCGTTGACGAAGAAGGGCACGGAGGCGGTGAGACCTTCAGGGAGCGCGGCGGGGGCTTCAGGGGCGCCGACAGCCGCCAGGGGGTCGCATTCGGGGCTGGGGGCGGCAGGGGCCGGTGCGCGCCGTGCGATGTCCGGGAGCGGCATGTCTTTCGCGAAGGGGGTGGGCAGCGAAGGCAGCGGCTCGGGAGGACGCGCCGGGGGTGCGCTCGCCGGCGGTTCAGGTTCTGGTGCGGGGCGCCTGCGCGGTCCGGAGGGCCGAGGTGGACCGAAACCGGGACTCATCGAGTGTTCCTCCCCGAAGTCGTTGGCCGACCGGACGAGTCTGCGGCCCTGGATGCGGGCCGGGCAAGGGCGGCGGAGACTGGTGCGAAGGGTGCGACGGGATCGGTTCCGTCGCATCTCTCGTACCCCGGGCGACCGCGGTGCGCCTTCCCGCCGGGTGATCGGCGGCGTTCGGCGCCGGTGTGGCACGGGGGCAGGAGGTGAGGGCCATGGCGGCTGGGACCGCTCTCGTGCGGCGCGTGCCCCGAGGTGTGCTGGTCTGCTTGGCGCTGGCCGGAGGTGCCGTGTGGTGGTGGGCCGTGGGGCGGCTCGTTCTCGCGTCCGGGGATGCGGGGGCCGTCGAGGCGTCCATAGCCGCCGGTGGGTGGGGGCTGAGTCTGCTGCCCGTGCATACGGTGCCGTGGGCGCGCGCCGTGGGGCCGCGGCGGGTGCGGGCCGCCTATCGGGCGCGGGCGCGGCGGCAGGCCGCCTGGCGCCATGCCTCGAAGGGTCTCAGGGGGCGGGTCGCTACCAAGGCATGGCGACGCCGCCGTTGGGGCGGAGGATCTGGCCCGTCGTGAACGAGGCCGCGTCGGATGCCAGATGCAGCACCGCGTGGGCGATCTCCTCGGGCAGCCCGACCCGGCCGAGCGGGGACATCTTCGACATCAGGGCCTCGGTGTGGGCCTGCACCTCGCTGTTGTTGTGGCGCAGGGTCATCGGGGTGCGGATCCAGCCGGGAGCCACCGCGTTGACGCGGATGCCGTGCCGGCCGATCTCGGTCGCGAGCGTCTTGGTGAGCTGGACGACGGCGGCCTTCGCGGCGCCGTAGCACAGGAGGCCCGGCCCGCCGGTGTCGACCGCGCCCGAGGCCATGGTGACGATGCTGCCCTTGGTGCCGTTCGCGATCATCACGCGGGCGGCTTCCTGGCAGGCGTACAGGATGCCCTTGAAGTTGATGTCCAGGACCCGGTCGAGGTCCTCGTCCGTGGTCTCGAGGACCGGGCTGCTGTGCATGACACCGGCGACAGCGGCGAGGATGTCCGGCTGCGCCTGGACGATGGCCGCTTTGACCTGCGCGCGGTCCGTCACGTCGAGGACATGGGTGTGCGCCGTGCCGCCCTCGGCCTTGACGGCCGTCGCGGTGTCGTGGAGGCCTTCGGCGTCGCGGTCCGCGCAGTGCACGGTGGCGCCGGCGCGGGCGAGCAGCAGCGCGCTTTCGCGGCCGATGCCGCTGGCGGCTCCGGTGATGAACGCGGTGCGGCCGGTGAGGTCGTACGCCTGGATGACGGGCATGGTCGGACGGTACGGATTCTTCTGACGGTCCGTCAATTGTCTGTGCGGGATTGGTAGTACGGGGGGCGTACGGACGTGGTTGTGCGGGGGTTGCCGCGCAGGGTCAGGGCGTGGGGCCGCTCTGGCAGCGGGGGCACCAGTACGTGGGCCGGTCGCGGCTGCCGTCGCCCTGCTGGGCCGTGCGGATCGGGGTGCGGCAGCGCAGACAGGGGCGCGGTGCGCGGCCGTACACGTACAGGCGCTGGTCGCGGCGGTTGGTGGTGGTGCGCATCGGCCGGTCGCGGTTGGCGTCGAGTACGCGATGGGCGGCGGCGATCAGCCGCGGGGGGAGGTCGTCGGGGAGGTCGCCGACGGTGGTCCATGGGGTGACGGCCGCCATGAAGCAGAGCTCGCTCTTGTAGATGTTGCCGATACCGGCGAGGTTGCGCTGGTCCAGGAGGGCTTCGCCGAGCTGGCGTCCGGGGTCGGCGAGGAGATTGGCGAGGGCCTTGTCCGGGTCCCAGTCCGGGCCCAGGAGATCGGGGCCGAGATGGCCCACGGCCTTGTCCTCCTCGGCGGTGCGCAGGAGTTCGAGGACGGGGAGGCGGTAGCCGACGGCCGTGTGCTGCTCATTGCCGAGGATGGCGCGGATCTGGTGGGCCGCGCCGCCGCTCCAGCGTTCGGTGGCGGTGAACACCTTCCAGGACCCGTCCATACGGAGGTGGGAGTGGAGGGTGAGGCCGCCCTCGATGCGGGTGAGGAGGTGCTTGCCGCGGGGGGTGACGTCGAGCACCTCGCGGCCGGTCAGGTCCGCGGTGGCGTACTTCGGGACCCGCAGATCGCTGCGGGTGAGCTTCCGGCCGGCCAGGGCTCGGTGGAGGCGGCCGGCTGTCTGGTGGACGGTGTCGCCTTCGGGCATGGGGTCATTGTGCGCCGTGGGGCCGGGCGGCGGGCGGGGGTGACCCCCGGCCCGTCCCGGTCGGCGGGCGGGGGTGACGCCCCGGCACGTCTCG
>NZ_JBEPEW010000121.1:0-26186 GCF_040300965.1 Streptomyces mesophilus | reverse complement strand
CGCGGGTCAGCATCGCCCCGGTCCACAGGCCCCCGCAGGCAAGGAGGACGGCGACGGTGGCCGCCCACGGGCCGCCCGCCCCGAGCGCGTACGCCTCGACGACGCCGTGCGGAGCGGGTGCGAAGACGTGTCCGCGCACCTGCTGCCAGGCTCCCGCGGCGCTGAGCAGCATCGACAGGAGGCAGCACAGGAGCACTGCCGCGATCACGCACTGCCACATCCACAGCGCCACGACCGGCTCGCGCTCCGGCCATCTGGCGCGCGCGAGCAGACGGGGTGCCAGAACGGCGGTGAGCGCGCCGAGCACCAGCAGGGCGGCAGGGACCATCATGCCGCCCAGCCTATTTGGGCTCGCTACCGGGCGGTACGGGCCGCACAGGCAAGTGACGGACGCCACGAACCGTATGCCGGAAACATCCGTTGTGACCGCTTCACATCGTCAGCAGCATCGCGAACATCGCGATCCCCATCGACAGCCTGCACGCCATCGCCAGCTCGGTCCGGTCGCCCCACCCGGTGACCGTCGCCGTGACCGGCGCCCCGCCGGTTGCCGCGGGCATCAGCCGCAGCCCCGAGCGCAGCACGTACGCGGCGTAGTACACGAGCAGCGCACCGGTCAGCAGCGGCACGCCCGCCGAGCCGTGGTGTCCGCCGCCGGAGGTCATGGCCAAGGACATGTAGACCATCGCCAGCGCACCGACCAGGTGGTGCACATGGTGCGCGGCCCTGCGCGCCCGCATCACTTCGTACGCGGCCGCTGCACCGAAGACGGCGACGTACGCCCACCACAGCGCGGCGGGCGGCGTGAGGACCGCGGCGGGCACAGCCATCAGCGCCATCGCGAACCCCATCAGCGCCTCACCGCCCGCGCCCGTGCGCTGCTCGTCCAGTGAACTGCGCATCCGCAGCAGGCAGTACGCCCCCATCCCCAGACATAACGCGACGAGCAGCCAGCCTGCCGACGCCGGTCCGTGCACCGGGCACCTCCCCGTTCGACGGTGTCGTGAGGTCGATGCCCGCAGTCGTGGGGTCGTACGCGGCGCACGGGTGTACACAGGGGAGCGCAATGGGGGAGCCCTGGAGCGGGGCGCGGGTGTGAGCGGCGGTGGGGGAAGCGGTGGCGACGGATCCGATCGGCTTGCTGGTCGTGGCGACCGGGGTCGTGCTCGTGCTGGTCGGCCTGCTCTGGCGGGGGAGGCTCCGCCGGCCGTTCGATCCCATCCGCGCGCGCCTCGCGCAGGAACGTCTCTTCGCCCAACGCCTGCGCAGAGCGGCCGATATGGCGATCGTGGCGGCCCGGCGCCAGGCCGCCCCCGACGAACCGGCCATCATCCGCGTCGACGACGTCATCCGCGTCATGTCCGCCCAGTTCGGCCACCACCCCGTGCCGCGCGATCTGGCGGCGCAGGCGCTGCGGGAGCGCTTCGAGGCCGGCGCCTGCCGGACGGACTGCCTGACGGACGCGTTCGACTGACAGAGCACTCGAGCGACTGACAGAGCACGCGCGGCGCATCCGTTGTCCGGACATCGCTTTTCTGCCAAGGTGACCTCCCCTGCCCGGAATCGGAGAGGTGGCACCATGAGCGCATCCACGAACTGGCCCGTCCTCGCCCAGTCCCACGAAGCTCTGCTCACCGCCGTCCGCGGCGTCGCCCCGGGTGACTGGGACCGGCCCACGCCGTGCAGTGAGTGGAATGCCACCCAGGTTCTTCAGCACGCGGCAGGTGACCAACTCGGCTACGCCGCCTTCCTCGGTGAGGGCACCGGTCCTTCCGAGGACCCGTTCGCGCCCTCCGGGAAACTGGGCGACGAGCCGGCGGCGGTGGCCGAGGCGGCGGTGCGCGCCGCCGCAGAGGCCTGGTCGCGGATTCCCGTGGACCAGGCGGAAGTCCCCGTACCGCTGCCGCCGAACAAGATGTCCGCCGCGCTCGGGGCGAACGCCTGCGCGCTGGACGCCGCTGTGCACGCCTGGGACATCGCGGTCGCGACCGGCCAGGAGTCACCGCTGACCGTCGAGCTCGCGGCCGAACTCCTCGACGCCGCCCGGCAGTTCGTCGAGCCGCTGCGGGCCTTCGCCTTCGCCCCGGTCGTGCCGGCGCAGCCGGGGGACGACGCGGTGGAGGAGCTGCTGAAGTACCTGGGACGGCGCCCGGACTGGACCGCCTGAGCATTCGCCCGTACGGGAGCCAGTAAGCGTTCGCCCGCGAGGGACCGTACGACTACGTTGTGGGCGTGGATGAACTCGCCCTCCTGAAGCGCTCCGAAGGCCCTGTCACCCGCGCCCGTCTCGTGCGCGACCTGAGCGCGCTCGGACTGCACGCAGGCGACACGGTGATGTTCCATACGCGCCTGTCCGCCCTCGGTTACGTCACCGGCGGCTCGCGGACGGTCATCGACGCCTTGCGTGAAGTCGTGGGCGAACAGGGCACGTTGATGGTCACGTGCGGCTGGAACGACGCGCCGCCGTACGAGTGGACCACCTGGCCGGCCGAGTGGCAGGAGGAGATCCGCGCCGGGCATCCGGCCTTCGACCCGGAACGCTCCGAGGCCGACCACTCGTACGGCCGGCTGCCCGAAGCGCTGCGCCTGCAGCCGGGCGCCGTGCGCAGCCGCCACCCCGACGCGAGCTTCGCCGCACTGGGCGCGGCGGCGCACCGGCTGATGGACGACCACCCCTGGGACGACCCGCACGGTCCCGGCACCCCGCTCGCGCGACTGGTCGAACTGGGCGGCAAGGTCCTCCTGTTGGGCGCCCCGCTGGACACGCTGACGCTTCTGCACCATGCGGAGGCGCTGGCCGAGGCGCCCGGCAAGCGCTTCGTGGACTACGAGCAGCCGATCGAGATCGACGGCCGCAGGGTCTGGCGTCGCTTCCACGACATCGACTCGTCCGAGGGTGCCTTCGACTACACATCTGTGGTCGGCGAGGAGCGGGACGCCTTCGAGGTCATCGCCGAAGACTTCCTCGCCGCAGGGGGCGGAGTGAAAGGGCACGTCGGGGCGGCAGCGAGTCATATGTTCGACGCGCGCGACCTCACGGCCTTCGGTGTGCGGTGGCTGGAGACGAAGCTGCGGCGGTGAGCGCCACCGGCTGTTTTACTGAGGCGATGACCGAGAAGCGCAGCGCAGGACTGCTGCTCCACCGCGGCACGGCAGGGCGGACCGAGGTCCTCCTGGGGCATATGGGCGGGCCCTTCTGGGCCCGGCGCGATGCCGGTGCCTGGTCCATTCCCAAGGGCGAGTACGAACCGGACGAGGCCCCGATGGACGCGGCGCGCAGGGAGTTCGAGGAGGAGCTCGGAGTCCCGCCGCCCGCGGGACCCTACGAAGCGCTGGGGGAGACGCGGCAGGCGAACGGCAAGATCGTCACGGTCTGGGCGGTGGGGGCGGACCTCGACCCGGCGTGCGTCGTGCCGGGCACTTTCTCGATGGAGTGGCCCAAGGGCTCCGGTCGGATGCAGGAGTTCCCGGAGCTGGACAAGGTCGCCTGGTGGTCTCTCGACGAGGCGCCGGTGAAGCTGGTCAAGGCGCAGGCGGTCTTCCTGACACGGCTCGCGGAACTGCTCGACCGCTGAGCGGGACTGCTCGACTGCTCAGCGGATCCGGTCGCCGCGTGAGCGGATCCGACGGACCGCTGACGGGACGCGCTGCCGAGGGGCAGCGCGTCCCTGATCACCGGTTCCGACGTCAGGCGGGATCGACCCGGAACACGCTGCCGCTCTGCGCCAGCACGTACAGCTCGCCGTTGCAGCCTTCGGCGAACGAGATGACCTCCCCGCCGCTGACACCCAGGTCACCGACACCGGTCACCTTGCCGTTCTCCATCTGCAGGGTGCGCAGGGTGCCGTCGCAGTAGTCGCTGAACACGTACTGCCCTTGCAGGGCCTTGATGGACTCGCCCCGGTACACGAACCCACCGGTCACCGAGCAGCCGAGACCGGTGCGGTCGTACTCGTGAACCGGCGGCACATGGTTCGCGGGCTCCGTGCCGCCGCGGAACGGATGGGTGCCCTCCATCTGTGACCAGCCATAGTTCTCCCCGCCCTTGCTGCTCGCCGGAGCCCAGTCGATCTCCTCCCAGTCGCTCTGGCCGACGTCGCCGATGAGCAGATCGCCTTTGTCGGAGTCGAAGGAGAACCGCCAGGGATTGCGCAGTCCGTACGCCCAGATCTCGTCCCTGGCGGCGGGGTCGCCGACGAACGGGTTGTCCTTCGGGATCGCATACGGCGTGCCGCCCCGCGGATCGATCCGCAGCAGCTTGCCGAGCAGGGTGTCGAGGTTCTGACCGTTGCCGTGCGGATCGCCGCCCGAGCCGCCGTCGCCCAGCGCGATGTAGAGATAGCCGTCGGGGCCGAACCGGATGTCACCGCCGTTGTGGTTCGCGTACGGCTGGGCCTGGGTGAGGACGGTGCGCCGGGTGTCCGGCACGATCCTGCCGCTGCGCACCGCGAACTCGTCGATGGTGCTGGTGCCTTCGAGGTTCGTGTACGAGATGTAGAAGTGCGTGAACCGGGGGCTGAACGCGATGCCGAGCAGGCCGCGTTCGCCGTCGGTGGTGGTCTCGTCGGAGATGTCGAGCACGGTCTTGCCGAGCCCTTGCTTGCCCAGGACCCTTACGGTTCCCGCGCGTTCGGCGACCCAGAGGGTGCCGCCAGGACCGGCGGTGCCGGCGATCGGATTCTGGGCCTTGGCCACTTCGGTGAGGGCGACCGGTGGGGCTTGGGCCGGAGCTTCGGACTCGTCGGCGGAGGCCGTGGAGAGGGCTAAGGAAGCGGCGAGGCAGATGGTGCCGATGACCGCCGAGGTTCTGGTGCGAACGTTCACCGTGATCCTCCTGGAGGCGAGGCGACGATGGGGGTACCCGGCTGCTGGGGGCAGTGTGCGGTGGAATCGCCCGTGCCAGCACGCAACGTGGGTGGGGGGAGGTGCTACTGGCCACGGATGAGGATACGGGGATGACGGTGATTGGTGTAGACCAAGGGGCCACGTGTTGGCGGCGGGCCCGCACGAACGGAACCGCTCTCGCATCCGCCCACGTCAACCTTGCATGCGCTCACTCACCCGCACCCTGCCCGCAGCGGCCCTCGCGCTCCTTCTGTGCGGGTGCGGCTTCCTCGACGGGGGCGACAGTCCGGGAACGCGCACCGGATTCGTCGAGCTGGGCCCCCTCCAGGCACCGTCACGGGAGAACCTGCGGCCCACGCGACTCGGCCCCGAGGGCGACGCCGACCGGATGTACGCGGCACTCGAGGCGGCGAAGGCGGCCAACCTGCCGCAGGCGCACGAGGAGTTGACCGCCCGGCCCTCCGAGGGCGAGACCGGCCTGGCCTTCGTCCTGCCCGGCTGCCAGAACACCGGGGCCCGCCTGGAGGTGGACGACGGTGTCGTATCGGCGGACCTCACGGGCGCCGAGAACGTGAACTGCGGTCAGGCGGAGTACTTCCTGGCCACGTTCACGATCGAGCAGGGCGAGCTGCCTGAGGACTGGACCTTCGAGAACAGCGCGTAGCGCCCGTCAGGGCCGGTACCTCAGCGGGTCACGGCCGGTACCTCGAGGTAGTGCCTGTCACGGCCGGTACCTCAGAGGTAGCGCCCGTCACGGCCGGTACCTCAGCGGATGCTCCGCCGGCACCTCCACCACCGCGATCCGCACCCCGTCGGGATCGGCGATCCACATCTCGATCAGACCCCACGGCTCCAGCTTCGGCTCGCGCAGCACCCGTACGCCCTTGCCGCTGAGTTCTCCGTACGCCGCCGAGGCATCGGCGACCTGGATCCACAGCTGCATCCCCGGGGCGGGCGGCCGGTCCGCGCGACCGGAGACCTCCAGGTATCCGCCGCCCAGGAAGTACACGGTCCCGCGCTCGGCCCCCGTGCCGAACTCGCGATAGATCTCCAGACCCAGCGCGTCCCCGTAGAACGCGCGGCTGCGCTCGGGATCAGTGGGACGCAGAAGCACACGGCTGCTCAGTACATGGACCATGCTCGTCGAGGCTAGCGCGCCCGGGTTACGCTCACGCCCGACCGCACATGGATCCGAAACCCGTGAAAGGCGCACCCGATGGACGCCCGCCCCGCCGCCGGTGAACTCACCTTCCGCGATGCCACCCACGCCGACATCGACCCGCTCGTCGCGCTGATCGAATCCTCGTACCGCGGGGATGCGAGCCGTTCCGGCTGGACCACCGAGGCGGATCTGCTCGACGGTCAGCGCACCGACCCCGACGGGGTCCGGGAGGTCATCGACGCCGCGGGCAGCCGGCTGGTCGTCGCCCTGCGCGGGGAGGATCTCGTGGCCTGCTGCCAGCTCGAGAACCGGGGCGACGCCGCGTACTTCGGCATGTTCTCCGTACGGCCCGGGCTGCAGGGCGGGGGCCTCGGCAAGGCCGTGCTCGCCGAGGCGGAGCGGTTCGCCGGCGAGGAGTGGCGGGTGCGCGAGATGCATATGACGGTGATCGCCCAGCGCGAGGACCTCATCGCCTGGTACGAGCGGCGCGGCTATCGCCGTACGGGCAAGTTCACGCCCTTCCCGTACGGCGATGAGCGCTTCGGTGTGCCGCTGAGGCCGGACCTGAAGTTCGAGCTCCTGGTGAAGCCGCTCGTCTGACGGCCTGCGGTGGCGGTGGCGGCCGGGCTCCGGGTCAGGCGGTGAAACGGCCCGTGCGTTTGATCTCCGGGTAGTCCGTCGTCGCGCCGTCGAGTTGCAGGGCGCGCACCAGGCGCAGGTGGTCCTGGGTGTTGACCACCCAGCCGATCACCCGCAGATCCGCCTTGCGGGCCAGCTCCACCGTCTCGAGTGTGACGCGCCGGATGTTCAGCGCGAGCGCCTGCGCGCCCACCGCCACGGCACGGTCCACCACATCGGTGCCGTAGCGGCTGGCGATCAGTACCGTGCGTACCCCCGGTACCAGTTTGGCGATCTCCGCGACCGCCTCGTCGTGGAACGAGCTGACCTCGACGCGCCCGACCAGATCACGCCGGTGCATCACCTCGGCGAGCGCCCGTGCGGCCGCGACGTCCTTGATCTCGGCCTGCAGCGGAGCGCGCACCGCATCGAGGACCTCCTCGAAGACGGGGACGCGCTCGCCTTGGCCCGCGTCGAGTTCGCGCAGTTCGGCCAGGGTCTTCTCGGCGATCGGGCCGCGCCCGTCGGTGGTGCGGTCCACGTCGGTGTCATGCATGACGACCAGCGCGCCGTCCTTGCTCAGATGCAGATCGAGCTCGATGGCATCGAGCCCGGCACGCTGCGCGGCGATGAAGGAGCGGAGAGTGTTCTCGGGTTCCACACCCATGATTCCGCGATGACCGATGGTGACGAAGTTCAAGGTTCACTCGCTTCCGTCGACGGGCGGCTCTCAAGCTGTCTGTGCTCGTCCGCGTGGTTGCGGTCCCACGCCCCACACGGCAGCCCGCAGCCTAACGGCCCGTTGAAGACATGTACCCGGATGCGCGGGGCGAAACGGAGGCGTCCGCTCGCGCTCCGGCGATGCCCAGGATCAGGCCGGTGATCACGGCGGCGACAAGAACGGCACGGGTACTCACGGTGGCGGCGCTCCGACAGACAGTGGGGGTGGGACCCCTGTCCTAGCGCTGGTTCGCCCCGTGCGGCGAATCCGTGTCACCCGCGCGTGGGCGAGTCCTGTGCGCTTTGACGCGACAGCATTACTGCGGCGTCGGCGCAGCGCCAAGTCACTTCGGCGTCGGCGCAACGCTACGTCGGCGCAGCGCTACGTCGGCAGCTCGTCCAGATCCGCCAGCATCGCCTCGGCCAGCTCGAGCTCCGACTTCAGGCGCCGCTCGCTCCACCTCAGCGCTATCTGCGGATGCGCCCACGCCTCGACGCCCTCGGCCTGCGCGCTCGCGTCCACGACTTCCTTCAACTCGCCCTTGGTGCGGGCGATGTGCTCGACCACGAGCTCGCGCAGATGCTCCGGCGAGGTCAGGTGCCCGAGCCAGACCCGCAGCAGCAGCGGATGCTTGAGCACCGCGGCGCCCGCGTCCTGCGCCGAGCCGGCCCAGTCGGCCAGCGCGCCGCGCCCCAAGGCGGTGATCGCGTACGTGCGCTTCGTCCGCGGCTCCTCCGGCCCTGAACGCCGTGAGGTCACGTATCCCAGGGACTCGAGCCGCCGGAGTTCCGCGTAGATCTGGCTGATCGCCGGGGACCAGTAGAAGAACCGCAGCGAGGCATCGGCCCACTTCTTCAGCTCGTACCCCGTCCGCTCGCCCGGGAACGAGAGCAGCCCGAGCACCGCCCACGCGGTCGCCGGCAGGGCGCGGTCCGCAGGGGGCGGCACGGACGTGTGCTGATCAGCCATGCGCGCATTCAAGAGGGGCCGGTCCGCGGATGCAATGCCTGTGCCGTATCCCTTGCCACTTCGAGACCTGACGGCTAGTCATATAGCTATTAGGCATATGGCGCCGGGTGCCCGCCAGGGGCCCAACTCCCAGGAGGAACAGTGAAGTTCTCCGTGATCTTCGAGGCCCAGCTGGCCGACCCGACCGTGGAGCGCGAGCACCAGGTGATCCGCGACTGTGTGGAACAGGCCGTCCACGCCGAGGAGATGGGCTTCGACCGGATATGGGCCGTCGAGCACCACTCCCTCAAGTGGTACGCGCACATGAGCGCCCCCGAGATCTTCCTCACCTGGGTCGCGGCGAAGACCAGCACCATCCGCATCGGGCACGGCGTGGTCTGCATGCCCTTCAACTTCAACCACCCCGCCCGCGTCGCCGAACGCGCCGCGATGCTCGATCTGCTCTCCGGCGGACGGCTCGACCTCGGAGCGGGGCGCGGTGGCACCGAACAGGAGACCTCGCTGTGCGGCGTCGACAAGGACCGCACCACCCAGGAGGTCGAGGAGGCGCTCAGGATCATCGGCAAGGCCTGGCAGGAGGACGAACTCGAGTACCACGGCGAGCTGATCGACATCGATCCGCACCCGATCCTGCCCCGTCCGCGGCAGACCCCGCACCCGCCGCTCTTCCTCGCGTGCAGCCGTACCGACACCCTGCGTCAAGCTGCCGAACTCGGCATCGGCGCTTTGGTGATGGGGTTCGCGGGACCCGAGTCCATCAAGGAGATGCGCCAGGCCTATGACGCGGCGGTGGACGCACGCGACGGCGGACGCTTCGTCTCCTCTGTCGTCAACGACCACTTCTCCGTACTGTGTCCGACGATCGTGCTCGACGACCGTGAGAGGGCACAGCGCATCGGCATCCGAGGACAGCGCTTCTTCGCGCAGTCCATCGGGCACTGGTACGGCGGAGCGGGGATCCCGGACGAAGCCGTGGTGGAAGGGGCCGACGAGGCCGCTGCCATGCGCGAGGCCGCCGAGCAGGTCGTGGCACGGCTGAACGAGCACCACATCCCGGTGCGCCCCACCGCGACGGCCACCTTCAACGCGGACCACGCCTACGGCACCGCCGACGACGCCATCGCCTACGTCGAGCGGCTCCGCGACGCGGGCGCCGACGAGATCATGTGCCTGATCCAGATGGGCACGGTGCCCCAGGAAGCCTGCATGGAGACCATCCGGCAGTGGGGCGAGAAGGTCATCCCGCACTTCCGCGACGAGCGGCGCGAGCAGCGCCTGGAGGAGAGCCGATGAGCACCGAAGCCGTTCCGGGGCAGGACCGCCTGACCCCCGAGGCCCGCGCCCTTGCCGATCTGATGAGCGCCGTCTTCCCCGATCTCGGGGGCGCGGTCACGGACGCGGCCGAGGCCCGCGGCATCCTGGCCGCGAACCCGAAGCCCCCGTGGGAGCCGCCGGCGGTCGGTTCGGTCGAGGACCGCACGATCCCCGGCCCGCCCGGTGCTCCCGAGATACCCGTACGCATCTATCTGCCCGACCCCGTCGAGGCCCCAGGGCCCCGCCCCACCGTGGTCTTCCTGCACGGAGGCGGGTTCGCGGTCTGCGATCTGGACACGCACGACGGCACCGCGCGCGGGATCTGCCGAGGTGCGGGCGCGGCCGTCGTCTCGGTGGACTACCGGCTCGCGCCCGAGCACCCCTTCCCGGCCGCTGTCGACGACGCGTACGCCGCGCTGCTCTGGGCCGCCGAGCACGTGGCCGAACTCGGCGGTGAGCCGGGCGCCTTGGTCGTCGCGGGCGACAGCGCGGGCGGCAATCTCTCCGCCGTCACCGCGCAGACCGCCCGGGACGGCGACGGACCGGCTCTCGCGCTGCAGGTGCTCGTGTACCCGGTGGTCGACATGTCGCGGGAGTGGCCCTCGTACGAGACGAACGGGGACGGATATTTCCTCACCCGCGCACATATGCAGTGGTTCGACGAGCAGTACATCGGCGCGATCGCGCCGGCCGACCGCGCCGATCCGCGGATCTCGCCGCTCCATGGAGAGCTCGCCGGTCTGCCGCCCGCGCACATCGTGACCGCGGGCTGCGACCCCCTCGTCGACGAGGGGCTCGCCTATGCGGAGGCGCTGCGCGCGGCCGGCGTACCGGTCACGGAGGCGCACTTCGCGCAGGCGTTCCACGGATTCTTCGGGTTCGGCGAGCTGCTCGAGGACGCCCGTACCGCACTGGCGGGCGTCGTCACCGCGATCGCCTCGACCGTGACGGACAGGAAGAATTCCGGTGGACATGGGGGTGACGCAGGATAATTTCCCGAGGCCCCTCTTGTGGTGGAGAACCTCGCATGCATACGGTGTCTTTACGCGAGGTTCTCCCGTGGAGGAAGTGGCATGACGGAAATTCTTGTGCAGGACGCAATCGGGGGAGCTGTTCCTCCCGCGGACCGGGTGGTGGACCACCCGGCCTGGCCCATGCTCAAGGATGCGGTCGAAACGCTCAGGGTCTGGCAGTCCGCGGACGGTTCGGTCGACTTCACCGCCGAGGGTGCGCCCTCGAAGGGCGAGGTCAACTCCCAGGTGGACCGGGTCATTTCGGGCGTGGAGCAGCTGGCGCCGATGCTGCCGCACGACGCCGCGTATCTCACCGCGCTCACCGGCGACCTGCGCCGCTGGGCGGCCGACGGCTGTGAAGTCCCGGACTTCCTGGACTCGTTGCTGGCCTTCCAGCCCGCGGCCCACCGAGCCGACGGACTGCAGCACCTCGTGGTCTTCCCGATGTACACGCAGAACGGCAACCCGGACCGCAACTTCGAGGCCGTCGTCCTCAAGATGGTCTGGCCGGAGTGGCTCGCCGAGCTCGAGCGCACCCGCTATGACAACCCGCTGTTCTGCGGCATCACCTTCGAGGACTTCACCTCGGGTTACGACACCAACTCCGCGGTCCTGTTCCCGGAGACCATCGCCGTGCGCGAGGCCCCCGAGCGGTTCAGCTGGGGCGGCATCTTCTGCGACCGCGAGGCCGCCCGCTTCCGCCGGGTCACCGAGGCCGCCGTCGGCATTCTCGGGCTCGAACTGCCCGCGGACATCCAGGAGATGATCGGCGACCAGGCCCGGTGCCAGGAGGCCTTCGTCCTGTGGGACATGGTCCACGACCGCACCCACAGCCACGGCGATCTGCCCTTCGACCCCTTCATGATCAAGCAGCGCCAGCCGTTCTGGATGTACGGCCTGGAGGAGCTGCGCTGCGACCTCACCGCCTTCAAGGAGGCCGTGAAGCTGGAGGCCGAGGGCGTACCGCAGGCCCGCGACGTGCAGTTCGCCGTGCTGTTCGACCGGATGTTCCGCTTCCCGGTGACCGGCGAGCGCGTGCGCAACTACGACGGACTCGGCGGCCAGCTGCTCTTCGCGTATCTGCACCAGCACGACGTGGTGCGCTGGACGGACAACAAGCTGCACATCGACTGGCAGCGCGCCCCGCAGATCACCAACCAGCTGTGCGGCGAGATCGAGGACCTGTACCGGGCCGGCATCGACCGCCCGAAGCTGGTGCACTGGTTCGCCGCGTACGAGCTCGTCTCGCGCTATCTGTCGCCGCACCCGGGCTCGCGCTGGGCCAAGGGCCCCGAGGCGCTTGACACCAGCCTGCCGCCGCGCAAGCTCGTCGACGAGGTGCTTCCGGACGAGTTTCCGCTGAGCCTGTTCTATGAGGCGCTGTCCAAGAAGCTCAAGAACGTGATCGCCTCGACCCGGGGGATCACCGCGGAGAGCGCTGAGCGGGTGGCCGCGTGAGCCATCGGCCGGAGGTGAGGGCCATGAACGGTAACGGAGCACTCAATGGCGCCGTGATCGCCGTCGCGGGAGCCGCCGGAGCGGCCGGGCGCGCCACCCTGCTGCGCCTCGCCGAGGCGGGCGCGACCGTCGTGGCCTCCGACGCGGACGCCAGCCGCCTCGCCGAGGCCGTGGACGCTGCGCGCTATGCGCACGGCGGTGCCACGGTCACCGGTGACACCGTCGACCTGCTCGACCTCGACGCGGCCAAGGACTGGGCCGCGCGCACCGAGAAGGAGTTCGGCCGGATCGACGGCCTGGTACACCTCGTGGGCGGCTGGCGCGGCAGCTCGTCGTTCATGGAGACCGACCTCGAGGACTGGAAGTTCCTCGACCAGCTCCTGATCCGCACAGTGCAGCACACCTCGCTCGCCTTCCACGACGGACTGCTGCGCAGCGACTTCGGCCGCTATGTGCTGATCAGCGCCGCGGGTGCGAGCAAGCCCACCGCGGGCAACGCCGCGTACGCCGCCTCCAAGGCGGCCGCGGAAGCCTGGACCCTGGCCCTCGGTGACGCCTTCCGCAAGGCGGGGGGCGAGCAGGGTCCGTCGGCGGCGGCTGTCATCCTGATCGTGAAGGCGTTGGTGCACGACGCGATGCGCGCCGAGCGCCCGAACGCGAAGTTCGCGGGCTTCACGGACGTCAAGGAGCTGGCCGAGGCCATCGCCGGAGTCTGGGAGCGGCCCGCCCAGGAAGTGAACGGAAAGCGCCTGTGGCTGACCGAGCAGCCGTGACCCCGGCGAACCCTCCGAAAACGGACGCCAAGCGCCACCACGATCCCGAGATACGCGGCTTCGCGAGCGACAACTACGCGGGTGCGCACCCCGAGGTCCTGGCGGCCCTCGCCCTCGCCAACGGCGGCCACCAGGTCGCCTATGGCGAGGACGACTACACCGCGCATCTGCAGCAGCTGATCCGCGCCCACTTCGGCGCGAGCGCCGAGGCCTTCCCGGTGTTCAACGGCACCGGCGCCAACGTCACGGCGCTGCAGGCGCTCACCGACCGTTGGGGGGCGGTGATCTGTGCGGAGAGCGCACACATCAACGTCGACGAGTGCGGGGCGCCCGAGCGGGTCGGCGGCCTGAAGCTGCTGACCGTCCCGACGCCCGACGGCAAGCTCACGCCCGAGCTGATCGACCGGGAGGCGTTCGGCTGGGACGACGAGCACCGGGCGATGCCGCAGGTCGTCTCGATCACGCAGAACACCGAACTGGGCACCCTGTACACGCCCGAGGAGATCCGCGCGATCTGCGACCATGCCCACGAGCGGGGCATGAAGGTGCACCTGGACGGTGCCCGGCTGGCCAACGCGGCCGCCTCGCTCGACGTCCCGATGCGCACCTTCACCTCGCGCGCCGGCGTCGACGTCCTCTCTCTCGGCGGCACCAAGAACGGCATGCTCTTCGGTGAGGCGGTCGTGGTCCTGAACCCGGACGCGGTCAGCCACATGAAGCATCTGCGCAAGCTGTCCATGCAGCTCGCGTCCAAGATGCGCTTCGTCTCGGTGCAGTTGGAGGCGCTGCTCGCCAAGGACCTGTGGCTGCGCAACGCCCGTCATGCCAACGAGATGGCGCAGCGCCTGGCCGAAGGCGTGCGTGCGGTGCACGGCGTCGAGATCCTGCACGAGGTCCAGGCCAACGCGGTCTTCGCCAGGCTCCCGCACGACGTCAGCCGGCGCCTGATGGAGCGCTACCGCTTCTACTTCTGGGACGAGGCCGCGGGCGACGTCCGCTGGATGTGTGCCTTCGACACGACGGAGGACGACGTGGACTCCTTCCTGGCGGCGCTCAAGGAAGAGATGGCGCGCTAGTCGCTCACCGCAGGTAGTGCATAGGTATGCGATCGAACGTAAAGGCATTGACCTGCGTTCGGTCGCATACCTATGCTCGCGTGCCATGCAGCTGATCCAGCAAAACCCCGACCTCTCTGCGTACTTGGCGGCCGATGACGTCATCGATCATCGTCATCCGCTCGTACGGGAGACCGCTGCGCGTCTCGCGAAAGAGGCCGCAGATTCATATGCATACGCTCGCGCGGCCTTCGAGTTCGTGCGCGACACCATCCCGCACTCCGCCGACAGCGGGGACATGAGGGTGACCTGGCGGGCTTCCGACGTCCTGGAGCAGGGCACCGGCATCTGTCACGCGAAGGCCCACGCGCTGACCGCGCTGCTGCGAGCCGAGGACATCCCGACCGCCCTCTGCTACCAGCGCCTCGCCTATGACGCCGGTACGGGCTGGTGTGTCCACGGCCTGATCGCCGTCCGTTTCCGCGGAGCCTGGCATCGGCAGGATCCCCGCGGGAACAAGCCGGGCATTGACGCCCAGTTCTCGCTCGACGGCGAGCGGCTTGCCTGGGTGCCCGATGCGGAGTCCAGCGAGGTGGACTATCCGGTACTGTTTGATGTACCGCACCGGGTGGTGCTCGACGCTTTGCGCAAGGCTCCGGACCGCCCGTACCTGTGGGAGAACCTTCCGGACTCGCTCATTCTCTAAGGCAGGCCATGCCCGTCCAGCTCACTGTCTCCGACGATGTCCGTGCGCTCGCGCCCGGCTTCCACCACATCGCCATCGAGGCGTACGACCTCGTGAACACGCCCAGCACGGAGGCCACTTCGGCTCTTCTCGACGACGCCGTGCGTCGGCTCGCCGAGCGGCTCGACGGGCGCGCCCCGCACGAGGACCCGCACATGGCGGACTGGCGCGCGGCCTACACCGCCTTCGGCGCCAAGCCCAACCGCACGAGGAACTCCGCGGAGGCGCTGGCGAAGAGGGCGCTGAGCGATGCGGGGCTTCCCCGGATCAACACGCTGGTCGATGTCTACAACGCGATCAGCGTGGCCCATCTGATCCCGGTCGGCGGCGAGGATCTCGACCGGATCCAGGGCGGCATGCGGCTCATCCGTGCGTCCGGGGCCGAGGACTTCGTGACCGTCGTCTCCGGGGAGCAGGTCGTGGACCATCCGGAGGCGGGCGAGGTCGTCTGGTGCGACGACCAGGGGGTGACGTGCCGCCGCTGGAACTGGCGGCAGGGCCCCCGCACTTGCCTCGACGACACCTCGACGAACGCCCTGTTCCTCCTGGAGGGCATGGGCGAGAACGCGGGCCTCGAAGCGGCCGGCGCGGAACTGGCCGAACTGCTCGAGAAGTTCAGCCCCGGGGCCCAGCTCACCGTGCGGGCCCCGGAGTAAAGCGGAAGCGGTACTCAGCCGGCCTCGGCCTCTCGCGCCTGCGCGGGCGCCGGGGCCGTGCCGCCGAGGTGCGCGGGCACCCACCAGGTGTCGTCCGCGCCCTTGGGGCGTACGGGATAGGCGCGCTGAGCCGCCTCCAGGAGCTCCTGGACGCGGTCCTTGAGGCGCCGCGTGATCGCGCCCGCGAACTGGTCCTTCGGAGCCTCGATCGGCTCGCCCACGCGAATGGTGACGGGGATGTGGGAGCGCTTGAAATTGCGCGGCCGCCCCTTGGTCCACACCCGCTGCGTGCCCCACAGCGCCACCGGGATCAGCGGGACGCCGGCCTCCTGCGCCATGCGCGCGGCACCCGACTTGAAGCTCTTCAAGGTGAACGAGGTGGAGATCGTCGCCTCCGGGAACACCCCGATGACCTCGCCCTTGCGCAGCGAGTCCAGGGCGTGGGCGTAGGCCAGCTCGCCCTGCGCGCGGTCCACCGGAATGTGCTTCATCCCGCGCATCAGCGGCCCGGAGATCTTGTGGCGGAACACCGAGTCCTTCGCCATGAACCGCACCAGACGCTTCTGCGGACGGGCCGCGAGCCCGGCGAACACGAAGTCCATGTAGCTGATGTGGTTGCTGACCAGGACTGCCCCGCCCGTACGCGGAATGTGCTCCGAGCCCTTGAGGTCGATCTTCAGATCCAGCGCCTTGAACATGGTCAGCGCTGCTCCGATGACCGGGCGATAGACGAGTTCTGCCATGGGTGAGGGAGACCCTTCCGTTGGCCTGGGACGGGGTCTCCCGGGCTCGAACTTACGCGCCCGTAGGTTTCAGGGCTTGGCGAGATCGTGCCCCATGCCGACCGGAACAGCCACCCTGAACGCCCCGGGTGGCGAGAGATTCTCATCACGTACGCAAGCGGAACTCTCTGCGTACATCGGTGAACCTCCCTCAGGGCGCGCCGCAGGCCCGGGAATCTTTGCGGTCGGCGGAGCGCTGCACTTGGCGAAGTTCCCTCGACACGGCAGGAGAAACACGGTGCAGCCAGGCCGGGTGGCACTCTCGGAGCGGGAGTTGGGGACCGCGTTGGGGGAGCGGGCCACGCTCGTGCAGTTCTCCAGCGCGTTCTGCCAGCCGTGCCGGGCGACCCGGCGGGTGCTGGCGGAGGTCGCCGCGATGGTCTCCGGGGTCGGGCACATCGAGATCGACGCCGAGGACCATCTGGAGCTGATGCGGCAGCTGGAGATCGAGCGCACCCCGACGGTGCTGGTCCTCGACGCCGGGGGCCGCGTCGTACGGCGGGCCAGTGGCCAGCCGCGGAAGGCCGATGTGATCGCCGCGCTCGGGGCGGCGGTATGACGGAGGCCGGGAAGCGCCCCGTGAGCCTTCTCCCAGATCTCCGGGGCGACTTGACTGCATCGGACACGTATCGAAAGCCTGAGGGCATGTCGATCGAGTACGCCGTGCCCGCGCAGCCCACCGGGAACACCCCGCCCGTTCAGCCGGGCTCGCCCGAGCTGCTGCGCGCGGTGTTCCGGCGGCATGCGGCCGGTGTCGCGGTGATCACCGCGCAGGGGGAGCGGCCCGTCGGCTTCACCGCCACCTCGCTCACCTCCGCCGCCGCGGAGCCGCCCCTGATCTCCTTCGTCGTCGCCACGGGCTCCTCCAGCTGGCCGGCGATCGCGGGGAGCGACCACATCGGCGTGCACATACTCGGGGAGCATCAGCGCGACCTGGCCGCGCGGTTCGCCCGCAGCGGCGCGGACCGGTTCGCCCCGCCCACCTCGTGGCACGAGGGTCCGCACGGGGTCCCGGTCCTGGACGGTGTCCTGGCCTGGCTCACCTGTCGCATCCTGGCCCGCGTCCCGGCCGGCGATCACCGTCTGATCGTGGCCGAGGTCGTCGCGGGCGACGCGTCGGGCGAGGGAAGCCCGCTGCTCTACCACGGGGGCGCTTTCAACGGCCTGCGCGAGGCCTGACGGGCGGGGCGGCGGCCGGCCGCTCAGCTGTTCATCTCGGTCCACGACGTGATGGTGCCGTCGGGCGTCAGCTTCACATGGACGCCGTCGTTCAGAGTCAGCTCGCCCATCTCCACGGCCGTGATCGTCCCGAGGTGCGCCCTGCCGAGGAACAGCTCGGCCTGGTGGCCCCTCTTCGCGAGCTTGTAGACCTTCGCGCTCATCCCGCCCTTGAGCTTCACCGTCTTCACGTACGTGCGCTTCGCGTGCGGCGGCGCCTGGTTGACCTCGTTGCCGTGTGCGTCGGAGAGCGAGGCCGTGCCGCACCGGGGCGCAGCGGGCTGGTCCTGGCCGAGTGCGAAGGCGCCCGCGGCGGAGCAGCCGATGGCCACGGTGGCGGTCAGGGTGACGATGGCGGTGCGCAGGTGCGTACGCATGAGGGTGCTCCCTTCAATGAGTGGGACGGCCCGCCCGGAGGGGTTTCCGGGCGGCCCGTTACCCGGCTTTTGACGGTAGATGGGGCGTATTGCCGTCCTTGTGCGATCTTGTAACGGGCTTCACGCGCTCACGGCGCGGTCCTCGCACGAGCGCGTCACGGAGCCGTGCGGTCCGGTGTGTGGCGGCTCACGTCCCCTCGTGCCGCACACGCGCCACCTGCATTGACACTCTGTGCCACCGTTGGGAAGGTCACAGTTCCAAGCGCTTGCTCAGCGGGTAAGTGCGAGGTGTACTGACTAGTAACATTCCGAGCGGAGCGCGGGCCGCCCCGTCCGGGATCCGCCGCTCCAGGCGCCTATGCTGCCTGGTACGAGGCAGCAGCCAGCCCAGTCAAGACGATGCAGTAGGAGAGCCGGCGTGAGCTTGAGGATCGTTGTCTGTGTGAAGTACGTGCCCGACGCCACCGGCGACCGGCACTTCGCCGATGACCTGACCGTCGACCGCGAAGACGTCGACGGCCTGCTTTCGGAGCTCGACGAGTACGCGGTGGAGCAGGCGCTCCAGATCGCCGATGAGGCGGACGACGCCGAGATCACCGTGCTTACCGTCGGTCCCGAGGACGCCAAGGACGCGCTGCGCAAGGCGCTGTCGATGGGCGCCGACAAGGCCGTTCACGTCGAGGACGACGACCTGCACGGCACCGACGTCATGGGCACCTCGCTGGTGCTGGCCAAGGCGATCGAGAAGACCGGCTACGACCTGGTCATCTGCGGTATGGCCTCCACCGACGGCACCATGGGCGTGCTGCCGGCGATCCTGGCCGAGCGTCTGAACGTCCCGCAGGTCACGCTGCTCTCCGAGGTCTCCGTCGAGGACGGCACCGTCAAGGGCCGCCGTGACGGCGACACCGCCTCCGAGCAGCTCGAGGCCGCGCTGCCGGCCGTCGTGTCGGTCACCGACCAGTCGGGCGAGGCCCGTTACCCCTCCTTCAAGGGGATCATGGCCGCCAAGAAGAAGCCGGTCGAGGCGCTGGAGCTCGACGACCTGGACATCGACGCCGACGAGGTCGGTCTCGAGGGTGCCTGGACCGCTGTGGACTCCGCGGCCGAGCGTCCGGCCCGCACCGCCGGCACGATCGTCAAGGACGAGGGCGAGGGCGGCAAGCAGCTGGCCGCCTTCCTTGCGGAGCAGAAGTTCATTTAGGCACAGCCTCGCGAGCCAGAAGTTCATCCAGGCCCCTGCGTGGCCATGGCTCGCTGAGCCCGGCAACCGCCCCCAAAAGCTTCGTACTTGCAGGAGAGAAGAAGTCCCATGGCTGAAGTTCTCGTCTACGTCGACCACGTCGACGGTGCCGTCCGCAAGCCCACCCTGGAGCTGCTGACCCTGGCCCGCCGTATCGGCGAGCCCGTCGCGGTCGCGCTCGGCAACGGCGCCGCGGACACCGCGGCCGCGCTCGCCGAGCACGGCGCGACCCGCGTCCTGACCGCGGACGCCCCGGAGTTCGCCGACTACCTCGTCGTACCGAAGGTGGACGCGCTGCAGGCCGCGTACACGGCCGTGTCGCCGGTCGCCGTGCTCGTGCCGTCCTCCGCCGAGGGCAAGGAGATCGCGGCCCGTCTCGCGGTCCGTATCAAGTCCGGCATCATCACGGACGCCGTCGACCTCGAGGCCGGTGACGAGGGTCCGGTCGCGACGCAGTCCGCGTTCGCCGCCTCCTTCACCACCAAGTCCCGTGTCTCGCAGGGCACTCCGGTCATCACGGTCAAGCCCAACTCGGCCGCTGTGGAGGCCGCCCCGGCCGCCGGCGCCGTCGAGGCCCTCGAGGTCTCCTTCTCGGCCGCCGCGACCGGCACCAAGGTCGTCTCGCGCACCCCGCGTGAGTCGACCGGCCGCCCGGAGCTGACCGAGGCCGCGATCGTGGTCTCCGGTGGCCGTGGTGTCAACGGTGCCGAGAACTTCTCGATCATCGAGAAGCTGGCCGACTCGCTCGGTGCCGCTGTCGGTGCCTCGCGTGCCGCGGTGGACGCCGGCTGGTACCCGCACTCCAACCAGGTGGGCCAGACCGGTAAGTCGGTCTCGCCGCAGCTGTACATCGCCAACGGCATCTCCGGTGCGATCCAGCACCGCGCCGGTATGCAGACCTCGAAGACCATCGTGGCCGTCAACAAGGACGCCGAGGCCCCGATCTTCGACCTGGTCGACTACGGCGTGGTCGGCGACCTCTTCGAGGTCGTCCCGCAGCTGACCCAGGAGATCGAGACCCGCAAGGGCTGAGCTCGTCCCCGAAGGCCCCCGGGATCCGGTACGCGGATCCCGGGGGCCTTCGGCCTGTTCACGGAAGCGCGAGCCGCGCCCGTACGGGCAGGTGGTCGCTGGGGAACTGGCCGCCGAGCGAGAACGTGTCGATCTCGGCCGAGAGCGTGCGCACACCGGGTGAGGTGAGGATCCAGTCGATCCGGTCGCCGTCGGGGACCAGCGGCCCGTAGCCGTGGAAGGTCGCGTAGGCCGTGCCTCGCCGCTCGGCACTGTCCCAGCTGTCGGCGAGACCCGCGCCGAGCAGCGTGTCGTACACCGGATCCGCGTGGGCCGGCACGTTGAAGTCGCCGGTCAGGATCACCGGCAGGGACCCGTCGAGATCACCGAGCCGCGACGCGATGAGTTCGGCGGACCGTGTGCGGGCGAGCCGGCTGGACACGTCCAGGTGTGTGTTGACCACGTAGAACTCGCCCCCGGTCCACAGATCCCGCAGCCGCACCCACGTCACCATGCGGATCGAGCTGCCGCCCCAGGTGTTGGAGCCGATGACATCCGGGGTGTCCGAGAGCCAGTAGTGCTCGTACTCCACGGGAGCCAGTCGCCCGCTGTCGTAGAAGACCGCCATGAACTCGCCGCGGCTGCCACCGGAGCGTCCGGTGCCGATCCAGGCGTAGCGCCGGTCGAGGTCGGCTTCGATGTCTCGGAGCTGCTGGAAAAGGCCCTCCTGGGTGCCGATCACGGCGGGTCTTGTCGCACGGAGCAGTTCGGCCATGGCGGGGCGGCGCTCCGCCCAGCTGTTGGGGCGCTTGTCACCGGCGTGGCGGAGGTTGAAGGACATGACGTCGGTCGGCACGCGGACTCCTCGTGTTGCGGTCACGATGAGAGGGACGGGCTTCACGGTGACCATGCCCCGTTCGGCGGTGGCGCAAGAGGGTGTTGACCAGCGGGAAGGTCCCCGGATAACTTCGCTATACGGATTGTTGATTCCGTGGAGCGGAAACTTTCACGGTGAACGCTCAGCGGAACACGAAAGCGGAGGGTGCCGGAATGGGTCAGCAAGAGAAGGTGGCGACGAGCCTCGCGGGTGCGTTCAGCGAGGAGATCAGCGCTTCCCTCGCCCCGGTCGACGCGGAGCTCGAGCGCCGCTACCCGGGAGACCCCGGCACCCGTCAGCCCGTGCACACCGTCTATGTCCCCGGCGAGGTCTTCCAGGCCGACACCATACGGTCCTGGGGCGACCAGGCCCTCTCCTCCCTCGACGAGCACGCGCCGGACGCCGAGACCTTCGCCAAGGTGCTGGGTCTGAGCGACGAGCTTGCCGCACCGGTCTACGACCGCGTACGCGCCAAGCTGGAGCGCGAGCCGATCGAAGACCTCCGGGTCGACTTCGAGGACGGCTACAAGGGCAAGGACGAGGACGCCGACGCCGCCCGCGCCGCGCAGCTGATCGCCGACGCGTACAAGAACGGCACCGCCGCCCCGTACATGGGCATCCGCATGAAGTGCATGGAGGCCCCGGTCCGCGACCGCGGCATCCGCACCCTCGACGTCTTCCTCACCGGCCTGATGGAGGCCGGTGGTCTCCCCGAGGGCCTGGTCCTCACACTGCCGAAGGTGACCTACCCCGAGCAGGTCACCGCGATGGTGCGCCTGGTCGAGCAGTTCGAGAAGACCCGTGGCCTCGCCGCCGGCCGTATCGGCTTCGAGATCCAGATCGAGACCAGCCAGTCCATCCTCGGCGCCGACGGCACCGCGACCGTGGCCAAGATGATCGACGCCGCCGAGGGCCGCGCGACCGGACTGCACTACGGCACCTTCGACTACAGCGCCTGCCTCGGCGTCTCCGCCGCCTACCAGGCCAGCGACCATCCGGCCGCCGACCACGCGAAGGCCATCATGCAGGTGGCCGCGGCCGGCACCGGCGTCCGTGTCTCCGACGGCTCGACCAACGTGCTGCCCATCGGCACCACCGAGCAGGTCCACGAGGCCTGGCGCCTGCACTACGGTCTGACCCGCCGCGCCCTGGCCCGCGCGTACTACCAGGGCTGGGACATGCACCCCCGCCACATCCCGACGCGCTACGCCGCCGTCTTCGCCTTCTACCGCGAGGGCTTCGAGGCCGCCGCCAAGCGCCTCGCCGCGTATGCCAACCACGTGGACGGCGCCGTCATGGACGAGCCCGCCACCGCCAAGGCCCTGGCCGGCTACCTGCTGCGCGGCCTCGACTGCGGCGCCCTGGACACCGGCGAGGTCACCCGCCTCACCGGCCTCACCCTGGCCCGCCTCCAGACGTACTCGGGCCCGCGCCGAGCGGACCTCACCGCCTCCGCGAAGTAACTCCCGGCAGCCGGTCCGGCTGTCATCGCTGCCCCGTAGTCTGTACGCGAATCGACGCGTGACGGACGGACGGGGCAGTGGTGTCTTCGGGGGAGAACACGGGCGAGGGGCGGGTGCTCGCCGGCCGCTACCGGGTGGTGTCACAGCTCGGGCGCGGCGGCATGGGCGTCGTATGGCGCTGCCATGACGAGATCCTCGGCCGCGAGGTCGCGGTCAAGGAACTGCGTACCTATTCGGACGCGGCCGGACCCGAACTGTCGGCGCTGCGCGTACGGATGCAGCGCGAGGCCCGCGCCGCGGCCCGGGTCCGCCACCCCGGAGTCGTCGCGGTGCACGACGTGGTGGAGGCGGACGGCCGGCCGCTGATCGTCATGGAGCTGGTCGACGGCCCGTCCCTCGACGCGGTGCTGCGCGAACGGGGGCCGCTGAGCCCGCGCGAAGCGGCCGGCATCGGCGCCGAGGTGATGGACGCGCTGGCGGCCGCGCATCGCGCGGGAGTACTGCACCGCGACGTCAAGCCCGGCAACATCCTGCTGGCCGGCGACGGGCGCGTCGTCCTCACGGACTTCGGCATCGCCACGATGGAGGACCCGGGCGACGGCTCCTCCACCCATCTCACCCGCAGCGGCGAACTCGTCGGCTCCCTCGACTACTTGGCGCCCGAACGCGCACAGGGCCAGGACCCGGGACCCGCCTCCGATGTCTGGGCGCTCGGTGCCACGCTGTACGGCGCGGTCGAGGGCTCGGTGCCCTTCCGCCGCACCTCGACCTGGTCGACGCTGACCGCGATCGTGGTCGAACCGCTGCCGGAGCCGGTACGGTCCGGGCCGCTCACTCCCGTACTGCAGCTGCTCATGGCGAAGGACCCGCAGGCGCGCCCGGACGCGGACGGGGCGGCGCGGCTGCTGCGCGAGGTCGCGGACTCCGCGCCTGACGACGCACCCACCGCGGCGCTGCGGGCCGTGCCGAGTGTGCCGCCCGTGCCCACCGAAGTGAGCCGGCCGGGTCCGGTGCCGCCGGGGTTCGGGCCACCGGCCTGGCAGCAGCCCGACCCCGTCGTGACCTCCGCGCCCCCGCCTGAGCCGCGGCGCCGTGGCCGGGCCGCGCTGGTGGTCGCCGCGGCGGTTGCCGTTCTCGCGGCCGCGGGCGGCGGATATCTGCTCCTCGGCGATTCCGATACGCCGGGGAATTCGGCATCACAGCAGCGCACTCCGGGATCCGGCGCCGAGTCCTCGTCCTCGGACGGCAAGGCGCCGACGACGGACGAGGCATCGCCACGCGACAGCACCTCGCCGAAGCCGAAGGATTCCAAGGCGGCCGACAAGGAGTCGCCGACGCCCTCGAAGCCGGCCGGCGCCGACGGCGGCACCTCCGGTGGATCCGGCAACGGCGGTACGGACAGCGGCGGTTCGGGCAGCGGTGGCTCCGACTCAGGAGGCTCGGGCTCCGGCGGCTCCGACAGCGGCGGTACGGGCGGGGGAGCGGCGAGTGGCGGTGGTGATCCCGCGCCGATGTGCCAGCCGATCGGCGGCGGCAAGTACAACTGCCAGGTCTGGCGCACCGCCACGTCGTACACGGCATCCGGCAGCGAGGCCGGAGTTCTCAACGCCGGCACCAACTACTTCTACTGCCAGTCGAATCTGGGCCGCCGGGAGACCCACGGCGAGTGGACCAACGTGTGGTGGTCCAAGACCGACGACGACAGCGGCAACACCGACGTCTGGATCAGCGACGTCTACATCGAGGGCGGCGCCAACGATGCCCCGGTGCCGGGCCTTCCGGTCTGCTGAACCATTCAGCCCAACTCAGCCCCTACGGCGCTTGAGCAGATCTTTCAGCCCCTCCGGCGCTTGAGGAGATCCGAACGAAGTTCGGATGCGGGGCCTGGGGCGAAGCCCCGGTTTCGGGAAGGGGCGGGTAGGGGAAATCAGCCCGCCGCAGGCGCCACCCGCACCCACCCACCAACCACTCCGCCCGCACCCATTACCCAGCCGGCGGCACCTCGCCGGACCCCCGCGCGATCAGCCGCGTCGCCAACTCGATCCGCTCCGGCGCCACATCCTGCGCACCGTCAAGCCGCCTGAACAACCGCTCCGCCGCAGTCCGCCCCAACGCCGCCGCATCCTGCGCGACGACGCTCACGCCCGGCTGCAGCAGATCCGCCAGCTCGAAGTCGTCGAACCCGACCAGGGCCACCGGGCGGGACAGGCCGGCGAGGACCCGTACGACCGTGACGGTCACGCGGTTGTTGCCCGCGAATATGGCCGTCACCGGGTCGGGACCGGTCAGCATCGCCTCGGCCGCCGTACGCACTCGGCCCGCGTCGGTCGTGCCCAGGGACACCCAGGCGTCGTCGACCGCCAGACCGGCGTCCTCCATCGCCGCACGGTAGCCGCGCAGGCGCTCAGCCGCGGTGTGGATACGCGGCTGGTCGCCGATGAAGCCGATCCGCCGGTGCCCGTGGGCGATCAGATGCGCGACACCGTCCCGCGCCCCGCCGAAGTTGTCCGAGAGAACCGTGTCCGCCTCGATCCGCCCGGCCGGGCGGTCCACGAACACCGTGGCGACCCCGGCCTTGATCTCCGGCTCGAGATAGCGGTGGTCGTCACCGGCGGGAATCACCACCAGGCCGTCGACCCGGCGTGCGCACAGCGCCAGCGCCAACTCCTGTTCCCGGTCCGGGTCCTCGGCGCTCGACCCGTTGATCAGCAGCGCGCCGTGTGCCCGCGCCACCTCCTCGACCGCACGGCTCAGCGGCCCGTAGAACGGGTCGGCGAGATCCTCCAGTACGAGACCGATGCTCGCGGTCCGGCCCTTGCGCAGCACGCGCGCACTGTCGTTGCGCCGGAAGCCCAGCGCCTCGATGGCTTCCTGGACCCGGCGTTCGGTGTCGGGGGTCACCCCGGACTCTCCGTTGACGACCCGGGAGACCGTCTTGAGGCCGACTCCCGCGCGCGCGGCGACGTCCTTCATGGTGGGCCTGTTGCCGTAGCGGCTCTCGGTCCCCCTGGCTGTTTCCGCCACGTATGCCGTCCTGTCCTCAAGTGCTCGGTGCGCATGGTGTTTCGCCGTACGCGCCACCTGGCCGTGCCTGAACGACAGGACCTGGAGGGTTCGCATACGTGTGGCGTCGAGCATAGAGCCTAGACAACGTTGTCAGCCCGGGAGAGACTGTCGACCTGCCTCTGCGACCTGGAGAAGTTGTGTCTTTGGGGGCCAGGGGGAGCTCTCACCGACCAGGAGACCGACCGTGATGCAGAACCACCTCGTCGCCGCGCTCGACATCGGCGGCACCAAGATCGCCGGTGCGCTCGTGGACGGCGCCGGCCGGATCCTGGTCCGTGCGCAGCGTCCGACGCCCGCGCAGGAGGACGGTGACACGGTGATGCGCGCCGTCGAGCAGGTGCACGGCGAGCTCGCGGCCTCACCGCTGTGGGTGCGCGCGGAAGCCGTGGGTATCGGCAGCGCGGGTCCCGTGGACGCTTCGCTCGGTACGGTCAGCCCGGTCAACATCCCCGGCTGGCGCGGCTATCCGCTGGTGGACCGGGTCCGCCGGCTCACCGGCGGGCTGCCCGTCGAGCTGATCGGCGACGGGGTGGCGATCACGGCGGCCGAGCACTGGCAGGGGGCGGCCCAGGGGTACGACAACGCTCTGTGCATGGTCGTCTCCACCGGCGTCGGCGGCGGCCTCGTGCTCGGCGGGAAGCTGCATCCCGGGCCGACCGGCAACGCGGGTCACATCGGCCATATCAGCGTCGACCTCGACGGCGACCCGTGCCCGTGCGGCGCGCGCGGCTGCGTCGAACGGATCGCGAGCGGGCCGAACATCGCCCGCCGAGGTGTCACGGTCGGCGCCGGGCTGCCAGCCTCCGTCCAGCGCTCGGCG
>NZ_JBEPEW010000120.1:0-26464 GCF_040300965.1 Streptomyces mesophilus | reverse complement strand
GCCCGTGTGTAGTGCCAGTGGGTGGTGGCGCGCCGTCCGTCGAGGAGCCCGGTGGCGGCCAGCGCGAACGCGCCCGTCGAGATCGCGGCGAGCCGCGCGCCCCGCTCATGGGCGCCGAGCAGTGCGTCCACGACGTTGCCGGGCGGGTCCTCGCGGTCCGGGAACCGATAGCCGGGCACGAAGACGATCTCGGCCCACTCCAGCGCGTCGAGCCCGTGCGCGACCGAGTACGCGAGCCCGTCGCCGCCCGCCACGAGCCCGGGCGCCGCCCCGCAGACCCGCACCTCGTACGGCATGCTCGCGCGGGTCGTGAACACCTGCGCGGGGATCCCGACATCGAGCGGCTTGGCGCCTTCGAGCACGAGGACGGCGACGCGGTGGAGGCGGGGAGCTGGCACAGGGAGAGGTTAGGCGGTGCGCGGCGCCCGGGAAGCCCGGGCGCCCGCGCCGGAGGGCGTGACTCCTACTGCGGGCCGGAGAACGCGCGGACCAGTGCCGGTACCGCCTGCGCCGGGTCGAGCCGGTAGCTGTAGAAGGACCGCGGGTCGAAGGCCGCGCCCCACTCGTCATGACGGCCCGTGGTGTCCTTCAGGACCGAGCCGCGCTCCACCAACTCGGCCTCGGCATCCGCCTGGTAGGGGTGCTGCACCCCGTCGTAGTAGCTGTTCTCGATCACCATCTTGGTGGTGCCGCGCGCCCAGTTCCCGTACGTCCACACGGGATCGCCGTCCTCGACCTGGGCCGACAGGTAGTTGTTGTAGAGGTGCGCGTACGCGCAGTTGTCGGCCGACGGGTTGCGCTGCTTGGTGCCGAGGAACCAGTTGTGGTCGATGGTGATCCGGGTCCTGGTGTTCTCGGTCCAGCCGATGCCGAGCGCCTTGTTGTGGTTCTCGAAGCGGTTGTACGACACGGTGATGTAGTCGCTGTCCTTGCGGATGTCGAGCAGTCCGTCGCCCATGCGCGTCAGGCGGTTGTGGTCGATCCACACATGGTGGACGGAGTCCATCTGGATCGCGTCGAAGTCGGTGGTCTTGCCGTCCCAGTTGCCCTCGACGTACGAGTCGCGGATGGTGAGGTTGCGGATGATGACGTTGCTCGTGCCGGGGTTGAGGTGCAGCTCGCCGTGCACGATCTCGCCCGAGGTGCCGACGCCCACCAGGGTCTTGTCGGAGGCCACCACGATGTCCGAGCCGAAGGGCGCCACTTCGATCGCGCCCGCGATCCGGATGACGTACGGCTCGGGCGCGGCCGCGTACCTGGCCAGGTCGGCCTGCGTGCGGACGGTGACGACGCTGCCGCCCTCACCGCCGGTGGTGCCGCCGGCGAGGGAGGCGAAGCCGTGGGGGCGGTCGGAGTGCCGGAGCGTGGCGGCGCTCGCGTCGGCGGTACGGCCAGTGGCAACTACGGGAGTGGCGACGGCAGTTGAGGGGGCGGACATGCTCAGGCGGCCCGCGCCCGCCTGGCGGGCCACGTCCCGTGCGGCCTCGCGCGCGCTGTCGATCGGGCCGTGCAGCTCCGGTGTCCAGCCGACGTCGGCGACGAGATCGCGCTCGCTGCCGGAGTTGTACGCGTTGTAGATGGCGAGCAGATCGACGGGGAAGCCGTTGAACTCGTTGCCGCGCCGGCTCAGCGCCGTTCCGTTCCAGCTCTTCACCAGGTCCGCGACCTCGATGTGGGCGGGGGCGGTGAAGGCATTGTTCTCGGCGACGATCCGCGACTCGGTGGAGACGCCGATCGAGTAGCGGTAGTCGCCTTCGCGGCCGTCCGGGATGTCGTAGCGGTTGTTGTAGAGGTGCACCTGGCCGAAGCGCACGCGCGGAGCGCGCTGCACCACGGACTTGAACCGGTTGTGGTGGAGGGTGACGCGCAGCTTGCCGCGGTCGGTGGTGACCCCGTCGCCGTTGCCGATCAGCATCGCCTTGTCGTGCTCGTCGAAGACGCTCCATGAGACGGTGACCAGGTCGGCGCCGTTGGTGATGTCCAGGAGTCCGTCGTAGCGCAGATAGGGGCGGGCGAAGTACACGGGCTCGCGTGCGTCGGGGCGGTCGCCGTCGCTCGCGGTGACGTGGTCGACCCAGACGTGGGTGGCGCCGCGCAGCCAGATGGTGTCGTACGCGGACTTCCAGTCGCCGAGGCCGCCGGTGTTGGGCTGCCAGGCCGGGAAGCAGTCGTAGGCGTCGCGTACTTCGAGGTTGCGGATGATGACGTTGTCCGCGTTCTCCACCTGGAGGCTGCCGCCCTCGAGCACGGCGCCGGAATCCTGGCCGACGATCGTGGTGTTGGAGCCGACGGCGAGTTCCACGCGCTCGGCCTGCCGGGCGGCGGAGGCGGCACGGGCCTCCTCCTGCGGTCCGGAGGGCTTGGCCGCGCCCCAGGTGCGGGGGTCGTACGCCTTCAGATAGGCCGCGCGGTCGTAGCCGCCGGTCACGTAGTCCGCGCAGTCGAGCGGGCGGCCCCGGTCATCGGTGTTGGCGTCGATCGTGCCCGCGACCTTGATGATCTTCGGGGTGTCGCTGCCGCCGTCCAGGGCGCGCACCAACTCGGCGCGGGTGCGGACGGTGAAGACATGCGCGTCGTCCGCGGCGGCGCCGCCCGTGGTGCCGCCGCCCTGGCTCGCCCAGCCGTCCCCTTCGGGCAGCACCTCGCGGCCGAGGTCACGGGACTCGTCCCGTACGGGGGTGCCGGCGGCGGACCGTACGGCCGTATCCCCCGGCCGTGCAGCCACGTCCGCCGACCGTGCAGCCGCATCCGCCGACCGTGCAGCCACGTCCGCCGACTGCCGGCCGTCGGCCTGCACCGCGCCCGAAGCGACCAGCAAAGCACCCAGCGCGAGGACCGAAACCTTCCACGCCGCTCTCCTGTGTCCCGCTCTCATGCGTCAGCCTCGTCTCGGATCAGATATCGCGTCTCGTATATGAGATATGGCGAAGGACGCGACGAAGCTAGGGCGGGCAGGGGTATTCGTCAACGGCTCTGACAAACTCCGTTCCCCCAGGGCCCGTCCACCTGGGGGAACGCCAACTGCCGCTGACGGATACGGAGTTACCAGGTCTTGCCGGCCTGCTCCCGGATCGTGTGGTTGATGCGGTTGAAGAAGTTGGTCATGGCGATCTCCAGGGTGATCGCGCCCAGCTGCTCCTCGGTGAAGTGGCCGGCGGCCGCGTCCCAGATCTCGTCCGTCACTCCGGGGGCGCCGTCCTGGATACGGGTGGCGGCCTCGGTGAGCGCGAGGGCGGCCCGCTCCTCGTCGGTGAAGAAGGGCGTCTCGCGCCAGGTGCCCGCGGCGTGCAGCCGCTCGTCCGTCTCGCCCGCCTTCTTCGCCGCGGTCACCGAGGCGTGGACGCAGGGTGCGCAGCCGTTGATCTGGCTGGCGCGCAGATGCACCAGGCTGAGCACCCGGTGATCGACACCGCCGGCGCCAATCGCCTTGTACAGGTGCTGGATCGCGGTGGTCACGTCGGGGTTCGGCGCGCTCTTCATACGTGCTTCCATCAGGATGCTCCTCACTCGTTACCCGGACCCGTTCGGGCCCGTCATCACCCATGACGGAGCACTTCGCAGGAAGGTAACGACATGCCCGAACCCCGCCCGGCCGAGCCGGTGGCGCAGGCCTTCGAGGACCAGCGCGGCAGGCTGCACGCGGTCGCCCACCGGATGCTCGGCTCGCACGCGGACGCCGAGGACGTGGTCCAGGAGGCCTGGCTGCGGCTCTCGCGGCAGGACCCGGACGCCATCGACAACCTGGGCGGCTGGCTGACCACGGTGGTCAGCCGGCTCAGCCTGGACGTGCTGCGTTCGCGGAAGACCCAGCCTCAGCCCTCCTACGACGATCAGCTGCCGGAGCTCGTGGTGACCTTCGACGCCGACCCCGCGCACGCTCCCGAGGAGACCGCGGCGCTCGCCGACTCGGTCGGGGCCGCGCTCCTCGTCGTACTGGAGAAGCTCGGGCCCAACGAGCGGCTGGCGTTCGTCCTGCACGACCTGTTCGCGGTGCCGTTCGACGAGATCGGCCGGATCCTCGGCAAGTCGACCGACGCGGCGAAGATGATGGCCAGCCGTGCCCGGCGCAAGGTGCAGTCGGCCGGGCGTCCCGAGGAGACCGGGCCCGAGCAGCGTGCGGTGGTCCGCGCCTTCCTGGCGGCCTCCCGCAGCGGAGACTTCGACGAACTCCTGCGCGTGCTCGACCCCGAGGTCCGCCTCAGCGTCGACACCGGGGGCGAGCCGGTCGTGGTCCTCGGCGCCACCAAGGTCGCGGCCAACGCCCGCTTCGGCGCGGGCGGCGCCACGGTCGGGCGCCCGGCGCTGGTCGACGGCCGCCTCGGGCTTGTCGCCTGGGGTGCGGACGGCCGGGTCATGTCGGTGCTCGCGTTCACGGTCGCGGACGGCCGGATCACCGAGATCTCGGTGGTGAGCGACCCGGTCAGGCTCGGGCGGCTGGATCTGCCGATGCCCTAGGGCTGTTCGTGCGGATCAGACCCTACGGCCCGGTTCCCGTGGCGTCCGGCGCGGCGGGCGCATCCGCCCGCCCGGCCGCCCGGAGCCGGACCAGGACGGTGCCGATGACCTTGTCCTCGGGGCAGTAGCCCCACTGTTTGGAGTCCGAGGAGCCGGGGCGCTCGCCGAGCAGCACAAGCATGCGCGGGGGTACGCGGGGTCCCGCGCACCGGTGGGCCCAGTCGGGTACGGGCTCTCCGGCGACGGCCACGACGTGCTTCACGTACCAACTGACGGGCGTGTCCCCGGCGGGCGGACGCCAGCCGTGCTCGGGGTGCGGGGCGACCACGACGGCCATCCGCCCGGAGGCGAGGCGCCGCCGGCCGCGCAGCATCAGGACCCGGTCGCCGGGCATGAGGGTCGGCGACATGCTGTACCCGCGGACGGTCACGGCCACCAGGCGTCCGCGCATCAACAGCAGGGCGAGCAGCGGCAGTCCGGCCGCGCCCAGGAGCAGCGCCGCGGTCACCTGACGGTCTCCTCGACACCCTGGTCCACGGCGTACCCCTCGGCCTGTGTCGTGAACAGCTCGGCGTAGGCGCCGCCCAGCGACATCAACTCCCCATGCGTACCTGCCTCCCGTACGGTTCCGTCGGCGACGACCACGATGTGGTCGGCGGCGCGTGCGGTGCCCATGCGGTGCGAGACGAGGATGCTCGTCGCGCCCTGGCGCAGTGCGGTGAGCCGGTCGTGGATATGGCGTTCGGCGACCGCGTCGAGGCCGGTGCCGGGCTCGTCGAGGATCATCAGGTCGCGTTCGGAGCGCATCAGGGCCCGGGCGAGCGCGAGCCGTTGCCACTGGCCGCCCGACAACTGGACGCCGGGTGCGCTCTCTTCGGTGTCGTCGGGGAAGAACATCCGGCTGAGCATGGTGTCGTAGCCCTGCGGGAGGCGGGCGAGTGCCGTGTGGATGTCCGCGTCCGCGGCTGCGGCGTGGATACGGGCCGGATCGCGCAGGGCGTCGAGATCGCCGAGCCCGATGTTCTCGCCGGCGGTCAGGTCGTACTCCATGGGGTCCTGGAAGACGACGCTGATCCGTCGGCGCAGCAGGTCGGCGGGCATGTCCCTGAGGTCGGTGCCGTCCCAGAGGATGCTGCCGCGCTGCGGGTCGTAGAGCCGGCAGAGCAGTTTCACGAGGGTGCTCTTGCCGGCACCGTTGAGGCCGACGACGGCCAGGCTCGTGCCGTACGGAATGGTCAGGTCGACGCCGCGCAGGATCCACGGTCCGTCGTCGGTGTAGCGGAACCAGACGTCACGGAGTTCGATGGCCCGGCTCAGGGGCGGCGGTTCGATCGGGGCGGCCGGTGCGGGAAGGTCGTCCTCGACCTGCGTGACGTACAGGAAATGGCCGAACAGCAAGGCCGTCTGGTGGCTCTGGGCGATGCACCCGACCAGGCCGATGAGGGCGGACTGCACTCCGGCCAGTGCGGCGACGAGCAGCGAGACGTCGCCGGCGGTCAGGGCGTGGGTGGCGGCCTGGTGCACGCCCCAGACGAGCGCCCCCGTGGAGACGGCCGCGCCGAGCACGGCGAGCGCCGTCTCATGGCGGACCAGGCGGCGGTCGAGCTGCTCCTCCTGGCCGTTGATGCCGTCCAGGTCCTCGCGCAGACGCCGGGCGAAGTAGGAGCCGAGCCCGTAGAGGCGGATCTCCTTCGCGGCCTGGGTGTCGGTGAGCAGCCCCCGGTAGAAGATCTGGCGGCGGGCGAGGTTGCTGGTGCGCCAGAACATGTCCGCCCGGTGGCGGCTGTTGGCCAGCTGGGCGAAGAGGGCGGGGACGGCCGCGGCCACCACGATCAGGGCCAGGGTGGGACTGATGAGCAGCAGACTGCCGAGGAAGCCCGTCAGGGTGAGGAGGGACTGGGCGCCCTGGAGTGCGGCGCCGACGAGGCGTTCGGCGCCTTGCGCGCTCTGGATGGCGAGTTGGAGGCGGTCGTGGAAGGCGGGCTGTTCGAGGCGGGACAGACCGCTGAGCCTGTTGACCGCTTCAAGCAGATCGCTCTGGGCGCGGGTGGCGGTGGCCCGCCGGATGCGGGCGTCGGCGTACGAGGCGACGGCCGAGCCCGCGGCGAGCAGCACGGTGAGCAGGCCGATACCGGCGGCGGCCCAGGTGAGGTCCGCGACGCGGACGTGCGGCGAGGTGAGCTGGTCCACCACGTACTTGAGCAGCCAGGACGCGGCGATGGGTGCCGCGCCCGCGATCACGACCGTGGTGACGCGGGCGGCGAGGGCGCCGGGGCAGGCGCGCAGGGTGAGGGCGAAGACGGCGGCGAGGCCGCGCAGTACGCCGGCCTGTCGCTGCTCGGGCTCGCCTTCGCGGTCGTTCATACGGTCGCTTTTACGGCTCTCACGGTCGTTCATACGGTGACGAGGTCGAGCGCCGTCAGGGAGCCGTTCCCGATGCCCGTCTCGGTGACGGTTCCGTCCGCGTCCAGGAGGACGAAGGACGGGTGGTGGCGCACGCCGAAGGTCTCGGCGAGCGGACCGTTCGGCGCCTCGACCACCGTCAGCTCCGTGAAGGGGCCCACCGCTTCGAGCAGCGGTCCTGCGGCGTCGGGCGCCCCGTTGATCACCGCGACGACCCGCGCGCCCGAGGGGGCGTTCGCCTCGGCCCACCGTCGGACCGCCGGAAGGCTCTCGCGGGTGGGGCCGCAGTCGGGGCGCAGGAAGCAGACCAGTGCAAGGTGGCCGGCCAGGCCGGACGCGGCGAGGTCGCCCTGGGGTGTGTGCAGCGTGAACTCCGGTGCCTGGTCACCCTCTTGTACGGCGAGGACGGGCGGCCCCGGGGGTGCGGCGGCCGGAGCCTGGGCCGGTGCGGTGACGGCGGCCCGCCAGCGCTTGACGACCGCGACGGTGAGGAGGGCGTTCGCGAGGGTGATCGCGGCGAGCAGGGCGAGGCCGGCGACGGCGTGGCTCACGGGTGGTCGTCCTTTCGGCGGGGGCCGGGCGGCGCGGGGTGGTTCGGGCCGGGACGAGTCAGCGCTGCCCGGCCGGGGCGGAGAAGAAGGCGGCGAGGTCGTCGGTGAAGACGGCGAACACGGTGAGGTAGCCGGCGGCGGCCGCCGCGAGCGCAACTGCCGGGACACCGAAGGGAGTCGAGCCACCTTGGCCGAGCACGATCGCGCCGCCGAGCAGCGCGAGCGCGGTGAGGACGGCGTTGCGGGCGACGTGCCAGGGCCCCATCGGCACCGTGGTCCTGCTGCCGAAGCAGGGGCAGCCCACGGCGGTGCCGCGCCGCATCGCCGCGACGGCCACCGCGCAGAACGCCGCGCACAGGACGGCGGCGAGGCCGAGCCCGACGGCGAGGGTCCCGGGCACGGCAAGCAGTACGGCGGCGCCGAGTTCGGCCACCGGGACCAGGACCGCGAGCGCGGGCCTCGCGGCGGCCGGCACGAAGGTGAAGCCGGTGAGTGCGGCGGCGAACCGGCGGCGGTCGCGGAGCTTGGCGAGGCCGGCCACGGCGAGCACGCAGATCAAGGTCAGACGGCAGACGAGCAGCAGGTCGGACATGGGTGACTCCGAGGGCAGGTATGCCGGGCGGGCCGCATACGGAGCGGGCGGGAGGAACGGGGCGGGCCGCACGCGGCCCGCCCCGCGGGTATCAGCAGTAGTCCCAGCTACCGCAGCTCACGCCGCACCGAGCCGTGTAGCAGCAGCGACGACAACGCTGGGCACTGGTGCTCCACTCCGTCCAGCAGTCCGGCGGGCAGCCCGCCTCCGCCTCGGCCTTGGGCAGGATCCGCTCGATCAGGCGGCCGGCACCGGCCTTGAGTGTGCGCATGGTTCTCCTCTTCCTGTGAGTGGGATGTGCGTACTCCGCGGTGCGGCGCGGTCAGCAGCCGCACCGGGGTTCAGGAGGCCGCCGGCACCGGTTCGCGGTCGGCGGCCGAATCAGCGGTGACCACACCGTCCTGGTAGCGCAGGATCGTGGGGAACGCGGGCACCTGCAGGGCGCGGAACAGCGAGGACGCCTCGGGGTGCACCACGATCTCGTCCGCGGTGTCCGCGAGCAGACCGGTCAGCGCGCTGTCGCCGGCTTCCTCCCCCATCACGAGGGCCACGGCCCGGCCGCCCGACGCACGGGCGCGGTCGGCCTGCTCGGCGAAGTCGGGGAGGCTGTCCGTACAGGACGGGCAGTCGTGCGAGAAGACGCCGAGCAGCAGTTCGCCCGAGCGCAGGTCGTCCTGGGTCAGGGTCCTTCCGCTCAGCGCGGTGGAGCTGAACTCCGGTAGCGGGTCGCCCGGTTGAGGGCCCTGGCCCGCGAAGCCGTCACGGCGGCGTACGGCCTCGAGCTCCTGCCAGCGGCGCAGGATGACGACGAGCAGGACCACGTTGAGCGCGGCGATGGTGCCGACGAGCACCAGACCGGCGATGACGAAAGGCACGTTCCAACCCCCTGGCGCGGATGGGCGCAGATGCAGGAGGGATCAGTGTGAAAGGTGGTGCCTGTCGGGAGAATGCCAAGATCTTGCCAGGAACATGACGAGGTGAGCATGATGCGGCCATGCTTGCCACGGGGTCGCAGTTCAGAGTGCTCGGCACCGTCGAATGGACCGTCGACGGACGCCCCACCGCCATCGGCCGCCGCCGCGAACGCCTGCTGCTGGGCCTGCTGTTGGTGGAGATCGGCCGCCCGCTGCCGATGGACCGGCTCATCGATCTGCTGTCGGACGAGGACGAACGTCCGCGCCCCCGGGCCGATCTGTACGTGGATGTCTGCCGATTACGGGCCAGCCTGCGCCAAGGCGGCGGCGACGGCTCCGTACGGCTGTTACGCAGCGGCTCCACGTACACCCTGGCCGGCGACCCCCAACTGGTCGACCTGCACCGATTCACCCACCTTCTCGACCGGGCCCAGCGCGCCACGGCCCCGCAGGAGGTGTCTCGCCTCGCCTCGCTCGCCCTCGCGGAATGGCGGGGCGCCGTGCTCGACGACGTGGCCTCCGACCGCATACGCCACGGAGTCGGCGCGTCCTTCGGCGAGCTGCATCTGACGGCCCAACTCCTGCACGTGGCCGCCGAGTTCGAACTGGGCAACTACTGGCCGCTGGCCGCGGAGCTCGCCCGCCTCACCGAGGCCCACCCCCAGCACGAGAAGCTCCTGGCCTTCCGCGCGGCGACCCTCTACGCATGCGGCCGCCGCGCGGACGCGCTGCACGTCCTGTCGTCGGCACGGGCGCGGATGACGGCCCAGCTGGGCCTCGACCTGACCCGCGAACTCAAGGACCTCCAGGCCACGATCCTGCGCGACGGCCCTGTGAACCCCGGGCTGTTCCGCCGGGGCGCTCTGGGCGCCGTATGACGGGACTCCGCCGGGGCGCGCTGGGCGCCGTATGACGGGACTCCGCCGGGGCGGCTCACGATGGTGCGGCGATCAGGGCTGCAGCCACCAGGGGCTCGTATATGCGACACCGAAGTCGTTGCAGGCGTGGCCCGCCGGGCCCGGGGTGCCGTTGGCCACGGCCGGGTCGGAGATGCGCAGGACCACCCAGTCGCCGTCGGCGGCGTTCAGCGGCACGGTGAGGTCGGCGACGGCGCCGTTCACCGTGTCGACCACGTCGACGACCGCCGGGGCCTGCGTACCGGGCCTGAGCACCTGCACCCGCAGGGGCTTGCCGTCCCAGTCGGGGCCGCGGTCGATGTCGACCAGGAAGCGGACGTCGCCGGAGGCGAGCGGGATGGTGCTGCCCATCCGTACGCCATTGGCGGTGGCGTCCACCCGCAGCCCGGAGACCCGGGTCGCGAACGAGCGCCGGGCGCGCATCGCCTCGAAGACCGCGGTACGGGTGTTCTCGGTGACCCACAGACCGCTGCGGCCCTTGCCCTCGTGGAACCCCCAGGTGGTGCCGTGCTCGTCGGTGACGCCCGTGAGACCGGGCCGCCAGCCGGAGTTGAGGCAGACGCACAGGGGTGAGGACTTGCCGGACGACCAGCCCTCGAAGAGGTAGTCGTCGGTGCGGTTGAACATCTCCAGGCCGACCATCTGCTGGAGCACCGAGGGCTTGAAGGCGAACTCGTTGAACCGGCCCGGCTCACGCCCGGGATGGTTGAAGCTGGCCAGTCCGCCGGGCCGGGCGGCCAGCCAGTTGTACAGGTTGCCGGGGCCCGCCGCCCTGAGCAGATCGGCGAAGTCGCCGGTGTTCCAGACGTTGATGTGACCCTCGAGCGGACTCGACCACTCGAAGCCGCGCACCGCGGTGAACTGCCCGGGGTCGTTGGCCGCGTCCGCGAGCTGGCCCTGGGTGTTCCACTCCCCCGAGCTCAGCCCGTCGATGGCGAACAGGGTCGCGTGATCCGTGAGCGCCGCGACATCGAGCCCGGCCTCGCGCATCGACCCGAACGCGGCCTGCGCCGAGCCGTCACCGTCGGACATCACGGTGTGGTTGTGCATATCGGCATGGACGAGCGTGGTGCCCTGCGTGAGCTTCGAGGTACGCGAGGCGGCGACGAGCGGCACCGCGGAGCCGGCCTGGGTCGCATGGGCGGCCCGCGCCGTGCCGGGCATGGCGGCGAGCATCAGGAGCCCGCCGGCGGAGGACAGCAGGGCCCGTCTGCCGACGCCTCCGTGGTGGTGATCGACATGGCCGTACGGGGTGGCGGGCCCGGCGTGCCCGTGTCCGTGGTCGCGGTCGCGTCCGTGGTCGCGGTCGCGGTCGTGTCCGTGGTCGCATGAGTGCGCGTGGTGGGGAGTCATGGCGCGCAAGCTAGCGCGAGCATGCCAAGGGCGATACGGCCCGGAGCGTACGACCGGGCGAACACTTCCGTACGCGTCAACTCACCGTGGCCGTACGGGCGTTGCCCTCACTTGGAGGCCCACCAGGTGGAGTCGGTGAGGGCGGTGAAGCCGAGCGATTCGTACAGCGGCCGTCCGAGCCGTGAGGCGGTCAGCGTCACCGGCAGTTCCGCCATGGGCGCGAGCGAACCCAGCATGACGGCCCGCCCGACACCGCGGGAGCGGTGCTCGGCCGGGGTCCCGACCCAGTAGAGGCTGCCGATCCCCTCGTCGACGACGGTGACACAGGCACCGGCCGGCTCACCGTCGAGCACGGCGAGGAACACGTCCACGCCCGGCTGCTCGAGCAGCGCCCGGGGGAACAACTCCCCGGGACGGTGGGGCTCGAACCGGTCGAGCCCGAAGCCCCCGATCACCATCCGCTCGGCGGCGTACAGGTCCTGGGGCTGCCGTACACGGGTCACGTGCATCGCGGGCGGCGCGACAGGACCCGGCTCGCGCACCATCACCGGCATCTGCCAGTTCCGGAAGCCCAGGTGGCCGAGGTCGGTCGCACCGAACGGGTCCTCGGCATCCACCGGACCGCCCGCCTGCTCCGCCAGCTCGGTCAACTCGGCGAGCTCCGCCGGGTCGAGATCGGGCTCCTGCACCAGGAACCGCGTCCCGGCCCGCTCATCACCGAGCACGGCAAGAAAGCCGCGGCGTCGCACCACCTCATGCCCACGGGACTTCCCGGTCGCGGCCCAGAAGGCCGCGGAGTTCCGCGCCTGGCGCCTGGCGGCTGCCTCACCGATCGCACGGGTCATGGACCACTCACTTTCACTCCGCAGGTCGACGCCCCAACCTACTGATCACCCGTTCCCGCCGAAACGGAATTCGGGGAACGGAGCATCCTGGACGGCCCCGTACCACGCGGCTTCCGCCTCCTGCCGGTTCGCCCGCACGGCCAGTGCCAGGGCCTCCCAGGCCTGCGCCTCCATGGCGGACAGTCCCAACTGACGCGCGTACACGATGCCCTGCACCAGCGCACGGACCGCATCGCCCACCCGCCCGGCCAGCCGGTAGCACTCACCGAGCATCAACAGCGGCGGGACCAGGCCCCGTCCCCCGCCTTCCCGGGTGCGCCGGTACAGGGCGGTGGCCAGGCGGAACGCCGTCTCGGCGAGGGCCACCGCGGCCTGCGGGCGGTCGTTCTCCGTGACCAGCCCGATCAGGCCGGCGAGCTTGGCCGCGAACGCCTCGAGCACGTCGTTGCCGAGGTCGCCGACGAGCCCGTCGCACAGCTGCGCGAACTCCACCATCTCCTCAAGGGAGTACTGCACCTCGGACGACCGCTCCACCATGTTGAACAGCGTGTAGAGCGCGGCCGCCATGTCCGTCCGCCACTCGACGTCCGCCGGCTCGGAGATCTCCCGCAGTACGGCGACCAGTTCACGGGCGTACGGCACGGACTCGTCGTACCGTTCGGCCTCGGCAAGGCGGCGCACCGCGTCGTTGACGGCCCACAGCAGGTGGGAACGCGCCTCGTCGGACCGGTCCACGGGGGCACGCTGCAGCACGATCAGCGCCTCGATCGTCTTCAGCGCACCGGACGGATCACCCGCCGAGTCCAGGTGATCGGCCAGCGCCGTCAACGCCCTGGCGAGGTAGGGCTCGTAGAGCCGACGTTCGACTTTGCAGAGGTTGCGGTACAGGCTGACGGCCTCGTCCGCCTGCCGAACGTCGCCGGGCTCGCCCGTGCCATGGTCCATGACCATGTGCACGGCCTTCTCCTCACCCGAAGGGTCGGTTGTCGGCAGCTGCACGGTCGCGACGAGCGCCGGCAGGTACACCCAGGGCTTGGACTCCCGCAGATGGCCGTAGAGCCGGGTGACCAGCACGGACACCTGTGTCACTTGGCGCGAGCAGTCGCCGGGAGTCCTGATGCTGAGGGACATGAAGCTGCGCACCACCGAGACGAAGTGGTGGAGATGAGCCGCCGGGTTGCCTCGGGTCAGGGACTCGTAGACCTCGACCGCCTCGTACGCGGCCGCTATGGCTCCCGGGTCGTGTGCCACCGAGCGGAAGCCGACCAGGTTGTGCAGGGAGAGGGCCAGGCCCGGCAGATGGATGTCCGGGCGCGCCGCGGCCAGTTCACGGCGGACGGCCACGACCCGTTCGCCCTCGGCCAGCGCCTCCTCGCGGCGGCCGGCGTGGTGCAGCGCCGCGGCCAGATTCGTCTGCCATCGAGCACGGTCGGCACGCAGGTCGAAGGTGGCCGCCTGGTCCCCGGGGTGTTCGGCTTCGGTGGCCGCGATGATCGCGCCGTAGGAGTCCGTGACCCATCGGATGCGCTTCACCGCCTCCTCGTGCCTGCCCAGCTCCATCAACCGCAGCCCGAGTGTGCCGACCGCGCGGAGCAGGGACCAGAGGGGAAGATCGTCGTCCGCAAGGGAGTTGAGTGTCTCGAAGGCCTGCTGAGCGCACCGGGCCGCGTCCTCCGTGCGCCCGTTCTCCGCCAGCTCCACCGTCAACGCCTGGTACAGGCCCGCCAGTTCGCGACGGTGTTCCGCTGTGTCGGCCGGCAGCGCCTCCCGTAGCGCGACGGCCTCCTCCAGGTTGCGCAACGAAAGCCCGCGGCGGCCCACGCCCTCCAGCCGCGCGCTCTCGTCCTGCAGCGCCTCGGCCAGCCGGCGCCGGTTCGCCTCCGATCCGTCGGCGGCCACCGCGCGGCGCCAGTGGGCGGTGATGTCCGCGCCGATCTCGGCCGCGAGGTGGGCGAGCCGCTGGCTGTGGAGCGGTATCGCGTCGGTCAGGCGGACGAGTTCCGCCGTCCCGAGTCCGCCGCGGTCGAGCCCGGTCAGGGCGTCGAGCAGCGGCCCCGGGTTCTCCGTCTCGGCGACCACCCGTACCGCTTCCGGCAGGTTCTCCCCCAGGGTGGGCACCAACGCCCGCAGACGGTCGTCCATGTCGGGCTGGTGCAGCCCGGCGCGGGCGAGCACGGTGAGCGCTCTGCGTATCTGCCGGGCGGCACAGCGTTCCACCACGGTCCCGAGCAGATCCGCGCCGTTCCTGAGCTCGTCCGCCACGAGGTACTCGGCGAGCAGGTCAGGCTGCAGCGACCCCCAGTAGGCGCCGGCCTCCCCGCTCGGCGCGGGGTAGAGGTCCTTCAGCCAGAGGCGGATGCGCAGGTGCTGGTCCTCGTTCGTCGCGGAGAGTCCGGGCAGTGCGGCGAGCAGCCGCTCCGCCTGCGGCTCGTCGGCCGCGCCATACAGTGCGGCCGCCGCCACGGCCCGCCGCCGGGTGCGCTCGTGCACCTCGATGCCCGACGCGCTTGCCGCCCTGTTCCAGTACCGCTCCTCATGCTCCAGGATCACCTCCTCGGCCCGTCGGGCGCTGATGTCGCGCGCGGGCTCGAGGAGGGCGGCGAGCGCCTCCATCTGGATGGCGAGTGCCGCGTCGTACCGCTCGTGCCGCAGATCGGGCGGCCGGAGCTCCGGGCGCCGCCGTCCGGGCAGGGCTGCCTCGAGCCGTACGGCGAAGTCCTGCCAAGCGTCCACGTAGAGCTGCCGTCTGCCCTGCGCCGAGCGCTCCAGCGGGGCGAGCTCCACCACCTCGGCGGCCCGCAACACCTCGCCGGACCCGGCTGATTGACGGTGGATCTGTTCCCACCAGTCCCCCGCCGAACGCGAGATCAGGAGCAGCCTGAGCCGTACTCCGTGCGCGGCCGAGACCATGGCGCCGACGAGTTCCTCGATCTGCCCTGGGCGGTCGAGTGCCCGGCGCGGCCTGGTCTCGGCGTAGTCGACGACGAGGAGCGTGGGCCGGGCGGCCCGCTTGATCAGCCCGGCGACGGCCGCCGTGTCCGCGGCGGTCGTCGCCTCCAGGAATCCGCAGCTCCAGTCGGCACCGAGGCGCGTCATCAGCTCCAGCGCGAGCCGGGTCTTGCCCTGCCCGCCCGGGCCGCTGAGCATACGGACCGGCGGGCTTGCCTCCTCGCCGCACCAGTCCATGAGCCGGCGGAGCTCGTCCTCCCGTCCGTGGAACCGTGCGGCCTTGTTCTCGGCCCGCAACAGCGACACGGGAGAGAACGAGCCGGCGGGACGGCGCGCGGGCCCGGCGAGAAAGGGACTGAACTCCACTGGTTCGACGGACAGGCCGGTGCCGAGTGCCGCGCGAAATCCTTGGTCGGCGAACAGGGTGTCCACCGGGCGGCAGACCAGCCGGCCGTCGCCGGCGGGCCCGGTCGCGAGGACCACCGCGGTCACCAGTCCGTCGCACAGCACCGCCGCGCCCGACATGCCCTGCCAGGCTGCCCGGCTCAGCGAGTGATCCGGCCGCACGAAGAGGTATCCGGCCCGCGTGCCGGTGCCGGGAACGATGCTGCCCGGCATCCGCTCCAGGTCTCTGAGCAAGGTCCCGGGCGTCTCCGTCTCGTACGACTGGGCGGCGGCGAACCCGGTGAACTCGCACCGGACGTCTGTGGACAGGGTGGTCAACCGCCCCCAGCGGACACCGGGTTCACGGCCGCTCGCCGCGTCCGGCTCCCGCTCCGGCTCCGGCTCCGGCTCCGAGACGGGCTGTTCGATCGCCAGGAGGGCCACGTCATCGGCGTCGGTACCGTCGGGGGCCGGCCAGACGACCGTGGCCTCGCGCCACTCCCCGCCTGCCGCGGACCGCGTCAGGATGCTCTTGCGGTGGCGTACGGCGCGGGGAGCCTCCTGAAAGATCCGGTCCGTGTCGCGCACCCCGACGGCGACCACATGCAGCGCGGTCAGCACATGCCGCGGGCCCACCAGATAGCCCGAACCGTAGCCGCCGTCGCACCACACCTCCACGACCCGGCCGTCGATCACCCGCGGCTACCTGGGGAGTCCGGTGACCGAAGGGTCCGACACATGAGGCGACCCGCCGTCCACGGTGTCCTTGGGCTTGAGCACGAGCTTGACGCGATGCGCCGTGGCGGTCGAACTCCCGTGGCTGGCACCCGCACCGACCACCCATACCTTGACGCTGCCGTCCCGCCTGTCGTCCTCGGTCACGGTGACCGTGAACTCCAACTCGATGTCGCCCAGCTCGAATTGGATCCGCTGACCGACGGATCTGCCCATGGATTCCCCGAGTTGCTCACGGATCGCATCGACCACCGCGGTCAGCTCCAGTCCCGACATGACGCCCCCGCCTTGATGGGTTATCTCCCGATGCCGCCCCTGCCAGTCAAGGACGAAGAACCAACCGCTCCGGTTGCGCGACAGACGTGGCCGGCCCGGCAGGACAAGGCACTTGTCCTGCCGGGCCGGCGCGAGATCCGTCAGGGCAGAGCCACGAACGGCGCGAGGAAGGCGCGTGCGCCCGGGGTGTCGAGGCGGTACGTGACGTTGGTGGCGTAGCACGGTGTGTCGCCGGTGATCGTCGTGGACACCAGGGTCCGCTTGCCGCCCAGCGTGGCGAAGTTGGGCCCGCCGGAATCCCCGTAACACGCACCGCCGTTGCCCTGCGGCGCGGTCATGGCCAGGCGCACCCAGGCGTCGTTGAGCGCGTTGAAGGTCACCGGGGCCTTCATGCGCACGCCCCCGCCGGGGTGGGTGTGGCCGCCGGGGCCGCGCCGGGCCTCCTGCGTGCCGTATCCGGCGACCACGAAGTCCGTGGAGTTCAGGCCCTTCGCGCCGAGCGCGGACAGCTGGCCGGCCTTCGGCAGCGTGGCGGGCGTGAAGGACCAGCGGGCCTTGATCGCGGTGGCGGACACCTGGACGACGGCGATGTCACGGGTGTCGGACGCCGGTCCCGGATAGCCGGGGTCGTGATGCTCGACGCCCGGCACCGCGACGGCCTTCGCGACCGCGGTGGGATCGCCCGGATACTGCTGGGCCGCCCTGTCGAGCGCACCCTGCACGTCCTGCTCCAGGGAGACGTAGAACTTCACGTTCTCGGGCCAGTCGGTGGTGCAGTGCGCCGCGGTGAGGAACGTATCGGCGTCGACCATGGTGCCGGAACACACCCAGTCCACGCGGTCGGGAGTCGCCGGGTCGCCGTCGGCATCCCAGGTCGCGACGAGCGCACCGACCTCGGTGCGCTCCGGGGCGGGCGTGGCGTTGTAGGAGTTGATCGCCGACGAAGGTACGGCGACGGCGAGCACGGAGGCGCAGGCCGCTGCGGTGACAGCCGTGGCAGCGCGTATACGGGACAAGTCGAACCCCTCTGGTAAGTGGGACGGGATTGCCCTGTGGGGGAAGCACAGTGAAGCGCCCACACTTCACGTTCCGCAAGGGGCGGGCCGGCCGGAGGCTGAGGGGTCAACGACCCGAGTTTGCGTAACGGGCCCTACTGAACCCGGAGGGGTTGAGCCCGGCCGGCAATCAGTTCGCTCACATATCCCGCGACGGCCACCAGGACGGCCAGGACCACGCCCACCACGCCGAAGTCCATGACATCCGACAGAGCGCCGGCCAGCAGAGTCACGACGATCATCACGCTGGTGCCCACCGCGTTGGTGAAGGTGGTCAGGGCGACCAGTTTGTCGGGCGCCGCCTCCTGGATCATGTGGCCCTGTGACGCGATGAAGAGAAACTCGAACAGGAACAGATAGGCGAAGTACGAGACGTAGAGCGTGGCCGCTCCTGCGGCATGCGGGGCCAGGCCCATCGCCACCGCGGACGCCAGAAGGATCCACAGACTCAAGCGTCGGAGTGCGCTCAGCCGGGGCAGCAGAGCAGGTACGGCGACCGCGCCGAGCAGCAGTGCGGCACCGCCGAAGACCTGCACGTTCATGACACCGGACGATCCGAGGTCCAGCACACGGACGGGAATCACCGTACGGGCCACGTTGTGGAATCCCTGGAGAACACCCACCGCGACCACGAAGTACACGACAGAGAGAGCCAGTCGGCGCTGCCCCCGCAGCGCGCTGCGCACTTGGATCCATGTGCCGGCCCTGCCCCCCTTGTCCGGCCTGGGGACCGACACCTGCGGCAACAGGGCGTAGCAGCCCACGGACACCATGAAAGCCGCCGCACTCAGGGCTCCCGCCGTCAGCAGCGACACACGGTCGCCGATCAGACTGCCGAGCACTCCGCCCGCGCCTCCGCCCAGGAGCATCGACGTGTTGAACACGTACGAGGCCGGCTTCAGGAGCGGGCCGCCGAAGAGTTGCCGGGTGTACACCACTCGCGCGGTCTTGGTGATGCCTTCCAACAGTCCGCGCACCAGGAAGCAGACGAGCAGCAGACTGAGGACGCCGTGGCCGGACAGAACGCCGATGGCCAGCGAGACCAGACCGTTTCCCAGCTCACAGGCCATGACGGTACGGCGCAACCGCCGCCCATCACAGGCGCGCCGGATCACCCCCACCAGCAGGACGGGAAGGATCCATTGGAAACCGAACACGGCCGAGGCGCTGAATCCGGAATCGTTCTCGATCAGCAGGTTCGCGGAGACCGTGAGGACAAGGAAGAACGTACCCGTCGAACTGACCAGCATCGCCGCCCAGAGAAGGAGGAAGTTTCGGCTCGTCAGCAGAGTCCGCCATACCCGGAGGCCGTCCCCGGCTTGCGCGGCCATTTCCTCCGACCGCTCGGCATGCGATGTACTCACAACAGCTCCCCCTGCCTTGTTTCCTCCGTCAAGGGCGCCACTAAAGTGCGTACTTCGCTATGTCGAAGCCGAGTACGTTCTCCAGGTCCGATATCAGTTCAAGACCACGGGCCCGTGCTTGTTCCGTCGTCTCCGCCGGAAGACAGCAGAATCCGAAGACGGTGAAATTTCCCAGCTGCTTCGGGATGCGCTGCCCGCTGCGAAGGTTCAACGAGGAGGCCAGCGGCTGATACTTCTGCTTCACCTTCTCGACCTGTTCCTCCACGCCGTCGGGAAGAATCCCGCCGGACACGCTGCCCAGCGCGATGGAGATACCCGCGGAGCCGAACGGCGGTCGCGGCACGTGCGGCTTCTCCCCCAGATGTTCCTGGACGAGCAATCGGAACGGGTCCAGTCCTGTGATGTGGCGGTAGACGAAGGGCGCCATGCCGCCCATGATCCGTCCGTTCACTTCCACGAGGACAGGACCATCGCCGCTCATGATGAACTCGACGTGGTATACACCGACCGTCAGCCCGAGCCGGGAGAAGATCTCCTGCATGTACTCCTTGACCTCGCGCTGCTCGACATCCGTCAGGCCCGCGGGAAGGACGGCCGCCACTTCGTAGAGCGGGTTGTTCGTCGCCTGCTCACGGCGGGCAATCATGAAAACTTCGATATCACCGTCATTGGCGATGATCTCGGCAGAATGAAGAACTCCCTCGATATACTCCTCCATGAGCAGCCGAGTACTGACCAAGGTGGCGACGGTCTGGCTCATCGCGCGCCGCGACGAGGGCAATTCGTCGAAATAGTCACTGAGCTCACGCTCCTCCCGGATGATCGCGACCCCCTCCTTCCCCGCGCTGCGGCTGGGCTTGATAACAAGAGGAAGGCCGAGGCTGCGCGCGGCTTCAACCGCCTGCTCCCGGATCTCCGCCCGGAAATGGCGCGCCGAACGGATTCCCGCCTCGCGCAGACTGTCCCGGCAGAGGTCCTTGGTGACCGCCGTCTCCATGGAAAGCGTGGAGGTCGCCCTGATTCCGAGCTCTTCCGCCGCCCGGACCGTGGGTATCACCGCAAGCTCTGACGTGGTCAGAAGTGCGTCGATCCTGCGCTCGGCATGAATCCGGCGCAGCGCGCCGAGCAGATCCGCTTCCAGTCGGTCGACCACCACTGCCTGGTCCACTGACTTCTCGGCGGACTCGATGCGCTCGCGCGACAGCGAACTCAACTTCAGAGCCGAGGCGTCCGCAGGGCGGATGAAGGTGACGAAATGCCCCATCTCCTTTGCCGTTTCCAGCGCCGTAAGGGTGGGAGCCGTGCTGTCGACGAAGACCACGTGGGCCATGTGTGACTTCTCCTCGTACATGCGAAAGGGCGTGGTCAGGCCAGGCCGGTGAGGTCGAGCGCAGCGGCGACCTCCTGGTACACCGCCCTGTCGAGCTTTCTCAGCGGGCGCGGCAGGCTGGACTCCGCGATGAGCCCGAGCTGCTCGGCCGCGGCTGTCATGACGCGCAGGCTGCCGTGCCGCCGGAAGAGGGCCCACATGGGCTCCAGCCGGTCGGACAGCGCGGATACGCGTGCGGCGTCACGTGCCGCAGCGGCGCGGGTGATGTCCAGCGCAGCCTGGGGGAAAGTGCCTCCCAGAACCGAGTACCAGGCATCGCACCCTGCGTTCAGTCCCGTTGCTGCATACCAGTCGCCGCTCACACCGATCGTGGTCGCCTCGGGCAGCACCTTGCGAAGTGCCTGGATACGGTCCGCTGCCGCACCGGGGTCTTCCGGCACTCCCGGGATCTTTACGGAGGCGACGTTCGGCAGCTGGGCAATACGGGCGTACAACTCGTCGGACAGATCAACATGGGTCGTGCCGGGGTTGTCGTAGAGGCAGAGCGGAACGGAGAGTTCGCGGGTGACGTCCTCGTAGAGGCCGAACACCTCCTCCGCGGTCAGCGCCTGGTAGGTCATCGGCGCGAGCAGCACGGCGCGCGCGCCGGCCTGCTGCGCGTCTTCTGCCAGCGCCAGCACATCAGAGGTGCGCAGTGCACCGATGCCGACCATGACCGGCGTGCCTTCCGCAACGTCTACAGCCAGCCGCGCGACATGCGCCCGCTCCTCCCGGCTCAGGTAGGCGTAGTTGCCGGTGGATCCGAGTGCCCCGATCAGATCGACGCCCGCGGCGGTGAGCCTGGAGACGAGGCCCGTGAACGCCCTTTCGTCCACGCGTGTGCCCAGGAAGGGTGTCAGAGGGAATGCGCTGAGACCGGTGAACATACTGAGAGCCCTTTATGTCTTCGCTGGTCGTCCGGTTCGCATCGAAGGCGGCACAGACCGGGTCAGCCCCAGGTGTGCTCGTTGTTGCTCAGCATCGCGGGGGCGTCAGCCACAGCGGTCCGGTCGGCTACAGACTGCTGCCCTGCGACGGTGGGTGCGTTCGCACCGATGGAGATCACGGCGAGGACAACGGCGACGGCGGACATGGCGGTGATGCGGAGCATGGATTCCTCTTCGATTGCACATCTGAACTGGTGAGCACCGGCGACTTCCCGGCAGGGACAGATCCTGCCGGGCCGTCCGGCCGGCGGACAGGACAAAGCGATGGCATGAATTGACGGGGCACAACTGTGTCAGTTCGGCCGCACCACCAGCGTCCGGATACCGGACACGGGGTTGCATCGACCTCGATCCTTGATCAGAATTGCGCGCCGACATGAGTGGGGGGCATTCATGGCGACGCATGACAGAAGGCTGTCGCGCGATCAAGGAGAAGGAAGGGCCGCCAAAGACGCCGGCTCTCGCCATGCACCGCCGGGTTCCGCGGTGACTGACCGAGGAGCTGCCAGCGTGCTGACATCGTTCGGGCTGACCAAAAAGGCCGACTGTATCTACCGGTTCATCCTCAGCCAACCCGGCTGTTCCGTGCAGAGGACTGTCGACGAGTTCGGTCCGTCGAAGACCCAAGCACTGGAAGAGCTGGCCCAGTTGGGGCTGCTCACGCCGTCCTGGCGGAGCAACAACCGGCTGCATGTGGTGGGTCCGAAGGCCGCCATGGACACTCTGCTCGCCTTCCAGCAGGCCGAGATCGCGAAGCGGAAGCGGGAGCTGGCCCGGAGCCGGGCAGCTGCCGAGACGCTCCTCGCGCAGTACACCGCGCAGCACGAGAGCGACAAGGAGCTGGAGGTCGAGCAGTTGCAGGGCGCGGATGCGGTGCGCGCGAGGATCTCCGACCTGGCCACACGGACGCGTACCGAGTCGCTGGCCTTCGTCCCCGGAGGCGCGCAGACTTCCGAAGTCCTCGAAGCGAGCAAACAGGCCAATGCCGAACCACTCGCACGCGGTGTCAAGATCCGCTCGGTGTATCTGGACTCCATCCGCAACGACCCTGACACTCTGGAACATGCTCAGTGGCTGACGGAACGCAATGCCGAGGTACGTACCGCGCCGACCCTGCCGGTGCGACTGTGGATTGCCGACCGGGAGTTGGCCATGGTGCCGATCGACCCGGCGGACAGTTCCGCCGGCGCGGTACTGCTGCGACAGCCCGGAGCGGTCGCCACCTTCCTCGCCTTGTTCGAGGCGGTGTGGGCCACGGCGCTGCCCTTCGGAGAGATGCCCCGCAAGAGCCTGGACGACCCGCGCTCACACCCACGTGAACTGCTGCGGCTACTTGCCCAGGGGTACACGGATGAGGCCGCTGCCCGGCGCCTCGGCATATCCCTGCGCAGTGAGCGACGGCTGATCTCCGAGCTGATGGAGAAGCTGGACGCGCAGAGCAGGTTCCAGCTCGGGCAGCGTGCCGCCGAACACGGGTACATCTGAACCCCTGCGTGCTACGGGACTTGCATGTGCTCGTGAAAATAGGCCGGTACGGATTCGGGAAGTCTCGCCCCGGCGGGCACGAGGCGGGTGGTGCCCCCGGCAGCCGGTGAGCGCATACGCCCGCGTTCCTCGTCCGGCCCGATGCTCAGATGTCCGGTGAGGAAGGCGGACCAGCCCGGCATCAGCGGGCCGGCCGCCACGGCGCAGGACGCGAGGAGCTCCACATGCGCTACCAGCCGTGCCTCGTACGCGGAGTACCGGCCTGCGGCACGCAGCCGCCTCAGTGGCTGCAGGTCGGCAACGGCCCGGTCCACCACCGTGGCGAACTCCTCGGCGGCGCGCTGCAGGGAGAAGGACCCCGCTGCCAGCGACCTCTCAGCGCGCCGCATCAACTCGCCGCGCTCGGCCGCCGGCGGGCCTTCCGGGGCGGCCGCGGGGACGGTACTGCCGAAATCCTCGGCAAGCAGATCGAGGACCGTATCGGTCCACGTCTCAAGACCTCCCGTCAGCACAGTGGCGACGGTGTCGGCGTACGCCCGTGCCGAGGCAGTTCCCCACTCCGGCCCGAAGCCCGTGAGGCACAGGTGGAAGCGCAGCGCGTCAGCATCGGGCGCTTCCTCGGGGGTGCCGCGGCCGGCAGACGGAGTGCCTGCCGGCGGCCGGGCGGCCTCGTGGCCCACCACCACGTTCGGCAGCTCGGGGGCACCCAGTGCGAGAAGGACCACAGGTCTGAGCACAGCGTGGGAGAACACCTGTCCCACCCCTGCGAAGTCGATGATCCTCGGGGCCTTTTCGACGCGGGACCGCCCGGACGTCTCCTCCCATTGCCCCGTCCGCCCAAGGCTCGCCGCAACTGCCTCGGCATACCCCACGGCTCCGCTGAACCAGCTGTCGAGGACATGACCCTTCCAGCCGGCCAGCGGAATCGGCACACCGTGGCCGTCCTCTTGGCTGACCGGAACTGCGGGCAGCTCACGGCCGAGCAACTCGGAGAGGTAGGTGTGGAGGACAGCCCGCTGCCGCCGGCCCCCCACCGCCTCCGGTTCCCGGGCCTGAGCCCGGTCCATGGCGTGATACGCCACCAGCCGCTCACGCCAACGCTCCAGAGGGAGGACCAGGCGGCGCGTGGTCGTTCGCACGGGCACCTGCCCACACCGGACACACCGCAGTGCGGCGAGGTGCTCCGCATCCTGTGGCCGTTCGCACATGTGGCAGTACGTGCCGTTGCAGGGCGCGGCACAGTACCCGCAGCGGCCGCGGACCTCCGTCTCATGGAGGTTGCGACCGCAGGGCTCACAGCGCGGGCCCGGGAGTTCGCGCTGTTCCCACACCCCCGCCTGCCACAAACTGAGAAAAGAGCGCTGAACACGCTCCCCACGCGCCTGCGCGGTGAGCGCGGGCAGATCGTGGCACGGCGGGGGGCAGGGACACTTTGCGCAGTACCTGACATGTCGCACCCGATGGCCACGCAGACTCAGATGGCGACCGAGCACGTCTGCGCCGAGCAGCGCCAGCAGTTGCCCGGGATGAGGATCCGAATCGGGCGAAGGCACACTGCTCGTGATGACGTACGAGCCATACGAGCCCATGACGGGATTCCTTAGTCGGCAGGGCGGGTCCAGGACACACCTCGACCCAGGCCATGTGATCGAAGCTCTCGACCTCGCCCGAACAGCCGGGCGTCAGACGGACCGCGGGGTGGATGTCGTCCAGTAGGTCTCCGCCTCGGGGGCCCAACGGCGGTCGAGCGGGTCGCGGGTGACCCTGGCGAGCAGACCGATCGGCGTGACGACCAGGTAGTAGACGGTGGCAAGGAGTACGGCGCGCACGGTTCGCGGGGCCTTTCTCTCTGTGTTCATGGGGAGTTGGTCGGATTCGGGAGAGAGCCGGGGCGAGGCGTCAGTCGAGTGGGATCTCCTCGCGCCAGTCGGTCTCCTCCTGCCACTTCGGCTGGTCCTCCTTGCGCAGCAGGAAGTTGCCGACGGCGAGCAGGTCGATGTCGGTACGCATGAAGCAGGCGTACGCCTCGGCCGGGCTTGCCACGATCGGCTCACCGCGGACGTTGAAGGAGGTGTTGACCAGGACGGGGCAGCCCGTCTGCTCCTTGAACTCCGTGAGCAGCCGGTGGTACGGGGCGTTGCGCTCGGCGCTGACGGTCTGCACCCGGGCCGAATGGTCGACGTGGGTGACGGCCGGGATGGTGGAGCGCTGCACCTTGAGCAGGTCGAGTCCGCTGGCCTCGCCATCGGCGCCGCTGGGATCGGGCTCGATCCGCTGGGCGGGCGAGACTCCGGTGACCACCAGCATGTACGGGCTCTCCTGGTGGAGTTCGAAGTAGTCCTTGGCGTCCTCGGCGAGCACGGAGGGCGCGAAGGGACGGAACGACTCCCGGAACTTGATCTTGAGGTTCATCGTGGACTGCATCACCGGGTCCCGCGGGTCACCGATGATCGAACGGGCACCGAGCGCACGCGGTCCGAACTCCATACGGCCCTGGAACCAGCCGGCGATCTTGCCCTTGGCCAGTTCGGCGGCGACCTCGCGGGCCAGCTCCTCCTGGGTCAGGCGCGTGTACGGGATGTTCTCCGAGTCGAGGTAGGCGGCGATCTCGTCGTCGTCGAACTCGGGGCCGAGCAGCGAGCCGGACATGCCGTCGGTGCCGTTGCCGAGGTGGGTGCGCTGCGCGCCGCGGTCCGAGGCGACGGCGAGCGCCGCACCGAGCGCGCCGCCGGCGTCACCGGCCGCGGGCTGGACCCAGACCTCGTCGAAGATGCCGGCGTTTATGACCTTGCCGTTGGAGACGCAGTTGAGGGCCACGCCGCCGGCCATGACGAGGTGGCGCTCTCCGGTGATCTTCCGGGCGTGCTCGGCGAGCAGCAGCACCACCTCCTCGGTGACCTTCTGCACGGAGGCCGCGAGGTCGAACTCCCGCTCCGTGAGCGGGCTTTCGGGCAGGCGGCGCGGGCCGCCGAAGAGCTGCTCGAAGCCGCGGCCCGTCATGACCTGACCGCGCAGGTATGCGAAGTACTTCATGTCGAGTCGAAAGGACCCGTCCGGCTTGACGTCGATCAGCTTCTCGCGGATCAGGTCGGCGTAGCGGGGCTTGCCGTACGGCGCGAGGCCCATCAGCTTGTACTCGCCGGAGTCGACCTTGAACCCGCAGAAGTAAGTGAAGGCCGAATACAGCAGGCCGAGGGAGTGCGGGAAGCGGATCTCGGAGACCGCGTCGAGCCGCGTACCGCGGCCGTGCCACAGCGTGGTGGTGGCCCATTCGCCGACGCCGTCGATGCAGAGCACGGCAGCCGACTCGTACGGGCTCGGGTAGAAAGCGGACGCGGCGTGCGTCTCGTGGTGGCGGCGGACGTGGATCTCCGGGACCCGGCCGAGGCCGAGGCCCGCCAGCTCGCGGCGGACGACGCCGATGGTGTCGCGCTTCCACGACTTCCACTCGGGCATCGTGGCGCGGAAGGAGGCGAATCCGCCCGGCGCCGCCCCCTGGAAGGTGGCCTTGACCCGCTCGTACTTCAGCGCCGGGTCCTCGTAGTACGCGACGGTGGAGACCTCGTCGAGGGTGACGCCGGCCTCATCGAGGCAGTACTTGATGGCGCGCGCGGGGAAGGCCGAGTCGTGCCGGATACGACTGAAGCGCTCCTCCTGGGCGGCGGCGACGGGGACACCGTCGACCACCAGGGCGGCGGCACTGTCGTGGTAGTAGGCGGAAATGCCCAGCACCGGATCGGACATGAGTCTGCTCCTTGGTTCTGCAGGTCGGTGAGTACTGGTCCGGGACGGCCGTCGGGCACTCCGGTGCCGGGTCAGCGGCCCTTGGCCGCATTGCGCGCGGCCCGGCGCGCCGCCTGGCGGGCGCGG
>NZ_JBEPEW010000119.1:0-26649 GCF_040300965.1 Streptomyces mesophilus | reverse complement strand
CCGACGGCCAGGCGGGCCGCGTGCGCGAACCCGTCCGCGAGCTTGCGCCGGTCGAGGCCGCGGGCCCCGGTCCACAGCGGGTGCCCTTGCAGGACGGTGGAGGCGTCGTGGTCGCCGGCGTGGGCCGAGACGATGGGCAGCCCGGCCGCCATGTACTCGTACACCTTCCCGGAGGTCATGTACCGACCGCCGAGCACGAGCAGGACCAGTGCGTCCCACCCGGCGTACACGCCGGCCACGTCCGCCTTGTTCACGGGCCCGCCGAAGTGCACGCCGACGTCCTCGGCCCGGCGCAGCAGCTCGATCTTGGGGCCGCCGCCCCGGTCGGCGCCGAACCCGCCGTGTCCCCGCACCTCGAAGCGTGCGTTCGCGAGGAGCGGCTCGCTCGCACGGGCCAGGCGCCAGGCGTCGAGCAGCGCACGCAGCTGCCCGACGGGGGAGCTGAGGAGGCCGAGATAGCCGAAGGTGAGGGGGAGTCCGGAGGGTTCGCGGCCCTTCGCGTCGGGTGCGCTGTCGGCGTCGTAGCCGTTGCGCACCACCTTCACGCGGTCGGCCAGATGCGGATAGCGCGTGCGGTAGTGCCCGGCGATGGGGTCGTTGACCACCCACAGGGAGAGCGCCTCGTCGAGCGCCTTGCGTTCCCAGCGCCCCTCGGGGCTGTCCGGGCCGAAAGCGGTCCTGCTGCCCACGACGTCGACGGACCAGCCGTCGCGGAAGTCGACGGCGTAGGGGACCCGGTGCTTCTCCCACAGTGCGCGCGCCGCGCAGAGCGTCACGTACGGGGTGCAGGTCACCAGCGTCAGATCGACCGGGCGTGCGCGGTGCAGACCGAGGACCGCGCGCTCGAGCGCGGCTCGCCAGCCGCCGAAGGCGGCCTCGGGGAAGGACTCCTTGTTCCGCTCCCGCAGTTGCTTGACCCAGCCCGTGGGGTCGGCGGCGCGCGCCTCGGGGAAGCGGCGGATCCCGGTCTCCAAGTCCGTCCGGCGCAACGGCAGTTCGATCACCCGTACCCGGGGGTCGACCCGGTCGAGCAGGCTCAGGTCGATGCCGGACTCCAGCTCCCAGGAGTCCCGGGCGATGGTCACGACGGTGACGTCCCAGCCCGCGGCGCACATCTGGTTGGCCGTCTCGCGCAGACGGTACGTGGAGCTCTTGGCCGCGGGCGGAAAACCGATGGCCACATAGAGGAGATGACGGCGACGGCCCGGCCCGTCCGGTGGTGCTGGCATGGTGCCGCACGCTAGCACGCAGAGTGATGGATCAAGTGCGCTGCGTCATGGTCATCTCATTTACGGGGTGCCTCGGAGTGATCTGCTTCTGTACGGCGTTGCCGCGCCTCGTCCGTGCTCGTTGAAGCTCGGTCCCGGCACCCCCCATCGGAGGTAACTGCCCATGCGTGTCTGCGTAGTGGCCCTCGGCAAGATCGGTCTCCCCCTGGCGGTCCAGTTCGCGGCCAAGGGGCACGAGGTCGTCGGCGCCGACGTCGACGGGCGGGTGGTGGACCTCGTGAACGAGGGGGTCGAGCCGTTCCCCGGGGAGCGTGAACTCGATGTGCGGCTCAAGAAGGCGGTCGCGGACGGCAGGTTGAGGGCGACGACGGACACGGCCGCCGCGGTGGCGGGCTCGGATGCCGTCGTCCTCGTCGTCCCGCTGTACGTGACCGCCGACGGCACCCCCGACTTCGGCTGGATGGACGCGGCCACCCGCGACGTGGCCCGCGGACTGCGTCCCGGCACGCTCGTCTCGTACGAGACGACCTTGCCGGTGGGCACGACCCGCACTCGCTGGGCGCCGATGCTCGAGGAGGGCTCCGGGCTGCGGGCCGGACGCGAGTTCTCGCTGGTGTTCAGCCCCGAACGGGTCCTGACCGGACGGGTCTTCGCCGATCTGCGCCGCTATCCGAAGCTGGTCGGCGGTGTGGACGAGGCCTCGGCACGGGCGGGCGTGGAGTTCTACGAGGAGGTCCTCGACTTCGACGTACGAGACGACCTGCCGCGCCCCAACGGTGTCTGGGACCTCGGCTCGGCCGAGGCCGCCGAGCTGGCCAAGCTGGCCGAGACGACCTACCGGGATGTGAACATCGCTCTCGCCAACCAGTTCGCGCGCTTCGCGGACCGGTCGGGCATCGACGTACGCGCCGTGATCGAGGCGTGCAACTCGCAGCCGTACAGCCATATCCACCAGCCGGGGATCGCGGTGGGCGGGCACTGCATCCCGGTGTATCCGCGGATGTACCTGTGGAACGACCCGTCGGCGACCGTGGTGGCCGCCGCCCGCGAGGCGAACGCGGCGATGCCCGGCTATGCGGTGACACGTCTCGCAGAGGCGTACGGGGACCTGGTGGGTGCGGAGGTCCTGGTGCTCGGGGCGGCGTACCGGGGCGGGGTCAAGGAGACTGCGTTCTCCGGGGTGTTCGGCGTGGTGGGCGCGCTGCGGTCGGCGGGCGCCGTGCCGTACGTCAGCGATCCGCTGTACACGGACGAGGAGTTGGCCGGGCTCGGGCTCACCCCGCATGCGGAGCAGGACGTCACCGCGCTCGTGGTGCAGGCCGACCACGCGGAGTACGCGGGCTTCGGGGCCGAGGACTTCCCGCACGTACGGGTGCTGGTGGACGGCCGGCGTGTCACCGATCCGGCCAGGTGGGAGGGCGTGCGGCGGATCGTGCTCGGGGCGCCCTCGTAGGCGGCGCGGTGGCCGTCACGCATGTGGTCGGCTGACGCCTCCAGCAACGAGCGGCGCGCTCGGTCGTTTGCAGGGCATGCAGAACACGCCCGGTGCTACGCCGGATGTCAGCGTCATCGTCGCCGTCTACAACACGATGCCGTATCTGACCCACTGCCTGACGTCCCTGGTCTCGCAGACCATCGGGACGGACCGGATCGAGGTCGTCGCGGTCGACGACGGTTCGACGGACGGCAGCGAGAAGGAACTCGAGCGGTTCGCCGGACAACACCCCGGTGTTTTCAGGGTCGTTCACCAGGAGAACTCCGGCGGCCCCGCCGTGCCCAGCAACCGTGCCCTCGATCTGGCGCGCGGACGGTACGTCCTCTTCATCGGCGCCGACGACCATCTGGGCGTCGAGGCGCTCGAGCGCATGGTGAGCGCCGCGGACCGGCTCGGCTCCGACATCGTGCTCGGGCGGATGGTCGGCGTGAACGGGCGCTGGGTGTCGAAGGCCGTGTTCGGCGAGAGCCGGGACGAGGTGACGCTGTACGACTCGGCCCTGCCCTGGGCCCTGTCCAACACCAAGTTGTTCCGGCGGGAGTTGATCGAGGAGCACGGGCTGCGCTTCCCCGAGGACCTGCCGGTCCTGAGCGACCAGCCGTTCACCCTGGAGGCCTGCTTCAGGGCCGGGCGCATCACCGTACTCGCCGACTACGACTACTACTTCGCCGTACGCCGCGACGACGAGACCAACGCCACCGTCTCCTTCCGCGCTCTCGACCGGTTGCGCGGCACCCGGCAGCTCTTCGAGCTCACGCGGCGCCTGTCGGAGCCGGGCCGCGGCCGGGAGTGGATCCATCAGCGCCACTTCACCTGGGAGGTGGCGCGGCTGATCAGCCCGGAGTTCCTGAAACTCGGTCCCGAGCAGCAGCGGGCGGTCTGCGACGGGGTGGGCGCCCTGCACGCGGCGTACGCCAGTGAGTACGCCCTGCGGAAGCTGTCGCAGGAGCAGCGGCTGCTGCTGCGGCTTGCGGAGCAGGGGGAACTCGGCGCACTGGTCGGTGTGTTGGAGTGCGCTGCGGCCGGCGGTCCGGCGGTGGTGGTGGAAGGCAGGCGGGCCTATGCGGACTATCCCTGTTTCCGTGACCCCGAGCTCGCGTTGCCGGACGCCTGGTTCGACCTCACCAAGGACACCCGCAAGCGGTTCGTCGAGCAGGAGTTCGGCCCGGCGGGCGTGCGCATCCGTGACGGACACCTGCTGCTCGAGGCCCGCAGTTCGCTGCCGGACCTGAGCGCGTTCGGGGCGGGCGCCGTGCGCGCCGAGACCGTGCTGGAACGGGCGGGGGAGCGCGTAACGCGGTCGTACGAGGCGGCCGTGGCCGCCGACGGAGAGGGCAGCGTGGTGCGTGTGGAGCTGCCCCTGGACGAGCTCTTCCCGCCGAAGCAGCCCCCGCGGGAGAGGTGGACCGTACGGCTCGTCGCCGCCGCACTCGGCGAGAGCCTCACGGTCCCGCTCGCGCCCGTGCCCGCGCAGGCCGCACCGTCCCGGCCGCGCAGACACGGACTGCGGGCCTACGAGGTCGACGCCTCGGGCTGCGGGGATGCGGGCGAGCTGCGCGTCACCGTACGGCCGCTGCCTCTGCCGCAGTTGCTGCGGGCGCGGGCTTGACGCAGAACTCCCTCTCGGCCGCCACCGGGTCCGCGGGAATCCGCAGCCGGGTCCGCTCCCAGGCCCCGGTGAGGTTCTGCCAGAACCGGCCGGGGGTGAGCGGTGCGCGCACCGAGTCCTGGAGTTCGGCGATCGCGCCACAGGTCAGGGCGTGCCGGGCGGCGCGCACGGCGGGTGAGTCGGTGGCCGCCGGGTCTGTGTAGTCGGCGATGACCCAGGACCGCTTGATCGGCTTCTCGTGGCCGGCCTTCTTGAAGACGGTCGGCTGCGTATGGGCGCCCAACGGGTTGGAGAGGCCCAGGTAGTCGACCGCGATCTCGTCCAACGGGATCGCGACGCCCGCGTGGCCGAGGCGGGCCTCCATACCCGCGAAGCGGGCGGCGGGGCGGTGTTGCGCCGAGAGCGGGAAGGCCCGCACTTCGCGGTCGTAATTCATCTCGATCAGCACGACCGGTTCACCCTCGGCCCGCAGCCGCCGCACCTCGCGGGCGAAGAGGAAGCCGCGCCCGGCGTGCGCCGCCTGCGTCACGGGGTGCTGCTGCCCGGTGGCCCCCACGTATCCCGCGTGCTCGTCCAGAATGAAGGAGACCCCGTCGTTCTTGTACGGAGGGCGCCAGATCAGCAGGCAGGCCCCGGCCCATACGGCGAGGGCGGTGAGCGCGGATGCCGTGATACGGGTCAGGGGCACGAGGAAGCCGGGCAGCAGCACGAGGAACAGCGCCGGCAGCAGCATCCGGCCGTGCATGAAGTCACCGCCCACCTTGGTGACGAACAGGGCGGATGCCAGACCCGTGGCGACCGGAGTCGCGGCGATGATCAGCGCCCGGCGGCCGTCGGGCGCCTCGCGGAGCGCGGCCGCGACCGGGACCGCCAGGGCCCCGAGCAGCACCAGGGGAAGCCACAGGTGGTACGGGGTGACGAAGTCGGCCAGGTAGTACAGGCCGCGGTCCCACAGCGTCCATGACGCTTCCTTGGTGATGGCGGGGAGCGGCACGAGGATGCCGTAGTACCCGGCCCGGAAGATCTCATAGCCGACCGGCAGCGCCAGACCCGCCGCGAGCGCGCTCAGGCCGCGGCGCCACCCGGGCCGTACGAGCGCGAAGAGCACCGCCGCGTACAGGCCGGTCACCAACGCCAGGTCGGGACGGACCAGCGGACCGAGCCCCAACAGGACGGCGGTCCACGCCAGATGGCGCCCGGTGCGGCCGACGTGGACGAGCGTCCACCACGTCGCCCCCAGCCAGCAGAAGGCAAGCCCCGTCTCCAGGCCGGAGGTGGCGTAGTCCCACATCGCCTGGACCGGCAGCAGGACGAGGACACCCAGCGGGACGACCCGGGCGGGGCGTCCGTACAGCGCGAGGGTGCCCAGCAGGGCGAGGGCGAAGCCGGCGGTGCACAGGCCGAGCCCCAGGCAGACGGCGACCGTCGCCGGGTCCATTCCGGTCGGCAGGGTCGCGGCCGCCACCAGCCACTGCCACAGCGTGCCGGTCGAGGTCTCGACCCGCTCACCGATGTTGTAGACGGGGCCGTTGCCCGCGAGGATCTGCCGGACCACGCGGGTGTAGATGAGCCCGTCGTCACCGATCCAGCGGTGGTTCCAGCCCGCCACCAGGATCCAGAGGGTGGGGAGGCCGACGGCCACCGTCCTCCAGGGGAACCCACGCCTGACACGTGGCGTGGCACGGGAGGTGTGCTGGGGGGACGGGACGAACGGCAGGCGCCTGGCCGCTTCAAGAACTGACATATGGGTCTAACCTCTGGCCGTGCCTCGGGTTACGCCGCGTAAGGCGCAAATTGACGCAGACCGTAGCCCCATCCCTGCCAAGGCAGTTGAGGAGGGAAACCACGCTTCCGAGAGGACCGCCCCTGATGCACCCCTCCGCCTACGCCCACATGAAGCTCTGCGTCGACCAGTACATGCCCGCCCAAGGACGCTCCTGTGTCGTCGACTTGGGGTCGCGGATCTCCGACCGCCAGGTGCGCACCCACAGGTCGCTGCTCGAAGGGCGGGACATCGACTACATCGGTGTGGACGTGCTCGACGGCCGCAATGTCGACCGTGTGATGACCGAGCCGTACCGCATTCCCGTGAAGTCGCGCACCGCGGACTTCGTGCTGTCGGGGCAGGCGTTCGAGCACATTCCGTTCTTCTGGGGGACGATGCTGGAGATCGCGCGGGTGCTCAAGCCGGGCGGGCGGGCCTTCATCACCGCGCCCTCGCGCGGCCATGTGCACGACGCCCAGGACTGCTGGCGGTACTACCCGGACGGATTCCGGGCGCTCGCCGCCTGGTCGGGGCTCACCCTGAGCGAGGTGCACACCGACTTCCCGCCGCTGCGCGGGATCCGGCACGACTATCCCGGCATCGACGCGAAGAACGCGTACTGGGGCGACTCGGTCGGCGTCTTCGAGCGGCCGGCCTCCTACCCGGCCCTGCGCATGCGCCTCGTACGCGGGGTCACCTGCTGGTGGGCCAACCGGATCGGTGGCGTCGACAACGTCCCCGTACCGCCGCAGCTCGCCGCGCGTGCGAGCTGCGTGCCTGGTGGGGCGGTTCCCCAGCAGGTCGGCTGAGTCGAGGCGGTATCTTCCCGCCAATGCACGTGGTGTAACCGCGAGTTGACGCAAAGTGACGGCGAGGGGAATTCCGCGTAGGGTCCGCGCGTATGGCATGGAAGAACGCCGTCAACGGCACCCTGCGCACCCTCACCGGCTATCAACTGACGCGGCCCGCGGTGCCCGAGCCGCGGGCCAAGACCGCTCCCGCACCCACGGCCGCGCCGGCCAAGCCCAAGCCCAAGGGCCTCAACCTCCCCGTCGACTACGACGACGAGGCCAAGAGCACGATCCGCGCGGTCAAGCCGTGGACCATGACCTCGCCGGAGCGGCTGAACGCCTTCATCCTCGCCACCCGGCATGTCGTCAAGCACGACATCCCCGGCGACATCGTCGAGTGCGGTGTGTGGCGCGGCGGTTCGATGCAGGCCTGCGCCAAGACCCTGCTCCACTGCGGTGTCACCGACCGCGACCTGTACCTCTTCGACACGTACGAGGGCATGACCGAGCCCACCGAGGAGGATCTGCGGCGCGACGGCAAGTCCGCGGCGGACCTGCTCGCCGTGCAGGGCAAGGACAGGCCGATCTGGGCCGTCGCCACGCTCGACGACGTCAAGTCCGGTTTCGAGAACGTGCCTTACCCCGCCGAGCGCGTTCACTACGTACAGGGCAAGGTCGAGGACACCGTGCCCGGCCAGGCGCCGGAGCAGATCGCGATCCTGCGCCTGGACACCGACTGGTACGCGTCCACCAAGCATGAACTCGACCATCTCTACGAGCGGTTGGTCCCCGGCGGCGTCCTGCTGATCGACGACTACGGCTACTGGCAGGGCTCGCGCCAGGCCGTGGACGAGTTCCTCGAGGAGACCGGCGAGCGGCTGCTGCTGCTGCGCATGGACGAGGGACGCATCGCCGTGAAGCCGTGAACGTCCGCTCGACGGCGATCGGTTGACCTCCGGTCCCCGTGCCCCGGCCCCGGCCGTGCGGCACGGGGGCCTCTCCGCGTGATCACCCGTATGGCCCATGCAAGGTGACCCGGCGCCCGGACACCGGTTGTTCACGGGAAGGCCCATCGCCGTTCTCCGGAAGGAATGTGCGCAGCGCATGACAGCCCGACTCAGCGTCGTCGTCCCCATCTACAACGTCGAGGATTACCTCGGTGCCTGCCTCGAGTCGCTGGCCGGGCAGACCATGCCGGACCTCGAGGTCGTCATGGTCAACGACGGTTCCACGGACGGCAGTCGGGAGATCGCCCGCCGCTACGCCGACGGCGACCGCCGCTTCCGGCTCGTCGACCAGGCCAATGCCGGGCTCGGTGCCGCCCGCAACGCGGGGGCGCGCGAGGCGGGCGGCGTCCATCTCGCCTTCGTCGACAGCGACGACATGATCCCGGCCGAGGCGTACGAGCGGATGCTGGGCATGCTCGACGAGACCGGATCCGACTTCGTGACGGGCAACGTCCACCGGCTGCGTGCGGACGGCACCCAGCAGCAGTCGCCGATGTTCCGCAAGGTCATGGCCACCACCCGCAGCGCCACCCATGTCACACGCGACTGGGATCTGCTCGGCGATCGCATCGCCTGCAACAAGGTCTTCCGCCGGGACTTCTGGAACCGGCACGCCTTCGCGTTCCCTGAGGGCGTGCTCTTCGAGGACATCCCGGTGGTCCTGCCCGCGCACTTCGAGGCCCGCAGCGTGGACGTCCTGAGCGACACCGTGTACCTGTGGCGCGACCGGGACGGCTCGATCTCGAACCGGCGCGCGGTGCCGCGGGCCATCAAGGACCGTACGGCCTCGGTTGCTTCGGCCAGCCGCTATCTCGGCGAACGCGCCGCGAAGGCGCCCGGAGACGCGCTGCGGGCCGAGGCCAAGCGGCGCTACGACGCCAGCGTGATCGCCGGCGACCTGTGGATGTTCATGGAGGCCCTGCCCGACGGCGGCAGCGACTATCACCAGGCCTTCCTCGACGAGGCCAACTCCTTCGTGGACCGCGTCGATCCGGCGCTCCTCGACGAGCTGCCGCTCGGTCTGCGCGTGCGCTGGCGGCTCATCCGGGAGCGCCGGATCGACGAACTGCTCGCGTTCATGGCTTTCGAGAAGGTCCACCCGAAGGCCTTCCGTGTCCGCCGCACCTGGCGTGGACGCCGCGCGGACTTCCCCGTGATCACCGCGCCGCTGCCCGCGCGCACCATGGCCGTGGGCCGCGGCGACATGCCCCTGGAGGCGAGGATCACCCAGGCCTCCTGGGACGAAGACGGCCGGCTGCGCCTTTCGGGCCACGCCTATGTACGCAACCTTCCGCCCGGCCGGATCGCGGCCCGGGCCCGGGCCGTCTGGCTGCGCGCGGGGCGCCGGGCGATCCCGTTGAAGCTGCGCACGGTCGCCTCGCGGGAGGCGACCCTCGCCTCCCGGCAGGGGCTGCACAACTACGACCGCACCGGCTTCGAGACGGTCGTCGACGTACGGAAGCTGGTCAGCGGCCGGGCGAGCACCACGTGGAACCTGGAGATGGCGGCCGTCGCGGGCAGACTGCGGCCGCGCACCGGGCCGCTGCGCATGAGCGGCCCCTGCGCCGTGCCCGTGCGCTACCTGGAGGACTTCCTGCGGATCGTGCCCACCCTGAGCGGCGGCCGCTTCCGGCTGCGGGTGGACCGCGTCGAGCAGCGCCTGGTCGAGCACCGTGAGGTGGGCGAACAGCTCCGGATCACCGGCGAGTTGGCGCCGGGCGCGAACACCTCCCTGGTAGCGGTCCGCGTCGAGAACTGGCGCACCCGCGAGAGCCGCGACCTGCCGGTCCGCGTCGAGGGCCGCACCTTCACCGCCGAGGTGCCGCTCGACCTCCTCGAGGCCGGTGAGGGACCCGCCGACCCCTGGGGCGTGGGCGTGGTGCGCAAGGGCGGCGGCTGGGCATCGCTCGCGGTACTGCCCGACATCGCACCGGGCCGCTACGGTCTCGGCGGCGGCCGCGAACTCATGGTCCTGGCCAACCCCTCCGGCAACACCGAACTGCGCGCACAGGACGTACGCCCGGTGGTGGACGCCCTGCGCTGGACGGACCAGGGCGGCCGCCTCGAACTCGAAGGCAGCTTCCCCTGCGCCGGCGACGTCCCGCGCGAGCTGGTTCTCGTGCACAGCGGCCACCAGGAGGAGGCGCTGGGCGAACTGACCGTCACCGACGGCAGGTTCAGCGCGGCCCTTCGCCCCCAGGCCGTCGCGGGACCGGCCGGAGTGCTGCCGCTCGCCGAGGGCGACTGGTACCCGTTCCTGCGCGCCCGCGGCGACCGCGATCCCGAGCGCCGTGTGCCGCTCCTGGTCACCACGGCACTGCACGGCGAACTGCCCGTCGTACGCGAGCTGCACGGCAGGGATTTCACGCTGCAGCGCCGCCACCACGACCAGCTGCTCATCACCTCCGGCTCCGAACTGCCCACGGAGGACCGCGGACGCGCCGCACAGGACCGCCTGAAGGAACGCTACGCACAGCTGCGGGCGGAGCCCCTGCGCGACGCCGTCCTGTACGCAGGCTTCGGAGGCCGCCAGTACTCCGACTCGCCGCGCGCCATCCACCAGGAACTCCGCAGGCGCGGCAGCGAGTTGGAGCATCTGTGGGTGGTGCGCGACCAGCAGGTCGAGCTGCCCTCCGGTACTCGCGCCGTCCCGCTGTGGAGCGCCGAGTGGTACGAGGCGCTCGCCCGCAGCCGGTACATCGTCACCAACAGCCAGCTGCCGGACTGGTTCGAACGCGCCCCGGACCAGTTCGTCGTCCAGACCTGGCACGGCACTCCGCTGAAGCGGATCGGCCGCGATGTGGCCGGCACCCTGTCGGCGGACGCGCGCTACATCGACAGCCTGCCGCGCCTGGCCGCCCAGTGGTCGCTGTTCGTCTCCCCGAACAGCTTCTCCACCCCGGTGCTGTCCGGAGCGCTCGGCTACACCGGCGACGTGCTGGCCAGCGGCTATCCGCGCAACGACATCCTGCACGCCCCCGACCGGGCCAAGGTCGCCGCGTCCGTACGCGAAAAGCTCGGCATCCCCGACGGCAAGCGCGTCATCCTCTACGCGCCCACCTGGCGGGAGGACCAGCCGCGCAAAGCCGGCCGGTACGGTCTCGACCTCCAGCTCGATCCGGCCGCCGCCGAGGCGGCGCTCGGCGAGGACCATGTGCTGCTGGTGCGCCGGCACTACCTGGTCGGCGGTTCGGTGCCGCAGACCGCTTTCGTACGGGACGTCTCCCGCCATCCGGACGCCGCCGAGCTCCTGTTGATCGCCGATGTGCTCGTCACCGACTACTCGTCGATGATGTTCGACTTCGCGCAGACCGGCCGTCCGATGATCTTCCACACGTACGACCTGGAGCACTACCGGGACGGTCTGCGCGGCTTCTACTTCGACTTCCCCGCGCAGGCCCCCGGCCCGCTCCTGCGGACCGGCGAGGAGGTCATCGCCGCCTTGCGGGGACTGCCCGAATCGGCCGCCGCGTACCAAGGCGCGTACGACCGCTTCCGTGACACCTTCTGCGATCTGGACGACGGGACCGCGGCCGCCCAGGTGGTCGACGCGATGCTGCGGGGCGGGGTGGACGGACGATGAGCACGGCGGATCTGTTCTTCGTCAGCGTCGCCCTCACCTGCGACGCGAAGACCTCGGCCGAAGCCGTCGGAGCCTCGGTGCGCTCGGTGCTCGCCCAGACGCTCGCCGGCACCGAGGCCGCGCTTCTGGGCGAGCCGTCCGAGGCGGCGGCCGCACTGGCCGCCGAACATCCGCACCGGGTACGGATCGGTCCACCGCGCGGCACCTATGTGATCCCGCTGGCCCCCGGTGAACTCCTGGACCGCAACGCCGCGCGCAACCTCCACGCCGCCGCCGTGCGCACGGACGCCGATCTGGTCGCGGGCCGGTGGAGCAGGCTGACGGGCAAGGGCCGCAAGGAGGCCGTGCCCGCCTGGCAGGCGGACCTGTTCGCCCGCTCGCGCGTGCTCACCGATGTGGGTCAGGCCCCCGAGCTCGTCACCCGCGACACCCTCGGCGCGGGCTTCTGCGTACGGCGCTCGAAGCTGGACTTCACCGCCGACGGGCTCGAACTCGCCCTCGGCGCCGAGAAGATCGCCCTCGTACCGAACCTGATCACGACCCGCAGAGCCGCCCCCGACGCACTGCGGGACCTGCCGGCCGCGGCCGCCGCGCAGCGCCGGGCGGCCGCGCTCCTGGACGACTCGGCCATGCGGCGCGCGGCGCGTGGGGCCTTCCTCGCCGACCACGTCCTGCCCGCCGTGCACGCACTGCCCGGCCTCGGGCGCGAAGCCTGCGCCGCAGCCGTCGCCGAGCTCGCCCGCACGGTGGAGGGGCTCGTCGACGACGCCGATCTCGCCGGACTCCCGCCGCTGGAGCGGGTGGCGTTCCGCCTGCTTGCGGACGGCGACGCGGAAGGGGCGCGGCGGGCCGCATACGCGCTGGCCCACCCCGGCACCGTGGTCAGCCCGCTCGTGCACCGTGAGGGCCGGGTGTACTGGGGCCCTGACCACACCACCGCGGTGTACGACCTCACCGAACTCGGCCACCAGTACCGCACCCCGGCCGAACACCGGTTGCTCGGCCGGGTCACCGGCTGCCGACGGGAGCAGGGCCGGCTGGTCGTCGAGGGCGAGACAGCCCTGCCGTTCGACGCCTCGGCCTACGAGAGGACCACCGCCTCCCTCGTCTTCAAGGTGCGCGACGCGGGGGACACCACAGTCACCCTGCCGGTGGACGACGTACGGGTCGAACGGCACGCCCTCGTCTGGAAGGCGCGCCTCCCGCTCACCGACGGCCTGCGCCCCCGCGGAATCGGCGACCGGGTCTGGGACCCCAGGCTGTGCCTGGTCGTCGACGGTGAACCGGCCCCGTCCTGCGATCTGTTCGCGGACAAGGAGACGGTGCCGGGCCAGTCCGCGGCCCTGCGCGGCAGGCCTCGGCTGACGCGGCTCACCGCCGACACCTGGCAGCCCTACGTCACCGCCAAGCACCACCTCGCCGTCACGCTGCTGCCGCGCAGGAAGGCGGCCCGCAAGGCGAACGCGGCCGCGCACTACCTCACCGGCTTCCGGCCGGCCCGCGTGCTCAAGGGCATGGCGAAGAAGCTGCGCAAGCGGCGTGACGTCCTGCACTCCCAGCGCTTCAAACTGCGCGTCTACCGGGGGCTGCTGTCGCGTCTTCCGGTCCGGCGCGGCGGCATCGTCTTCGAGAGCCACATGGGCAAGTGCTACGGAGACAGCCCGCGCGCCCTGTACGAGGAACTGCGCACCCGCCGCGCCCGCTTGCGGGCCACGTGGTCCTACGCCTCCTCGCCCGAGGGGTTCCCCGCCGACGCGAAGCTGGTGCGGCGCTGGTCCTGGCCCTACCTGTGGGCGCTCGCGCGGGCCGAGTGGTGGGTGGACAACCAAGGGTTCCCGCACACCCTGAACAAGCCGGGACACACCACCTATCTGCAGACCTGGCACGGATCCGCGTACAAGCGCATGGGGTACGACGAGATCCGGCACAAGATGCAGAACGCGCCCCAGCGGACACAACTCGCCCGCGCCATCGACCGGTTCGACCACTTCCTCGTGCGCTCCGAACACGATGTGCGGACCCTCGCGCACGCCTACCGGATCCCCGAGGAGCGGCTCCTGAGAGCCGGCTACCCGCGCAACGACCGCCTGGTCGAGGCCCGGCTGCGCGACGAGCGTGAGGGACGCTTCCCGCGCCCCGCCCTCGCCGCGGAGCTCGGCATCCCCGACCACAAGACGGTCGTCCTGTACGCACCGACCTTCCGGGGCACCCCGCGCAACAAGCAGGCCCGACTCGCCCTGGACGTCCGCGAGTTCGCCGAGCGGTTCGGCGACACCCACGTGCTGCTCGTACGCGCGCACTACATGGAGACGGCCACCCTGCCCGCGACCGCGCCCGGCACGGTGATCGATGTCTCGGCGCACCACGACGTCAGCGAGATCCAGTGCCTCGCCGACGTCCTGATCACCGACTACTCGTCGATCATGTTCGACTTCGCGCTCCTGGACCGGCCGATCATCCACTTCGCGCCCGACCTCGACACCTACGCCGCCGAACGCGGCAGCTACTTCGATCTGCGGTCCTGTTCCGGCGGCCCGGTCGTCGAGACCCAGGAGGAGCTGCTGCAGACGCTCGCCGGCCTCAAGAAGTCCGACGGCGAGTGGCAGCAGGTGCGGCGGGAGTTCGCGGCGAAGTTCGGTGCCTATGACGACGGGCACTCCGCGCGGACCGTCGTCGAGCAGCTCTTCAGTGACCGCATTGGCCGGAAGGACCGTACGCGATGAAGCAGCGTCAACTGTTCCTGCTCGGCAACACCGTCGACGAGCTCGGCGGGGTCGCCGGCTGGACCCATCAGATGGCCCGACTCTTCACCGGCCGGGGGCACAGCGTCCATGTCATCGGAGTGCACGAGGCCGAGCTCAAGATGCCGCTGCCCGACAACCCGGGCTACCCGGTGACCCCCCTCTATCCCAGCCACCCCCGAACAGCGCGCAGGCTCAGCGGAGTTCAGCGCCTCAACCTCGCCGCCCGGCGGCAGGAGGCGGCCCGCGTCGCCGACAAGAAGCGGGCGGTCGCCAAGCTCGGCGGCCTGCTCGAAGGCGCGCGCCGCGGCTCCGTCGTGATCGCCACCCAGGTCTGGCCCATGGAGTGGCTGCGCGAGGTCGACACCTCGCACCTGCGGATCGTCGGCATGAGCCATGAGTCCTTCGCGTACTCCCGTGCCTGTCACCGCTACCACTGGATCAAGCGGCACTACCCGCACGTGGACCGCTGGCTCGCCCTCACCCAGGAGGACGCCGACATCTGGATCCACGAGGGCCTGCAGAACGTCGGCCATATGCCCAACGCCCTCGCCCATCTGCCGGCCGTTCCCTCGCCGCGCAAGGAGAAGGTCGTCGCCAGCATCGGACGGCTCGCGGACCAGAAGGGGGTCGACATGCTGCTCGACACCTGGGCCAGGGTCGCGCCGTTCCGGCCCGACTGGGAGCTCAGGATCCACGGCGCCGGCGCGGACGAGCCCCAACTCCGGGTGCAATGCACGGAATTGGGGCTCGACGGATCGGTGCGCTGGATGGGCCGCACCTCCGACGTGCCCGGCGTGCTCGCCGAGTCCTCGGTGTTCGTGCAGTCCTCCCGGGGCGAGGGCTTCCCGCTCGCGCTGATGGAGGCGATGGCGAGCGCGGTGCCCTGCGCGGCCTTTGACTGCGCCCCCGGCGTACGGGAGATCGTGCGCGACGGCGAGGACGGGCTGCTCGCTCCCGCGGGCGACATCGACGCGCTCGCCGACCGGCTGCTCCGCCTGACCGGCAATCCCCGCCTGCGGGACGACATGGGGGACCGGGCCCGGGTGAACGTCCAGCGCTTCTCGCAGGAGCAGGTGCTCGACCAGTGGGAGGAGCTGTTCGAGCTGCTGGAGCGGTGAGCCGTCGCGGTCTGCTGGACCCCTGCGCTCGCTCGACCTGTGCGGCCCTCACGGGGGTGGGGTGCGTACCGCGTCCCAGTCGATCCGGTAGCTCCGCCCGATCTTCCTCGCGGACAGCTGCCCGGAAGCGATCAGCCGCCTGACATGTGACTCCGAGCAGTTCAGCAGACCCGCGACCTCTTTCACCGTGAGCAAAGTGAGGGAGCCCAACTTGGAGCCTTCCGAGAGGTATTCCGCGGGCCTGCCCGTCACCAGATGCTCGTGAACGTCTCCGGGGGTCGCGCCAGTTCATTGACTACCTCCCATCGCGGGAGCGACATTCCACAAAACGCGTTGTATATGGTTCCTTTCGAGCAGCGAATATCCTCGAACGATATTCCGTCATGTCCGCGGGATTTCCGGTGGAAGTTCGCCTCGATCTTCGCGGCCATCCAGTCGCAGCTCGGGCAGGCCGCGTAAAGATGCATCTGATGCAGGAATGAATTCAGTTCAGCGAGTTCGGGGCGACGGATATCCGGTTTCTGCAACTTCCCCCTGAGCCCCACGGGTCCCCCTTGATTGTTCAGTGGCGACCATGCCTGTTCACGCATGATGGCGCGCCGAAGTCAATCGAAGTGCCAGCAGCTTCGAATGAGAGAGGAAGCGGCTCGTGAAAGAGCAGAGCGGGACTCCGCGGAGCAGCGGGGAAGCACCGGCCCCGGCGAAATGGTCCCCCAGTGAGCGGTGGCAGGTGCGGGTAGGGGTCGCAGGCGTACTGGTCGCACTGGCCGCGGGTTCGGTGCAGTTCGTCCAAGGCCTCGACGAGCCTTCGACGCGGCTCGGTTACCTCATCGTGGAGCCTCAGGGAGACCAGGGTGCTCGCTGGTGCGAGGGCAAGGGCAAGGGCAAGAAGACGGTAGCGCTGCCGGGCGTCCGGGCGCTGAAGGGAACGTCCGGGCGCTGAAGGGATAGGGACGAACGCCGTACGGTGCGGGCCGCGGCATCCTCGGCCCGACCGTCAGCCGCAATGTGCATGCCGGGGGCGTGCGCTAAGGCTTGCGCCCCCACACGTACACCTGGTCTCCCGACCTGAGGACGGCCCACAGCTTCTTGGCGTCCCCGAACGTCATGTTCACGCAGCCGTGCGAGCCCGGCGGCCGGTGGACGCTTCCGTAGATGCCGTGGAAGGCCTGGCCGCCGTTGAAGAACTGGCTGTAGGGCATGGGCGCTTCGTACAGCGTCGAGTAGTGGTTCTTGTGCCGCCAGTAGATCTTGTGCCAGCCGGTGCGGGTGCCGTATCCGGCCCGGCCCGAGCGCACCGGCACCGGGCCGAAGACGCGCTTGCCGGCCTTGGTGACCCACATCAGCTGACGCTTCAGATCGACGCACGCCACCCGCCCCGGCCGCTTCGGGCAGAGGCTCTCGGGATCCTTGAGGGCCTGCAGCTGCCGCACCCGCGCATAGGTCACCGGTCCGGCGAAGCCGATCGCGGGCCGGATGCCCTGCTTCTGCTGGAAGGCCTTGATGGCCCGGCAGTCGGCCGCCGACTGCCGCCCGTCCGCCTTCAGCTTCAGCCAGCGCTCGACCTGCTTCTGATACGGGCCGGTGCTCGCCGTACAGGCGGGGGCGCGCGCCGCGTCCGCCGGCGGTACGTACTCGACCGGGGCGTACGAGGAGGGCGGGGGAGCCACCGGTTCCAGGGCGTCCTCGGCCGCGCTGGGCCGGTAGACCTCGGGGGCGAGCGCCTGGTCGGGGGTGTCGGGCTGCGGGGGCATCTGCCGGATGCCCGGTACGAGGCGCTGTGCGCCGGACAGGGGCCAGGCCTGCGTCATATCGGGGGCGAGCACCCCGGAGTGATCGGCCGGAGGCGGCATGAACTGGGGGACGGCCGTTGCCGACGGCTGGGGCGCGGGCGGTGCGGGGTCGGCAGCCGCCGGGTGTGCCGGGAGCGACGCAGCCACGGCGAGGAGCAGGGCCAGGCCCATAGGGGTCTCCCGTGCTCGAACGAAGTTGAGAGCTCGGGGAAAGGTTCTCTTGCGGATCATGGGCAAAAGGGAAACGCCGAAGCAGCCGCCGCCGGGGGAGCGGCGCGTCACTCTCCCCCGGGTGGCGGCAGCCTCGGAGCCTTACGGCAGCGCCTTGCCCACGGCACGCAGGACGACGGGAGGCAGCAGCTCCTGGACCACGCGGCGGGCCCCGCGCGGCGGCGGCAGCTTCGACGGGGCGATGCGCAGCACCGTGCCGCCGTCGATGGTGTCCTCGCCCACGGTCCGGTCCGTGCGCTCCGCCGCCCAGCTGCGCAGCACCCGCTGGAACGGCCCGGGATCGCCCCAGGTCGCGTACAGCTTGGCGGGTGAGACGCACACGGGACGCAGCCCCTTGGTGAAGACCGCCTCCCACACTGCCGCGGCGACACCCGGCACATGCTCGGTGCGGTAGTCGTCGAGCGCGACGATGCCGTGCGGGCGCAGGGCGCGCCGGGCGATGTCGATATCGCCGCTGACGTCCTCGTACTGATGCGAGGCGTCGATATGCACGAAGCGGCAGCTCTTCTCGGCGAGCTCCTCGGCGAGTTCCACGGTGCGGCCGTGGACGATGCGGGGCAACTCCTCGTGGAAGGCGAGGTAGTTCGCCTCGAAGGCGTCCCTGGTGAGGCGCTTGCGGTAGTACGCGAGCGTGCCGCGGCGGCTGTAGCTGCCGTGGGTCTCGTCGCCGAACAGATCGCAGACCGTCAGCACGTCCCCGGGCCCCAGGTGGCGTCCCATGAGGATCGCGCTCTTGCCGAGATAGCACCCCATCTCGGCCAGATCGCCCGGATCGGGACCGGTCGCCTCGATCAGTACGCCGAACAGGTCCTGGTCGACCGGCTGGAACCAGCCGGGCACTTCGTCCAGGGCGCGCGGCCTTCGTGCGGTCGTGGTGGGGTTCATCAGCGCCGCCCCAGGAGCGTCCGCAGGCGGTTTTTCGGCAGGGGGCGGTGCTCGGGAGCCCCCGCCTCGCGATGCCGGGACACCGGCTGCCGGGGCAGCCGCGCCTTGCGGCCGCTGATGCGGATCATCGGGTCGCCCGCCACCTGCTCGGCGCCGTGCCACATGTCGTCACGGCCCGCGAGCATCGCCGCGAGATCGGCGTGCACCGCGTCGTACGCGCCCCAGGTCCCGTAGAACTTCGTGGCCGTGATGCACAGCGGACGCAGCCCCGTCGTGGCGACCGCGCCCCAGGTGGCGGCGGCGACGCCCGGGCAGTGTTCGGCGCGGAAGTCGTCGAGCACGAGGATGCCGTCCTCGCCGATCAGGTCGCGGGCGGCGGCGATGTCGCCGTGCACGTGCTCGTACAGATGCGAGGCGTCCACGTGGATGAACCGGCAGGTGCCCGGCTCGACATGGTCGGTGATCACCGAGGACGGGCCCTGGACGACGGCCGGAAGCTCGTCGTGGAACGACAGGTAGTTGGCCTCGAAGGCGCGGCGCGTGAGGGTCGCGTACGAGCGGTTCATCTCGCGGCTGTTCGCATCGTCCTCGGCCGGGGAGTCGAAGAGGTCGCAGACCGTGAAGAGTTCACCGGGGCGCAGGTAACGGCCCATGAAGATGGCACTCTTGCCGAGATAGGCGCCGATCTCGAGAAGGTCACCCGTCTGGCCCTGTTCGCCCTGGCGGGTCAGGAACCAGTCGAAGAGCACCTGATCCGGGCTGTGGAACCAGCCCTTGACCTCGGACAGGCTGGTGGGACGGGGCAGGGTGGCGGGGTCGCACGGGGCGTGCTGCATCGGAACTCCCGGGAGTGTCACGGCCGTTCGGGCACAGGGGCAACGAGCGTCGGCTCGGCCGGTTGCGGTACGCCGATACGCGCGGCGGCAGCCGGCACGGGGCGCCTGTCCGCCAGGGGAACCACCGGGGGAAGGCCAGGTGTCTGGCCGAGGAACAGATGGCGTACGACGCGTTCGGCGGCCCGCCCGTCGTCGTACGCGCAGAAGCGCTCTCGGAACGCGGCCCGCAGCTGCGCCGAGCGCGAGCCGCGCCAGTGGCCGGTGGCGAAGATGTCGATCAGCTCGTCCTCGCTGCGGGCGACCGTGCCCGGCGGGAACGCGCGCAGATCGAAGTAGGTGCCACGGGCGGCCTCGTAGGCCTCCCAGTCGTCCGCGTAGATGACGATCGGGCGGTCGAGGTTGGCGTAGTCGAACATCAGCGACGAGTAGTCCGTGACCAGCGCGTCGCTCGCCAGGCACAGCGTCTCCACGCTCGGGTGGGACGAGACGTCGATCAGACGGGCGGAGTCGGCGGTGGCGAGCGGGGCCTCGTAGCTGTGGTGCGCGCGGGTCAGCACCGTATAGCGCGGACCCAGCTCGCGCAGCATCCGCTCCAGGTCGACCGAGGTGCGCTGGGTGCTCCGGTAGTCGCGGTACGTCGGCGCGTACAGAATCGCCGTGGAGCCCTCGGGGATGCCGAGCGTCTCGCGCAGCCGGGCCACCTCGTGCGAAGTGGCGTGCAGGAAGCGGTCGTTGCGCGGATAGCCGTACTCGAGGATCTCGTACGTGGCGGGGAAGACCCGCTCCCAGGTCAGCGTCGAGTGGCGGTTGGCGGACAGCACGTAGTCCCACTTGTCCGCGCTGGCCATCAGCTGCCCGAAGTCCGTGTCACGGGCCGCGGCCGGGCGGTCCTGGAGGTCGAGGCCCATGTGCTTGAGCGGGGTGCCGTGCTGGGTCTGGATCAGGATCTGTCCGGGGCGCTTGACCAGCCTGCGGTCGAAGTTGACGTTGTTCACCAGGTACTTGGCGCGCGCGAGCGCCGTCCAGTACGCCGCCGTACCCGGGGTGAGGCGCCGCGTCCCCGTCGGTACGTGGTGGCGGTGCGCGGGCTCCGAGATCCACGCGGTACGGATGCCGGGCGCCAGCTCGCGGACCTTCGCCTCGATCGCGCCGGGGTTGCAGGAGTGGCCACGGCCCCAATAGGCCGAGAACACCGCGTAGTCCGTCTTCACCGGCAGCTTCAGCTGGACGCGGTAGTGCACCTGGAGCAGGGCGCCGCGGGCGAGGCGTTTGAGGCTCTTCGCGTACGAGGCGAGCCGGGACTTCACGCCCCGGGTGAGCATCAGCGTCCGGTACGTGCGGTGGGTGCCCAGCTTGACCAGCGCGTGCCGCAACCGGGTGCGCAGCGGCACGGGGTGGCCCTTGGTGCGGTAGCGGCCGTAGTGGGCGCGGGCCCGGCGCAGGAACTCGGCACGGGTGCCGCGCGGCAGGCGGCCGCGCTTGGTGAAGATCGTCGAGTAGTGGTCGATCATCCGGCGGAACATCACCGGGCGCCAACGGGCCAGCTCCGGACGGGAGTCGAGGAAGGCGAAGACGCGCTCGTACTGGTCGAAGATGTCGAAGTGCTTACGGCTTGTCGTGCCGAGGATCGAGCCTCGCCGGCGCTGGCGGTAGTGCACGCAGACCCGGTCGAGGACCGCGAGCGACTCGGCCGCGAGGAGCGCCGGATACGTCCAGGGCGTGTCCTCGTAGTAGCCGGGCGGGAAGGCCAGCTGCTGCTCCTCGATGAACTCGCGGCGGTACGCCTTGTTCCAGGCGACCATGATGACCTTCAACAGGCCGGGCCGGTCGGCCAGTTGGAAGCTCGCCGGGCCTCCCTCGCCGAGCAGGTGCGCGAACTCGTTGCGCCGGACCTCGCCGGTCCAGTAGGTGCGCGCATAGTCGTAGAGCAGGATGTCCGGGCTGTCGGTCTCCTTGAGGCGCTCGGAGATCGCACGCAGGGAGTCCGGGGTGAGGGTGTCGTCGCTGTCCAGGAAGATCAGGTACTCACCGCGCGCCTGCGCCATACCGGCGTTACGGGCCCGTCCGAGACCGACGTTCTCCGTGAGGTGGACGGCTCTGACCCGGGGGTCCGCGGCCGCGAACTCATCGATGATCGCGGGCGATCCATCGGGTGAGCAGTCGTCGACGACGATCAACTCGAAGTCCGTACAGGACTGTTCGAGGACCGAGAAGAGGCATTCGTGCAGGTATGCCTGCACCTTGTACACGGGGACGATGACACTGAACCGGGGCAAGGCACATCCATGGGTCGGCACGGGCATACTGCCGTGAAACGGCCCTGGGCGTAGAGCAGTTACGCCAGACGTGGCATACGGGGGAACTCTCCGGTACGACGGAAGGCGCCCTGCAGGTCAGGGCGCCTTCCAACATCGTTTGCTCATCGTTTACTTGACGGTTTCTTCCCTCTCGCCTACTTGACCGCTCCCGCCATCACGCCGGACACGAACTGCCGCTGGAACGCGAAGAACACGGCCAGCGGAATCACCAGCGAGAGGAACGCGCCGGGGGCGAGCGTCTCGATGTTCTGGCTGAACGCCCGGGTCTCGCGGGTCAGCGCGACCGTCAGCGGCTGCGACGAGGTGTCCGTGAAGATCAGCGCCACCAGGAGGTCGTTCCACACCCACAGGAACTGGAAGATGGCGAGCGAGGCGAGGGCGGGCCCCGCGAGCGGCATCACCACCGTGAAGAACAGCCGTACCTCGCCGGCCCCGTCGAGCCGTGCCGCCTCGAGGAGTTCACGGGGGATCTCCGCGAAGAAGTTCCGCAGCAGGAACACCGCGAACGGCAGACCGAAGCCCACATGGAACAGGATCGGGCCGACGATCGAACCGAACACCCCGATGTCGCCGAACAGGCGGGCAAGGGGGATCAGCGCGATCTGGATCGGGACCACGAGCAGCCCCACCACGGCCACGAACCACCAGTCGCGCCCCTTGAAGTCCATCCACGCGAAGGCGTAACCGGCCATCGCGCCGAAGACGACCACGAGCAGCGTCGAAGGCACCGTGATCCAGATGGTGTTGAGCAGCGCGTCGGTGATCGTGTCGTTGCCGAGCAGGGTCGAGTACAGCTCGGAGGTGAACTGGGAGGGCTCGGTGAATATCGTCCACCAGCCCGACTCGGTCATCTCGCCGGGGTCGCGGAACGACGAGGCGAGCAGGCCGAGCGTCGGTGTCAGCCAGAGCAGCGCCATCAGGATCAGGAAGACGCGCAGGACCCCGCCGCCCGAACGGCTCGCTATCCGTGCGGCGAGGGACGGGCGGGGCGGGCCCCCTGGGCCGTCCGCGGAGGGCGCCGTCGCCACCGCGGCCTTCGGTTCTGCGGGGGCTTTCTGCCCGCTGGGGGCCTTCGGGTCGGTGGGACCGGAGAACTCGGATGCTGCCGATGACTCGCTCACCGTCGGCCCTCCTTCCGCAGACGCCGGATGTTGATGATCATCACCGGCAGGACCAGGATGAACAGGACGATGGCGATGGCGCTGCCGAGCCCGTAGTCGGCCCGCGGCCCGAAGGCCACCAGATACAGCTGGAGCGCAAGGACGTTGGCGTCGTCCTGCACGGGTTCGGGCGCGATGATGTAGACCAGGTCGAAGATCTTCATCACGTTGATCATCAGGGTGACGAACACGACCACGAGGACTGGTGCGAGCAGCGGCACCGTGACCCTGCGGAACACCTGCCACTCGTTGGCCCCGTCCACGCGGGCCGCCTCCAGGAGATTGCGGTCCACTCCGGCGAGCCCGGCCGCGATGAGCACCATCGCGAAGCCGGCCCACATCCAGGCGTACGCACCGATCACGGCGGGTGTGACAAGGCTTGGGCCGAGCCAGTCCAGCCCGTTGTAGGCCGCCCCGAAGTTCGATGCGGGCAACCGCAGTTGAGCCCCGTCCGCCTCCTTGGGCAGCGAGAACGTACCGTCGTCGCCGGTCGTCGCGGACGCGACCACGTCGCCGTCCTTGACCGCCTCGACCTTCACGCCGGGCAGCGCGCTCTCCTTGCCGTCGACGACGCCCTTCTCGCCGCCGCCGCCCTTTTGGAAGTCCAGCCATACGGTGCCGGTGATCTCGTCGCCCGCGGCCTCGGCCGTTTTCGCCGGGCCAGGGTTGCCGGGCACCTTGTCCGGCGGGATCCCGACCAGCGGGAGCAGCGCCGGTTCGCCCGCCGACACGGTGGACTTGGTGGTGTACGGGCCCTTGGCGCGCGGCCCTTCCATGCCCGACCAGTTCGGCGCGCTCGCCTTGGGATACGCGGTCGATTCCACGAAGGTGTCGTGCACGCCCACGACCACGGCGTTCGCGACGCCCTGGTCCGGGTCGGCCTCGTACACCAGACGGAAGATGATGCCCGCGGCCAGCATCGAGATGGCCATCGGCATGAAAATGATCAGCTTGAACGCGGTCTGCCAGCGCACCCGTTCGGTCAGCACGGCGAAGATCAGGCCGAGCCCGGTGACCAGGGCGGGCGCGATCGCGACCCAGATCGCGGTGTTCTTCAGGGCCGTGAACGTGGCGTCGTCGCTGAACACATCGCCGTAGTTGCCGAGCCCGACGAAGCCGTCGCCGGTCTCGTCGTACAGGCTGCGCCAGACCGAGTACCCGATGGGGTAGACCACGAGCGCGCCCAGCATGATCAGGGCGGGCAGCAGGAACAGCACCACCACCCAGGGCCTGGTGCCGAGCACGCTCTTACGCGGTTTCGCGGGGGGCACACCGGCAGGACCGGCGGCCCCCGCGCTCACTGCAGGGGTCGACATCGGAGGCCGTCAGCCCTTGTACGCCTTGGCCGCGGCGCTCTCCAGCTGCTGCTGCAGCCCTTCCACGTCACCGGGGTTCTTCAGGAAGTCCTGCAGCCCCTTCCACATGCCCTGACCCTTCGTACCGCCGAACGCGGCCGGAGCCTGGTCGGACATGTCGAAGCGGAAGTCGTCACCGGCGTCGAGCAGCGCCTGGGCGATCTCGCGGGTGATCTTGTCCTTGTACTTGGCCATGTCCACCGACTTGTTGGGGGACAGGATGCCGCCCTGGTTCACCCAGATCTCGGCCGCGTCCTTCGAGGCCAGCCAGGTGATCATCGCCTGGGACGCCTCGCCGTCCTTCAGGACCGTGGCCACGTCGCCGGCGCTGACGACCGGCGATTCGTCGCCGACCGCCGGGAACTTGAAGACATCGGCGTCCTCGCCGAGCTTCGCGTCCGTGTCGGCGTTGATGTTCGCCGCGACGAAGTCGCCCTCGAAGACCATCGCGGCCGGGGAGTCACCGCTGAAGGTGTTCGTCACGGACTTCGGGAACTCGGTGCGCAGCGCCCCGTCCGCTCCGCCCTGGATCAGGTCGTCCTTGCCCCACAGCTCGGCGAGCGTGGTGAGGGCTTCCTTCACGCTGGGGTCGGTCCACTTGATCTCGTGCTTGGCCAGCTGGTCGTACTTCTCGGGCCCGGCCTGCGAGAGATAGATGTTCTCGAACCAGTCCGTGAGGGTCCAGCCGTCCTGGCCGCCGATGGACACCGCGGGCCAGCCCGCGTCGGACAGCGTCTGCGCCGTCTCCACGAAGCTCTTCCAGTCCGCGGGCGGCTCGGTGATGCCGGCGGTCTCGAAGCCCTCGGTGTTGTACCAGATCAGGGACTTGTTCGCGGCCTTCGCGTAGACGCCGTACTGCTTGCCCTCGTACGCGCCGAGGTCCTTCCAGCCCTTGCTGAAGTTCTTGTCGAGCTGAGCCTGCGCCTCCTTGCCGAGCGGCTTGACCCAGCCGCGCTCGGCGAACTGGTGCAACACGCCCACCTGCGGCAGGAAGGAGACGTTCGGCGGCTTGCCGCCCTCGATCCTCGTGCCGAGCACGGTGGCGGTGTTGTCGCCGGTGGACAGGTAGTTGACCTTGGCGCCCGTGCGCTTCTCGAACTCTTCGAGGACCTTCCTGAAGTTCTTCTCCTCGGGCCCGGACCACACGCCCGAGACCTCCAGTGTCTGGCCGTCGAGCTTGGGCAGCTCGACCGTCTGGGCCGCTCCTGTGTCCTTGCCGTCACCGGGCTTGTCCTCAGAGCCGCCGTCGTCACCGCAGCCGCTGAGCGCCAAGGCGCCCACGGCGGCGAGCGCGATCGCGGCCCTGCGTGTCCGAAGAGTTGTGCGCATCACTGCCCCGTCTCTCCCTTGGGCACCGTCGCCGGACTCCCCTCTGCCGCGCGACGGGGCGAGTCCGGCGACAGCGCCCGCGCTGTCCCGTGCGGTCTGGTCTACGCCCGGGGGTGGGGCGCCGCAATAGCGCCTGCGGTGTCAAGTACGTGATCGTGATGGGGTCGTGACGGGATGTCAGGACAAACTGCTCAGCCCGACTCGGCCCCGACGGCGCCCCACCCGACCAAGCCGCACCCTCACAACAGCGAAGGAACCTCGCGCGCCGCCACCGACCGCGCCGCCCGCTCCAGGGCGCTGGCGAGGAGGGCCAAGTCCGTGGGCCCGTTGCCGAGTTCGCGTACGGGGCGGCGGTCCGGCGGATCGCCCATGCGCTCCCACTCCAGGACCATCGCGGTCGGCCGCAGTGTCGCCGTACGCGGGATGCGCCCCGTGACCCGCCCCGTCTGGAACGGCACCACCCGGCCGTCGGCGAGCAGCAGCCGCCCCCGCCCGGGCGCCGGATCCTCCGGCGCGGCGGAGGGCGCGGCGAGGACGATCCGTACGGCGGCGCCCCGGGCCGGCAGCGAATCCACCGTCCGTTCGGGCCGCCCCGTCGCCGCGACCAGATGGACGCCGAGCCGCTCACCTTCGCGTACGACGGCTTCCAGGGCCCGGACCACCGAGCCGGCCGAGGGCCGCCCGGGTGCGCCGAGCGCGGGGGCGATCAGGGCGTCGAGGTCGTCGACCACGACGACAAGACGCGCAAGTGCCGTCTCCTGCGTGATCCCCGCTTCGGAACTCCGCCCGCCCGCACGCAACTTGAGGGTCGAGCTCGGGGGAGCGTCCAAGTCCGCCGAACCGTCCCCGGACCCCGAGCGCTGCGTGACCATCCGTCCGGCGACCGCCCGTCCCGTATGCCACTCGGCGAAATCGCTGCGGCCGAGCAGCTCGCTGCGCCGCTTCAGCTCGGCGGTCAGCGATTGGGCGAACTCCCGCATCCGTACCGGGTCGTTGGCCGCTAGGTGCGTGGTCACATGGGGCAGCTCCGTGGCGGGCCGCAGCCCGTCACCCCGCTCCGCGCCCGCGCCGTCCACGAGGACGAGGCCGAGCCGGTCCGGCCGTTCGGCCGAGGCGAGCGAGGCGGCGACCGCGCGAAGCAGCTCGGTCCGTCCGCTGCCCGGAGGACCCTCGACGATGACATGCGGCCCCTGGGCGACCAGGTCCGCGCAGACCGGACCGCGCGGTCCGGCCCCGAGCACCGCCCAGGCGCGTCCGCCCGGCGAATCGTGGTCGTCCGCGGCCGCCGCCCAGCGGGCGAGCAGCGAGGCCGGGGTGGCCCGCGCGAGCCCCAACTCGTCCAGGAGACGGGCCGCCTGGGGCAGCGGGGAGGCGAGACGGGCGGCCTGCGGCCCGTTCTCC
>NZ_JBEPEW010000118.1:0-27386 GCF_040300965.1 Streptomyces mesophilus | reverse complement strand
GGCCCGTTCGCGCCGTGAGCAGTGGGCCAAGGAGCGGGCCGAGCGGGCCGAGGCGGCCCGCCGCAGGGCCGACGAGGAGCGGCTGCGGATCGCGCGCGAACTCCATGACGTCCTCGCGCACTCCATCTCGGTCATCAATGTGCAGGCCGGCGTCGGTCTGGCGCTGCTCGACGCCGATCCGGAGCAGGCCCGCACCGCGCTGACCACCATCAAGTCGGCCAGCAAGGAGGCGCTCGGCGAGGTCCGTCAGGTCCTCGAATCCCTGCGGGCGCCCGGCGACGCCCCGCGCGCACCCGCGCCCGGCCTCGACCGGCTGCCCGAACTGGTGCAGCAGGCCGCGAGCGCCGGACTCACCGTCGAGGTGGGCCGGGAGGGCAAGCAGGTGGCGCTCGCACCGGGTGCGGACCTCGCGGCGTTCCGTATCGTCCAGGAAGCGCTGACCAATGTCGTACGGCACTCGGGCTCGCGGCACGCCCGGGTCACGATCGGCTATGGAACCCGTGAACTGGAGCTGCGGGTCGACGACGACGGTCCCGCCACCCAGGCCGACGCGGGAGGCAGCGGCAACGGGCTTGCCGGAATGCGGGAGCGGGCGGCGGCGCTGGGTGGCACGATCGAGGCCGGCCCGCGCCAGGACGGCGGTTTCCAGGTACGGGCCGTGATTCCGCTGCGTCCCAAGGAGACCTCGCCATGATCCGGGTACTGCTCGCCGACGACCAGTCACTGGTCCGTGCCGGGTTCAAGGCGCTGCTCGACGCCCAGGCCGACATCGAGGTGGCCGGCGAGGCGGCGGACGGTGAGGAGGCCGTGCGCCTGGTGCGTGAACTGCGCCCGGACGTCGTCCTGATGGACATCCGGATGCCGCTGCTCGACGGCCTCGCCGCGACCCGCCGTATCACCGAGGACGGCGAACTCGCCGCGGTGAAGGTCGTGATGCTGACGACGTTCGAGCTCGACGAATACGTCTTCGAGGCCATCCGCGCCGGTGCCTCGGGCTTCCTGGTCAAGGACACCGAACCCGAGGAACTCCTGCGCGCGGTAAGGGCGGTGGTGGACGGGGACGCGCTCCTTTCGCCGGGCGTGACACGGCGGCTGATCGCCGAGTTCGCGGCGCGTTCCAAGGAACCGGCGATCGAGCAGAGCCTCGGCGAACTCACCGAGCGCGAGCGCGAGGTGATGGCGCTGGTCGGTATCGGTCTGTCCAACGAGGAGATCGCCCGCAGGCTCGTGGTCTCCCCGCTGACGGCGAAGACCCACGTCAGCCGCACCATGGTCAAGCTGGGCGCCCGCGACCGTGCCCAACTGGTCGTGCTCGCCTACGAATCGGGCCTGGTGCGGCCGGGCTGGCTGGGCTGACGTGTGGCGTTCTGGAAACGCCACAGGACCGTGATGACTCGTACGAGAAAGGCGAGCGCCGCGAGGGCGGTCCCGATCGGCACCAGGACTTTCCGCACCCCCAGCGGGAAGTCGAAGATCCACCCCGGCCCGGCCACCGCGGCGAACACCAGCACGGCGAGGAACGCGCCGGAGACGAACGCGTAGCCGATCTCGACCGTGATGGCGTCCCGTTGTGCCTGTGTACGGCTGCCCATGACAGTCAGTGCATCAGACGCCCGAGGTCTCCCGCCAGAGGCGGGCCACAGCGGCGTCCCCGGCGATGTCCGGCAGGGGCAGCCGGTTCCACAGCGACAGGTACAGGCGAGCGGCCGGTCCGCTGATCTCGCAGTCGGCCTCGCCTTCGGCATCCGGGGTCGTGACCGGGGGCTTCTCAGAGAGGCGTACGGTCCATACCGCGTCCTCGTCGGTGGTGCGTACCCGCAGCACCTTGGGCTCCTCGCTGCGCACCCGGCTCCTTTCCCGGGCGTGGAAGCCGCGCAGCAGTTCATCGATCCCGTCGGCGGCGAAGGCGGAGCCGAGGGTCCGCGGCTCCGGTCGCGCGAGGGCCGACTCCGCGTCGACCCGGTGCACCGCCGTCTCATGCGCCTGGCGCCGCGCCCAGAACGCGCGCGGAGAGGGAGCCGGCAGGAACGCCCAGCACTCCAGATCGTCCGGCGCCTCCTCCAGTGCCTCCACGAGCAGTTCATGTCCCTCGCGGAACCAGGCGACCAACTCATCGCCGTCCACGTCCGGTGCCGCGGCCATGGGGCGGCCCGAAGTGTGCTTCTCCACCAGGTACGAGGTGGCCCAGCGGTGCACCGCACCGGTGTGCCGCAGCAGGTCGCGCACCTGCCACCCCGGGCAGGTGGAGACGGCCGCATCGGGTCCGGCGGCCTCGGCGTCGGCGGCCAGGAGCCGGCCTTCGGCGCGCAGGCTGGCAAGGTGCGTGGCGATGTCCATGGCCCGGGATCCTAGGCACAGCCCGCCGCCGTGACCAGCGATTTCCGCCCGGTGGACAGCGGCGACTCTCAGCTGGCCGGGCGACGCGCGACCGTCACGACCGAGGTGCTGTCGGCTGTGACCGGGCCCTGTTGCCAGTCCCCGTACTGCGTCTCGATCTCGAAGCCCGCGGCGGCCAGTTGATCCGCCAGCTCTTCGACGCCGAGGAAGCGCAGCGTGTCGTGAGCCACGCGCAGGACCGTGCCGTCCGGCCCGGCCGTCGTCTCGTGGAAGGCGACGAGGCCCTCGCCCACGGAGTCGACCTGGTGCCAGACGGTCAGGGTGCGTCCGCCGCTGTCCACCACGTCGTAACGGTGCTGCGGGTTCCATGCCTCCCAGGCACGCGCCTGGGGATGCCGGGTGTCGAACGCGAAGCGGCCGCCGGGCCGCAGTGCAGCACGGACGGCATCGAGCGAGGCCGAGACCGCCTCATCGGTCACCAGGCACTGGAACGCATTGCCCGTCATGGTGGCCAGCGTGAAGCCCGCACCGGCAGGCGCGTCGGCCGCGACGCCCTCGAGCCACTGCACGTCGGCCCGGCGCCGGGCACGTGCCAGGGCCGCCCGGTCCGGATCCAGTCCGGTGAGCCGGCCGCGATGCCCCCGCTCACGAGCGGCGTGCAGCATCGCACCGGTCCCGCAGCCGACGTCGAGTACCGAGTCGGCGGCCATCACATACGCGTCGTAGAACCGGGCGTCGGCCCGCGGCCCGCTCCACGGGTACATGTGGTCGTACAGGGCGGCGGCTTCCTCGTCGGTGAACATCCCACCAGCGTGCCCGCCGCACCGAGGCCCTGAACGAAGCCGGCGCTACCAGCCGAACATCTGCGTCCAGGTCCAGTCGCTCGTCACGACGCCCAACCCCATCGTCTTCAGGCCGCAGTTGAGGATGTTCGCGCGGTGGCCCTCCGAGTTCATCCACGCGTCCATCACGCTCTGCGCGGAGCTCTGGCCGCGGGCGATGTTCTCGGCGCCCGCGTTGTCGACGCCCTGTGCGGCCGCGCGGTCGGTGAAGGTGCGGCCGTCCTGGCTGGTGTGGCTGAAATAGTCGTTCGCCGACATGTCCTCGCTGTGCAGCTGCGCGGCCTTCGACAGACGGCTGTCCAGCTTCACCGGCGAGCAACCCGCCTTGGCACGCTCCGCGTTGACCAGGCCGAGCACCTGCTGGGCATGCGTGCCGCCAGGGTTGGCCGGCGGCTTCGGGGGCGGCGCGGGCTGGGTGGTCTTCGTCCTCGTCGGCTGCGGCTTGGGGGTGGTCGGCTTCGGGGTCGCCGTAGGCGAGGGCTTCTTGCTCGCCGACGGCGAGGGCGACTTCGATACGGACGGGCTCGGCGACTGGGTATCTGCGGTGGTGCTCTCCGCCTCGGCGGGGGAGTCCGACTCGGTGGCGTTGGCCGCCTGCACCTTGTCGCTGTCGGCGTCCGGCGAAAGGAGGTCGATCCCCACGGCCGTCACGCCCGTGACGAGCAGCACGATCGCGGCGGCCGCCGCGGCCGTACGGCGGCGCTTGCGCACCCGCATCCGGCGTTCCTCGGCGCGGCTGGGGCCGGCCGGGGTCAGGTCGGTCCGCCGGGCGTCACCGGAGCCACCCGACCCGGCGTCCCACGGCTCACGCCCCGGGGCTCCCCGACCCGCCGGCGAAGCCGCGAAGGCGACCGTCTCGGCCGCCGACTCCCCGTACAACCCGAGCGCGGCGAACACCCCGGCCCCCGCGGCGCCTGCCACCGGCACCAGGCCGAAGCCCACGAGGAGCCCTTCGGCCGGCCACAGATCCGCCGCATGCCGCGAACACACCTGGCATTCCCGTACATGCCGGGCTATTCGCTTGCGCCACAGCCCGGACGGCACCCCGTCCCAGATGCCGACCACCGCACCGAGCCCCGGGCAGGGCGGTGCGGCCAGCGCACGTACCACCACGCGGGCGGTCTCCAGCTGGCCCTTCATCCGCTGCACCCGCACCGCGGCATGCTGCTCGGAGATCTCCAGGGCGGCGGCGAGCTCGGGACGGGTCAGCTCCCCGGAGGCCTCGAGCCACCACAGCGAGAGCAGCTCCCGGTCGTCGCTCTCCAGCCAGCGCGTCGCCTCGGCGACCTCGCGCCGCTGGCCCTCCAGGCCGAGCCGGACAATCGTGACATTAACGAAGTCCCCGGCCGGATCGGCCAGATCGAACTCGTCCCGGGACCCGAATCCGTCCGGCGCGGACTGGCGTGCCTGCCAGTGGCCCCGGATCTGATTCATCGCGATCGCCACGAGCCACGACCGGAAACGCCCCGGATCCTGCAGCCTTCCGAGGCCGCGCAGGGCGCGCAGCATGGTCTCCTGCACCACGTCGTCGACATCGGCATGACCGTTCAGCGCGCGGCCCACGACGTTGTAGACCAGCGGCAGATGCGCGGTGACCAGTTCGGCCTGCGCTCTGCGGTCACCGTGCTGCGCCGCGCGCACCAGCGCGCCGCTCTCTCGGCTCACACCCACGTCCGTCCACTCTCCCTCTCGCTCGCCGCCTCACCGGGCCGGCGATCAGGAGACCGTGAGGGCGTCGGCGGATAACAGGAATTGCGTCACCTTCGCGCGTGCGTGCTCAGGGGCACAAGGGTTCGGGGGTGTGGGAAATGCCGTATGTGAAGGGGCTGTGTTGATGGTGCGGGCTGGTTTGCGGTGATTCGGGGGTACGAGGCGGTGGCGTGTTTCACTCCGCCTCCTCATACCTTCGCCGACTGTCCTGTCACGTCGGACGGGGCGTGCAGCCAGCAGGCGGCCGGCCCGAAATCGGGCTCCCGTACGCGGCAGACGTCCATCGCGTGCGGGCAGCGGGGGTGGAAGCGGCAGCCGGTCGGCGGGTCGGCGGGGTCGGGGACATCGCCGGGGAGTTCGGCGGGCAGGGTGCCGAGGCCGTCGGTTTGCGGGATGGCCCGCAAGAGGGCCTGGGTGTAAGGGTGTTGGGGTGCGTCCCAGACGGAGGCGGTGTCGCCGATCTCCACGATCTTGCCGAGGTACATCACCGCGATCCGGTCGGCGATCAAGCGGACCACGGACAGGTCGTGGCTGATGAAGAGCAGCCCGGCGCCCGAGTCCACGGCGAGATCGCGCATCAGCGTGGCGACCTGGGACTGGGCGGAGGCGTCGAGCGCGGAGATGGGTTCGTCGCCGATCAGCAGCCGCGGGCGAGCGGCCAGCGCACGGGCGAGGGCGACGCGCTGGCGTTGGCCGCCGGAGAGTTCGTGCGGATGGCGGTCGGCGAACGACCGTGGCAGGCCGACACGTTCGAGGAGGTCGGCCGGGGTGGCGGAGTCGCCGCTGACGCGCAGGCCGTCGGCGATCTGGTCGCCGGCGCGGCGCCGTGGGTTCAGGGAGGCGTAGGGGTCCTGGAAGACCATCTGGATCCCGGTCAGCGCCCGGCGCCGCAGTCCGAGCGGGGTGACCGGGCGCCCGTCGAACGTGATGGAGCCACCGGCCACGGCGTGCAGTCCGCAGACGGCCCGGGCAAGCGTCGACTTGCCGCACCCCGACTCACCGACCAGTCCGACGACTTCACCGGCGGCGACCGTGAGCCCGGCCCCGGCGACGGCCCTGACGGGCGGCCGGCCGGGGGAGCGGTGCTCGACGACGAGGTCGGCAATCCTGAGCAGGGTCATGGCAGATCCTCGAGGAGCGAGCGGGTGTACGGATGGGAGGGCGTGCGCAGTACGGACTTCCGTGGGCCCGACTCCACGACCAGTCCGTCCTGCAGGACGCTCACTTCGTCGGCGATCGCCGACATGACACCGAGGTCATGGGTGATGAGCAGGACGGCGAGCCCGAGTTCGTCGCACAGGCCGCGCAGCAGGCGCAGGATGCCGGCCTGCACGGTCACGTCGAGCGCGGTGGTGGGCTCGTCGGCGATCAGCACCTGCGGATCGCAGGCCAGCGCCACCGCGACGGCGATGCGCTGCCGCATGCCGCCCGAGAACTGGTGCGGATAGCGCCTCAATGCCTCCGCCGGGTTGGGGATGCGGACCTTGGCGAGGAGTTCGAGAGCGCGCTCGCGCGCCTCGGCCTTGCCCAGGCCCAGGTGCGGGCGCATGTGCTCGGTCAGCTGCCTGCCCACGGTCAGCATCGGGTGCAGGCTGGTGGCCGGGTCCTGGAAGACCATCGCGATGTCGTTGCCGCGCACCCGGTTGAGCTCCTTGTCGGGGAGCCCGAGCAGGTCGCGCCCCGCCAGCTCGATCCGTCCGCTCGCCCGCGCACCGTGCGGCAGAAGGCCGAGGACGGCGAAGCCCGTCATGGTCTTGCCCGACCCGCTCTCGCCGGCCAGACCGTGCACCTGCCCCTTGTGGAGGGCGAGGTCGACACCGGAGAGGATCTGTGTGTCCCGGATCGACACCCGCAGACCGGTGATCGTCAGCGTCACAGCGCACGCTCCTTCACGGCGCGGGCCGTACGAGGGTCGAGGGCGTCGCGCAGCGTGTCACCGAGGAAGTTGAACGCGAGCACGACGGTGAGGATCGCGAGCCCCGGGAACGTGGCGACCCACCAGCTGTCGAAGACCTCCATGCCCGAGGCCACCATCGCCCCCCACTCCGCGGACGGCGGTTTGGCGCCCAGGCCCAGGAACGAAAGGCCGGAGAGCAGCAGCAGTGCCGTGCCCATGTCGAGGGTCGCGAGCACGAGGATCGGGCCCACCACGTTGGGCAGCACGTCCACGCGCAGCGACCGCCACACCGAGAAGCCGAGCAGCCGCCCGCTGAGCACGAACTCCCGTTCGCGCACGGCCAGGACGAGACCGCGGCCGACACGGGCGTAGGACGCCCAGGCGACCACGAGGACCGCGAGCACCGCGTTGGTGAGACTGGCGCCGAGCGCGGCCGCCACCACCATGGCCAGGATGATCGTCGGGAACGCGAACACGAGGTCCGCGAAGCGCATGATCACCTCGTCCGCCCAGCGGCCGAAATACCCCGCGACACCGCCGAGGAACCCGCCGATCAGCACCGAGAGGGCGACCAGGAGCAGGGTGAGCGGGATCGACACCCGGGCGCCGTATAGGACCCGGCTGAGGATGTCGCGGCCGAGCTGATCGGTGCCGAACCAGTGCCCGGGACCCGGTTCGGCGAGACGGGGCAGCTCCTGGGCGAGCGGATCGTACGGAGCGAGCAGGGGCGCGGCGGCGGCGATGAGCAGCCAGGCCAGCGCCACCACCACTCCGGCCACGGCCTGCGGCCGCCGCCACGCCTCGGGCAGTCTCCGCAGCGCGGCCGGCAGCCGCTTCACCGTGACGGACAAGCGCCTTACCGCAAGGGGCAGTTGACTCATCGCAGCCTCACCCGGGGGTCGATGACGCCGTACAGGACGTCCACGAGCAGGTTGATCGCCAGATACACGCCGCTGACCACCAGGCCGACGCCCATGATGGCGGGCAGGTCGAGGGCGGTGGCGCTCTTGTACGCGTACTGCCCGACGCCCTGCCAGGCGAAGATCGCCTCGACGAGCACGGTGCCCGACAGAAGGCTGCCGAACGCGAGCCCCGCCACCGTGATGATCGGTACAAGGGCGGACCGCAGCACGTAGCGGAAGAGGATCACCCGGCCCGAAAGGCCCTTGGCCCGGCCCGCACGGACGTAGTCCTGGCCGAGGACCTCGAGGACCGCGCTGCGGGTGAAGCGGGTGAGCAGTCCGATCGTGTAGAGCGAGAGCACCAGGGCGGGCACGATCAGGTGGCCGAGCGCGCTGGTGAAGATGTCCCACCGGCCGGCCAGCGCCGCGTCCAGCGTGTGCAGGCCGGTGACGGGTGGCGGTGCGCCGATGGCGGGGTCCACCCGGCCGCTGCCCGGCGTGAGTCGGAGCCGGTAGAAGAAGACATAGAACGCCAGGAGCGCCAGCCAGAAGGTCGGCACCGAGACCCCGATCAGGCTCAGCATCCGCAGCACGTGGTCCGCCAGACGGTCCCGGCGCAGGGCCGCGATCAGGCCGAAGGCCACACCGAGCACCAGCGATACGAGGATGGCCGCGCCCGCCAGTTCCAGGGTCGCGGGCACGAACTCCGCCAGGTCCTCGCTCACCGGCCGATGAGACTGCTGACTGATGCCGAGGTCGCCGTGGAGCAGGCCCTCCAGGAACAGCAAGTACTGCTGAGGGAGCGGCTTGTCGAGCCCGTGTTCGGCCCGCCACTGGGCCACGGCCACCGGGTCACCGACCGCCCGCTGGCCCAGGTTCGCCGCCACCGGGTCGCCCGGCACCATATTCGTCAGGACGAACGTGACCAGCGTGATGCCCCAGGCAAGGAGGATCGCGACGAGGATCCTGCGGGCCAGGAACCGGAGCAGCGGTCTGCGCGCGAGGAATCCGGGAACGGGCCCGCGGCCGAGGAGCGCGGCCAGTGGCCCGTTTCGGCGCCGTACCCGATTCTGCTTGCCCGTCATGTCACTTGACACCGAGGTCGGCGATGTCGACGGTCCACACCGGGTGGTACTCGAGGCCGGTGACCGAGGCGGCCGTCACGATGTTCTGGCCGGGCTGGATGAGCGGCACGTACGGGCCCGTGGTGTTCAACTGCGTCTGCACGTCGGCGAAGGCCTGCTTACGCGCCTCCTCGCCGACCGCGGCGGCCGCCCTATCGCCCGCGGCCTCCAGCTTCTTGTCCGCGCCCGCCTTCCAGCCGAGGCGCTCCCCGACCATCTTGCCGGGCAGGAACACCAGGTAACCGGTGGGGTCCGGGTGGTCCGGGCCCCAGTACCACAGGCCCATCTCCTCCTTGCCGTTGCGGTAGTTGTCCGCCGCGGTGGTGAGGGGGGCGGGCGCGAGGTCGACGGTGATGCCGACTTCCTTGAGGTTGGACTGGATGCGTTCGGCCAGCGGCTGCAGGGACAGACCGTTCACCGTGAGCTCGCTCGGATACTCCAGCTTGACCTTCGGGTTGCTCAGGCCGCTCGCCGCCAGTGCCGCCTTCGCGCCCGCCACATCGCGCTGGGGCGCCTGGTCGGGCGGGAGGGCGCCGAGGAGTTGGGAGGGAATGATGCCCGGCGCCTGCACGGACCCTTCGCCGGCCAGTTCGAGCAGTCCCTTGTAGTCGACGCCCTTGCGTACGGCTTCCACGAACTTCGGGTTGGACGTCACCTTGCTGAGCGCCTTGTTGCGGCTGTGGTGCAGATAGATCACGTTGGCCGAAGCGGTCCGCTTCACCTGCACGGTGCCGGACATGCCCTTGGCCTGGTCGCCGGAGAGGTTCAGGGCCACCTGGCTGTCGCCGCGCTGCACGTTGAGCTTCTGTGTGGCCGCCTCGACGTTGCGTATGACGACCTTGTCGTACGCGGGCTTGTCGCCGTAGTACTTCTTGTTCGCCCGCAGCACCACCTGGTTGCTGACGTTGAACGACTCGATCGTGTAAGGACCCGATCCGGCCGACGCAGTGTTGAGGTACTGCTCCGCCTTGTCCTTGTCGTCGGTCGTCGCGCCGTGCGCCTTGGCGACCTTGCTGTTGAGGATCCCGAGGGTGGGGTTCGGCAGGATGTACGGCAGTGCGGGATTGGGTGCCTTCGAGGTCAGCGTGATCGTGGAGCCGTCCGTCTTGGCCACCTCCACCCCTGCCAGGAGGAACGAAGGATTGCCCTTCATATCGCGCAGGCGGGTCAGTGAGAAGACCACGTCGTCGGCGGTGAGCGGGGAGCCGTCGCTGAATTTCGCGTCCGAACGGAGCTTCAGCGTCAGGACCTTGCCGTCCTCGGACAGCGTGTACGACTCGGCCAGGGCCGGCACCGGCTTGGTCACGTCGCCGCCCTCGAAGGTCAGCAGCGTCTCGTACACCGCCTTGCCCACGAAGAGTCCGGTGGCCTCGTACATCCGGCCCGGGTCGGCGGTCTTGAGGTCGAAGGACGTGTCGATGACCAGCGTCCGGCCGCCGGCAGCCGGCGTGGACGCACCGCCGGGGGAGCAGGCGGTCAGCGCCACCGCGGTGGCGAGCAGCAGGACCGTCAGGTTCTTACGGGGCGCCATGAGAGGACCTCCAGGTCGGACGTCAGCGCGCGGAAGGTGAGGTATTCATGCAGGTCACCCACGTCATGCACGTCGTACGGGCCCTGACGAGGTAACAGCGAACGCTAGGCCAGCCGCCCGGGCACCTCTTCGGACCGTCGTACGAAGGCAGGCGCCCATCTATGTGCCGGTGTCCAAAGGGCACTTGGCGGCCGGGTCGCACAGGGCCGCCGGGACGGGTTCATACCGCGGCACCAATCGGTGGGCTGGATTTCGTCCTGCCGCACTTAGCCAGGGCGTGCCGCGGCTGGGGACGATGTCGGCTCCCGGAGGCACTGCCCGGATGCACTGCCCGGGAGTAAGTCCCTGCGAGCCTCGCCACGAAAGGAAGCCCCATGTTGCGTGTCAGAGCTGTCCTCACCGCGAGCATCGCGGCCATGGTCATGGTCGCGTCACCGGCTGTGTCCGTGGCCGTGTCCGCGGACCCCACCGCGTCCGCCGATTCCAGGACAACGAACGACGCGGTCCAGCGTGTGCTGGACCGTGCGGTGAGCGAGGGAGGGGCGCCCGGCATTCTCGCCGAGGTCAAGAACGGTTCCAGCCGCTGGTTCGGCTCCTCCGGAGTCGCGGACACCTCCACCAACCGCAAGCCGGTGTCCTACGACCGCTACCGGATCGGCAGCACCACCAAGACGTTCACCGCCACGGTGCTGCTGCAGCTGGTGGGTGAGGGACGGCTCAGCCTCGATGACAGTGTGGAGAAGTGGCTGCCGGGTGTGGTGCAGGGCAACGGCCACGACGGCAGCAGGATCACCGTACGGCAGCTGCTCAACCACACCAGCGGCATCTTCAACTACACGAACGACGCGGGGGTGTTGGCCAAGCTGGTCGGCCAGGGCTTCCTCGACCACCGTTTCGACAGCGTCCTGCCCCAGGACCTCGTCAGGACGGCGATGGGCCACGCACCGGACTTCGCGCCGGGTACGTCCTGGGCCTACTCCAACACCAACTTCATCCTCGCGGGCATGATCGTGGAGAAGGTGTCGGGCCGCTCGCTCAGTGCTGAGGTGAACCGGCGGATCATCGGACCGCTCGGCCTCGGCAACACGTATCTGCCGGGCAGGAGCACGAGCATCGTCGGGCCGCACGGACGCGCCTACTCCAAGCTCATGACGGGTGACCCCGCGGCGCCGGTGCACGACGTGACCGAGATGAGCGCGACCTGGGCGGGCTCGGCCGGCGACATGATCTCCACGGCAGGCGACATCAACCGGTTCTACGGTGCGCTGCTCAGCGGGCGTCTGCTCCGTCCCGCCCAGCAGAAGGAGATGTTCACCGCCGTGGAGACCGTGAACTGGATCCCCAACACCGGATACGGGCTAGGCATGATCAGGCAGAAGTTGTCCTGCGGTGTCCAGGTGTGGGGGCACGGCGGCACGATCCACGGCTCGCTGTCGTGGTCGATGGGCCTGCGCGACGGATCGAAGGTCGCGAGCACCAACATCAACGGTGACTGGGTCGACCAGGGCGGCATCTCGACCGCTGTCATGGAGGCGACCTTCTGTCCCGGCTCCGCGGCGGGCGCAGGCGCGAGCGACGCCGGTTCCACGGCCACCCTCCCGGCGACCCGCCCCCTGCAGCTCTCCTGACCCACTCACCGACCGTGGCCCACTGCCCGCCTCGCGCACACAGCCGGGGCGGGCGGGGGCCGACTTCGTCATCGGACACCTGCGAGGCGACCTTGACCGAGCACTCCACCCTGCACGCCCCGCCCGAGGTCCATCGGACCGGGCAACCGCACTGCTCCGTACGGGAGGAGACGTGAGCGAACTCGTCGAGCGGTCCGCAGCCGCCTCCGACCTGGCTCAGCGGCGGTCCGGCGTGACCATCAGGCAGCTGTCGCAGGAGGCCGAGTTCCGGGACGCCTGCGACCTGCTCGACCGGGTGTGGCGCCCACCGTCGGACAGCCCGCTCATCACCATGGCGCTGCTCAGGGGATTTGAGCACTCGGGCAGTTACGTGGCCGGCGCGTACGAGGCCGACCGGCTGATCGGTGTCTGTATCGGCTTCCTCGCGGAGACCGGGCTGCACTCGCATATCGCCGGCGTAGACGCGCGCGCCCGCGGCCGCAACATCGGGTTCGCACTGAAGGTCCATCAGCGGGCCTGGTCCCTCGAGCGCTCCCTCACCAAGGTGACCTGGACCTATGACCCGTTGGTCAGCCGCAACGCCTACTTCAACCTGGCCAAACTGGGCGCGGTGGCCGAGGAGTATCTGCCGGACTTCTACGGGGTCATGGACGACAGCGTCAACAAGGGCCAGGGATCCGACCGGCTGCTCGTCGGCTGGAACCTCGCCGATCCCGCCGTCGCCGCGGCCTGCATCCGGCCGCACCACCAGGCCCCCGTCCCCACGGACGCTGCGCCGGGGCTCGACGCGGACGCAGACGGACTGCCCGTGCGCGGACCGCTCGACGGACCCTGCGTCAGCGTCCGCATCCCGCCCGACATCGAGTCGTTGCGCGGGGAACGTCCGGAGGCCGCCCACGCGTGGCGCACGGCGTTGCGGGACACCCTCGGCGGCCTGCTCGCCGACGGTGCGGCGGTCACCGGATTCACCCGCGACGGCCGGTATCTCATCGAACGGAAGGGGGACCGATGAGGGCCGCAGTCGCGAGGTGGCCCGTAGGTCTGTGGCCACACCACCCCCGGGTGCGCAGGTGAGCGGCCGGGCCCCGCTCGGCCGCGTCCTCGCGGACCTGGGCTCGACCTTCATCGTGTCCACGGTCGGCGAACCGGATCCGGCGCGGCCGGTCGGCGGGGTGCTCATCCACGACCCGCACGACGCCCCGGCACGCTTGCCGGGGGCGATCGTCCTCGGCGTCGGGATCTACGGCGCGGACGAGGTCGTGGGCCTGGTCGAGTGGGCCGCCGTCCTCGGCGCGGCGGCCGTCATCGTACGAGCCCCGATCGCCGTGGACGAAGCGGTGGAGGCGGCCGTCGCCGACGCGGCGATCCCGGTGCTCGGTCTGATGGCGGGTGCCTCCTGGGCGCAGGTCGCGGCGCTGCTGCGGTCGATGCTCTCGGTCGACGAGCTCGTCGGGGAGCCGGCCGAAGAGCCCCTCGCCGGAGACCTGTTCGCGCTGGCCAACGCGATCTCCGCGCTGCTCGACGGGCCGGTGACGGTCGAGGACCGCGACGGCAGGGTGCTCGCGTTCTCCAGCCGTCAGGACGAGGGCGACGAGGCCAGGATCGCGACGATCCTCGACCGCCAGGTCCCGGCGGAGAAGCTGCGGGCGCTGGAGGAGCGGGGTGCGTTCCGACTGCTCTACCGCAACGACGAGCCGCTGTATCTGGAGGGGATCGCGGACAAGCCGCGGGTCGCGATCGCGGTCCGCGCGGGCGGCGAGATCCTCGGCTCCATCTGGGTGGTGGTCAAGCAGCCGCTGACCAGGGACCGCGAGCGCGCGCTGAGCGACGCGGCCAAGGTCGCCGCCCTGCATCTGCTGCGCCGCAGGGCGGGCGAGGACGTCGGGCACCGGCTCCGTGCCGACCTGCTCGCCACCCTCCTCGAAGGCGGCGAGGGCGCTCCCGGAGCAGCCGCCAGACTCGGACTCTCCGCCCAGCCCGCCTGCGTGCTCGCCCTCGCGACGCACACCTCGCCGGCCGCCGACCGGTTCGCGGCGACCCCCACCTCACCGGCCGCCGACCGGGTCGTGGCGGCCGACCGGATCGCCGGCGCGCTGGCCCTTCATCTGAACGCGATCCACCCGAGGACGGCCACCGCCACACTCGGCGGCGTCACCTACGCGGTGCTGCCCGCCACTTCGGACGAGGCGGCCCGGCGGGTCGCCGAGTCCTTCCTGGAGCGGATCGGGGACCGGGCGTCCGCCGTCATCGGGGTCGGCGGTGTCGCGGGCAGGCCCGAGGACCTCCGCCGTTCGCGCGCCGAGGCCGACCAGGCCCTGCGGGTGCTGCGCGAGCGGCGGCCGGACCTGCGGACCGCCCGGCTCGCCGCGGTCTACGTGGACGCCCTGCTCCTCGAACTGGCCGACCGGATCGCCACCGACGGCGGCCCGCCGGACAACCCGATCGTCCGGCTGCGCGTCTACGACGCCGAGCACGGCACGACGCTGACCGAGACGCTTGCCGCCTGGCTCGACGCGTTCGGCGACGTCATCTCCGCATCGGCCGCCATGCACGTGCACCCCAACACCTTCCGCTACCGCCTGAAACGGCTCGCCACGGTGTCCGGTCTCGACCTGTCCACGCCCGAAGCCCGCTTCGAGGCGATGCTCCACCTGAGGCTCGCGCCTTAGGGGCAGTCCCTCACACCACCTTTGGTTCGGCGATCGCCGCAAGTTCCGCGCCGCGGCGGACGGTCAGGGCGTGCATCCCGTAGAAGAGCCGCCCGGTGACCGGGGACACCACCGTGGTGCGGGTGCCGTCGGCAGGGCTGAGGAGGTGCCCGAGCGGAGCGCCGGCCGTCGCTTCGTCCCCGGCGGTGAGGGCCGGATACCAGAGTCCGGTCGTCTCGGCGGTGACCGAGCAGGCCCACAGCCACTCGCGCACCGGCACCGGCTCGCCGACAGCGGTGCGGGCCGTGACACCCGCCGTGCCCAGGAGCCGGAGCAGTCCGTCGACGAGGCGGGCGGCGGTGTCCGGGTCGCGGCTGCCGCGGTCGCCGACCTCTACGAGCAGGGCCGGGATACCCCGACGGGCGGCTGCGGCATGGCTGTTGCCGCCCTCGGTGGTGCGCCCGATGATCACGTCCTCGATACCGAGGACGTGGGCGAGTTCAGCCGTACGGGCATCCAGCGCACGGTCTCCGGTCAGGCGGTGGCCGACGAACTCGCGCAGGGTCTCGTCGATACCGCCGGAGTGCAGGTCGACATAGAGGTCCGCACCGGCGCAGAGGTGAGCGGTGTGCCAGCCCGCGAGCCGTTCGGTGGGCCCGCCCTGTGGGTCGCCGGGGAAGACCCGGTTGATGTTCACGCCGTCGAGCGGCGAGACACCGAGGCGTCCGTCGTACACGGCCGGAGGATTGGCCACCGGGCAGATGACGACGTCGCCGCGCACGTCCTCGGGCGTCAGCCGCGCCGCGAGACGCGTGGCCGCTTCGATACCGCAGAACTCACCGCCGTGCATACCGGCCGTGATCACGACCCGGGGCCCGTGGCGCACTCCACGCACCTGCGTGACGGGCAGTTCGACGGTGAGGGTGCCCAGGTCGACCGGCACACGGTGCGAGGTCTTCGTGCCGGGTCCGATGGGCGGGATCATCGCATGGCTCCAGTGGTACGAGGCCGGGGGAACGCGCTCGTGAGCAGTTCCCCGGTACGGGGGTGGACCTCGCCCCGGCCGTACAGGGCGGAGGCCGCGAGCGTCTCCACGATGCGGCCGCCGTCCATGACGGCGACCCGGTGGGCGACGTGCCGTACGACGGCCAGGTCGTGGCAGATGAACAGGTAGGCGAGGCCGAGACGTTCCTGCAGGCCGGTGAGCAGGTTGAGCACCCCCGCGCGCACCGACGGGTCCAGGGCCGACACCGGTTCGTCGAGGACGAGCAGCCGCGGCTCGCTGACCAACGCCCGGGCGATGCCGACGCGTTGGCACTGGCCGCCGGACAGTTCGTGCGGCAGACGGTCGCCGAGCCGCGGATCGAGCCCGACGGTCTCCAGGAGGTGGGTCACGTGGTCCGGTCCGGCCCCCGGATCCCACCGGCCCTGGACCCGTAGCGGTTCGGCGACCGCGTCACTGATCCGCAGGCGAGGGCTGAGCGAACCGTAGGGGTCCTGGAAGACCGGCTGGAACCGTGGCCGCAGCGGGCGGATCGCGGCCTCGTCGAGCGCCGTCAACTCCCGCCCGTCGAAGCGGACTTCACCGCTGTCCGGCCGGCGCAGCATCAGCGCCGCCGCGCCGGTGCTGGACTTGCCGGAACCGGAGGGGCCGATCAGCGCCAGCGTCTCACCCTCGGCCACGTCGAAGGAGACCCGGTCGACGGCGGTCACGGGAGCCGCGCGCCGGCTGCGGCCGGGATAGCGGACGGTGAGGTCTCGGATGCTCAGGACGGGGTTCACGGAGTGGTTCCTTCGGTGAACAACTGCTGCGGTACGGCGGGGAGTTCGCGCCATCGGTGGCAGGCGGCCAGGTGCCCGTCCGCCACCGGTTCGGGTCGGGGAGCCTCGCTGCGGCAGCGTTCGTCAGCGCGCGGGCAGCGCGGGGCGAACGCACAGCCCTTCAGGTCGGCGAGCTCGTACGGCGCGGGCGGTGCGCCGCCGATCGCGGGCAGCCGGCGGTCTGGGGCCGGGGTGTCCGGGGGAAGGGAGGCCAGCAGGCCCGCGGTGTACGGGGCGCGGGGCCGTGCGAGTACGTCCGCCACGGGCCCCGACTCGACGGCCCGGCCCGCGTACAGGACGAGGACCTTGTCGGCGTGGTGCGCCACGACCCCCAGATCGTGGGTCACCAGGAGCATCGCCGCACCGCTCGACCCCCGGAGCTCGGCGAGCAGTTCGAGGACCTGCTCCTGGCGGGCGGGGTCGAGGGCGGTGGTGGGTTCGTCGGCGACCACCAGGTCCGGCTCGTTGATCATCGCCATCGCGATGACGGCACGCTGGCGCATCCCGCCGGAGAACTCATGCGGATACGCCCGGGCCCGCCGGGCCGCGTCCGCGATGCCCACGTGTCCGAGGGCCGCCACCGCGGCGTCCCGCGCCGCGCGGCGCCCCGTCCCGCGCACCGAGCGCACGGCGGCGGCCAGTTGATCGCCGACCGTGTGCACGGGGCTGAGCACGGACAGCGCGTCCTGCGGTACGAAGGCGATCCGGCGGCCCCACAGTCCGGCGTACACGGCACGCGGTGCACCCAGGATCTCGCGGCCGCGGAACTCCACGCTGCCGTTCAGCCGCGCGGTGGGCGGCGCCATCCCGAGCACGGCCCGGGCGGTCAGCGACTTGCCCGCCCCGGTCTCGCCGACCAGCGCGAGTACCTCCCCTTCGCGTACGTCGAACGAGACTCCCCGGACCGGCGTCAGACGCTCGTCCGGGAATGCGACGTGCAGATCGCTTACGGACAACAGGAGTTGAGGCTCGGTCATGCGCGCTTTCCCTTCGGTGCGTACGGGGCGGTGCGGGAGAGCGACACGGCCAGACCGGCGAGCAGGGCCAGCGCGAGCGCCGGTGAGAGCGCGGCCCACGGCGCCCGCTCCACGTACGCGCGTGATTCGTCGAGCAGCAGACCCCACTCGGGAGCCGGTGGCTGAGCGCCGAGCCCGAGGAAGCCGAGCGAGGCGAGCGCGAGCGCGATGCCGGGCAGGCGCAGCAGCGCGTGCCGGGCCACCGGACCGGACACGGCCGGCAGTACGTGCCGGGTGAGCACCCAGCGCGGGGATGCGCCGATCGCCCGCTGCGCGGTGAGGAATCCGGCCGAACGGGTCTCCTGCACCAGGGCCGCGGCGTGCGCGGCCAGCGGCGGCCAGGAGATCAGCGCGACCGCCACCGAGGCCCCGGCTGTGCCAGGGCCGAGCGCCGCCGCGACGAGGATGCCGACGATGACCGGAGGCAGCGCGTTGGCGACGTCGGCGATCCCCGAGGACAGCGACGGCAGGAAGCCGATCGCGACCGCGATCAGATAGCTGATCAGGCAGACGGCGAGCGCCACGCCGACGGTCGCGGCGGCGCCGTGACCGAGCCGCGCCAGCACATCCCGGCCGAGACCGTCGGTGCCCAGAGGGTGCTGCCACGAGGGGGCGGAGAGCCGGGCCGTGACCTCGACCGCGTACGGCTCACGCAGCAGCCCCCACCCGATGACCGCGAGCAGCACTGCCGCGAGCACCGAGGGAACGGCCTTCTGTGCCGGGCCCGTCGAGCGCCGGGGCGCGGACGGCAGCGCGAGAGCCGCATCCCTGAGGCCGGGGCCGAGCAGCCGTCCGCGTACGAGGTGGGCGAGGATGCCCGCCACAAGTCCGAGCACGAGCAGGGCGAGCACCGCGCCCTGCAGCAGCGGCAGATCCTGGGCCTTGGCGGCGCCCAGCGCGGTCCGGCCGATGCCCGGGATCGCGAACACGGCCTCCACCGCGACCGCGCCCCCGGTCAGCCCGACCGCGACCAAACCGAACTGGGGCACGATCGCGGGCATCGCCCGGCGCAACGACGCCAGCGCGATCCGGGGCGCCGAGACACCCGAGGCACGCCACAGATCGGCCCAGCGCTCCGCGTACACCGCGGGCAGCGCGTCGTCGACAAGGCGGCCGAGCAGTCCACCGGCGGGCACCCCCATCGCGAGCGCGGGCAGCACCATCGAGGCCGGCCCCTGCCAGCCGGAGGTCGGCAGCAGCCCCAGCCAGACGCCGGCCGCGATCAACAGCACGGTCGCCAGGAGGAATTCGGGCACGGAGGCGAGCATGGCGGCGGTCGCCCCCGGGGAGCCCGACCCGCGCAGTGTGCCCCGCGCACCGCGTACCACCGTCCGCGCGCAGAGCGCGACCGCGACCAGCAGGGCCACGACGAGCGAGGCGCCCATCAGGGCGAGGGACACCGTGAGCCCGGACAGCACCGACGGCAGCACATCGGACCCCGACACCCAGGACCGGCCCAGGTCGCCGCGCAGCAGCCCGCCGGCCCAGCGACCCAGCAGGGCCAGGGGTCCGGCATCGAGGCCGAGGTCCTCGCGGATCGCCGTCAACGCCTCGTCGGTCGCCTCCTGTTCGGCGGACCGGGCACGCAGCACGCTGAGCGCCGCGTCCCGTCCGGACAGCCAGGGCAGGAGCCCGATCAGAGCGAGGACGACGCCGAGTCCTCCGACACGAGCGAGTGCCGCCCTCATGCCGGCCTTACGAGACGGCGTCCCCCTCATACCGGGCTTACGGCCCGCCGCCCCCCTCATACCTGCCCCACGAGCGAGTGCCGCCCTCATGCCGGAGCCCTCACTTCACGTACGTGTCGGGCGTGACGAGCAGACGCTCGCGCGGGTCCTTGGCCGAACCGACCACCCGGGGGGAGTCGCCCTGGATGACCCGTTCGTGCAGCATCGGAAGCGCCGCGTCGGCATTGAGCACCGCACTCTCGGCGGCCAGGATCGCGGCGCGCCGCTGCGGCCCCGAGGCTGCCTTCGTGGCCTTGCCGAGGGCCTTGTCGACGGCGGGATCTGCGAGTTGGGAGAGATTGAACGAGCCGTCGCTCGCGAAATCGCTGTAGAGGTACGCCGCCGGGTCGCCGGAGTCGAGCACGGTGGCCCGCGACAGGACGAAGGCGTCGAACTTGCCCGCGAGAGCGTCGGCTTCGATCGCCGCGTACTCCCGGACCTCCAGCTTCACGGTGAACCCGGCCTGCTGGAGCTGCTGTTGGAGCGCGGCGGCGACCTCGGGGAGCTCGGCACGGTCGGTGAAGGTGCCGATGGTGATCGCCTTGCCGTCCGGCTTGCCCGGCGCAGCGGGCTCGGTGCGGCCGGCGCGCTGCTCGGCCCACGGGATGGCGGGCCCGAGCAGCCCTTCGGCGACATCCGCGCGGCCCTCGTACACCCCCTTCACGAGCGCCTCGGCGTCGATCGCGCCGCGGGCGGCGGCCCGCAGCGCGGGGTCGGCGAAAGCGCCGCGCTCGGTGTTGAGGTAGAGGGTGTTCGTGCGCGGCATCGGCACTTCGGTGATCTGGTCCTCGTCGAGCACCGCCGCCTGCGACACCGGCACGGACTCGACGATGTCCGCCTCACCGCTGCGCAGCGCGGCGGCCCGCGCGGTGCCGTCGGGCACGAACCGCACGTCGATCCCGGGTGCCTCGGGGCGGCCGCCCCAGTACGCGCCGTTGCGGTCGAGCGTGGCGGAACTGGTCCCGTTCACCTTCTTGAGGACGAACGCGCCGGTGCCGGCCCCGACAGGGTTCACCGACTTCCCCCGGTACGCCTTGGCGGCCAGGACCGACAGCTGCGGCGAGGACAGGCGCTGGGGCAGCAGCGGGTCCGGGGCCGCGGTGGCCACCTTCACCTTGTCGCCCTGCGCCGTGACGGTGAGCTTGACCCCGTCGAGGATGCGCGGCTTCGGTGCGGCCTTCGCGGCTCGGGTGAGGGAGCGCACGACGTCCGCGGCCGTGAGCGGGGTGCCGTCATGGAAGGTGACGCCCTTGCGGAGGTGAAGGTCCAGGCCGCGTCACCGGACGCGCGCCAGGAGGTGGCGAGCGCGGGCCGCGGATCGCCGTTGGCGTCGAGCGTGACCAGGGTCTCCGCGGTGCTCCAGCGCGACAGCTTGAAGGCGTCGTCGCTGAGCGGGGAGAGCCCGGAACGCGGCGGCTGCATCATCACCACGCGCAGGCGCTCGGACGAGGAGCCGGACTCCCCGCCGCCGGGTGCGAAGCAGCCCGTCAGGAGCAGGGCTGCGACAGCCGTGAGGGAGAGGGCAGGCAGGGGCGTGGGTATGCGCACTGAACATCCAGGTCCGTGGAACGGGGCAGGTCTGAGGACCTGGACGACAATAGCTGATGATAATCGTTTTCAACTAACGAGCGGCCGGCGGTCCGGGCGCGGTCGTCCCGGATCCCTCCTCGACGACCGCGCCCGTAAGAGAGGACTGCTTACCTGCCTCCCGCATCAGCTCCTGCCGGTACCGGCTCCCGCACCGGTCACGACGAAGGAGTACGCGACCTCGAACGGCCCGTGGCCGTACGAGACCGTGATCTTGTCGCCGTGACCGGTGCCGAGACCGGCCAGGTCGAGGGTCGCGCGGAACGTGGTCGAGTTCTGACCGGTCTGCGTCACGGTCAGCGGCGTGCCGGAGCGGCCGCCCACCTTCACCTCGACCGTCCCCTTGTCGAGCACGCCGGCGTCCAGGTTCAGCGGCGCCGCCAGCTCCACCGACACCTTCCCGCCGCGTGGCACCACCTGTGCGGGTACCCCGCCCGCAGTGCGCACCTCGAGCCGGGTGCGGTCGGCGGCGCGCCAGGCGAGCGAGGCGTTCCATGCGCTGTTGAACGACACCCAGCCCTCGGTGTGGCCGATGTTCTCGGTCTCCGGGCTGAAGGGGTAGTGGCCGTTCTTCGGGCTGCCGTCGAGCACGCCGGGCAGGTTCTCCAGCAGGCCGGCCCCGCCGTAGTACTCGGAGAACCAGCCCCGCTCCACGCCCTCGAATCCGTCCGCCGCACTGGCCGCGTCGTAGGAGGCGTGCCGGCCGGTGGGGTTGCGTCCGAAGATGTTGTCGACGTGGGCCGTGGCGAGTTCCCGCAGCCGCCCGGCCAGCGGATCGTCGCCGAGCAGGCGGGCCGCGGCGAGTGCGGGCGCGGCGAAACCGGCCACGTTTCCGGTCTCGTTGGGATCGTCGGCGCCACCGCCGGTGAACGCCGGGATGGTCCAGCGGTCGTCGGAGTAGCGGCGGAAGTCCCAGAGGTTGTCCGAGCGCTGCGTCGCCGTCCGCGCCCAGTCACGTACGAACTCCTCGATGCCTTCGGGTGCTTGGTCGGGGTACGCCTCGGCGAACTGCACAAGACCGGTGATCAGCACGTGCTCGCTCTGCCGCTGTCCCTTGGTGGTACGCGGATCCGCGAGGTCGAGGTGGGCGATCAGCCATGCGGTCTGGTCCTGCGCGGCGCGCAGATAGCGCTCGGCGTCGTCGCGTCCCTCGCGCTTGGCCACCTCGTACATCATCAGGTTCGGCCAGACCGAGTGGCCGGGCGGAAGCTCACCCTTGCCGGTGCCGACTTGTGTGTACACCTGGAACAGGTCCCCGGTGTGGGGCGTGAAGGCCTGCCAGTAGTAACGGTCGCGCTCGGGGCTGCCCCACGAGGCGAAGAGATGGTCGCGGGCGCGCTCGTAGACGTCGGCCGGTATGTACGTGTCGAGCTGCGGATAGGCGTAGACGAACGCGGCCAGCTGCTCCTTGAGTTGGGGATCGTTCACGTCGGCCTCGAGCAGCAGCTCGACGCCCCAGTGGATGAGCCGCACGATCTCCGGGGTGTTCTGCGGCAGCGTCGTCGGGAGCCCCTTGTAGACCGCGTCGTCCACGGTGATCTGATCGAACGCGCTCGGGTTGGCGAGGTACAGGTCGACGAGCGTCTGGATCTCCTTCGAGTAGTGTGCGCCGTCGCGCCAGGTCACGGCCTTCATGCACTCGCGGTGACCGTAGGCGTCGCTGACGAGCCCCGGCCCCTCCGCCTTGCGCGTGAAGTCGCCGAAGTAGCAGCGGCTGCCCGACATGAACTCGATGGCCCGGCGGTACGAGACCCGGTCGATCCAGTACGCGCCGATGCCGAAGGGCACCGAGGCGCCGACACCCGCAGCACCCTTGACGGTCACGACGAAGTCCCCGTTGTCGCGCGGGTCGAACGTGGTGAAGTCGCCCACGCCGTCGGTCACCTTGCCCCGGTGGCGCACCTTCCCGGACGCGTCGGTGACCGTGAAGGGCGCACCGTCCTCGGCCCGCGGCGCGGAGAACCGCTTCGGCTCGCCGAGCCCGAACCCGCTCTGGTTCAGGAGTACGGGCTGGGCGGCACGGGGGTCGCCGGGAGCTGCGTCCTGGACGGGGAGCGGCTCGGCTGACGCTGTGGTTGCTGCCGTGGGCAAGGCGCCCACGGCCAGTGCTGTGGCGGCGACTAGGGCGCAGATCCTGACGCGGGTCACATCCAACTCCCAGATATACAAGGCCAATTCGTATCGCGGATACTTCACCCGCCATACGAGGCCGGTCAACCGTGCTGCAGCAGTCGCACCATCTCAACTCGGCTTGCGTGTAAGGGAGGTCGGCGCAAAGCCCCTGTACGGGGCATGTCCGCCCAAGCGTGCCTGGGTAGCTCTCCACAATGTGGGCGTCACATCCATTTACCAGATGTTGCTTCTGAGATATGGTCCGTCGCGTCGCAAGGAGTTGATATGACGATGACCACCGAACCCCCGCCGGTGCGAGCCCCCGCCCGCTCGCCCGTGCGGGCGGGGAAGCGCTCCACACTCAACGGGCGGGACCGCACCTTCGGCTTCATGCTCGCGGCCCCCGCAGTGGCGCTCTTCCTTGCCGTGGCGGTGTATCCGCTGGTGGCGAGCCTGGGAACCAGCCTCTACGACCAGTCCCTCATCCGGCCCGGCCGCTCGTTCATCGGGTTCGACAACTACTCCGACGTCTGGCCCGACTTCGTCGACCGGCTCGGGACCACGCTCGTGTTCTCCGTACTCGCGACGGTCTTTCCGCTGTTCCTCGGTCTGGGGCTCGCGCTGCTCCTCAACGCCCGCCTCAAGGGGCGGTCGGTACTGCGCGGCATGCTCATGCTTCCCTGGCTGCTGCCCGGTGTCGTCGTCTCGTTCCTCTGGGCGTGGATCTTCAACGACAGCTACGGCGTGCTCAACCACGTCCTGTCGCAAGTGGGCCTGCCGGAGGTCGACTTCCTCGGGGCTCCGGGGACCGCCATGGCGGCGGTGATCATCGCCAAGTCGTGGAACACCTTCCCCTGGGTGATGGTGGTGATCCTGGCCGTCCTGCAGACCCTGCCGCGCGAGCAGTTGGAGGCGGCCGCGATCGACGGCGCTTCCCGCCGGCAGCGCTTCTGGCACGTTTCGCTGCCGCATCTGATCGGCCCGGTCGCGCTGGTGACCATGCTGGAGTTCATCTACAACTTCGGCTCGTTCGACATGATCTTCGTGATGACCGGGGGCGGCCCCGGCACCTCGACCATGACCCTCGCGGTCAGCATTTATCAGTACGCGTTCGTCGAGTTCTCCCTGGGCCGTGCGGCGGCCATGGGTGTGCTGTGGCTCGTCGCCCTGTCCGTGGTGTGTGCCGCGTACTTCCTGCTGAACAAGAAACTGGAGGCGCGACGGTGAGCCTCGTGTCGTTCCTGCCGGCCCGACGCCGCTCACGCCATGTGGGCGAGGGCATCACCCGGCCGACGCTCGGCGTCGCCGGCAAGCTGAGCCTGGCGGTGCTCGGTCTGTTCGGACTGCTTCCGGTGTACTGGCTGGTGGCCACCGCGTTCATGCAACGCGAGGACGTCTTCTCCAAGGACCGGCCGTTCTTCCCGTTCAACCCGACCCTCGACAACTTCGGCGCGTTCTTCGAGGACACCGCACTGCTGTCCGCCCTCGGCAACTCGGTGATCGTCTCGGCCGGGACCGCGGCGGTCTCGGTCCTGGTGTCCGGACTGATGGCGTACTCGCTGTCGAAGTTCCGCTACCGCGGACGCAACCTCTTCATGGTCATGTTCCTCGTCGGACAGCTGGTACCCGGGGTCCTGCTTCTGGTCTCGCTGTACCTGATGTTCAGCGCCGCGGGACTCCTCTATACGTATACGGCCGTGGTGCTGGCGTTCACCACGTTCACGCTGCCGCTCACCGTGTTCCTCCTCAAAGGCATCATCGACGGGCTGCCGGACGAGATCATCGAGGCGGCGAAGGTGGACGGCCTCTCCAACCTGGCGATCCTGTTCAGGATCATCTTTCCGCTGATCACCCCTGGTCTGGTCACAGCCGGGATGTTCGCCTTCATGCGCGGCTGGAGCGACCTGCTGTTCGCGCTGACGCTGGCCGGACCGGACAAGCAGACGCTCCCGGTCGGCATGACCACGGCCTTCATCCACGAGGGCTCAGGTGACTGGCCGGCCCTGATGGCGGCTTCGGTGATCACATCCCTGCCCCTCGCGCTGATCTTCATCGCCTTGCAGCGGTACTTCGTCTCCGGCCTCGCCGCCGGAGCGGTCAAGGGCTGAGCAGCCCGCTTCCCACCCAAAGACACGACTCCCACCCCAAAGACACGATGGAGCCATCATGTCCAACCTTCCTCAGCAGGCCATGACCCGGCGAGGAGTCCTCGCGGGTCTCGGAGCTCTCGGACTCTCCAGCGCCTTCGGTCTGACGGCGTGCTCCACTTCCACGCCCGGCAATGCTGCGGGGAGTGGTGCGTCGGAGGCCGACACGATCAAGCTGTACGGCAACGCACTCGGTGAGGACGCCCAGAAGGCGGCGTGGCAGGCCGTCGTCGCGGGCTGGGAGAAGAAGTCCGGCAAGAAGGTGAAGCCCGTCATCTTCCCCTACGACCAGGCGGCCACCCAGCTGGCGCTTGCCGCGAAGTCCGGCTCCTTCAACGGAGTTTCCCAGGGGCCGTGGCAACTGCTCGTCCCCATGGGGATCCTCGCCGACCTCTCCGATCTCGCCGAAGGCATGGACATACCGCAGGCGGTGGTCGACGGACTGCGCGTCGACGGAAAGCTGTACATGCTGCCCCTGACGGCCTCGGGCATCGGCCTCGTATGCGACGGCCGGATCGCCGACGAGGTCGGGCTCAAGAGCGGTCTGACGGTGGAGGAGTTCGCGACCGCGCTGGAGAAGATCAAGCGCCAGGACTCCGACCTCATCCCTTACGCGGCGGTCACCAAGAACCCGGACCTCAAGGACGCCGTGCACTGGATGTGGGGCTGGGGCAGCGAGGTCGTCACCAAGGACCGGAAGTGCACCATCGGCGACGCGGAGAGTGTCGCGGCCATCGAGTGGTACAAGGAGCTCCAGGACGCCAAGCTCACCAAGGCGGGCGTCGCCCGCACGGACGCGCGCATCATGTTCGCGCGCGGGCAGGCCGTCATGTACGACGACGCCCCACTGGCCAACACGTTCGTGAAGTCCAACGGCGGCCCGGCGGATCTGGCCGCCGCCATCCGTCCGCTGCAGCGGCCCACCGCCAAGGGCCTCCCCTCGTACAACCGCTTCTGGGGCTCGGGTCTGGCCTGCAGCGCGGGCAAGGGGGAGAAGACGAGCAGGGACTTCATCTCCTACGTGGCCACCGACCTCAGCGCGGCCACCGCTCTGTACAAGCAGTCCGCGCTGCCGCCCGCCGACAAGAAGGTGGCCGACCGGATCGAGGCCCTGCAGAAGGACACGTTCCAGACCGGCTTCGCCAGTGCGGTCGCGGAGCACGCCCGGCTCAGCGCATGGGACACGTTGGCCACCACGGCCCGGATCGACACGGCGATCGGCGAAGGGGTCGCTTCGATCCTCGCAGGTCAGGTCGGGGTCCAGAGTGGCCTCAACGACCTGCGCAAGAAGGTCGAAACAGCACTCGAGCAGGGGTGACGCGGGCAGGCCCCGCCTCCGTGGTGGGGCCGGACCATACGTGGAAACGTAACCCACAAAGCGGATGACCGATATAAAATGGTCGATCGACGCCGCCCACAAGACAGGAGAACCATGGCTGCCGAACACGGCGCCGGAACGCAGGCCGTCGAACGCGCGATGTCGCTGCTCGCCTGCTTCACCGATGAGACCAGCGAACTGCGGATCTCCGAGCTCTGCGCCCAGACGAATCTGGGGCAGTCGACCGTCTCCCGCATGGTCTCGTCACTGGACCGCATGGGTTTCCTCGCACAGGACGCCCGGACCGGTCTGTACCGGCTGGGCCCGACCGTGGTGACGCTGGGGTCGGTGGCGCTCAACAGTTCGTCGATCTTCCGGGCCGCGCGGCAGATCGCCCAGAACCTCGCCCATGTCGCCGACCTCGGCGCGAATCTGGCGGAGTTCCGCGACGACCAGCTGTTCTACCTCGGGAACTTCGAGGGCGCGAAGTCTCCCAAGTCGTTCACCATGGCCGGACGTACGGCGCCGCTGCACGCCACCGGCATGGGCAAGACGTTCCTGTCGGAACAACCCGCGGAGTATGTACGGGAGTTCTACGGCAAGGGGCTCGGTATCGCCTACACCCCGCACACGATCACGGAGCTGTCCGCCATGGAGAGCGCGCTGGCCGAGGCGCGCAGCCGCGGTTATGCCACGGAGATCGAAGAACTCGCCTTCGGGCGGGCCTGTGTCGCCGCCCCGATCCGCGGCCGCGCAGGTGATGTGGTGGCGGCGCTGTCGGTGAGCGGTCCCCTCTCCGAACTGGAGGACCCTCAGCGCCTGCGCGAGCTCGCCCTGATGGTCGTCGAGGCTGCCGACGAGGTGTCCGTCGCGCTGGGCTTCACCATGACCCGGGCACCGCAGCCGCGGGTGCCGCTGGGTTAGCGGGGGGCCGCTGGGTTGGGGGAGAGGCGGGGGGGGGGGGGTGCCGGGGGGGCCCAGCCCAGATGCCCGCAGACCCGGGGGACAGGGGCAAATACCGTGTGGGTGGGGGGGGCCC
>NZ_JBEPEW010000117.1:0-27425 GCF_040300965.1 Streptomyces mesophilus | reverse complement strand
GAATCGGGGCGCGGCGCGTTGGGGCGCGGCTGGTCGGTCGGGCGGTGCGGGTCCCGGCGCGCGAGTCGGGGCGCGGTGCGTGGAGCGCGACTGGTCGGTCGGTGCGGGCACGTGGCGCGTCAGGTGTGGAGCGTGCCGTTCAGGATTGTGACCGCGTGGCCGGTGAGGTGGACGCGGTCGCCGTGCATGGCGGTCTTGACGAATCCCGTGCGCGCGGAGGCCTGTAGGCCGGTCAGCTCGTCGCGGCCGAGCCGCGCCGACCAGTAGGGCGCCAGTGCGGTGTGGGCGCTGCCCGTGACCGGATCCTCGAGGATGCCCTCGGCCGGTGAGAAGAAGCGGGAGACGAAGTCGTACGCCAGACCGGGAGCGGGCGCCGGGGCGGTGATGATCACGCCCCGCAGGCCCTCGCGGCGGGTCACCTGGGCCATGGCGTCGAGATCGGGGGTCACGCCCCGTACGGCGGCCTCGTCGGGGAGAACGGTCAGGAGGTCGCCGAGCGCGCCGGTACGGAATGCGGCTTCCGCCTTCACCCCCAGAGCCTCCGCGAGACCCCCCGGCACGGGTGCTTCGGTGCCGGGTGCTGCCGGGAAGTCCAGCGTGATGCTGCCGTCCTTGCGGATGTGCGCCGTGAGGATGCCGCTGAACCGGCTGCGAAAGCGGACCTCGCCGACGGTCCCCCGTTCCTGCCGCAGCGTGTGCGCGGTGGCCAGCGTGGCATGGCCGCAGAGGTTGGTCTCGACGAGCGGGGCGAACCAGCGGATCTCCCAGTCGGCGCCGTCTCCGGCGGGAAGCCGCCGCGCAAAGGCGGTCTCCGAGTGGTTCATCTCCGCGGCCACCTGCTGCATCCAGGCATCCGCGGGCCAGTCCCGGTCCTCGAGCAGACATACACCCGCGGGGTTTCCGGCGAAGGGGCGGTCGGTGAAGGCGTCGACGACATGGATACGCATGCAGCGACCGTAGCGATGCCAATCAAGGCCCCGCGCAGGCCAATTCAACAGAGGTGGACTTGCTTTCCGTCCACGAGGTGCCCGTTGGCAGCGGCCTGTTACTCCTTCGCCTGGGACGGGACGCGGATGACGACCTTGCCCGAGCTGAGATCGATCTCGCCCTTGCCGGGGTCGCCGTCGTTGATGTCCACCTTGGTGAGGGCCAGGCGGTTGCGTTCCTCGTCCGTGTGCTTGCGGCCGGGGTTGAAGAGCTCCTCGATCAGGTTGAACATCCTGCACCTCCGCGGGTGGGCTCTCCCCGGCCAACGAAGGGCGAGGCCCCGAAATTCCTCGCGGGCCCTCCGTTGCACGGTGCGCCGTCACGTCCCGGGCTCCGGTTGCCTCCAGGCCGGGGCCTACGGGCTGGGTCTTCCGGGTACCCCGGGGCCGGCGGTCAGAACAGCCGCAGCCGGTGCGCCAGCGCCGCCGCCTCCCCCCGGCTCGATACGCCCAGCTTCGCCAGAATATTGGAGACATGGACGCTGGCCGTCTTCGGGGAGATGAAGAGGGACTCGGCGATCTGGCGGTTGGTGCGGCCCACGGCGACCAGGGCGAGGACATCGCGTTCACGGCTGGTCAGGCCAAGGGTTTCCAGGGGGTTGTCCGGGCCCGGGCCCGGGCCTGGGTCCGGCTGGTTGCCGGTCAGCGTGAGTCGGGCCCGCTGGGCGAGCAGGGCTATGTCCTCGGCGAGAGGTTTCGCACCCAGGGACTCCGCCACCTCCCGGGCCGAGAGCAGCAGATCCGTGGCACGGGCCCGGGCCGCCTCGTCGGTGCCCGAGGAAAGAAGCGCCTCCGCGTAGCGGTACCGGACGCGGGCCAGGCCGTACGGGCGCTCGACCGACGCGAACGGTTCGGCCACCTCCGCCCAGTCCTCGGGCGTCGCCCGGTCCTCGGCGCGCAGCAGCTCGGCCCGCACCCACCGCTCGTACGCCTGCCACACCGGCACAGGCGTCGCCACGGTCTTCGCCGCGCGGCGGATGAGCTCGATCGCCTCGGCCCGGCCGGGCTCGGCGGCGGGCAGGCCCCGGGCATCCGCCTCGGCGGTCGCCGCGGTCAGCAGCAGCGGCCAGGCATAACGCTGTGTGCCCGGCGGAAGCCCCTGCTCCAGGGTCTGCGCCAGCTCGGCCCGCAGATCGGTGAGGCGGCCCTCTCCGGCCGCGACGCCCAGGGAGAGGCGTACGAGGGGAAGGGTGTACTGGGGCTGAGGGTCGTGCTGACCGTAGAGGGCTCGGGCCTGTGCGAGATGGCCGGCCGCGGCGTCCCACTCACCGCGGTACAGCGCGAGCCGGGCCAGCCGCTCGCCGGCCGAGGTGCGTGGCTGCCTCGCACTGGAGGAGGAGGTGGCCACCTGGGCGACCGCCTCGACCGCCTCGCTCCACTTGCCGTAACTGATCAGGGATTCGGCGAGGTTGGCCCACACCCAGCCCTCGGCGTCGACGAGGCCGTAGCGGCGGCAGAACTCGACGCCCTCACGGCCGTACTCGATCGCCTCGGCCGAACGGCCGACGCCTTCGAGCGCGGACGGCAGATTGGTGTGCACCCGGGCGAGGTCCTTGGTGAGCCGGCCGTCGGCGACGCGCTTGTGGACGGCTCGCATCAGGTCGAGCCCTTCCTCGACCTGGCCGGAGTCCACGAGCAGTCCGCCGAGGGTGAGTTGGGCGTTGCTCTCGATGTCCTCGGCGCCGACCATCCGCGCGTACTCCACGGCCCGTTCGGCCGCGACGAAGGTCTCGGGACCCGGGGAGTGCAGCGCGCCCCAGGTCGCGCGCTGCGTGAGGATCTCGGCGTGCACCGCGGACGGTTCGACGCCGCGCAGGAGCTCCTCGGCGCGGGCGATCTCCGGCCAGCCGTCGCCGCGCCCCAGGGTGGACATCAGCCAGCCCTTCTGGTTCCAGAACCAGGCCTCACGGAGCGGATCGGGGTCCTCGTCGAGAAGCCGCAGCGCACGCTTGGTGATCTTCAGGGCGCGCTCGCGCTCTCCGCAGAAGCGGCCGGCGACCGCCGCCTCCGCCATCAGGTCCAGGTACTGCAGCGGCTTGGTCTCGGGGTCGCAGCCACAGGGTGGGTACGCCTCCGTGAAGTCGGCGGGCCGCAGCGTCGAGCGGACCTCGTCGCCGACCAGTTCCCAGAGCTCCATCGCCCGCTCGAGCAGCCGAAGTTGCTCGGAGAAGGCGAAGCGGCGGCGCGCCATGACGGCGGCGCTCAACGTCGCCGGAAGCGCCTTGGCCGGGTCCTTCGCGCAGTACCAGTAGCTGGCCAGGCGCGGGGCGTGCTCGTCGGCGCGGATCAGGGCCGGATCGGCCTCGAGGGCTTCCGCATAACGGCGGTTGAGGCGGGAGCGCTCGCCGGGCAGCAGATCGTCGCTGATCGCCTCGCGCACCAGGGAGTGCCGGAAGCGGTAACCGTCGCCGTCGGGCGCGGCGAGCAGGATGTTGGCGCCGACGGCCGCGCGCAGGGCCTCGATCAGCGCGTCCTCGCCGAGGCCGGCGACGGCGGCAAGGAGGTCGTACTCGACCGTGGAGCCTCCCTCGGCGACCACCCGGACGACCCGCTGGGCGTGCTCGGGCAGCGCCTCCACGCGTACGAGGAGGACATCGCGCAGCGTCTCGGGCAGGGCGTGGTCGCAGTCGTCCTCGGAACAGGCGAGTTCCTCGACGAAGAAGGCATTGCCGTCGGTGCGGTCGAATATCCGCTCCACCAGGAGCTCTTCGGGCTGCGCGGCAAGGATGCCGGCGAGCTGGCGGCGCACTTCGCCGCGGGTGAACCGGGAGAGCTCGATCCGCCGCAGGGTGCGCAGCCGGTCGAGTTCGGCGAGGAGCGGGCGCAGCGGATGGCGGCGGTGAATGTCGTCGGAGCGGTACGAGGCGATGACGACAAGGCGGCCGCTGCGCAGCGTACGGAAGAGATAGGTGAGCAGATGGCGCGTGGAGGCGTCCGCCCAGTGCAGGTCTTCGAGGACCAGCACGACGGGCCGCTCGGCGGCCACCCGCTCGAGAAGGCGGACGGTGAGTTCGAAGAGGCGGGCCATGCTCTCCTCCTCGCCCTGCTGTCCACGGACCGGGACGCCGCGTCCCGGATCGGACAACTCGGGGAGGAGCCGGGCCAGTTGCTCCTCCTGGCCCGCCGCCGCGGTGGCCAGCTCGTCCGGCAGCTGACGCAGCAGCGAGCGCAAAGCGCTGGAGAACGGGGCGAACGGCAGTCCTTCGGCACCGATTTCGACGCAGCCGCCCAGCGCCACGACGGCACCGTCCTTCACGGCGGCCGCACAGAACTCCTCGAGCAGCCGGGTCTTGCCCACCCCGGCCTCGCCGCCGAGCAGCAGCGCCTGCGGCTCGCCCGCGGTGGCGCGGACGAGCGCTTCGTTCAAAACGGTCAATTCACCTGCGCGGCCGACGAACACCGGACTGACGGACCTGGTCTCCACAGCGCCGAGCATCGCACGCGGGTCCGACAGCGCGGCACCCTCCGCGGTCATGACCCCGGTCACCTGCGGTGATGCGGTCCTCGTACGGCTCACAGCCGCGGTCCTGTCCGTACGAACCGAAGCCGCGGCCCAGTCCGTACGGTCCGACACCGCGGCCCCGTCTCCGGCCCCGTGCTGCGGGCCGGCGACGGGGCCGGTGTCTGCTGTCCTGTTCATCCGCGTGTCCTTCGCGTCTCACGCGGCGCGTACGAATCGGAACCTCCGGGGGCTGTGACTCACCCGCCCATCGGCGTCGTACTCGGCATTCCGGCCGAAGCGGCGGGCCTTGCGGGCCTCGTTGGCCCGGTGCTCCTGAGCGGCCTCGCGGACGAGGTCGGCCTGGCGCAGCTGCTGCATCTCGTACTCGAACATCTTGTTCCCCTTGGGAGTCGGCGGCCGGTTTCGGTTTCCGGCCTCTCGCTCTCTGCGATGTCTTAACTCTCCCGTCCCAGAGGGGTCCGCCACATCGGGAGAACGCCGCATCTGCGGGGCCCGTATGCCTTAGGCCCCCGACTCAGCCGCCTTAGACAGCCCTAAGCCCCCTGGATCCAAGGGGATCCAGGGGGCTTAGACGGCTAAGAGGCCTGCTCTGCGGCTGCCTAGGAGGTGGACGGCAGGCCCATGAAGAGGTCCAGGTACTTGGCCACGGCGAGCAGCAGACCCAGGACGCCGAGCGCCACGCCCGCCCACGCGACGGACTTGATCCACGGCGCCTGCACCACCCGGCCCGGCGCGCCGAACGCGGGCCGCGCGAGGACAAAGGCGCCGACAAGCAGGGCGAGCAGCGCGAAAGCACCGCCCACCAGAGCGGTGGCGTGCCAGGAGTCCCCGTACACCGCCTCGACCTGCTGGGCGACGCTCGCGGTGCTCGAGGTCTCCAGCTGTCCGACCAGGGAGGAGCGCGCGGAGGCGATGGTGCCGACCCAGCTTCCGGTGAGCGCGACGATGCCGAGCCCCGCGGAGACGACGGCCGCGGCGCCCTGGCCCACACCGGTGGCGGACTTGTCCGCCGGGGCCGCCTCGTCGAGGTCATCGGCTTCGTCGTCCGCCGCCTCAAGGTCCTCGTCGACGCCCTCGGCGTCCTCCACGACCACCTCGTCCTTCGTCACGGCGTCCTTCGTCACCGCGTCCGGCGTCTCGGCGTCCGGCGTCTTGGCTTCCGGCTTCTCGATCTCAGTGCTCATGAACCAGACGCTAGGTGCCGCGTCTGAGAGCTTCCTTAACGCTCCCCGCTCAGCTCCGGCTGAGAGACACCCGCGCCTTCCACACGCTGCCCCGGTACCACCACACCCCGGCACTCCGGCGGCTCGATGCTGATGCGCGGCAGGATCCGGTCGAGCCACTTCGGGAGCCACCAGTTCGCCCCGCCCAGCATGTGCATCAGCGCGGGGACGAGCAGCGTGCGCAGGACGAAGGCGTCGAGCGCGACCGCCGCGGCCAGTGCGATGCCGAACATCGCGATCACCCGGTCCCCGCTGAGCACGAACGCCAGGAAGACCGAAATCATGATCACCGCGGCCGAGTTGATCACCCGGCTGGTCTCCGCGAGGCCCACCCGGACCGCGCGCCGGTTGTCGCCGGTCTCCAGCCACTCCTCGTACATCCTGCTGACCAGGAAGACCTGGTAGTCCATGGAGAGCCCGAAGAGCACCGACACCATGATCACCGGCAGGAAGGGCTCGATCGGGCCCGCGCGCCCGAGCCCGAGCAGCTCGCTCCCCCAGCCCCACTGGAAGATCGCGACCACCACACCGAAGGCCGAGGCCACGGCGGCGACGTTCATGGCGGCCGCCTTGAGCGGTATCCCGATCGAACGGAACGCGAGCAGAAGGAGCACGCACCCGAGCCCGATCACCACCCCCACGAACAGGGGCAGCTTCGCGACGATGACCTCCGCGAAGTCGTCGTAACTCGCGGTGATCCCGCCCACGTACGCCTCGAGCGAGGTGCCCCGCTCCGCCTTCGGCAGGATCTCGGTGCGCAGCTCGTCGACGAGTTCGCTGGTGGCCGCGGACTGCGGCGCGGAGCTCGGCGTGACGGTGAGCAGCGCGATCTCGCCGCTTTCGTCGTACGTGACCGGGGAGACGGCCGCGACGCCCTTCGTGCCGTCGAGCGTCCCGGCCAGGCGGTCGAGCGCGAGCTTGTCCTCGGCTCCGTGCACATCGGCGACGAGCGTCAGCGGACCGTTGACTCCGGGCCCGAAGCCTTCGGCAAGCAGGTCGTACGCCTGCCGGGTCGTCGACGACTGCGCGTTGTTGCCCTGGTCGGAGGTGCCGAGCCGGAGCGAGAGCGTGGGCAGGGCGAGCGCGGCCATGAGGACAAGGGCGATAGCGCCGAGCAGCTTGGGCCGCCGCTCGACGAAGGCCGACCAGCGGGCCGCGAACCCGGTGGGCAGTTCGGGCGCGGGCCCGTGCTCGGCGAGATGGGCGCGCTCGCGCCGGCTCAGGGCGCGCATACCGATGTACGACAGGAGCGCGGGCAGCAGCGTCACGGAGGCCGCGACCGTGAGGACCACGGTCAGGGAGGCCGCGATCGCGACGCCGTTGAGGAAGTCGAGGCGCAGGATCAGCATGCCGAGCAGGGCTATGCACACCGTCGCGCCGGCGAACACCACCGCGCGCCCCGTGGTGGCGACGGCGGTGCGCGCGGCCTCGTCCACGGAAAGGCCGCGCTTCAGGCCGCGGCGGTGGCGGGTCACGATGAACAGCGCGTAGTCGATGCCGACGCCGAGCCCGACGAGCAGCCCCAGCATGGGCGCGAAGTCGGCGACGGTCATCACATGGCCGAGCAGCGCGATGCCCGCGTACGCGGTGCCGACGCTGACCAGCGCGGTCGCGATCGGCAGCAGGGATGCGGCGAGCGAGCCGAAGGCGAGGAAGAGCACCACGGCCGCCACGACCACACCGACGATCTCGGCGGTGTGCCCGCCCTTCGCCTCGGTGAGGCCGATCGCGCTGCCGCCGAGTTCGACCTGAAGCCCGTCGGACGCGGCGGCCTCGGCGGTACGGACGAGGGCTTCGGCATCGGCCTTGTCGACGTCGGCCGCGGCCTGGTCGAAGGTCACGACGGCGTACGCGGTGTGCGCGTCCTTGCTGATCTGACCGGCGCCTGCGGCGTGGTACGGGCTCACGACCGAGGAGATGCCAGGGAGTTCGGCGACCTTGTCCAGGGTCTTGGTCATCGTCTGCTGGACGTCGGCCGCGTTCACCGTGCCGTCGTCCGTGTGCCAGACGATGGTGTCGGTGTCGCCGCCCAGGTGCGAGAAGCCCTCTTCGAGCAGGGCGGCGGCGCGGCCGGACTCGGTACCGGGCACGTCGTAGTCGTTGGAGTAGGCCGTGCCCGCCACGGCGGCGGCCGCGCCCACGCCGACCAAGGTGGCGAGCCAGAGCAGTACGGCGGCCAGTCGGTGCGTGACACACCACCGTGCGAGTGCTGCCACGGAGCTGCTCCCTGGTGCTTTTGAGGATCTGCGTACGGGAACAGCCCATGCGGAACTCGTGCCCTACAAGGACCCAACGGGCCCTTTACTCGCTCACTCTTGCACCCGAAAAAGATCCATTGTCCGTTTCGTGTCCATCGTCACAGGGGTGCCGGGGCCTTCCCGCCCTTGGTCCCGGACAGCTCGGGACGTGGTCCTGGGCACCGCCGGCACGTGGCCCCGGGCCGCCTAAGGGCTTGGTCCCGGACCCCGCCGGCACGTGGCCCCGGACACCCTCAGCACGTGGCCCCGGGCAGCTCGGGAAGCACGTCGCGGCGCCCGGGACCGGAGTACGGGCACGGGCAGGGGCTCAGCCCGAGACGCTCACGCGGCCGTTCTCGATGTGCCCCATCAGCCGGCGCCGGAAGCCCTCGTCACCCGCGGCCGTGATCTCCAGGTCGTACCAGCCGTGCGCGCCATGGGCCCGGTGCTCGACGGTGCGGGCACGCCCCGGGCGGACGGTGATCTCGCGCGGCCGCTCCCCGCCGTACGCGAGCGAGCGCACGGCGAAGGTCAGCGGCGCCTTGCCGTCGTTGCGCAGCGCGATGCGCAGGCTCCGCCCCTGCCCGTCGACCGACGAGGTCACCCCGGCCGCGCCCTGCGCACGCCCGGCGAACTCCCGGCGGAAACCGTTCGGCCCGGTGACCGTGAAGTCATACGCGTCCCCGGCCAGCGGCACCTCCCACAGCGCCCGGTCCTCGACGTCGGTGTGCTGGGGCGCGGCGAACTCACCCGCGTACGGATAAAGGGCGAGCGGCACGCTGGAGCGCCCGCCGTTCTCGACCCGGAGCCGGAAGACGTCTCCGCGTACGGCCCCGTACGCGTCCGGCTGGTACGGCAGGGCGCGGGCCGGGCGGCGGCCGGGTTCCTGTTCGGGCATCTTCTGGTCGAGCGGCGGCTGCGGGCGCCAGCGCCCGGTGAACGGCGGGATGGTGCCGGGCTGCTCCACCTCGGGCTGACGGCGGCCGCGCCTGAAGTCGAAGGCGCCGGTGAGATCGCCCGTGACGCGGCGGCGCCAGGTGCCGATGTTGGGCTCGCGGATGCCGGTCCACTTCTCCAGGAAGCGGATCACGGAGGTGTGGTCGAAGACCTCGGAGGAGACGTAGCCGCCCACCGACCACGGCGAGACCACCAGCATCGGCACCCGGATCCCGAGCCCGGTCGGAAGTCCCTGCCAGCGCTCCTCGGGGTCGTCGGCGGGCGGCACGGGCGGCGGTACGTGGTCGAAGAAGCCGTCGTTCTCGTCGTAGTTGATGAGCACGACGGTGTGCCGCCAGACCTCGGGATGCGAGGCCAGCGCGTCGAGGACCTTGTACACGAGGGTCGCGCTGTGGATCGGCGAGGAGGTCCCGGGGTGCTCGGAGTCGATCGCGGAGGGCACGAGGTAGGAGACCTCGGGCAGGTCACCGGCGGCGACGTCCTTGGCGAACTCGGCCGCCAGCTGACCGGTGGGCACCCGGCGCAGCGCCCGCTCGAACAGCGAACGCTCCTCAGCCGTAAGGGTCTTGACGCCTTCCTCCAGCGCGCCCAGGAGCCGGGTGCGCTCGGCCTCGTCCGCCGTGTCCCGCACCTTGGCGTAGAACGCCTCCATGTACGTGAACCCGGTCCCCGTAAGGACCTTGCGCGCGATCGCCTTGAAGGTGGTGAAGAACTCGATCTGGTTGTCGGTGAAGTTCTCCCACTCGGTGTACGTCTTCCAGGTGCGCCCCGCCTCCTCCAGGCGCTCCGGGTACGTGGTCCAGTCGTATCCGGGGTGGGTGCCCTCCGCGTAGGCGCCGTTGCCCACCGCACGGCTGCCGTTCGCCTCGTACCCCGTCTTGCCGCTCCACAGGTGGTTGCGGTTGGGGCTGGTCGAGGTGTGGATCGACGAGTGGTACGCGTCGCAGATCGTGAAGGTGTCCGCGAGCTCGTAGTGCAGCGGTATGTCCTCGCGCGTGTAGTACGCCATCGTGGCAGCCGACTTGGCGCTGATCCAGTTGTCCATCCAGCCGCCGCGCCAGGCCTTGCCGCCGCCCGCCCAGTCGTGGTTCAGGTCGCCGATGTACTGCAGGTCCTTCTGCTGCGCCGCGGCCGCGTCCCGTACGGGGAAGGGCAGCACGGTGCGCAGCAGGTCCGGCTGCTCGAACACGCTCTTGCCGGTGGGCAGTCGGATCGCGTTGCGGTCACCGAAGCCGCGTACGCCGCGCAAGGAGCCGAAGTAGTGGTCGAAGGACCGGTTCTCCTGCATCAGGATCACCACGTGCTTGACCGCCTTGAGCCCACCGGGCGGCGGCTCGTGCGCCAGGGCCTGCGTGAGCGAGGGCGGCAGCAGGGAGCCGGCCGCGGCCGCACCCAGCGCACCGCCGCCGAGGGCGAGCAGGCGTCTGCGGGAGAGCTCGGGGTGCGTGGGCTCGGAGGACGAGGACGCGGAGGACGTGGGCTCGGAGGACGTGGGCTCGGTGGGCGTGGACGAGGACAAGGCGGCTGACCTCCTGGTCGGGGCTGGGGCTCATCACCGGGGCCACAGTGGCTCCGACCGGGGACGTTAGGGCGGTTCGGTGGCGAGGAGAAGTCACCGGCGCGACTTGACAGTGAACGCCCGAGTCGGCGCCGTCGACTGCGGCATCGACGGCCGCGTTGTCAGAGGCGGATGGCAACCTCGTACGCATGGAACGCACCGGACCCGCCGCCGCCTTCACCACCCTCCTCGGACCTCCGCCCGCCCCCGCTCCCGCCGTGGACTGGGCCGGCTCGAAGTTCCGCTGCCCGCCGACTACAAGGCGCTGGTGTCGGCGTACGGGCCGGTGGAGATCGGCGGTCCGCAGGGCGTACGGGTGCGGCTGCACACGCCGTGCTTGAGCGCGGACGGGCGCTATGAGTACGGGAGTTGGCTGGTCGAGACGCACCGGCACTCGGCGATACGGCCGCTCATGTTCACGCGTGAGCAGCGGGTGTTTCTGCCGACGGAGGGCGGGCTGCTCGCGTTCGCGGAGACCTCGTCCGGTGATCATCTCTTCTGGGACACGTCGGTGTCGAAGGATCCGGACGAGTGGCCGGTGGTCCTGCTGACCACGCGCGTGGCCGCGCACGTGGACGAGCCTTGGGTCGACTATGAAGTGCCGCTTCTGGAGCTGCTGTCGGCTGCGATACGGGGCGGGGTGCCGAACCCCGGCGAGCCGGGCGGGCAGCTCGGGCCGCTGGAGCGCCAGGTGCGGGTGTTCGCCCCCTTGGCGGGCGCCGGACCCTGGAAGCCACCGGCGCGGGGCGCGCATGTCGACGCGGGTCAGCATGCGGCTCTCACGCGAGGGGAGGGCCTGGACGCCGTGCTCGCTCTCGTCCCTCCGCCGCTCACCCCGCATGTGGGCGAGGGGACTTGGGAGCAGGTCTTCCAGCGGATCGGCACACGGCTGCCGAGCGACTTCATGGCGCTCACCGAGCGGTACGGCAGGGGCGGCTGGTCCGGGTGGCTGGACATGCCCGCGCCTTTGGACACCGAAAGCCGTTGGGGGCTGGCCGGGGAAATCATCTGGGCGCGCGAGGCCTATCGCGAACTGCGCGACGCCCACCCGCAGTTCCATGCGCTCCCGGCCTGGCCCGAGCCCGGTGGCTTCCTGCCGTGCGCCTCGACCATCGACGGCGACTGGATCGGCTGGTGCACCGAAGGCGAGCCGGACGAATGGCGGGTCGCCGTGCACCCTCGGCACTCGGAGCCGGGAGAGCCCCTGCCCGGGAACTTCACACGGACGCTGCTGCACTGGCTGCGCGGGGACCGGCCGGGCAGTGCGGGCTTTCCCGCCCTGCCTGCGGGAACGGATCCGCTGGATGTCGTCTTCTTCGCGCCCTACCCGCAAGGGCCGGAGGATCCCGCGTGACCCCAGCCGTCCATGACCCCGTACGCAGGAAACCGTCCGTGACAGTACGCAGGCCGAGGAGGTAACCCCGTCCGCAGACCTGAGGAGATAGCCCCGTACGGAGACCCGAGGAGATAGCCCCGTACGCAGAAAAGCGACGGCGCCCCGGGCCTGAACCCGGAGCGCCGCCCCTTCACAACGAACCGAGGTGTCAGCCCTCGACGCCCAGCTTCTCCAGGATCAGTTCCTTGACGCGGGCCGCGTCGGCCTGACCGCGGGTCGCCTTCATGACGGCACCCACGAGCGCACCGGCGGCAGCGACCTTGCCGGACTGGATCTTGGCGACGATACCGGCGTTGGCGGCGATGGCCTCGTCCACGGCGGCGGAGAGCGCACCCTCGTCGGAGACCACCTTCAGACCGCGCTTCTCGACAACCTCGTCCGGGGTGCCCTCGCCCTTCAGGACGCCCTCGATGACCTGGCGGGCCAGCTTGTCGTTGAGGTCGCCGGCGGCAACAAGCTCGCAGACCCGGGCGACCTGCGCCGGGGTGATGTCGAGCTCTTCGAGGGACTTGCCCGTCTCGTTGGCGTTACGGGCCAGCTCGCCCATCCACCACTTGCGGGCCTGGTCGGACGGGGCACCCGCCTCGATCGTGGCCACGATCGGGTCGACCGCGCCCGCGTTGAGGATCGACTGCATGTCGTGCTCGCTGACGCCCCACTCCTCGCGGAGCCGGTTGCGGCGCACGCGCGGCATCTCGGGGAGACCGGCACGCAGTTCCTCGACCCACTCGCGCGCGGGGGCCACCGGCACCAGGTCCGGCTCGGGGAAGTAGCGGTAGTCCTCGGCGTTGTCCTTGATACGGCCGGAGGTCGTGGAGCCGTCTTCCTCGTGGAAGTGGCGGGTCTCCTGGACGATCGTGCCGCCGTCCTTGAGGACGGCCGCGTGCCGCTGGATCTCGAAGCGCGCCGCGCGCTCCACGGAACGGAGCGAGTTGACGTTCTTCGTCTCCGAGCGCGTGCCGAACTCCTCGCGCCCGTGCGGCCGCAGCGACAGGTTCACGTCGCAGCGCATCTGGCCCTTGTCCATCCGGGCCTCGGAGACACCGAGCGCCTTGATGACCTCGCGCAGCTCGGCCACGTACGCCTTCGCCACCTCGGGAGCACGCTCGCCCGCACCCTCGATCGGCTTGGTGACGATCTCGATGAGCGGGATGCCGGCGCGGTTGTAGTCCAGGAGCGAGTGCGAGGCGCCGTGGATACGGCCCGTCGCGCCACCGACGTGCGTGGACTTGCCGGTGTCCTCCTCCATGTGGGCGCGCTCGATCTCCACACGGAAGACCTCGCCGTCCTCCAGCTGCACGTCGAGGTAGCCGTTGAAGGCGATGGGCTCGTCGTACTGGGAGGTCTGGAAGTTCTTCGGCATGTCCGGATAGAAGTAGTTCTTCCGGGCGAAGCGGCACCATTCGGCGATCTCGCAGTGCAGCGCGAGGCCGATCTTGATGGCCGACTCGACGCCGATCTCGTTCACGACCGGCAGCGCGCCGGGCAGACCGAGACAGGTCGGGCAGGTCTGGCTGTTGGCGTCCTGCTTCAGCTCCGTGGAGCAGCCGCAGAACATCTTGGTCTTGGTGCCGAGTTCGACATGGACCTCAAGGCCCATGACCGGGTCGTACGACGCCAATGCGTCCTCGTACGACAGAAGTTCGGTGGTCACGGTGAAACTTTCCCTCTCAGCCCAGCAGGACGTCGTCGTCGCCGAGGCGCTTGAGCTCACGCAGGAGCAGCGCGACGCCGGTGACGATGGCGGCGGCGGACACCGCGGCGTCGACCAGGCGGAGCGTGTCGTGCTCCGTCTTGGCCTTCTTCGCCTGCTTGATGACGCTCAGCGCGCCGAAGGCGGTGGTCCCGATCGACAGATACGTACCGGTCTTGGACTTCTTGAAGCCCTTGGCCTTGGTCACAGCACTCACAGCGACGGTGCCTCCTCGAGCAGCGGGTGGCCCCACTTTTCCACGAACGCGGCCTCGACGGCAGCGCCCACCTTGTACAGGCGCTCGTCCTTCATGGCGGGGGCGATGATCTGCAGTCCGACCGGAAGGCCGTCCTCGGGCGCCAGGCCGCAGGGCAGCGACATGGCGGCGTTGCCGGCCAGGTTGGTCGGGATGGTGCACAGGTCCGCGAGGTACATCGCCATCGGGTCGTCGGCGCGCTCGCCGATCGGGAAGGCCGTCGTCGGGGTCGTCGGGGAGACGATGACGTCGACCTGCTCGAAGGCGGCCTCGAACTCGCGGGTGATGAGGGTGCGGACCTTCTGGGCACTGCCGTAGTACGCGTCGTAGTAGCCGGAGCTCAGCGCGTAAGTGCCCAGGATGATGCGGCGCTTGACCTCGTCGCCGAAGCCGGCCTCGCGGGTCAGCGCGGTGACGTCCTCGGCGGACTTCGTGCCGTCGTCGCCGACGCGCAGTCCGTAGCGCATCGCGTCGAACCGGGCGAGGTTCGAGGAGCACTCGGAGGGCGCGATCAGGTAGTACGCCGACAGGGCCAGGTCGAAGGTCGGGCAGTCAAGCTCGACGATCTCGGCGCCGAGCTCCTTGAGCAGCTCGACCGACTCGTCGAAGCGCTGCACGACACCGGCCTGGTAGCCCTCGCCGCGGAACTGCTTGACGACACCGACGCGCATGCCCTGCACCGAGCCGTTGCGCGCGGCCTCGACGACCGGCGGGACCGGGGCGTCGATGGAGGTGGAGTCGAGCGGGTCGTGCCCGGCGATCACCTCGTGCAGCAGCGCGGCGTCCAGGACCGTACGGGCGCAGGGGCCGCCCTGGTCGAGGCTGGAGCTGAAGGCGACCATGCCGTAGCGCGAGACGCCGCCGTACGTCGGCTTCACGCCGACCGTGCCGGTGACGGCGGCGGGCTGGCGGATCGATCCGCCGGTGTCCGTACCGATGGCGAGCGGTGCCTGGTACGCGGCGAGCGCGGCGGAGGAGCCGCCACCGGAGCCGCCCGGGATACGGGTGAGGTCCCAGGGGTTGCCGGTCGGGCCGTACGCGCTGTTCTCCGTCGAGGACCCCATGGCGAACTCGTCCATGTTGGTCTTGCCGAGGATGACCACGTCGGCGGCCTTGAGGCGCTTGGTGAGCGTGGCGTCGTACGGCGGGATCCAGCCCTCGAGGATCTTGGAGCCGACCGTGGTCGGGATGCCCTCGGTGGTGAAGATGTCCTTGAGCGCGAGCGGGACACCGGCGAGGGGGCCGAGCTTCTCGCCCGCCTCCCGCTTGGCGTCCACGGCGCGGGCCTGCGCGAGGGCGCCCTCGCGGTCGACGTACAGGAAGGCGTGCACCTTCTCGTCGACGGCCTCGATCCGGGCCAGGTGGGCCTCGGTGACCTCTACTGCGGTGAGCTCGCCGTCCTTGATCTTCTGTGCGATCTCGGCGGCGGTGAGCTTGATGATGTCCGTCATGGTGGTGTTAGTCCTCCCCCAGGATCTGCGGCACCTTGAAACGCTGCTGCTCCTGGGCCGGGGCGCCGGAGAGCGCCTGCTCGGGGGTGAGCGACGGACGGACCTCGTCCGCACGCATGACGTTCGTCAGCGGCAGCGGGTGGGAGGTCGGCGGTACGTCTTGGTCGGCGACCTCGCTGACGCGGGCGACCGCGCCGATGATGTCGTCGAGCTGGCCGGCGAAGTGATCAAGCTCTTCGGCCTTCAGCTCCAGACGCGCCAGCCGTGCGAGGTGGGCGACCTCCTCGCGCGTGATGCCAGGCATGCGGATCCTCACGGGGTGCGTGTTCTGTGTCTCTGCGTTTGGCCCAATCCTATGGGTCCGCACCCGGTACCCGGTAAACGGTTTGGTTCACCACTCAGCCCCTGCGGCGCTTGAGCAGATCCGAACGAAGTTCGGATGCGGGGGCCCGGGGGCGCAGCCCTCGGTTTCGGGAAGGGGCGGGTAGGGGAGAAAGGCCCGCCGCAGGCGCAACCACCCGAGCCACCGCGCGGCCGCAGGGAGACCTACGGCACGACCGACCCGTCCACCTCATCCGCCGACTCCGCGGCAGCCGCAAGCTCCGCCGGCCGCTGCCACCCGCGCGACCCCCGCGCAAGGAGCCATGCCGTCGTCTCCTCCGCCGGCATCGCCGCGGCGACCAGCCAGCCCTGGACCGCGTCGCAGCCCAGATCGCGCAGGCGCTCCCAGGTCTCGTCGTCCTCGACGCCCTCGGCGACCACGACCAGGTTGAGCGAGTGGGCGAGGTCGACGGTGCAGCGGACGATCTCCGCGTCCTCCGGGTCGATCGCGAGGCGGGCGACGAACGAGCGGTCGATCTTGAGCTCGCTCACCGGGAGCCGGCGCAGGTGGACCAGGGAGGAGTAGCCGGTGCCGAAGTCGTCGAGCGACATCTTCACGCCGTGGCCGGTGAGTCCGGCCAGGGTGTCGGCCGCGCGCTGCGGGTCCTCGAGGAGGACGTGCTCGGTGATCTCCAGCTGGAGGGCGCCGGCGGGCACTCCATGGCGGGCCAGGCGCGCGGCCACCGAACCGGCGAAGCCGGGGGTGTGGACGTCGCGCGGGGAGACGTTCACCGCGACGGGCACCTTGAGGCCCTGCGCGTGCCAGATCGCCACCTGAGCGAGAGCCGTGTCCAGGACGTACTCGGTGAGGTGCGGCATGAGCCCCGAGGACTCGGCGATCGCGATGAACTCGTCCGGCGGCACCTTGCCGCGCTCGGGATGCACCCACCGTACGAGCGCTTCGAGGCCCGCGACCTGACCGTCGAAACGGACCTTGGGCTGGTAGTGCAGTTCTACGTCCCCGGCGTCGAGGGCGCGGCGCAGATCGCCCAACAGGCCGAGGCGGTCGGGGGTGTTGGAGTCCCGCTTCGACTCGTAGACCTCGACGCCGGTGCGGTCCACCTTGGCCTGGTACATCGCCACGTCCGCGCGGCGCAGGAGGCCTTCTGCGTCGAGTGCGTGGTCCGGGTAGACGGCGAGGCCCGCGCTCGCTTCGAGGACGAGGGTGAGGCCGTCGAGGTCGAGGGGCGAGGAGAGTTCGGCCACCAGGACGCGTGCGATGCGCTTGGCCGTGGTGGTCGAGTCGCAGGTGGGCAGGAGGACGGCGAACTCGTCGCCGCCGAGCCGGGCGGCCTCCGCACCCTTGGGCAGGGCGAGTTGGAGGCGGTCGGCGATCTGCAGCAGCAGCCGGTCACCGGCGAGATGGCCGAGCGTGTCATTCACCGAGCGGAAGCGGTCGAGGTCGATCAGGACGAGGGCGGAACGCGCACCGATTCGTTCGGCGTCGTCCAGTGCCGCCCAGGTGCGCTCCAACAGCCACTGCCGGTTGGGCAGTCCGGTCAGCGGATCGCGCAACTGCTCCTCGGCCCGCGCCCGGGCGATCCACAGCGTCGAGTCCAGCGCCACGAGCGGGATCGCGAACAGCGGAAGAAGGACGGGCATCGCGACGGCGACCACACAGATGAGGGGCGCGATCCCGAGCAGCGCCACCCCTACGAGACCCTGCCGGATCATGGCGGTACGGGCGACGGTGGGCAACCCGGCGGAGTGCGGGGCGTGCACGTACCAGAGCAGCAGCCGGGTCACGAGCAGATACGCGCCCGCCACGAGCGCGACCTCGGGAAACGCCCACAGGTCCCAGTCCTCGGGCGTCCAGGGCCGCTCGACCGTCGGCACCTCGCCGAAGGCGGCCATGACCAGCGCGCCCGCGCCGATGCCGAGTACGTCGACCGCACCGTGCAGCAGACCCTGGCGCCAGCGGCGCCTGCGGGCCGCGCCGACCAGGACGATCACGGTGAGGCTGACCATCCCGGCCGGGACCCAGCCGTAAAGCAGCAGGACGGCAAGGGTGAGGGCGGCGCCCGAACCGGTGCCGCCCCACCACCGCTCACGTCCGAGCGCGACCAGATGGCCGACGATCACGCCGACGAGTACGGCGAGTGACCAGCCGACCGTGGAGCCCGGAAAGAGCGCGTGGTCCCCGGTCAGTGCGCTGTACACCCCCGCGCCGAGCACGACCGCGGCGACGGCCACCACGGCGGTGGGCAGCGCGGGCGTCCACAGCCCGGGCAGCCGGGACACCGGATCGGCGCTCTCGGTCGGTTTCATTCCCGTCCCTCTCACAGCCGGCGGTGCCCACGCCACGCGGCTCCTGCTTTTGAAGTCACCGCGTCCGAAACCAATTCCCGCACTCCTGTTGAGCAGGGGATGCCCCATCCGCAACTGGACACGGCAGGCGCACACCTCAACAGTAGGCCGCAGAAGGCTTCCACGGGCAGCCGTCGAGCACGGTTGCCCGAATGCGACCCGGCCACCCGTATGCATCTGGTATGCGCCGAACGGGTGGCCTTCAACCGCTACTCGGGTACCGGAAGTGCAACTTCCTGTGCGGCCTCCGGGCCCTGTCCGAGCAGGACCTCGAAGCCTTCCTCGTTCAGAACCGGCACCTTGAGCTGCATGGCCTTGTCGTACTTCGAACCAGGGTTGTCACCGACCACGACAAAGGACGTCTTCTTCGAAACCGAACCGGTCACCTTCGCGCCACGGGTCTGCAGCGCTTCTTTTGCGCCATCACGCGTGTGGTGCTGCAGCGTGCCGGTGACGACGACGGTGAGTCCTTCGAGCGGGCGCGGCCCCTCGTCCTGGCCGCCTTCCTCCTCCATACGGACCCCGGCCGCGCGCCACTTGCGCAGAATCTCGCGGTGCCAGTCCTCGGCGAACCACTCCTTGAGCGCGGCGGCGATCGTCGGCCCGACACCGTCCGTGTTCGCCAGCTCCTCCTCACCGGCCTGCTCGATCCGCTCGAGGGAGCGGAACTCGCGGGCGAGCGCCTGGGCGGCGACCGGTCCTACATGACGGATCGAGAGTCCGTTGATGATCCGCGCGAGGGGGCTCTCCTTGGCCTTCGCGATGTTCTCCAGAAGCGCGACCGCGTTCTTCTTCGGCTCGCCCTTCTGGTTGGCGAAGACCGTGACGATCTTCTCCTCGCCCGTCTTCGGGTCGCGCTTGGGCAACCCGCTGTCCTTGTCGAGGACATACGCCTTGATGGGCAGCAGATCCTCGATGGTCAGGTCGAACAGATCGCCCTCGTCCACCAGCGGCGGGGTCGACGGCTCGAGCGGGCCGGTGAGCGCGGCGGCGGCCACCCCGCCGAAGTGCTCGATGTCCAGGCACTCGCGCCCTGCCAGATAGGTGACGCGCTCCCTCAACTGGGCCGGACACGTCCGCGCGTTGGGGCAGCGCAGATCGATATCGCCTTCCTTCATCGGCCGCAGGGCCGTGCCGCACTCCGGGCACTCGGCGGGCATCACGAACTCCCGCTCGCTGCCGTCGCGCAGATCGACGACCGGGCCGAGGATCTCCGGGATGACATCGCCGGCCTTGCGCAGCACCACCGTGTCACCGATCAGGACGCCCTTGGCCTTGACGACCTCCTGGTTGTGCAGGGTGGCGAACTCGACCTCGGAACCGGCCACTTGGATGGGCGCGACCTGCGCGTACGGGGTCACGCGGCCGGTGCGTCCGACGCCGACGAGGATGTCGACCAGCTTGGTGTTGACCTCCTCCGGCGGGTACTTCCACGCGATCGCCCAGCGCGGCGCGCGCGCCGTCGAACCGAGCCGTCCCTGCAGGGGGATCTCGTCCAGCTTGACGACCACTCCGTCGATCTCGTGCTCGACGGAGTGCCGGTGCTCTCCGAAGTACGCGATGAACTCCCGTACCCCTTCGAGGTCTTCCACGACCTTGTTGTGCTGAGCGGTGGGCAGGCCCCACTCCTTGAGCAGGTCATAGGCCTGGGAGAGGCGGGTGATCTCCAGCCCCTCGCGGGCGCCGATGCCGTGCACGACCATGTGCAGCGGGAGGGTGGCCGTGACCTTCGGGTCCTTCTGACGCAGGGAACCGGCGGCGGAGTTACGGGGGTTGGCGTACGGCTCCTGGCCCGCGGCGACGCGCTTGGCATTGAGCTCCTCGAACTTCTCCATCGGGAAGTAGACCTCGCCGCGGATCTCCACCAGATCCGGGATGCGCTTGCCCTCGAGGCGGTCCGGGATGTCGGCGATCGTGCGCACGTTGGGCGTGATGTCCTCGCCCTCGCGGCCATTGCCCCGGGTGGCCGCGCGGGTCAGCCGGCCCTTCTCGTACGTCAGGTTGACCGCGAGGCCGTCGACCTTGAGCTCGCACAGGAAGTGGTAGTCGGTGGTGCCGACGTCGTTCGCCACGCGGTTCGCCCAGGCGGCGAGTTCGGCCTCGTCGAAGGCGTTGTCCAGGGAGAGCATCCGCTCGCGATGCGTGACCGTGGCGAAGTCCGTCTGATAGTCGCCTGCGACCTTCTGGGTCGGTGACTCGGGCGTCCTGAGCTCCGGATACTCGTCCTCCAGGGCCTCCAGCGAGCGCAGCAACTTGTCGAAGTCGGCGTCGCTGATGACCGGCTGGTCCTTCACGTAGTACCGGAAGCGGTGCTCCTCGATCTGCTCCGCGATCTGCGCATGCTGCTCACGCGCCTCGCTGGGCACCGATGACGTACCGCCTGCCTGGTCCGTGCCGACCATCGTGTGTCCTCCCGCGTCCTTGAAAAACCAAGTGCCCGTTGGTGCTGTCTTCATCGCCTGTCGTCACTCAGGGTTGTCCGCGAGCGAGCGCGCCGCCGCGACGCAGTGGGCGAGCGCCTTGCGGGCATACGAGGGCGAGGCCCCCGCGAGTCCGCATGACGGCGTGACCACGACCGATTCCGCGAGCGATCCCGGATTCAGGCCGAGCCTGCGCCACAGCGTCCTGACACCCATGACGTTACTGGCAGGGTCCGACAATGCGGTGTCGGTGGACGGCACGACTCCCGCGAAGAGTTTCAGGCCCGCCTCCACGCCTTCGCCGATCGGCTCCTCGTCACGTTCCGTGAGGAGCGAGGCATCGAAGGAGACACCGGCCACGCCCGCACGGCGCAGGAGCGCGAACGGGACGTCAGGCGCGCAGGTGTGGACGATCGCGGGTCCCCCGTGCGCCTCGATCAGGCCGCGCAGGGTGGACTCCACCAGCTGGCGGTCGACGGCGCGATGGGTGCGGTAGCCGCTGGCGGACTTGATCTGTCCGCGCAGGACGGCGGTGAGCGAGGGCTCGTCGAGCTGGAGCACGATCTCGGCGCCGGGGATACGGCGGCGTACGTCGGCGACGTGCTGTTTGAGGCCCTCCTGGAGCGACCCCGCGAGATCACGTACGGCGCCCGGGTCGGAGAGCGCGGCCTCGCCGCCCCGGAGTTCGACGGCGGCCGCGAGCGTCCAGGGCCCGACGGCCTGGATCTTCACCGGGCCCTCGTACCCCTGCGTGAACTCCTCCAGGGCGTCGAGGTCCTCGCCGAGCCAGGACCAGGCGCGGCGGGTGTCGCGGCCGGGGCGGTCGCCGAAGCGCCAGCCGCTGGGCTCCACGCGCGCGTACATCTCGACGAGCAGCCCGAGGGTGCGGCCGATCATGTCCGCGCCCGGGCCGCGGGCGGGGAGCTCGGGCAGGAAGGGGAAACTCTCGAGGGTCCCGGCGGCGGTCTTCGCGGCTTCACGGGCGTCGGTGCCGGGCATCGAGCCGACGCCGGTGGCGGGGCCCCAGGGGGTGGTGCGGTCTTCGGTCACCAGGCGAGGGTACGAAACAGCGGGCCGGAGCGGGCGGCCCGGTGCGCCGGACGCGGGGCGGACGCGGGGCGGACGCGGGGTGCGCCGCCGCGGTCGCGTTCCGGGCCGCCCGCCCCGGACCTCGTACGAACGCCTCAGCGACCGGGACGTACCGAAAGATCCGTGATCTCCGCGTCCCGCGGCAGATCGATCGCCGTGATGATCGCCGTCGCCACCGACTCCGGGTCGATCCAGCGGGCCGGGTCGTACTCGCTGCCTTCCTGCTGGTGGACCTTGGCCTGCATCGGGCTGGTGGTGCGGCCCGGGTAGACCGTGGTGACGCGCAGGCCGTTGGGCTTCTCCTCGTGGCGCAGCGAGTCCGCGAGGGCCTTGAGGCCGTGCTTCGACGCGGCGTACGCGGACCAGTTGGCGTGGGCGTTGAGGCCCGCGCCCGAGTTCACGAAGAGCACATGGCCCTGGGTGACCCGCAGTTGGGGCAGGAAGTGGCGGGTGAGCTCGGCCGGTGCGATGAGGTTGACCTCGAGCTGGGAGCGCCAGATCTTCGTCGTGAGGTCGCCCACGGGCCCGAGGTCGACGACGCCCGCGATATGCAGCAGCGTGTCCACGCGGTCGGGCAGCGACTGGTGCGAGAAGGCCCAGGAGAGCCGGTCCGGTTCGGCGAGGTCGCCGACGAGGGTCTGCGCGCCCGGGTAGCGGTCGGCGAGCTCCTTGGCGCGGCCGGCGTTGCGGGCGAGCAGCACGAGGTCGTCGCCGCGGGCGTGCAGGCGGGCGGCGACGGCGGCGCCGATGCCGGAACCCGCTCCGGTGATCACATGGGTAGCCATGCGCCCATGCTGCCAGGCCTGCGGGAATGGCCCGCTCGCACTCCGGCATCCGGACACGCCGCGCGCACCTGCCGACGTACGGTTGACGCATGAACATCTGCGTCTTCCTCTCCGCCGCCGACCTGGACGAGCGCTACACCCGCCCCGCTCGCGAGTTCGCCGAACTCCTCGGCAAGGGCGGGCACACCCTGGTGTGGGGCGGATCCGACGTCGGTCTCATGAAGGTGGTCGCCGACGGTGTGCAGCAGGCGGGCGGCCGGCTCCTCGGCGTCTCGGTCGACTTCCTCGCCGCGAAGGCGCGGCCGGTGGCCGGCCCGGACGAGATGGTCGTCACGCGCGACCTGGCCGAGCGCAAGGCGCAGCTCCTCGAGCAGGCCGACGCCGTGGTGATCATGGTCGGCGGTACGGGCACGCTCGACGAGGCCACCGAGATCCTCGAGCTGAAGAAGCACGGAAAGACCACCAAGCCCGTCGTCCTGCTCAACACCGCCGGTTTCTATGACGGGTTGAAGGAGCAGTTCCGCCGCATGGAGGACGAGGGCTTCCTGCCCGTCCCCCTCACGGACCTGGTGTTCTTCGCCGAGGAGCCGGTGGGCGCGCTGGCGTATCTGGAGGAGTCCCGTGGCGTCGCCTAGGGCTTGATCACCGGCAGACGCTAGGAAGCGTCGGCCTTCACCCGAACGTCCGCCTTCGCCCGGACGTCCGCCTTCAACCGGACGTCCGCGGCCACCTCCGCGTGCGTGATGCGGATCTTCGACTGCCCGTGCGGCCTGGACTCCCAGTCCTCCATGAACGTCGCCGCAAGCCCGTGCTTCGCCGCGAGCTCGACCAGCGTCCCGGTGCGGTAGTAGAAGTCCTCGTGCAGGACTTGGTGCTCCTTGCCCTCCGTACGGTCGAAGGTGAAGTCGAAGAAGCCGCCGGGCTTCAGGACGCGCCCGACGTGCGCGAAGCACTCCTCGATGACATGCAGCGGCGAGTGCGAGAAGACGCTGTGGGCGTGCACGACGTCGAAGTGGGCGTCGGGCAGGAAGTCGAAGGTCAGGTTGTCGGCCACGGTGAGGTACGGCAGCTTCGGCTGCAACCCGTAGCGCACCAGGGTGTGCTTGGCGGCGATCAGGATGTCGGGCGAGATGTCGATGCCGTAGTAGTGGCCGGGCTCCAGGTGGTCGATGAAGAGCCGTCCCGCCCGCAGATTGCCGCAGCCGATCTCCAGCATCCGGTGCCCGGGCGCGAGGCCGTGCTCCACCAGATAGTCGAACTGCATCTGCCCGATCCACGTCCACCGCTTGACGGAAGGCCCGCCGCCGACCGCGGCCTCCGCGCTGCGTGCGGCATCGGAGGCCATGACAGCCCGGTAGTAACCGACGTGGTCGCCGCGGAACTTGACGCGCAGCACCGCGTCACGCGCCGACCGGCGCACATAGGCGGGCACGCGCCCGGGATGCCGCAGGGCGTAACGCACCTTGTGCAGCAGGGCCTTGCGGTTTCTGGACAGTCGACTGGATCCCATGAGCGCCTCCATAGCGTTACGTCACCGAGTGATTGCGGTGCGTGATTCTGGCATGGTTTCCGGCGGGAAGAACGCGGGCGTCAACTGCGCTGTACCCCATGGCCGAAGCAGCGATCCGGAGGGCAGAGAAGTGACCGCAGGACACACGATCACCGTCGAACAGGGCACCCGGCACGTGCGCGTCGTCCACGACGGGCAGGTCGTCGCCGAGAGCAGCCGCCCGCTCGTGCTGCGCGAGACCGGCTGTCCCGTGCGCTACTACCTGCCGCCCGCGGACGTCCGCACCGAGCTTCTGGAGCCGTCCGAGACCCACACGTACTGCCCGTTCAAGGGCACCGCCTCGTACTGGTCGCTGCCGGGCGGCCCGGACGCCGTCTGGGCCTACCCCGACCCCAAGCCGGAGGTCGCCGAGATCAGGGATCATCTCTGCTTCTACGCGACCGAGGAAGTTTCCACGGGCTGAAGTCGCAGGCCAGGGGCGGTGGTTGCCCCCGGGGCCGGGATTTCTGAAGATTTTTTCGGCTGCGGCGATGAGTTCCGATGACGACCGGGGTCTGCACCTTCATGGACACCCTCGGAAAAGTTCTGTCCCGCGACGGAACCCCCATCGCCTACGAACGGTTCGGCTCGGACGGCCCGGTCGTGATCCTCGTCGGCGGTGCTTTGTGCATCGGCTGCACGGAGGACGAACCGCTCGCCCGGCGGCTCGCGGCACTGGGCTGCACGGCGGTCACCTACGACCGCAGAGGCCGTGGCCACAGCGGTGACACGCTTCCGTACGCCGTCGCCAGAGAGGTCGACGACCTCGCCGCGCTGATCGAGGAGCTGGGCGGGCGCGCGGCGCTGCACGGCAACTCATCGGGCGCCGTGCTCGCCTTCGAGGCAGCGGCGAGCGGGCTCCCGGTGACCCATGTGTCGGGCTACGAACCGCCGTTGACGCTCGACGAGATCGGTGTCGCGGACCGGCAGGAGCAGGCGGGCCGGCTGCGCGCCCTGCTCGCCGACGGCCGGCGGGACGCCGCCGTCGAGCACTTCATCTCGGGCACCGGGGCGCCGCCGGAGCTCATCGAGCAGCTCAGGCGCTCACCCCTGTGGGCCGAGTGGGAGGCGCTCGCGCCGACGATCGCGTACGACTATGCGGTGCTCGGCGACAGCCTGGTGCCCGTCGACCGGATCTCGCAGATCGATGTCCCGCTGCTCGTGGTGAACGGTTCGGCCAGCTTCGAGTGGATGGGCGGTTCGGCCGCCCTGGTCGCCCGCTCGGCGCGCGCGGGCCGGCATCTGACCCTGGAGGGGCAGACGCACATGGTGGATCCGGATGTGCTGGCGCCGGTGCTTGCGGGGTTCTATGCGAACGCCTAGGGAGTCATACGTGAACTCCTAGGCGTACGGCACCAGTTGCTCAGACCGCGGCCGCCGCACGCGTGGTGGCCGCGATCGTCGCCGAACCGACCACGCGCGTGCCGTCGTAGAGGACGACCGCCTGGCCCGGCGCCACGCCGCGTACGGGCTCGTCGAACGTGACCCGCAGCTCGCCGTCCACGAGCTCGGCCGTCACCGGCGTCTCGTCGCCGTGCGCGCGCAGCTGGGCGGTGTAGCGGCCCTCGCCCTCGGGTGCGGTGCCGCACCAGCGGGGCTTGATCGCAGTCAGCGCGGTGACGTCGAGGGCGTCCACGGGACCGACCGTCACCGTGTTGTTGACCGGCGAGATGTCGAGCACATAGCGCGGCTTCCCGTCCGGCGCCGGGGTGCCGATCCGCAGCCCCTTGCGCTGGCCGATCGTGAAGCCGTACGCGCCCTCGTGGGTGCCGAGCTTCTCGCCCGCCTCGTCGACGATGTCGCCCTCGGCCTTGCCGAGGCGGCCGGCCAGGAAGCCCTGGGTGTCGCCGTCGGCGATGAAGCAGATGTCGTGGCTGTCGGGCTTCTTGGCGACCGCGAGCCCGCGGCGCTCGGCCTCGGCCCGGATCTCGTCCTTGGTGGTGACGGTGTCACCGAGCGGGAAGAGCGCGTGCGCCAGCTGCTTGTCGTCCAGGACACCGAGCACGTACGACTGGTCCTTGGCCATGTCCGAGGCGCGGTGCAGTTCGCGCGTGCCGTCCTCGTTGGTGATCACCTGCGCGTAGTGGCCGGTGGCCACGGCGTCGAAGCCGAGCGCGAGCGCCTTGTCGAGCAGCGCGGCGAACTTGATCTTCTCGTTGCAGCGCAGACACGGGTTGGGGGTGCGCCCCGCCTCGTACTCGGCGATGAAGTCCTCGACGACGTCCTCGCGGAAGCGCTCGGCGAGATCCCATACGTAGAAGGGGATGCCGATCACGTCGGCCGCGCGGCGGGCGTCGCGGGAGTCCTCGATGGTGCAGCAGCCGCGGGCGCCCGTACGGAAGGACTGCGGGTTCGCCGAAAGCGCCAGGTGGACCCCGGTCACATCGTGGCCCGCCTCGGCGGCGCGGGCGGCGGCGACGGCGGAGTCGACACCGCCGGACATGGCGGCGAGGACACGGAGGCGGCGGGGCTCGGCAGGAGTCTCAGTCATAACCCCTCAAGAGTAAGCCGGAACCAATAGGTGCTCTCCACCCGTTTGTGTGTACGGAGATCAATGCACAACGGGGGTGGCCGTGGGTGAGGACCGAGCCGAGGGCGTCAAGCGCCGAGGCCTGCTGGTCGGCGTGGGCGCGACCGTCGCCGCGGGCATCACGGCGATCGCGTTCCGTGAGGAGCTCGGGCGGCTGTGGTGGCAGATTCCCGGTGTCGACAAACAGCGCACCGAGGGCGAGGTCGACCAGCCCGGGGCCCGCTGGGTGGCGGCCTCGGCGGCGAATCTGCGGATCGCGGACCGGCCGGCCGACTATGAGATCGACAAGGTCGTCATCCATGTCACCCAGGGCAGCTATGCCTCGGCGATCAAGGTCTTCCGTGATCCGGCGCACGCGGCGGCCACGCACTATGTGATCCGCGCGCGGGACGGCGAGATCACACAGATGGCCCGGGAGCTTGATGTCGCCTTCCACGCGGGCAACCGCTCGTACAACGAGAGCAGTGTCGGGATCGAGCACGAGGGCTTCGTCGACCGGCCGTCGTCCTTCACCAAGGTGATGTACGAGTCCTCGGCCCGGCTGACCGCGGACATCTGCGCCCGCTACGAGATCCCCATCGACCGCGAGCACATCATCGGGCACAACGAAGTGCCGGGGGCCACGCACACGGACCCGGGGCCGCACTGGGACTGGGACCGGTACATGGAGCTGGTGCGCCGGGCGGCGAACCGGCCCAAGGCGACGACGGCCGCGGAGCGGTAGGACCCGGACGACGGCGCGGCCGCCGAGCGGGAGGTCCTAGCTGAGCCCAGCCGCCCGCGCCCGCTCCACCGCCGGGCCGATGGCCTTCGCCACCTCGTCGACATCGGCGCGGGTCGAGGTGTGGCCGAGCGAGAAGCGCAGGGTGCCGCGGGCCAGGTCCGGGTCGGTGCCGGTGGCGAGCAGGACGTGGCTGGGCTGGGCGATACCGGCCGTGCAGGCCGAACCGGTCGAGCAGGCGATGCCCTGGGCGTCCAGGAGCAGCAGCAGGGAGTCGCCCTCGCAGCCGGGGAAGGTGAAGTGGGCGTTGGCCGGCAGACGGTCGACCGGGTCGCCGCCGAGGATCGCGTCCGGGACGGCCGCGCGTACGGCGTCGACGAGAGCGTCGCGCAGACCGCCGATCTCCTCGGCGAAGCGCTCGCG
>NZ_JBEPEW010000116.1:0-27453 GCF_040300965.1 Streptomyces mesophilus | reverse complement strand
GGCGCCGAGGTGATCGCGTCGGACCCGGACCCGAAGCGCCGAGCGCAGGCCCTGCGCTTCGGGGCTCGGGAAACAGCCGCGACGGCAGCGGAGGCCGACGTCGCCTTCGAGCTGTCGGGCCACCCCGACGCCGTACGCACCTGTCTGGACGCCCTGACGACCGGCGGTACCGCGGTCCTCGCCGGCTCCGTGTTCCCCGGGCCCGCGGTCCCGCTCGACCCCGAGCGACTGGTCCGCGGACTGCACCGGATCACCGGGGTGCACAACTATCGTCCCGCCGACCTCCAGCGAGCCGTGGACTTCCTCACCGCCCACCACGCGGCGTACCCCTTCGCCGAACTGGTCGGCGGCGACTACGACTTGGGCACCCTCGACGCCGCGTTCGCGGGCGCCCACGGAGCGGGAGCCCACGGAGCGGGTGCCCACGGAGCGGGAGCGCCGCGTCAGGCGGTGCGGCCGCACAGGGCCGCCGCCCCCGGGAGCTGATCTTCCGTTCTGCGACCGGACGTCGTACACCGGTCACCGCACGTCCATCCGGGCCGCCGAGGATCCTCGGCGACTCAACTCTGCCCCCACATAGGAGGAGTACGTGCTCATCGTCCGCAACAGACGCAGCCGCCGCACCGCAGCGGTCGCCCTCACGGCCACGGCTCTGCTCGCCGGCACGATCCAGCTCTCCACCGGCGCCGCGACCGCCGCACCGGACGCCATCAAGGACAAGGTCCTCGTGATCGGCCTCGACGGCGCCAACCTCGACCGCATCAAGGCCGCGAACGCCCCCAACCTCAAGCGGCTCATGTCCGAGGGCCTCACCGCGAGCAGCACCCTTTACAGCTCGCCGATGGCCGCCACGTCCTCGGGACCCGGCTGGTCGACCATCGCCACCGGTGTCTGGCCCGACAAGCACGGTGTGAAGGACAACTCCTTCGCGGGCAAGCAGTTCGGCACGTACCCCGACTTCCTGACCCGTGCCGAGAAGGCGAACCCCTCGCTCAACACCTACGCGGCCGCCGACTGGGAACCCATCGCCTCATCGGACGCGGGCGGCCCGATCTTCTCGCCCGCCGTCGACAAGCGCCTCGGCCTCAAGGGCGACGCCAACGGGTACGGCGTCGAGGACCCGAAGATCGCCGCGGGCGCCGCCGACGAGCTGAGGAACGGCAACCCGGACGCGGCCTTCGTCTACTTCGGCGAGATCGACATCGCCGGCCACAACTCCGGTCCCGGCAGCCAGGCGTACCTCGACGCGGTCGCCCGCAGCGACCGGCACATCGGCACGGTCCTCAACGCCGTGACCTCGCGCGCCACCTACGCCCAGGAGAACTGGAAGATCCTGGTCACCACCGACCACGGTCACAAGGACGGCGGCGGCCACGGCGGCTCCGACATCAAGGAGCGCGGCACCTTCGTCATCGCCAAGGGCGCCGGGATCCAGGCGGGTTCGGTCCGTCATGACGTACGCCTCGTCGACGTCGCCGCGACCGCCCTGAAGCAGGTCGGCGTCTCCACCGCGGGTCTGGACGGCGTACCGCTGGACTCCCCGGACAACGACGCCTTCGACACCGTACGGGGATCCCTGGCGGCCCGTACGGACGAGACCGGCATCCCGGCCGGCGTGAAGGGCTACACGCACACCGCGCCCAGCGGCTGGTCCGTGGACAACTCGGCGATGGGCACCGGCGGCGTCACCGAGTGGCGGGGCTGGTCCTTCACCACCGACGAGTTCTGGACGCAGGCGCAGCGCGACCAGTGGCGCGAGCTGAACGTCCGCGGCCGTGACGTCTTCGCGGTCGCCGACTCCGACGAATGGGACGACAAGACCAACAGCGGAAAGTTCGACTCCACGCTCGTCAGCCCGAAGTGGCAGGTGCAGGGCGGCACCACCCGCACCCTGCGCTTCCAGACCCACTACCGGCACGAGGCCGGCCAGACGGCTCAGATCCTCGTCTCGTACGGGGGCGGGGCGCCGCAGCCGGTGAAGTCCTTCACGGCCGACGCGACGGCCCAGGCGCAGAGCCTCCGGCTCCAGGTGCCCTCGGGCGTCTCGGACGTTCAGATCCGTTTCCGGTACACGGGCACGAACAACTGGTTCTGGGCCGTGGACGACGTGACGCTCAGCTGACGTCCATGAGCTGGGACGGGACGGGCCCCACCAGGCCCGTCCCGTTAGGCTGACGGTGTTCGGACATCTTTCCGGACAGCTGTAACCGGCCGAGAAGCGGAGATCAGTCCCGTGGCAGAGCGCAAGCCGATCGAATCCTGGCTCACCGACATGGACGGAGTCCTCATCCACGAGGGTGTGCCGATCCCGGGCGCCGATGCCTTCCTCAAGCGCCTGCGCGAGTCCGGAAAGCCGTTCCTGGTCCTGACGAACAACTCGATCTACACGGCCCGTGATCTGCACGCCCGGCTCAAGCGCATGGGTCTGGACATCCCCGTCGAGAACATCTGGACCTCGGCGCTCGCGACCGCCAAGTTCCTCGACGACCAGCGGCCCAACGGCACGGCGTACGTGATCGGTGAGGCCGGTCTGACCACGGCGCTGCACGACATCGGCTACGTCCTGACCGACGCGGACCCGGACTACGTGGTGCTCGGTGAGACCCGTACGTACTCCTTCGAAGCCATGACGAAGGCCGTCCGTCTGATCAACAACGGCGCCCGCTTCATCTGCACCAACCCCGACGAGACCGGACCCTCCCTCGAAGGCCCGCTCCCGGCGACGGGCGCGGTCGCGGCCCTGATCACGAAGGCCACCGGCAAGGAGCCGTACTTCGCGGGCAAGCCCAACCCGCTGATGATGCGGACGGGTCTGAACGCGATCGGCGCGCACTCCGAGACCAGCGCGATGATCGGCGACCGGATGGACACGGACGTCCTCGCGGGCCTCGAGGCCGGGATGATCACGTACCTGGTCCTCACGGGCCTCACCACCCCGGAAGAGGTCGAGAAGTACCCGTTCCGGCCCTCGCACATCGTGGACTCGATCGCGGACCTGGTGGATCTGGTCTGAGCGCCGGCCGGCGGGTGGTGTGCCACCCATACGGCCCACACCCGCATGCACCCGGGACCTTCGAGCGCGAGGCTCGACGCAGGAGGTCCACCATGCCCTCACCCCGGGTCAGGCTCACTCTGTGCGCCACCGTCGCCGCTCTCGCGCTCACCGCACCTGCCCACGCAGCCGACGGCACGGTCAAAGTCACCCCCGGTACCGTCACGCCGGGCGCTCAGGTCGAGCTGAGCGTCACGGGGTGTGACGGGACGACCGGGGCGGCCAAATCGCAGGTGTTCGTCGCCGACGGAGCCCTCACCGGGCGTGACGGCGCCGGCTATCCGATGAGCGGCGAGGCGATGATCCGGTCGACGGCGACCCCGGGCACGTACGACGTCTCCGTCACATGTGACGGCGAGGACGGCAAGGCCAAGGGCACCGTCACCGTCGTCAGCCAGGCCACGCCCAGCCCCACCGCCCCGATCCGCGCGGGCGGCGGCGGTACGGCCTCCCTCAGCGCCGAGGAGCCGAGCACGGGCCCGGGCTGGCGGCACGCCCTGATCGGGCTGCTGCTCGCGGGCGCCGCGGGCCTCGCCGTCGCCGGGCGCCTCGTGCGCAGGCGACGGGGCGGCGCATAACCCCATGGCGCGCGACCGTTCTGCCGGGAGCGGGCGGCTGCTCACGGGCATCGCCTGGGCCGTTCTGCTCGTGGGCCTGTGGCTGTGGGGCCGTGAGATCGCCGGCGTCCCCGACGGCCCGTCCACCACGAACGGCGATGTCGCCGCCGTCGGCCGTCCGCTGCTCGCCGCCGAACTCCCGCCCGCGATCAAGCCGTTGCCCGATGCGGGCCCGCACCGTGTGGACATTCCGTCGATAGGGGTCCAGGCCCCCGTGATCAAACGCGGCCTCGACAGCGAGGGCGCGATCGCACCGCCGCCGTACGACCAGGCCGGTGTCGTCGGCTGGTACGGGGGCGGGGTGAAGCCGGGCGCGAAGGGCACGGCGCTGTTCGTCGGACATGTGGACACCGAGTCGCGGCCCGCCGTGTTCTACAACCTCAGCACCCTCAAGCCCGGCGAGAAGGTCCGCGTGACCAGGGCGGACGGCACGGTCGCCGAGTTCACCGTCGAGGAGGTCGCGGTCTACGACCGGTCCGGTTTCGACCCGCACAAGGCGTACGGGGTGCGCCACGACGACCGGGCCGAACTGCGGCTCATCACGTGCGGCGGCACCTTCGACCGGGCGACGAAGACGTACTCGTCGAATGTCGTGGCCTCCGCGTTCCTGACGGGCAAGGGGCCCTGACCGGTCAGGTCAGAGCCCCCGCAAGGCCGGAGCCACGGCACAGGTCAGCTCACCGGCACGGCCCCCGCAGGTGCCGCCGCCCGGCTGAACGCCCGCAGCCCGAGCGCACCGAAGACCGCCCCGAACACCGCCCAGAGCAGGGCGTGCGAGGCGATCGACAGGACGCGGAAGTCCCACAACAGCGTTGCGGATACGGGGACTTCGTCCGGGTTCCCGGGCAGCGCGAACAGGACCGCGAGCACCGCGACGCCCGTCACGGCCGCCGCGACCTGCCGTACCGGAACGCTGCGGCCCGCGAGCCGTACGTACACCTGCCAGACCAGGAACATGCCGAGCAGGCCGATGACGACGGCAGCCAGCCACAGGGCCTGGCGGTTCGCCACTGTGGACGAGTCGCCCACGCCCGGCGGGTTGGCCGGGTAGCGCAGGGCCGGCAGGAGGGAGACCGCGAGGAAGGCCGCGCCCGAGAACAGCAGCGCGCGCGGCCAGGGGGAGGCGTCCGGATCGCGGCGGTGCACGAGGGCGTAGGCGATCGCGAAGAGGACACCGAGGGCCAGACCGAACACCACCGAGGTGACGACCAGGCCGAAGTGCTGCGTGGAGCGCGTGAAGAGCTCCTCGTGATGCTGGACGGCTGCGGCGCCCGTTTCGGCGTGCTCATGGGAGCGCGCCTCCTCGAGACGTATCGCACGGTCCATCAGGGGTTCGGCGAGCAGCAGGGAGAAGAGGCCGGCCGCGAGGCCCGCCGCTCCTCCCGCCGCAAGCCCGCGCCCGAGCAGAGGGAGTACAGGAGTCGACATTTCGGCGGGAGCCCCGATCAGTGGCAGGGGGCGCCGAAGAGGTGCCGTCCGTCGTGTGCGAACTCGTGCAGGTAGTCGCCGGTCGCCGAGATCAGCGTGCCGTTGTCGAAGAACACCGCGTACAGGGCGATGATCGCCACGATCGCGGCGGCCGAGGCGATCATCCAGTCACGGGTCCTGGTGGTCGCGTCCTGGGCAGCCGTCGTGCTCGGGTGCTGTGCCGAGTGCAGTGACATCCGGGTGGGTCTCCTTCCGGGGTTTCCACGCCCCAAGGCAGGAGGACGACGGGTCAGTTCCTGACTTCCGTGTACGCATGCTCCGCTCGGAGCTCGTACGCGGTCACAGTGGCGGGACCGTCCCGGATTCGCACCGGGTTCCTGTCAACCGTCGCCTCGATGTATGGACTTGTCGTCCGGAGAGTCCCAACTCGGGGGGACGGCTGTCAACCGCGCCTCCGTACGCCGCCCTCGCGCCGGGCGGCCCCGGGCGCACCCGACCCGGCCGGTGGCCCGCTCCCCCCGGAGCCGCCGGCCGGGCCGGTCCTCGACCGTGCGCGCTCGGGCTGCGGGAGAAACCCGGCGCCGGCACGGGAGGTTCGGGAAGACCAGTCGCTGAAGTCGTCACAAGCGGAGGCAGCCGCTCCATGACAGGGCGCGGCTGTGGCGGCCGCCCGGACCCGGGGACTCCGGCACAGGGGGTCGTCCACGACGGCCGGGGGCTGGGGCCGTTGCCCTCACTTTAGAACGGAAGACCTGGCTCGCCCAGAGTCGGTTGTCGCCAACTCGACCGGAATGCAGGGCAGTTCGTCCGGTGACCGGGGCGTTTGTCCGGACGCATGGCTCGGGCGGACGGCCCCGACGGCGGCGCCCGCCCCGATTCCGCCCTCCCTCACCAGGTGTGCGGACGGTCCGCTTCCAGCGCCGCATCGTCCAGCTGCCCGTCGAGCAACTCCTGGGCGACCGAGTCGATCGGCCGGCGTACCCGCCGGGCGTACGCGCGCAGCGAGGTGAAGGCCGCGTCCACCTTGACGCCCCAGCGCTCGGCGAGCAGCCCCTTGGCCTGCTCGATCCTGACCCGGCTCGACAGCGCCGACTGCAGCTGCCGGGTGAGGGAGGTGCAGTCCTCGTGCAGCCGCCGGTGCACCAGGCCGATGGCCGCCGCGTCCGCGAGCAGCTGGGCCAGCTCCAGGTGGATGTGCTGGTGCTCCGGCCGCCCGTTGGAGAACAGGTTCAGCGCGCCGATCAAGGTGTCGCCCCTGCGCAGCGGCACCGCACACGTCACGGTCATCCCGGCGCGCAGGGCCCGCGCCGTCAACTGCGGCCACTGCTCGGCGGCTTCGGGCCCGGCGAGCCGCACCGGCGGCACCGGTTCGCCCGAGGCGCAGGCGTCGAGGCAGGGGCCGCCCTGGTGCTGGATCTCGAGGAGTCCGCGCACCCGGCCGTCCGGGTCCTTGCTGGTGACGATGGAGATGCCGGCGTCCGCTCCGACCAGCAGGATGCCGGCCGCGTCCGCGCCGAGCACCTCCACGCAGTCGTCGGCGAAGCGGCTCAGATACGTGGGCAGACTGAAGGGATCGCCCAGGGTGTCGGCCGCGGCGACGAGAACACCGGCCAGCCGTAGATCTCTACCGGTCTCGACCATCGGTCCTCCCAGGGGCGCAGGTCGCTGCGCGCCTACCCGCATCTCCGGCGCAGTAACGGGTTTGTGCGAAGTCGGCTCACGGGTCTCGTTCGAAACCGTCCCCGGGCCTCGTACGCAACCGTCCCCGGGCTTCGTACGGAACCGTCCCCGGGCTTCGTTCGGAGCCGTCCCGAGCCTCGTACGGAGCCGCCCGACTGCTCCCGTACGCAGCCGCGTAACAGCTCATGCACGAAGCGGCGGACCAGGGAGGGCGGCCCTCGTGACTCACGTGCACCTATGTCAGGATTGAGGCTCCGACCGTGCACCCAAGGGGGAGTGGATGTACAGCAGTTCCGCGACGTTCCGTGGGGCGGTGCAGACGGGTGCGGCGCTTGTGGGGGCGGCGCTGCTTCTGACCGGCTGCTCGTCGGACGGCGACAAGGACCCTGACAACCCGTCGAACAGCGCCACGCAGCAGCCGAAGGACAAGGACCCGTACTGGGTCAACCCCGACTCGAACGCGGCCGAGCAGCTCCAGACGTACAAGGACGACAGCAAGAAGTCGGACGCCGAGCTGATCAAGAAGATCGCCGAGCAGCCGACCGGCGAGTGGATCGTGCCGGAGACGGCGCAGGACCAGGCGCGCGAATTCACCGAGGCGGCCGAGAAGGCCGACCGCGAGGCGGTCCTGGTGCTCTACAACATCCCGCACCGCGACTGCGGTCAGTTCTCCAAGGGCGGTGCGGCCGACGGCGACGCCTACCGGAACTTCATCGACGAGGTCGCCAAGGGCATCGAGGACCGCCCGGCCACCGTCATCCTCGAGCCGGACGCCCTGCTGCACGTCGTGGACCGCTGCACACCGACGGAGTTCCACGACGAGCGCTACGAGCTGCTCAAGGGCGCCATCGACAAGCTGCACACCCTGAAGAACACCAAGGTCTACATCGACGGCGGCAACGCGGGCTCGGCCGGCCCCGACGCCTTCTACGAGCCGCTGAAGCGGGCGGGCATCGACAAGGCCGACGGCTTCGCGGTGAACGTCTCGAACTTCTACACCACCGAGGAGTCGATCGCGTTCGGCAAGCAGCTCTCGGACAAGGTCGGCGCCAAGCCGTTCGTCATCGACACCAGCCGCAACGGCAAGGGCGTTTGGCAGTCGGACGAGAAGGACCCCTGGTGCAATCCGCCGGGCCGCGCGCTCGGCGAGGTGCCCACGGTGGACACCGCCGACGAACGCGTAGACGCCTACCTGTGGATCAAGCGTCCCGGTGAGTCGGACGGCGAGTGCCGAGGCGGCCCGAAGGCCGGCGAGTGGTGGCCGGAGTATGCACTGGAGCTGGCCAAGAACGCCAAGTAGGGCGCATACGCAAGCAATTGAGGGCGTCCCCCGCATCAGGGGACGCCCTCAGTCATGCGGTCCGCGCGCCTACTCGGGGACCTCCACCCACTGCGCCTCGCTCGGCACACCCTGGTCGTCGGTGACGAACAGCATGTACCAGCCCGGCTGCACCAGGTTCTTGTTCTCCGGGACCGTCACCGTGACGCTGTCCTTGCCCTTCTTCACATCGAGGGCGATCGAGCGCTGGTCGATGTCCGTGACGTGCGTGGACGCGCTCGGCCTGATCAGCCGCGCGTTCTTGATCGACGAGGCGTGCTGCGTCTTGAACGTGGCCGACTCACCGCGCTCGATCGCGTCAGGACCGCCGCTCAGCGAGGGCTGCGAGCCCTGGTAGAGATACGGCGGCGTGTAGATCTCCAGACGCTGCTCGAACGTGCCCGGCTTGGTGTTGGCCGCGTCCGCGTACAGCGAGTCCGAACCGAAGAAGACCACGCGCCCGTCGGGCAGCAGCAGCGAGCCCGAGTGGTAGTTGCGGCCCACCAGCGGATCGGCGACCTTGCGCATCTCGCCGGTCTTCGCGTCGTACATCCGCGCTTCGAGGATGTTGGAGTCGCTGCGGCCGCGGTAGTCCTCCGAGCCGCCGGAGATCAGCACGTTGTCGTCGGGCAGGACCGAGGACTGCGGATAGCGGGTGCCCTTGTCGAAGGAGGGCCCGTCCTTGAACTCCGGGTTGTCCTCGTCGAGATCGATGATCCGGGTCTTCTCGCTGGACTGCTCCGACTCACCGACGCCGCCGCCGCCGACGACCATGAACTTCTCGTCCTGCGCGGGCGGCAGCCACACCGTGCCGGCGGTCTCCATCAGCTTGGGGTCGGACAGGCCCTTGACCTTGGTGAACTTATTCGTGTCGAAGTCCCAGACACCCGGGTCGCGGCCCACGTCGTCCGGACCGTAACCGGCGTTGGCGCCCGAGTAGAACAGCTCGCCGTTGGGCAGCAGGAAGATCGCGGGATACGTCGGGAACTGCCGGTTCTGCTTGACGTAACTCCACTTCTTCGTCTTCGGGTTGTACACCTCGTTGCGGTTGCCGGGCACGACCTGGCCGATGTCGTCGAGGCCCGACAGGGCCAGGATCCGGCCGTCCGAGAGCGTGGTCAGGGTGGGGTACCAGCGCGACTCGTTCATCGGGTCGACCTTGATGTACTTCTCGGCCACCGGGTCGAACTCATAGGCATCGTCGATGCCCTGGAAGTCCTTCTTGTCGAGGGCGAGCTTCTGCGCGATGCCGTACGTGTTCTTGGCGTCGGCGGCCGAGAGCCCCTCGATCTTGTAGTTGTCCTCGGTGCCGGTCTCGTACTTCTTGCCGCTCTTGGTGGCCTCGACGTAGACGCGCTCGAGGCCCGCCTTGTTGCCGGTGAACTTCCCGGTCTGAGGATCGAAGGTCTTCTTCGCGCGCTCGACGACGATCGACTCGGTGAGGACGAAGGTCTTGCCGTTCTCCTTGCCCGTGAGCTTGGTGCCCTTGGGCAGGGTGATCGGCTTGTCCGGGTTCTCGTTGTGGACGATCATCAGGCCGCCGGCCTTGGTCACATCGCCCTTGAGCTTCTCGTACGACTTCGTGCCGCCCGCGACCAGGAGCTTGCCGTCCGGGAGCTGGGTGTGCCCGGTGCAGAACAGGTCGTTGGGGGTGGGGATCTTCTTGAAGGTGTTCTTCACCGGGTCCCACAGGACGGTGTCGAACTTCTTCGCGTCGAAGTTCTTCTGGTTGTTCCCCGAGCCCGCGACGAGCAGCACCTTCCCCGTGTGCAGCAGCGCGGCGTGGATCGTGTTCAGCTTGTACTCGTCGGGCAGGTCGACGATGTCCCACTTGCCGTTGTCGGCCTTGTACTCGGGCCTGTTGATCTTGTAGTCGTGGTACTGGTCCGAGGCGAAGCGCCACAGCGCGGGACCGTTCATTCCGGCGAGTGCAAGCACCACCGCCGCGCCTATCGCTATGCGGCGGGCGCGGCGGCGGGTGTGCTTCACCGGCGTGGTGCCGACGGTCATTTCTTACGTCCCCCAAGGGCGATCTGCATGGTTTCGTCGGGGCGTCCGGTCCGAGCGGGACGCTCGGCCGCGGCCCAGCTGGGCCGGCCCTGGTTGTGCGGAGCGGCCGCCTGGGGTGGCACCGCAGCCGGCTGCGGCGCGTGAGCGCCGTCCGCCGGACCGCTTCCCGGAGCACCGGACCTGGGCTTCTTCTTGTCCTGGCGGATCTGCCAGCGCCATACGAAGATGGGCGTGGCGGTGATCAGCATCGCGATCACACCCCAGATGATCATGGCCGGGTGGGCGTGCCCGTAATAGAACCCGGCACCGATCGAACCGCCGAAGATCAAGATGAAGTACCAGTGGTAGCGGAAGGTCCCGAACCAGCGGTCGGGGGACGCCGAATCGCCCTTCGGTGTGACCACGAACTTGGACTTGCGCCGCAGCATCGAGTCGATCAGCGCCTTGGCGTACAGCGGCGCGGACAGCGCGGACATCACCATGCCGGCCACACCGCCGGAGCCCTCGGGCTCGTGCGGCGAGACATTGTGGCGGCGGTTCCAGATGTACAGGCCGATCTGGAGCGCCGAGGCGTTGCCGTAGAGCATCAGCCAGATCGTCGGGTCGATGTTGACACCCGAGGCGCCCAGGCCCAGGAACAGCGCACAACTCAGCGCCGCCAGGATCCAGTTCAGGGCCGACATCGGGTAGAAGATGATCATCATCGTGTAGTTGAAGAGCTTGCTCGGCGGGAGCGAGTACCAGCCCTTCCAGTACTGCTTGAGGATCGTCTCGTACGTACCGCGCGACCAGCGCATCTGCTGCGTGAAGAAGTCCGTCCAGGCGCTCGGGCCCTCACCGACGGCCAGCACGTCCGGCGTGTAGACCGAGCGCCACTTCTTGCCCGTCTGCGGGTTGCGGTGGCGGTGGATCTCGAAGCCGGTCGCCATGTCCTCGGTGATCGAGTCGTACAGACCGCCGATCTGCTTGAGGGCACTGATCCGTACGGCGTTCGAGGTGCCGACGAACATCGGCGCACCGTACGCGTTGCCCGCGCGCTGGATCAGCGCGTGGAACAGGAACTGCTGGGACTCGGCGGCCTTGGTGACGAACGAGTCGTAGTTGCCGTACACCTGCGGGCCGATGACGAAGCCGACGTCCGGGTCGCGGAAGAAGCCGAGCATCCGCTCCAGGTAGTTGGGCATCGGCACGTGGTCGGTGTCGACCGAGGCGAAGTAGTCGTAGTCGTCACCGTGCGCGTCGAGCCAGGCGTTGTAGTTGCCGTGCTTGGTCTTGGCGCGGTGCGGACCCTTCTTCTGGTTCCACTTCGCGATGCCCTTGCGGGAGAAGTGGTGCACGCCGAGCCGGGCGCACACCTCCTTGACCTCCGGGTCGTCACCCTCGTCGAGCAGCCAGATGTGCAGCAGCCCCCGGTGGCGGAGCTTGACCGCCGCCTCCAGGGTCTTGGTCACCATCTCGATCGGCTCCTTGCCGGGCACGAACGAGGTGAGGAACGCGACGCGCGTCCCGGTCTCGGGGACCACCGGGATCGGGTCACGGGCGACGAGCGTGGCATGCGCGTTGGACAGCACGTTCATGCAGCGGAAGAACTCGATCAGACCGATCGAGACCAGCATGACGACGTCGAGGTGCTCCAGATAAGCGTTCGGGACGTAGTCACGCTCGGTCCAGTGCTCCGGCTGAAGCAGCCAGGCGAGCAGCACGAGCGAGAGCAGCGGCGCCGCGCCCAGCATGAGCGCGGCCCGGATCCGGTGCGGCTCCTGCGAGAGCAGCGACCGGTACTGCACCTTGTACGGCTTGCTCGGATCGGGGTTGGTCAGTGGCCCCGAGAGCCGGCTGTAGTGCTCGTAGTCGTACCTCGGCAGCGTCTTCTTGATGCGCCTGAAGCCGCCCGTCCGATGTGATGGCACGCGCAACTGCTGCGTCTGGGTCGGGTCGGAGCCCGGCCCGGCGCCCGCCGGCGTCGACGTCATGAGTCATCCCCCCGCACGCACTGGTCTGCGTGTTCGTCGGTCCTTCCGCCCGCCGGAGTCCCCCTCGACCCCCACAGGCGCGTCACTGGCTGGCCACCTCACCTGTCACTAGGACATGGAAGAGGTGCCTTCCGGTTGCATGATGCCCGCCCCGCTTTGCTTCATGAACGGGACCCCCAGCGTTTCATGGCCGGGGCCCTCTCCCCGAACCACCCGTTCACATGGTGACGGGGGCGAGAACCCCCAACTGCCTCGTACCGCCCGCCCCATGGAAGCGCAAGCCTCCCAATCTTCAGGCCAGGGTTCTACGACCCCTGGCTTGATCGCAAGAGCGATACAAGGTGTTTACTTGTCATACGCGTGGTTTGGGAGGTCAGTTGAGGCAGGTGAGCCGAGCCGGGTACGAATATTACCGAAGTGCTCGCGTATTGCCTGCTCGGCCCGGATGACATCACCGGAGCGCACCGCGTCGAGGATCTCCCGGTGCTGGCGGCAGGTCACCTTGGGGTCCTGCGGTACGTCGACGAGGTCGGTGCGCACCTTGTGGAACGCGTCCCAGAACGCCTCCAGGACCTCCCCGAGCAGCAGGTTTCCCAGGCCGCGGTAGAGCGTGGCGTGGAAGGCGCGGTCGGTTTCGGCGGCGACCTCGCCGTCGGCGGCCTCGCGCTCCATCCGCTCGATGAGCGCGTCGAGTTCGGCGAGGTCGGCTGCGGGGATGCGGCCGGCGAGCCGGGCGATCAGACCGGTCTCCACGGCCTCGCGCAGCTCCAGGAGCTGCAACAGGCTGTCCTCGCCCCGGTAGTGGCCCGCGACCGTGCGGAAGGTCAGCCCTTCGATCATGGGTGCGACGGACATCGGTCCCACATAGGTACCGAATCCATGCCGGATCTCCACGATTCCCATCGCCTGGAGGGCCTTGAGCGCCTCTCGCACGGAATTGCGACTCACACCGAGGAGCGCCATCAGCTCGGGCTCGGTGGGCAGCGAGGCCCCCGACGGCAGCCGACGGTCGATGATGAGCTTCTTGATGCGCTCCTGTATGTCGCTGGCCATGGGCGACACCGTATCCGGCCAGGCCGTCCCACGGGGGGTGCGCGACAAAAGGGGGTGCGGGTGGCAAGGCCCCCGCAGCGCGCGGCGAAGCCGCGCAGAAACGACGAGGGCGAGAAGGTCCGCGCTTTCCGCGGACACTTCTCGCCCATCGCCATCGTGCGCCGCCAGGGACTCGAACCCCGGACCCGCTGATGCTGCATTCATCCGGGGGATAACCCCCGGACCCCCAGCCGCCTGTTGGCTGCCGAACGATGCCGTGGCATGACGAAGGCCCCTCGTCGAAACGAAGGGCCTTGTCTGTCTGTGCGCCGCCAGGGACTCGAACCCCGGACCCGCTGATTAAGAGTCAGCTGCTCTAACCAACTGAGCTAGCGGCGCGCGCTGACCTGGAGAACTCTACCGGATCGTCGGGGGTGGTTCCGACCACGCCCGAGCGCGGGGGCCGGGCAGTGGGCCGTACGCGTGCAGCATTCGGACCGTCAACATGCGATATCCGGGAGCAGTTGGGAAACTGACGACCATGCAGATCCGCGTACGGCGAATTCCCGGCCCCTTCGCGAGTGTGAGGTAGATCGCATGCGATCCGATACGGCGGGACTGCCGGCATTCGAGGAATTCGAACCCGCAGGCGGCACATGTGGCTGCGCGGGCTGTCTCCGCTTAGGAGGTACGGGGCCCAAGGGGCCTTCCCGTATTTCTGCCTCGCATTGCGCGCGGAGCGCACTGATCACCGTGACCGCCGCGGGAACCCTTCTCGCGGCGGGCTCCACCGTCACCTGCGCCGTCGCCCACCCGCTGGTCCGGCCACTTGCCGACGACCCCGACGGGCACCCGCAGGGCGCCGCCGCCCCGCTGCACGGCGCGCCCGGAGCCCCCGCGGCGGCTCCTGCGGTGCGGCCGACCACCCGGGCCGAGATCATCAAGCGGGCCAAGACATGGGTGGCCGCCGAGGTGCCGTACAGCCTCGCGAAGTACTGGCGCGACGGTTACCGGCAGGACTGTTCGGGCTTTGTCTCGATGGCCTGGAATCTCGGCACGAATCAGTGGACCGGAACACTCGACCGGTTCGCCGTGCGAATCAGCCGCGATCAGCTGCAGCCCGGGGACATTCTGTTGTTCCACAATCCCGCCGATCCGGAAAGGGGTTCGCACGTGACGATTTTCGGCGGCTGGACGGATTACACCCGCGCCTATTACCTCGCCTATGAGCAGGCCCGCCCGCATACGCGCAAACAGGCCACCCCGTACGCCTATTGGAACCACGCGCAGCGCTATACGGCCTATCGCTACAAGGGGCTCACGGCCGCCGCGTCCGGCGCCCCCGCCCGCTATCCGGGGCGCGCGGCGTTCGGGCCCGGCGTGCGCAGCCCGTATGTGACCCAGCTCGGGAAGATGCTCGTCGAGCGTGGCGGCAAACGGTTCTACCGGCAGGGGCCCGGGCCGCAGTGGGGCGAGGCGGACCGGCGTGCGACGCAGGCCTTCCAGCTCGCGCAGGGCTGGCGCGGCAAGGCTGCCGACGGGCTGCCGGGCCCGCTGACCTGGGAGTACCTGGCGAGCGGCAAGGGGCGGAACATCGCGGCGAGCGGTTCGCCGGGTGCGCCGCGCGGGGTTCCGGCCTACCCGGGGCGCGGGATGTTCCGGCCGGGGCAGTCGAACGAGTTCATCACCGTGCTCGGGCGGCAGCTCGTCAAGAAGGGGTACGGGCGGTTCTACGCGCAGGGTCCGGGGCCCCGGTGGGGCGAGGCCGACCGGCGTGCGGTCGAGGCGTTCCAGCGCGCCCAGGGCTGGCGGGGCGGTGCGGCGGACGGTCTGCCGGGGCCGGAGACATGGCGGCGGTTGTTCGCGTGAGCGGGACGGGTGGTCCGCCGGGTTGCCGGGCGGGTCGGGTGCGCGGCCCTGTGACGGGGCCCGGGTTGGAGTCGGCTGCGGTGGTACGGAGGGTGCGATGACGTCGGCGGAAGCGGGGACCGGGGCCGTGGGACCCGAGCGTGTGCGGTTGATCCAGAACGAGGCGACCACCGAGATCCCGGTGCATCTGCTGTTCCGCGACGAGCCGGAGGCCGGGGCGGCGTCAGTGGGGAGCGGGACGGCGTCCGCCACCGGGGTGGCGACCCGGGCCGGCGTCTTCGCCGCGGCCCCGGCGTCGTCGGCGGCCGTGGTGGGACGGGCCCGGCAGGGCACGGGGGAGCAGCCGCGCGCGGTGCGCAGGTCCTTGCCCAGGACATCCGTACGTGCCGTGCTGCCCGTCGACGAGACGCTGGTGGAGCGCCCCGCCTCCGCGCTGTCCGGAGCCGTGGCCGTGGCCGCCGGTGCCGTGGGGCTCGCGGGGTGCGGGGCCGGGCTGTGGTGGGCGGGCCTGCTGCCGCCGCTCGCGGTGCGGCTCGCGCGGCTGCCGCTGGTCGAGGGCGCGCAGCCGGGACCGGCGCAGTGGGCGCTGCTCGCCGGCTCGGGTGCGCTCGCGCTGTGCGCCTTCGCCGGGCTCGGGCGCGGGCGGACCGGGCGGGCCTGGGTGGTCTCGCTGTTCGGGCGGTACCGGGGGAGTGTGCGGCGGACCGGTCTGGTGTGGATCAACCCGTTCCTGAAGCGGCGCCGGGTCGACGTACGGCTGCGGCACTGGCGCAGTGAACCGCTGCCGGCCGTGGACGCGCAGGGGGCCGCGCTGCGGGTGGTGGTGCTCGTGGTGTGGCGTGTGAAGGACACCGCCCGGGCGACGCTCGGAGTCGACCACCATGAGACCTATCTGCGCGAGTGCGTGGAGGCGGCCATGGCGCGGGTGCTCTCGCAGCTTCCCGCCGACGCCTTCCACGGCGACGGGCCGACGCTCCGTAACGCGGAGGCCGTCGGCGACGCACTCACCCGGCTCCTCGTCGCGGACGCCGACCCGGCCGGCCTCGAGGTGTTCTCGGCGCAGCCGACCCGGATCGAGTACGCGCCCGAGGTCGCCGAGGTGATGCGGCGCCGGCGGATCGCGGCCCTGGACGCCCGCCACCGCGAGAGCGTGCTGACCCAGGTGGTCGACTCGGTGGAGGACACGGTGACCCGGCTGACCATGCGCGGCCTGGTCGAACTCGACGACTACGAGCGCAAGGCCCTGGTGAAGGATCTGACGGTGGCGTTCTATACGGGACATGGAGATCGCTGAGCCGGCCCCCGTCGAGCCCACGCTCGAATCCCTCGCGGCCGATGCCTGGAAGCTGACCGCCTCGGGCCCCCGCGTCCTGCTGGGGCTCGCGGGCCCGCCCGGCGCCGGGAAGTCCACGCTCGCGCGGGCCTTGGTGGAACGGTTCGGTGCGCGGGCCGCGTATCTGCCGCTCGACGGATTCCACCTGTCCAACGCCCAGTTGGAGCGGCTCGGGCTCACGGCGCGCAAGGGTTCGGAGCCGAGCTTCGACGTGTACGGGTATCTGGCGCTGCTGAGGCGGGTCCTGACCGAGACCGGCCGGGACCTCTACGTACCGGATTTCGACCGGACCCTCGACGAGCCGGTGGCGGCGCGGCATCGGGTCGCACCGTCCGCGCGGCTGGTCGTCACCGAGGGGAACTATCTCGCCTGTGATCTGCCCGGCTGGCGCGAGGCGCGCGGTCTCATGGGCGCGCTGTGGTACGTCGATGCGCCGGGCGATGTGCGTCAATTGCGCCTGGTGGAGCGGCAGTTGACAGGCGGACGTACGAGGGTGGGGGCCGAGGACTGGGTGCGGGCGAACGACCGGCCCAACGGTGAACTCGTGGAGGAATCGCGGGGAAGGGCCGACCGGATCCTCTCCACTATTGGTATGGACATGTTCAAGTCCTGAGAATAATCTGAGACTTGGTCTAGACCGGACCTTGTACTTCCGGACCTTGTACTTCCGGATCATGCACAGCGGATCCAGCACTTCCGCACGGAGCACTGCGCAGCGCTCGAGCTCACCCCCACATCACGAGCCCCAGGAGCAGCAGTATGCGGAGAAAGAAGACGTACGCGGCGTTGGTGGGCCTGGCGACGGCGGGCGCGTTCGCGCTGTCGTCCGGCGGCGCCAGCAGCCACGGCTACACCGATCTGCCCATCAGCCGCCAGAAGCTGTGCCAGAACGGCACGGTGACGGGCTGCGGCGCCATCCAGTGGGAGCCGCAGAGCGTCGAGGGCCCGAAGGGCTTCCCGGCGGCGGGTCCGGCGGACGGCAAGATCTGTTCGGCCGGCCTCGGGCAGTTCGACGCGCTCAACTCGCCCACCAAGCCGGGCGGTGGCGCCTGGCCGGCCACGTCGGTGTCGAGCGGATCGACGTACACGTTCCGCTGGCAGTTCACGGCACGGCACTCCACGACCGACTTCCGCTACTACATCACCAAGAACGGCTGGAACCAGAGCGCCCCGCTCTCCCGGTCGTCCCTGGACACCGCGCCGTTCCTCACCGTGCCCTTCAGCGGCCAGCCCCCGGCGACGCTCTCGCACTCGGGTCAGCTGCCTTCGGGCAAGTCGGGACGGCACATCATCCTCGCGGTCTGGACGATCGCGGACACGGGCAATGCGTTCTACGCATGCTCGGACGTCCAGTTCTGACCGCTCCGACCAACCCCCCACGGCCCGTTGCTCAGATCTTGCTCAGATCGAGTTCTTCCCCTCTGACCTGCGGGCATACGGTCTGCGCACGCCGTGTTCGAGCGGTGTGCGCAGATCCGGGGGGATGCCATGGACTTCTTCTTCTATGCGGTGCCGCTGCTGATGATCGCCTTCCTCGTCGGGGTGGCCGTCAACGCTGTGAACAGGGACCGGCAGATGCGGGCCGCCTGGTCGAGCGGGTTGACGGCCGAGGCGCGCTGTCTGCGCTTCTATACGACGACCAGCGGCAGCGGCGACCGCACCACGACGACGCTTCACCATGTGTTCGAGTACGTCACGCGCGACGGGCGCACGGTCCGTTTCGAGGAGAGGAACGGGCCCTCGACGATCGTCGAGGGCGACATCGTGCCCGTCCACTACACGGCGGAGCGTCCGGACCGTGCGACGGTCCGCGCACCGCGCGGCGGGGCGCTCGCCGCGCAGACGACGGGGACGCTGGTCTTCGTCGGCGTGATGGTGGTGTTCCTTGTGGTCTTCATCGGTATGTACACGTCGATGTCCTCGGGGCCGGATCCGATGACGCCCTGAGGGCCGCAGGGTTCAGGGGCCTCCACATCTGACGCCCCGTCAATTATCGTGCCGCCCCATGGGCACCCAAGGCGCGACCGTCGCGGAACTCGTCCAGGCCCGCTGGGCCGACCACCGCCCCGGGCTCTGGTTCGAGGACGAGGTGTACAGCCACCACCAGGTCACCGCGGCCGCGGCCGCCCGGGCCGCGCTGCTCGCGGACCTGCTGCCGCGGGGCGCCGAACCGCACGTGGCCGTCCTGCTCGACAACACCCCGGAGTTCCCACGGTGGTTGAGCGCCGCCGCGCTCGCCGGGGCCGCCGTCGCCGGAATCAATCCGACGCGGCGCGGCGCCGAGCTGGCCCGCGACATCCTGCACACCGAGGCCCGGATCCTGATCACCGAGCGCGCCCACCTTCCGCTGCTCGACGGCCTGGAGCTGCCGGGCGTACGCGTCCTCGTCACCGACACCGAGGCCTACGCCGAGCTCCTGAAGGCGTACGAGGGCGCCAAGCCGGGCGAGCACACCGTCGGCGAGGTCGGACCCCGATCACGGATCCTGCTCTACTTCACCTCGGGCTCGACCGGTGCGCCCAAGGCCGCGATCTGTACGCAGGGGCGGCTCGCGGCGGCCGGGCAGTCACTGGTGCGGTTCCACGGGGTACGGCCGGACGACGTGCACTACATCTGTATGCCGATGTTCCACGGGAACGCCGTGATCGCCGACTGGGCCCCGGCGCTCGCGGCCGGCGCGGGGGTGGCGCTGCGGCGGCGCTTCTCCGCGTCGGCCTTCCTCTCCGACGTACGGAAATACCGCGCGACGTACTTCACGTACGTCGGCCGGGCCGTGCAGTACCTGCTGGCCACCGAGCCCGGCGAGGACGACCGGGACAACCCGCTGCGGGTCGGGTTCGGGACCGAGGCGGGTGCGGTGGACGCCGAACGGTTCGCCTCGCGCTTCGGGGTGCGGCTCGTCGAGGGGTACGGGTCCTCCGAGGGCGGCGCCTCCATCCAGCGCACCGCCGACACCCCGCCCGGCGCGATCGGCCGGGCCACGCCCGGTGACGACCTGGCCGTGGTCGACCCTGCCTCGCACGCCGAGTGCCCGCCCGCGCGCTTCGGGCCCGGCGGGCGGCTGCTCAACGGGGACGAGGCGATCGGCGAGCTGGTCAACCGCGGCCGCAACCCCTTCGAGGGGTACTGGCGCAACCCCGAGGCGGATGCGGCGCGGGTGCGGGACGGCTGGTACTGGACCGGTGACCTCTTCTACCGGGACGCGGAGGGGTTCCTGTATTTCGCCGGCCGTACGGACGACCGGCTGCGCGTCGACAGCGAGAATCTGGCCGCCGCGATGATCGAGAACATCCTGGCCCGGTGGCCGGCCGCCTCCGCCGTGGCGGTCTACGCGGTGCCCGACCCGGTGGCGGGCGACCAGGTGATGGCGACCATCGCGTTGCGGCAGGGAGGGGCTTTCGACCCCTCCGCCTTCGCGCTCTTCCTCGCCGAGCAGTCCGACCTCGGACCGAAGATGGTCCCCACGTACCTGCGGATCGTCGACCGGATGCCGGTCACGGCCACGAACAAGGTCCACCGGGTGGCGCTGCGGCGGACCGGTTTCCGGTGCGCGGACCCGGTGTGGTGGCGCGACGGGGCCTCCTCGGCGTACCGGCGCTTCTCGCGGGAGGACCTGGCTGGGGTGCTCGGGCGGTATCGGGAGCAGGGGCGGGAGGACGTCTTGGGGCGCTGATGACCATGGTCGGAAAATGGTCAGGACCACCCCTCCGCACCGGGTACTATTTACGAGTCAAGCGCCGCTAGCTCAGTTGGTTAGAGCAGCTGACTCTTAATCAGCGGGTCCGGGGTTCGAGTCCCTGGCGGCGCACAAGAGCGAGAGCGAGGAATGTCCGCAGAAAGCGCGGACCTTCCTCGCTCTCGTCGTTTCTGCGCGGCTTCGCCGCGCGTTGTGGGGGCTTCGCCGCCCCCACCCCCTTGGTCGGGCGCCGTCCGAGACGTCGCGCGATCGGCGCCCCCGGCCCAACGCGCCTGCCCATGCGCCCCGTTCATCTGGCCCTCCGCGGGTGGCCATCCGCTTGGCGCTGACATGTCACGTACTCCCCGCAGGGTTTTCCCGGTTCGTTACGCCATGCGCCCGAGGAGGAACCCGTGCACAGATCCCACACCCCGACCCGACGCGAGATATTCGGGTACGGAGGAGCCGGAGCGGCCGCCCTCATGCTCGGCACCGGCCTGTGGAGCTCCGGCGCGGCCCACGCCGCACCCGCACTGACCGGGGACCCCTTCTCGCTCGGCGTCGCCTCGGGCGATCCGATGCCCGACGGGGTCGTGCTGTGGACGCGACTCGCGCCCGACCCGTTCGCCGCCGACGGTCTCGGCGGCATGCCGGACAAGCCGGTGCGCGTGCACTACGAGGTCGCCACCGACGAGCGGTTCCGCAAGGTGGTGCGCCGCGACAGCGTGGTCGCCACACCCGAACTCGCGCACTCCGTCCACCCCGAGGTGCACGGCCTCGCCCCCGACCGCGTGTACTTCTACCGCTTCCGCACCGGCACGGCGATCTCCCCGGTCGGCCGCACCCGCACCACCCCGCGCGCCTTCTCGATGCCGCGCGACCTCAAGTTCGCCTTCGCCTCCTGCCAGGCCTGGCAGGACGGCTACTTCACCGCGTACGACCACATGGCCGAGGAGGACCTCGACCTGGTGGTGCATCTCGGCGACTACCTCTACGAGTACGGGGTGCGCACCAACAAGCGCGGCGTCACCACCGACCCCAAGTTCCACACCGAGACCCTGGACCTCGCCCGCTACCGCCTCCAGTACGGCCTCTACAAGTCCGAGGCCCCGCTGCAGAAGGCGCACGCCCGCTTCCCGTGGATCATGACGTTCGACGATCACGAGGTGGACAACGACTGGGCCGGCGCCATCTCCCAGGACGCGGGCGCGGACCCGGAGGTGTTCCTGAAGCGCCGCGCGGACGCCTTCCAGGCGCTCTACGAGCATGCGCCGCTGCGCCACACCCAGCTGCCCAAGGGCCCGGACGTGCGCATCCACCGCAGGCTCGGCTACGGCCGGCTCGCGGACTTCACCATGCTCGACACCCGTCAGTACCGCGACGACCAGCTCTGCGGCGGTGGCACCAGCGCCGACTGCGAGGGCCGCTTCGACGAAGGGCGCACCCTCCTCGGTGCCGAACAGCGCGACTGGGTCCTCAAGGGCTTCTCGCGTTCGCCCGCGCGCTGGCAGATCCTCGGCAACCAGACCCCCATGGGCCAGACGGACCTGGACGAGGGGGAGGCCACCAACGTGTTCATGGACCCCTGGGACGGTTACGTGGCCGAGCGCAACCGCCTCCTCGCGGAGGCGCGCAACCGTGACGTGCGCAACCTCGTCGTCATCACCGGCGACCGCCACCAGAACTACGCGGTCGACCTCAAGAGCGACTTCACCGACCCCCGATCCGCCACGCTGGCGGCCGAGTTCGTCGGAACATCGATCGCGAGCGGCGGCGACGGCGCCGACATGACCGCGGAGGGACAGCGTTTCCTCGCCGCCAACCCCCACATGAAGTTCTTCAACGCGCAGCGCGGCTACGTCCGCATCCACGTCGACCACCAACGCCTCACCAGCGACTTCCGCGTCCTCCCGTACGTCACCCGCCCCGGCGCACCGGTGAGCACCAGGGCCACGGCGGTGGTGGAGGACCGGGTACCGGGCGTACAGATCTGAGCTGGGAGGCGTGGGCATCCTCGAGCCGGTCCTGAATAGGCTGACCCCATGGGACTCTTCGACAAGCTGACCGGGACCAGGCGTCCCGCCGATGGTGTCGTGGCGCGGTCCGGTGGTGAGGTGTGTGCGGCTCTGTTGGGGCTCAACGGGGCCGACGTGCCGTATGTCATCAGGGACGGTCGTGGAGAAGGGGCCGATCTGGTGGCCGAGTGGCGGGTTCTCGATCCCGACTGGCGGGCGTTCTTCGTGCGCAGTCAGGTGAGCCGGGTGTTCCAGGTGCGGATGCGGCTCGTGCCGGAGAAGCGGGAAGTCCGTTCTCTGGACCAGCAGTACGAGGTCACCTGGGCCGGTGACCGGCCGCGGCTTGCGATCGCGGCCGAGGTCCAGCGCGGTCAGGTGCGGACGGTGTCCAAGCGCTGGACGCTCGGCGGCGATGGAGATGTCGGTGGAGATGTCGATGGCGGTGGCGACGGCGACCGTGATGGCGGTTCCGCCAGGGGGTTTCGGTTCGACAGTGCCGAGCTGAAGACTCCGCTCCAGGAGGCCGTTCTGGGTGCGGGCTGGACCTGGCGCGGAGTCGTCACCGGCAAGCTGTGACACGGGAGTTGCGCAGCGCCGAGCGGCGAGCTGTGCGTCGGCGAGGCGTGGCTACCCGGTCAGCACCCCGGGTCCGGTGCGTCCACCGACAGGGGGCTTCCCTCCGGGAGCAGATACGTCACGTAGAGGACGACCGGCGTCGTGCCCAGGTTGCGGCCGATGTGGACGTCCTTGCTGCCGCCCGGCTCCACGAAGGAGCCGCCCGCGGGGGTGGTCTCGACCGAGCAGTCGCCGAGGGTGCGGGTGAGGGTGCCCTCCTGGACCACGGCGAGCACCTGGCCGGGGTGGTAGTGCCAGCCCGTGGAGCCGCCGGGGGCGATCGTGATAGTGCGGAACGTGACGTCGGTGCGCCCCTTGGCCTTCAGGCGCAGGGTGTCCTGCGAGGTGCCCTTGGCCAGGATCGTGCCGGTGACCCCGCTGCCGGGTGTCGCGCCCGCCGCGGACGGCAGCAGGGCCAGCCCGGTCACGGTGGCGACGGCCGCGGCGGCCCGGTAAAAGCGGGTGCGGCGGCCGGACTTGCCTGTGCTGTGCTGAGTGGTGTCGGACATGGTGGTCCCTCCCCTTGTGGATCAGTACGGCCCAACCGTACTGATCCACAAGGGAGTTGCGCTCAGCCGGCCATCGAGAACACCCTCGCCGCCGACGTCCCAAGCCCTGTCAGTGGAGGCAGCGGACCGTGGCCGAGGTCCTGCGGCCGGTAACGCCGCACGCCCTCATGCCAGTTGAGGATGCCGGTCATCCAGTTCTCCAGCTCCTCCACGTACCCGTCGAGCACGCCACGGGCAGCCGCGTTCAGTGAGAAGTCCTCGTACAGGACGGGGAGTTCGCGGGCGGCGATGTGCTGGAACTGCGCGAGCCGCGAGTGCAGCAGATCCGCCACGATCGCACCCGCCTGGTCGCGCGTGCAGCCGAAGAAGGTCCGCACGACCAGGACGGCGTTGTGCAGCTCTCCCTCGTACTCGATCTCCTTCCGGTAGGAGAAGAGGTCGTTGAGCAGGCCGGCGGTATCGGCCGCGGCGCTCTCCAGGGCGCGCAGCGTGCCGCTCGCGTACACCTCGGGCGGCACCGACCTGCCGTGGCCGATCCGGCACAGGCTCATCGTGAAGTCCGCGCCGAAGGTCTGCCGCCGCATCTCGATGTAGTCGACCGGGTCGGGGATCCGGTGCTGCGCCTGGTTGGCGAGCTCCCAGAGCCAGCTGTCGAGCATCTCCGTGATCGCCCGCCGGAAGTCCGTACGGGCGGAGAGCGCCATCGGACCCGCGCTGCGCCGCCACAGATCGTCGAGCCCGCGCTCCAGCGCCGTCGCCGGCGGCGGAGCGGTACCCAGGTCGACCGGCACGAACAGCCGCAGCCGCTCGACGCAGGCCCGTGCGCTCACCAGGTCGCGGGTGCGACCGTAGATCACCGGGAACAGGTCGTCCCCGTACGTCCCCCAGGTCAGCCACTGGGCCGTGAGGTCCAACTGCTCGACGGGAGCGTCCGGATGGATGCCGGCCGCGCACAGCGCCAGGTCGTACCCGGCGAGCTTGTGCTCGTCCCAGACGTCCGAACCGGGCACGCCCGGCTGCGGCTCCAGGATCCCCATCTCCCGTGCCCACGCGATGACATGCGCGCGGGAGGCGTCGAGATGCGGGCTGAGCGTGAGCGGGAAGGGGATGCGGATCTCGGGTACCTGCCAGGCACCGACCGGCTGATACGGCACGTGGGTGTGGCTGCGCACCCGGGAAGCGCCGGTCGCCGCGAGGAGGTCCTTGAGGGACAGGGCGCCCATGCCGAGCGGCGCCGAACTCCGGCTCACCGCCCCCTCGTTCATATAGCGGCTGGAGCGCATGTGCCACTCATGGCCGCCGGACTGCCAGTCCTGCAGCCCCTTCACATACGCGGCCACCGCCACGCACTCGTCGGGCCGCAGCCCCTTGTCCAGGAACAGGGGTGCGAGTTCGGTCAGGGCCGTGTTTTCGAACTGCTGCATCCGCGAGGTGATCAGCTCGTTGACCGCGTCGGCCGCCTCCTGGGTCGTACAGCCGAGGAAGGTCTCCAGGACGAGGACGCCGTTGCTGAGCTCGCCCTCCTCCTCGATCTCGCGCTGGTACGAGAAGAGGTCGTTGCGCAGGTGCACGGCGTCCGAGAACGTGTCCATGAGGACGCGCAGCGGACGGGACGCCGCCACCGACGCGGGCACCTCGGCCGTCACGTACTCGACGAGCTGAGCCGACCAAGGGGCGCCGCCGACCTTGCGGCGCATCTCGATGTACTCGACCGGGTTGGCGATCCGGCCCTCGTTGATGTTGGAGAGCTCCCACAGCGACTCGTTGAGCAGATTGCGGGTGCTCGTAGCGAAACGTTCCCGCCAGTCGGCCGACATGTGCGGCACGGTCCGCTTCCACAGATCCGCGAGGCCCGCCTCCACCGGGTTCTCCGGTTCGGGCATGCCGGCTGTCGGATCGAGCGGCATGAAGGCCGGGAGCCGGTCCAGGTACGCCTTGCCGCCGCGCCGGTCGAGGGTCTTCTTGAACAGCTTCAGGAAGTGGTCGTCGAAGAAGAAGACCCACACGTACCACTCGGTGACCAGCGTCAACTGCTCGGCCGTGCAGTCGGGATGGGTGTACGCGCACAGGAGCGCGTAGTCGTGCGCGGCGAGGTCCTCCGCGTCCCACACCCCCGATCCCTCCAGCATCCCCATGCCGCGCGCCCAGGCCGTGGACTCCTCCCGGGCCCGCGCGGCATGCGGGCTGAGCCGCGCGGGGTGGGGGAGATAGCAGGCCGGCAGCGCGAAGGGCTGCGTGCTCAACGCCACCGTCCGATCTCGACGTTCTCCAGGACACCGAGCGCGTCGGGGACGAGCACGGCCGCCGAGTAGTACGCGGTGACCAGGTAGGACATGATCGCCTGCTCGTTGATGCCCATGAAGCGCACCGACAGGCTCGGCTCGATCTCGTCGGGGATGCCGGCCTGCCGCAGCCCGATGACGCCCGCCTCGTCCTCTCCCGTACGCATGCACAGGATCGAGGTCGTACGGTCCTCGCTGATCGGGATCTTGTTGCACGGCAGAATCGGTACGCCACGCCAGCCAGGCACCTGGTGGCCGTCGAACATCACCGGCTCCGGGTAGAGCCCGCGCTTGTTGCACTCGCGGCCGAACGCGGCGATCGCGCGCGGGTGCGCCAGGAACAGCTTCGAACCCCGGCGGCGGCTCAGGAGCTCGTCCATGTCGTCGGGGCTGGGCACACCGTCGTGCGGCTGGAGGCGCTGCTCGTACTCGCAGTTGGCGAGCAGACCGAACTCGCGGTTGTTGACCAGCTCGTGCTCCTGGCGCTCCTTGAGCGCCTCGACCGTGAGCCGCAGCTGCTGCTCGGTCTGGTTCATCGGCTGGTTGTAGAGGTCCGCGACACGGGTGTGGATGCGCAACACCGTCTGGGCGACGCTCAGTTCGTACTCGCGGGGAGAGGAGTCGTAGTCGACGAAGGTGCTGGGGATCTCCGCCTCGCCGACGTGGCCGGCCGAGAGGTCGATCTCCTTCTCGCCGTACTTGTTGGTGCGCTGGCTCGGCATCTCCCGCAGCGTGTCCAGGTGCTTGCGCAGCGCGGGGGTCCGCTCGACGACCTGCTGGAAGGAGCCGAGCGGCAGCGCGAGCACGGTGCAGGTGGTCACCGCGCGCACCGAGAACTCCCACATCGCGTTCGTGTCGACGAGACCGTCCTCGCCGAAGTACGCGCCGTTGCCCACCACCCCGAGTTCGGCGTCCTCGCCGTAGGGACCCGAGCCGACCTTCTCGGCGCGGCCGTGGGCGAGCAGGAACACCGTGTCGAGGGGGCTGCCGAAGTGCGCGAGCACCTCACCCGGCGCGAACTCCCGCTGCTCGCAACGGCGGGCCAGCTCGGTCAGCACATCCAGGTCCTCGAACTCCCGCAGCGGCGGCAGTTCGCCCAGCTCGGCGGGGATCACCTCGACGCGCTCACCGGTCTTGACGAAGGTGACGCGGCCGTCGCCGACGGAGTAGCTCAGGCGCCGGTTCACCCGGTAGGCGCCGCCCTGCACCTGCACCCACGGCAGCGCCCGCAGGAGCCAGCGGGAGCTGATCTCCTGCATCTGCGGGGTGGACTTGGTCGTCGTGGCCAGATTCCGCGCCGCCGCCGTACCCAGACTCTGCTGCGGCCGGGCCTCGGCTGTGCGGATCTCTTCGCCTACGGACATGTGTGTGCCTCCAGTCGGTACTGCTGTGCGTCACTGACGCGGTGATCACCTTGTAGCACGGACTGTGATCACTCGATTACGCAAGCGGGAGCCGGTGGATCTCCCCGTACGAAAGGGGAGTTGGGAGGGCGCCACGAGGGGGAGGCGCCGGGGCGCGAATTCGGCTGCCGCGCGCCCCTCGTCGAACCGAACAGGGCTTTACCCAGGACCTCGACTGGGTGATTCTTAGCCCGCGTCGGGCGAGATGCTCGAACAAGGGAAGGCCGGGGGAGTCGTGGCACTGAAAGTGGACCTGCTGGGTCCGGTGGGGGCCGGCAGCGAGTCGGGACCCGTCGAGATCGGGGGCGTACGGTTGCGGATGCTCCTGGCCCGCCTCGCGCTCGAAGGCGGACGGCCCGTCAGTGCGGACGGTCTGGTCGACGGACTGTGGGGCGAACAGCCGCCCGCCGATGCCTCCAACGCCCTGCAGGCACTGGTCTCCCGCCTCCGCAAGTCACTGCGCGGCCATGCGGCCGTCGAGTCGGTCGGGGGCGGCTACCGCCTCGACGTCACGGAAGCGGACGTGGACGTACACCGCTTCGAGCAGCTCGCAGGGGCGGGCCGGCGCGCCCTCGCCGCGGGCCGCGGCGCAGAGGCCGCGCTCAAGCTGGGGGCCGCGCTCGCGCTGTGGCGCGGTCCGG
>NZ_JBEPEW010000115.1:0-27483 GCF_040300965.1 Streptomyces mesophilus | reverse complement strand
GCCTCGCCCAGCGCCCGCCCGCGCGCGGCTGGCTGCGGGTCGCGGGTGCGGCGGCGGGGGTCGCGGGTGTGCTCGCTGTCGCGGGCATCTCGGCGACGGCGGCGATGCGGGACGACAAGCCCGGCCCTTCGGCCGTGACCTCCGCGCCGCAGCCGGGCACACCGACCGCGGATCCGACGGCGACGGTGCAGGGTTCGGCGTCCCCGGATCCGTCCCGTACGCCCGACTCGCCCTCGGGCAAGGAGTCCGAGCCGGCGAGCACTCCCGACAAGTCCGAGGCCGAGTCCCCTCAACCGCCGCCGGCGACCGGGGGGTCCGGGACGACGGACGGGCCGCTGTGGTCGGACGGTTCGGTCAACCCGCACAGCAATGACTTCTGGGCGCAGAGCGATGTCACGGTGGACACCTCGAAGCCGCTCACGTCCCTGGTGGTCGAGCTGCGGATCGCGCGTACGGAGGGCGTCAGGTCCACGGGCGAATGGCGGACGCTGCCGGCGGAGGACTTCGTCTCCGATGTCGAGGAGACCGAGGACTTCCTGATCTACCGGTGGACGCTCCAGGCCGGGAAGACGGTCCCGGCGGGACGCCATGTGTTCGCCGGCCAGTACGACCACGAGCAGGGCGGCCGCGACGCGAAGGACGACTCCTACACGGCTGAGGCGGTCGCGGAGGGCGAACGGGCGCGCGTGCGGGGTGACTTCGCCCGCAAGTCCTAGTCACCCGGACAGTCCCCTCCCGCCCGGGGGCCAAGCCCTTCCAAGGCTATCGGCGCCCACTGACAATGCCGCCCCGGCAACCTTTCCCGCCCCCGGCAACCTTTCCCGCCCCCGTGACCACTGACTTGCGTCAACGCACCCCCACGCAAGGAATCGTGGCATGAGAGCTGAGAACGAGACGCGTCCCCGGCACCGTCGGCGGATCACCCGTCGGCGGGCCCTGTTCGCCGGGGCCGGGGCGGTTCTGCTGACCGGCGGGGCGCTCGGCGCCACCTCGATGCTGTCCACGGCGGGCGCCGCCTCCGCCTGGCCGACGGCCAAGGGCAGTCAGGCCGTGAGCAAGTCGGTGGAGGTCTCCGGCACGCTCGACGGCGGCTACAAGCGGTACTACGGCAGCGGCGCACTCGGCGGCGGTGACCAGGGCGAGGGCCAGGACCCGATCTTCAAGCTCGCCGACGGCGCCGTGCTGAAGAACGTCATCATCGGCTCGCCGGCCGCCGACGGCGTGCACTGCATGGGCAGTTGCACCCTGCAGAACGTCTGGTGGGAGGACGTCGGCGAGGACGCCGCCACCTTCAAGGGCAAGTCCGCCTCGTCCGTGTACACGGTCTACGGCGGCGGCGCCCGCAAGGCGAGCGACAAGGTGCTGCAGTTCAACGGCGCCGGCAAGCTGGTCGTCTCCAAGTTCCAGGTCTCGGACTTCGGCAAGCTGGTCCGCTCCTGCGGCAACTGCTCCACCCAGTACAAGCGCACCATCATCATCAACGACGTCGACATCACCGCCCCCGGCACCTCGATCGTCGGCATCAACCAGAACTACGGCGACACCGCGGCCCTGCGCAACGTCCGTATCCACGGTGACAGCAGCAAGAAGATCTCCCCGTGCGACCGCTTCCAGGGCAACAACACCGGCGCCGAGCCCAAGAAGATCGGCTCAGGGCCGGACGGCACGTACTGCCGCTACACCGCCGCGGACCTGATCTACAAGTAGGTCTCCGCGAAGGTCGGTTGACCGCCTGCTCCAGCTCGGCCCCCGGTGCGCCTTCGCGTGCGCCGGGGGCCCGGGCGCGTTGCCCGTCGGGTGCCAGACGCGTGCACGTCCGGTGCCTGGAGAGGCGCTGGGTCACAACTCCGCGTATTCGTAAAGAAGTTCTGTCCGAAGCGTTGACGACGCCCCGGCTCCGCTCTAGCTTCAGCTCGTCATATTTCGTACGTCATATACGAGACGCCATACGCCATACGCGATGTACGACGGTGACGGCACCCCATCTCAGACAGCGAGAGCCGAGACTTCATGACCTTCGCAGCTCCCAGCCCGATCCCGTCCAGGACCGAGTATGTCCTGGAGGCGATCAAACACGGCATCCTCACCGGACAGCTGGTCCCAGGCCAGGCCCTGGTGGAGACCGAACTGGCCGCCCGCTTCGGTGTGTCCAAGACGCCGGTACGCGAGGCGCTGAAGACCCTGGCCGGCACGGGCCTTGTCCTCATGAGCCAGTACAAGGGCGCCACGGTGCGCATGGTCGACGCGGAGATGGCGCACGAGATCTACGACGTGCGGCTGCTGCTCGAACCCGAGGCGCTGCGCCGGGCCATCACCCGCAGGGCCGGTTTCGAGGAGGCCGCCGAAGCGCTCGCACGGTCCGAGTCCGCGGTGGACGCGGCCGAACGCAGCCTCGCCAACCGGGACTTCCACCGCGCGCTCTACCTGCCCTGCGGCAACCCGCTGCTCGGCAAGATGCTGGACGAGGTCCGCGACCAGGCCGCCCTGGTCTCCGCGGTGGCCTGGGCGGCACGGCCCTCCTGGGAGAAGGAGGCGGCCGAGCACGTCGAGATCCTGCGCCTGGCCCGCGCCGGGGACGCCGATGCGGCGGCCGCCGCGCTGCACGCGCATATCGCGGACTTCGTACGGCACGCCTTCCCCGGGCAGGACGGCCCCGACAGCACGGACGCGTCCGCCGCGCCGGGCGGGTCGGAGAAGGGCAACCGCGCATGAGCACCCCCGACTTCACCGCCCAGCGGACCGCGCTCGCCGATGTGGTCGCGATCCCCGTCACGCCGTTCGGCGAGGACGGCAGGATCGACGCCCCGGCGCACCGCGTCCTGCTGCGACGCCTCCTCGACGCCGGGGTCCGCACGCTCACACCGAACGGCAACACCGGTGAGTTCTACGCCCTCGACCCCCAAGAGCGCCGCGCCGTCGTCGAGTTGACGGCCGAGGCGACCGAGGGTGAGGCGGTCCTCATCGTCGGCGTCGGGCACGAGGTGCCCACGGCCATCGACGCCGCCCGGCACGCCCAGGACTCCGGTGCGCAGATGGTGATGATCCACCAGCCCGTGCACCCCTATGTCTCCGCCGACGGCTGGGTCGACTACCACCACGCGATCGCCGAGTCCGTCCCCGAGCTCGGTGTCGTCCCGTACATCCGCGCGGCGCGGCTGCCCGGTGGGCGCCTCACGGAGCTGGGCGAGGCCTGCCCGAACGTGATCGGTGTGAAGTACGCCGTGCCCGACCCGGTGACCTTCGCCGCCTTCGCCCGCGACGCCGGCCTCGACCGCTTCGTGTGGGTCGCGGGCCTCGCGGAGTCGTATGCGCCCTCGTATTTCTCGGCGGGTGCGAGCGGCTTCACCTCGGGGCTCGTGAACGTGGCGCCGGCCCTGTCGCTGTCCATGATCGAAGCGCTTCGAGCCGGCGATCATCCGGCCGCGATGAAGGTCTGGGAGCAGATCCGCCGCTTCGAGGAACTGCGGGCCGAGGACGGCTCCGCGTACAACGTGACCGTGGTCAAGGAGGCCCTCGCCTCCCTCGGCCTGTGCCGCCGCGACGTCCGCCCGCCGAGCAGCCCGCTGCCGTCCGCCGTCCGTGCGGAGGTCGCGGCGATAGCCGGGGAGTGGTCGCTGTGAGCGAGCCGACACAGCTCAGGAGCAGTCAGTGGTACGAGGCCGGCGGGCTGCGTTCGTTCAGCCACCGCGCCCGCACGCGTCAGCTGGGCTATCTGCCCGAGGAGCACCTGGGCAAGCCGGTCGTCGCGATCCTCAACACCTGGTCGGACATCAACCCCTGCCACCAGCATCTGCGCGAACGCGCCCAGGCCGTCAAGCGCGGGGTGTGGCAGGCGGGCGGCTTCCCGCTGGAGTTCCCGGTCTCCACGCTCTCGGAGACCTTCCAGAAGCCGACCCCGATGCTCTACCGCAACCTCCTGTCCCTGGAGACGGAGGAACTGCTCCGCTCGTACCCGGTGGACGGTGCGGTGCTGCTCGGCGGCTGCGACAAGAGCACCCCGGCGCTGCTCATGGGCGCCGCGTCCGCCGATCTGCCGGCGATCTTCGTCCCCGCGGGTCCGATGCTGCCCGGCCACTGGCGCGGCGAGACGCTGGGCTCGGGCACGGACATGTGGAAGTACTGGGACGAGCACCGCGCGGGCCGGCTCGGGGACTGTGAACTGACCGAACTGGAGAGCGGGTTGGCCCGTTCGGCCGGCCACTGCATGACGATGGGCACGGCCTCCACGCTCACCGCCGCCGCCGAGGTGCTCGGGATGACGATGCCGGGTGCGTCCTCCATCCCGGCGGTCGACTCGGGGCACGAGCGGATGGCCGCGGCGGCCGGACTGCGGATCGTCCCGCTGATACGGGAGGGCCTCAAGCCCAGCGACATCCTCACCCGCGAGGCCTTCGAGGACGCGGTCACCACCGTGCTCGGGCTCGGCGGCTCCACCAACGCCGTGATCCACCTGATCGCGATGGCCGGCCGCGCCGGGGTCGACCTCACCCTCGACGACTTCGACCGCATCGCCCCCACCGTGCCGGTCCTCGCCGACGTCCGGCCCGCAGGCGGTCCGTATCTGATGGAGGACTTCCACTTCGCGGGCGGTCTGCCCGGCTTCCTCTCCCGGATCACCGACCTGCTCCACCTCGACCGCCCCACCGTCGCCCACGCCACTCTGCGCGAGCAGCTCTCCTCGGCGATGGTGCACAACGACGCCGTGATTAGGCCGCGTACGAACCCCGTCGCGGACGAGGGCGGAGTGGCCGTACTGCGCGGCAACCTGTGTCCCGACGGCGCCGTCATCAAGCACATCGCCGCCGAACAGCACCTGCTCAAGCACACCGGACCCGCGGTCGTCTTCGACGACTACCGCACCCTGCAACGCACCATCGACGACCCGGCGCTCGGCATCACCGCGGACCACGTCCTGGTGCTGCGCGGCGCGGGCCCCAAGGGCGGTCCCGGCATGCCCGAGTACGGGATGCTGCCGATCCCCAAGTACCTGCTCGAACAAGGCGTACGGGACATGGTGCGGATCTCCGACGCGCGGATGAGCGGCACCTCGTACGGCATGTGCGTGCTGCATGTCGCGCCCGAGTCGCACGTCGGCGGACCGCTCGCCCTGGTCCGTACGGGAGACCTCATCACCCTTGATGTGGCGGCCCGTTCGCTCTCCCTCGACGTGGAGGAGGCCGAGCTCGAGCGCCGCCGCGCCGAGTGGACCCCGCCGCCCGAGCGCTACGAGCGCGGCTACGGAGCTTTGTACGCCGAGCACATCACGCAAGCCGACACCGGCTGCGACTTCGGCTTCCTCGCCCGGCAGGGCAGGAACCCCGAGCCCTACGCCGGCTGAACACCCCCTACCTTCCCGAGATTTCGAACGGAGTCCGCGAAGCGCTTCGAGAAAGCGCTCTCACGAGACCGCCCCAGAACGGAGACCCGGTCATGGCCCAAGCCGCAGCCGTGGCGAAGCCGCCCCCGAAGCAACAGCCGCAAAAGCGCCGCAAGTCGGTGACGCCGCGCAGGCTCCCGTATCTGCTGATCGCGCCCGCGGGCCTGCTGATGCTGGGCTTCATCGCCTACCCGGTGATCAGCGTCTTCTACTACAGCCTCCAGCACTTCAACCCCACCAAGCCCTGGCGCAACGGCTTCGCGGGGTTCGAGAACTTCACGAAGATCTTCACCGACGACCCGCTGTTCTGGGACACGCTGCTGTTCAGCGCCAAGTGGGTCTTGGTCGAGGTCGGACTGCAGCTGCTCTTCGGGCTCGCGCTCGCCCTGATCGTCAACCAGACCTTCGTGGGCCGCGGACTCGGCCGCGCCCTGGTCTTCTCGCCCTGGGCCGTGTCCGGTGTCCTCACCTCGGTGATCTGGGTGCTGCTCTACAACTCCCAGACCGGTATCACCCGTTACCTCGCGGACTGGGGGATCGGCACGTACGGCACCTCATGGCTGTCGGACACCGCCACCGTCTTCCCCGCGGCGATCGTCGCGGACCTGTGGCGAGGGGTGCCGTTCTTCGCGATCCTCATCCTCGCCGACCTGCAGTCCGTCTCGAAGGACCTGTACGAGGCCGCCGAGGTCGACGGGGCCAGCCGCATCCGGCAGTTCTTCCACATCACGCTGCCGCACCTCAAGGACGCCATCGTCCTGTCCACGCTGCTTCGCGCCGTATGGGAGTTCAACAACGTCGACCTCCTCTACACCCTCACCGGCGGCGGCCCGGCCGGCGAGACCACCACGCTGCCGCTCTATGTCGCCAACACCAGCGTGGACGCCCACAACTTCGGCTACGCCTCGGCCCTGACCACGGTGGCCTTCGTGATCCTGCTCTTCTTCTCGTTCCTCTATCTGCGCCTCAGCAAGTTCGGAGGTGACCAGAAGTGATCACCGAAATAGCCCCCGCGGACACCAAGGTGAGGACCGTGGAGCCCCCGCGGACCCCCAGAGGCAGAGGCAAGCGACGCCGCGCCTGGGACGAGGCACCGCGCTGGCAGATCTATCTGCCGCTCGGCATCTACCTCCTCTTCACCCTGATCCCCTTCTACTGGATCCTGCTCTTCGCCGTACGCCCGGCGGGCTCGACCTCGCTCGTGCCCTGGCCGATGACCGGCGAGCACTTCGCGAAGGTGTGGACCGAGCGCAGCTTCGGCACGTACTTCATGAACAGCGTCTGGACCGGTGTCGCCACCCTGATCCTGACCACCGTGGTCGCGCTGATCGGCGGCTATGCGCTGGCCCGCTTCGACTTCAGGGGCAAGCGGGGCTTCATGCTGGCGCTGCTCTGCTCCCAGTTCGTGCCGGGTGCGCTGCTCCTGGTGCCGCTGTTCCAGATCTTCGCCGAGCTCCAGATGATCAACTCCCTTGTCAGCGTGGTCATCGCGGAGACGGTGTTCCAGCTGCCGCTGTCGATGATCCTCATCAGCGGCTTCATCAAGAACGTCCCGTACTCCCTCGAAGAGGCCGCCTGGGTCGACGGCTGCAGCCGGCTGCGTGCCTTCCTCGTCGTGGTGCTTCCGCTGCTGCGGCCGGGCCTGATCGCCGTCGGCTCCTTCGCGTTCGTGCACGCCTGGAACCACTTCCTGTTCGCCCTGATGTTCCTGAGCGTCCAGGAGAAGCAGACGATTCCGGTCGGCCTCAACACCCTGCTCAGCGCGGACAGCGTGGACATGGGAGCGCTCGCGGCCGGCGGCATCATCGCGGCCGTCCCGGTGGTGATCGTGTTCGCGTTCATCCAGAAGTGGCTGATCACCGGCTTCAGTTCGGGGGCGGTGAAGGGATGAGCGCGCTCAAGGTGGTGCTCGCCGGGGCCCGAGGGCACGGCGCCTGGCATCTGCGCAATGTGCGCCGCCTCGCCGAGCGGGGCCTGGTCGAACTCGTGGGCGTCTGCGACACGATGCCGCTGACGTCGGGGGAGCTCGAAGGCTTCGACGGCGTACGGCAGGACACCGATCTCGCCGCCCTGCTCGACGCCACCGGAGCGCAGCTCGCGATCCTGTGCACCCCCATCCCCACCCACGCCGAGCTGGCGCTGACCGCCGCCCGGCGCGGTGTCCATCTGCTCCTGGAGAAGCCCCCCGCGGCGTCCTTCGCCGACTTCCGGCGGATCCAGGACGGGGTACGGGAGGCCGGTGTGGCCTGCCAGATCGGCTTCCAGTCCCTCGGCTCGCGCGCCGTCCCCGCGATCCGGGCCCTGCTCGCCGCCGGTGAGCTCGGCGAGGTCACCGGGATCGGCGCGGCGGGCAACTGGTGCCGCGACGAGGCGTACTGGCAGCGGGCCCGCTGGGCCGGACGCCGCCGCCTTGACGGCGTCGACGTGATCGATGGCGTGCTCACCAATCCGCTCGCCCACGCCCTGGCCACCGCGCTCGCCCTGGACGGCTCCACGCTGGCCGAGGACGTGGCCGGCGTGGAGACCGAGCTCTTCCACGCGTACGGGATCGAGGCCGACGACACCTCGTGTCTGCGCCTGACCACCGCGCGGGGCCGCCGGATCACCGTCGCGGCGACGCTGTGCGCCGAGCGGACCGCGGAGCCGTACGTGATGGTGCACTGCACCCGCGGCCGGGTCACCCTCTACTACCGCGAGGACCTGGTGCTGCTCCAGCGTCCGGGCTGCGGACCCGAGGAGATCCACTACGGGCGGACCGACCTCCTGGAGAACCTCGTCGAGCACCTCACCGACGGCACCGAGCTCCTGGTGCCGCCGGAGCGGGCCGGGGCGTTCATGCGTGCGCTCGAAGTGATCCGGCTCGCCCCCGCACCAACGCAACTCCCGGCATCCGCCTGGCGGTTCGCGCCCGACGGGCGCCGCGTCGTCCCCGGAATCGACGCGCTCACGGCCGAGTCCGCCGAGCGGCTCGCCCTGTACTCGGAGCTGGGTGCCGACTGGGCCAGGAGCTCGTCACCAGGTGCCCTGCGCACAGAAGCCGTTCGGGCCGAGCAGACGGAGGTGGAGGCACGATGACCATGGACGTACTGGGCGATCTGGACCTGCGGTGCGGCGAGCTGAAGGTGGCCCGCTACCGGACCTATCCCGAGGTCCCCAAGCGCCTGTCCCCGCGCCCCTATCTGCACCCCGTACGCACCCTCGCCGGCACCCTCGTCACCGAGGAGCGGCCCGAGGACCATCTGCACCACCTCGGCGTCGGTGTCGCGATCCCCGATGTCGAGGGGCACAACTTCTGGGGCGGCACCACCTATGTGCCGGGCCGGGGACCGACCGAGCTCGACAACCACGGCACGCAGGTGCACACCGGGTACTCGCTGCGCGACGAGGACGGATTCGTCGAGGAGCTCGACTGGACGACCGGCGGCGGGCAGGTCCTGCTGCGCGAGCACCGCACCGTCGCCGCCGTACAGCTCGGCTCCGGTGCCTGGGTCCTCGACTTCACGTTCTCGCTCCTGAACGCCACCGGCTCCCCGCTGAGCTTCGGCAGCCCGCAGACCAACGGGCGCTCCGGCGCCGCGTACGGCGGCTTCTTCTGGCGGGCGCCCAAGGAGGCCATCGCTCCCCGGGTGTTCACCGCGCAGGCCGAGGGCGAAGTGGAGGTGCACGGCACCCGCGCCGACTGGGTGGCGTTCACCGGTTCGGCCTGGTCGCTGATCTTCGCCGCGGGCACCGACCGTACACGCAAGGACCCTTGGTTCGTACGGGCCGCCGGCTACCCCGGCGTCGGCTCCTCGCTCGCCTTCGACGAACGCCTCCCGCTCGGCGCGGGCAAGACGCTGGTACGCCGGATCCTCACCGTCGTGGCCGACGGCAGCGTCGACAAGGACGCGGCCGCCGAACTCGTCCACGAGGCCACCGAGGCGGTGGGCCGGTGAACACCTCCTTCGGCGCCGACCTCGGCGACGGCACGTACCGCAATCCGGTCCTGAACGCCGACTGGTCCGACCCCGACGTGCTGCGCGTCGGCGAGGACTACTACCTGACCGCGTCCAGCTTCGGCCGCGTCCCGGGGCTGCCCCTGCTGCACTCCCGTGACCTGGTCAACTGGACCCTGATCGGGCACGCCTTGGACCGCCTCCTACCGGAGGAGTCCTTCGCCGTGCCCCGGCACGACTGCGGGGTCTGGGCGCCGTCCCTGCGCCATCACGACGGACGGTTCTGGATCTTCTGGGGCGACCCCGACCAGGGGATCCACCAGGTCAACTCCCCGTCGATGGAAGGTCCCTGGACCTCCCCGCACCTCGTCAAGGAGGGCAAGGGGCTCATCGACCCCTGTCCGCTGTGGGACGAGGAGAGCGGCGAGGCGTATCTCGTGCACGGCTGGGCGCGCTCGAGGTCCGGCGTGAAGAACCGGCTCACCGGTCACCGGATGCGTCCCGACGGCACCGGGCTGCTCGACGAGGGCAAGGTGATCGTGGACGGGGACGCCATCCCCGGCTGGTTCACGCTCGAAGGGCCCAAGCTCTACCGGCACGACGGCTGGTACGTGATCCTCGCGCCCGCCGGGGGAGTGGAGACCGGCTGGCAAGGGGCGCTGCGGTCGCGGGAGTTCTTCGGCCCGTACGAGGAGCGCATCGTCCTGTCCCAGAAGGACACCCAGGTCAACGGCCCCCACCAGGGCGGCTGGGTGCGCACGCAGAACGGTGAGGACTGGTTCCTGCACTTCCAGCAGCGCGGCGCCTACGGGCGGGTCGTGCACCTCCAGCCGATGCGCTGGAGCGCCGACGGCTGGCCGGTCATCGGGGACGACGGTGCGCCCGTCGCCGTCCACCCGAAGCCCGGCCTGCCGCAGCAGCCGCTCGCCGTACCGGACATGGACGACGACTTCCCCGGCGGGCGCCACGGACCGCAATGGCAGTGGACCGGGAACCCGTCGGCCCACTGGACCCGGGGCGGCCGAGCCTCCGCGGACGGGCTGCGGCTCAACTGCGTGCCGACCGACGCGGCCGGCGATCTGCGGCGGGTGCCGAGCGTGCTCACACAGCGGCTGCCCGGTGCCCCCGCGACCGTCACCGTCGACCTCGACCTCCACTCCAGTGCGCCCGGTGCGCGCGCCGGGCTCGTTCTGCTCGGTGACGCCTACCGATGGGTGGGTCTGGAGCGGGGTGCGGACGGGGCCGTCTCACTCGTGCACCGTTTCGGGGAGACGGTGGCGGTGCACGAGCGGGACGCCGCGTACGCCGAGCCCCTGACCCGGGGGAGCAGTGCACGGCTGCGGATCGAGGCGGGTGCGGGCGGCCGGTGCCGGTTCCTCGCCGACACCGGGGACGGATTCCGGGCCGCAGGACCGGAGTTCGTGGCCGCGCCCTGGAGGTGGGTGGGCGCGCTGCTCGGACTGTTCGCGCTCGCACCGGAGCCTTCCGCGCCTGCCTCCCAGGACACCGGCTTCGCGCTCTTCACGCACTTCCGGATACGGGCCGACTGAGCACCCGCTCGGACCGGGCACCCCGCACGACCGAGCCCGCCCGGACCGGGCACCCCGCACGACCGAGCCCACCCGGACCGGGCACCACGCACCACCGCACCACGTCACGTACGCCAACTCCCTACTGCCGCATGCCTTTTCCAGGAGCCGCAATGCCGCAAACCGTACGCAAACGACGCCGCCTGGCCGCCGTCGGCGCCCTGACCGTCTGCCTCGCGGCCGCCGCGACGCTCCCCGCGTCCGCCACCGCACCCGGCAAGGGCGGCCGTCCCACCGTGCTCGAGGTCCCCGCCCAGTACCCCACCGTGCAGGCCGCCGTGGACGCGGTGCCCGCCGGCAACACACGGCCCGTGACGATCGAGCTGGCACCCGGCACGTACCGCGAGAAGGTCAGAATCGGGGACGAACAGCACCGCATCAGTCTCGTCGGCACCGGCGACGACCGCGAAGACACCGCGATCGTCTTCGACACCCCCTCGGGAGAGCCGAAGCCCGAAGGCGGGACGCAGGGTTCCTCGGGCAGCGCCACCGTGATGGTGCGCGGCGACGAGTTCACCGCCCGCAACCTCACCTTCGTCAACGACTTCGACGAGGCCGCGCACGAGATCAACGGGGAGCAGGCGCTCGCCGTGAAGACCACCGGGGACCGGGTGTTCTTCGAGGACGTCGCCTTCCTCGGCAACCAGGACACCCTGATGACCGACACCCCGGCGCTCACCGAGATCTCCCGGGTCTACGTCCGCGACTCCTACATCGAGGGCGATGTCGACTTCATCTACGGGCGGGCCAGCACCGTCATCGAGAAGTCGGTGATCAAGGCCCTCAGCCGCGGCTCCGACACCAACAACGGCTATGTGACCGCGCCTTCGACCTGGAAGGACAACCCGTACGGAATGCTCATCACCGACTCCACGGTGATCAGCGACGCCCCCGACGGGACCTACCACCTCGGCCGCCCCTGGCATCCGAGCGGCAACCCGGACGCGATCGGCCAGCTCCTGATCCGCGACACGAAGCTGCCCGCGGCGGTCAAGGCCGCGCCCTGGAGCGATATGAGCGGCTTCTCCTGGCGCGACGCGCGCTTCGCCGAATACCGCACCTACGGACCGGGCGCCGCACCCGCGGGCCCGGACCGCCCGCACCTCGACCCCGCGCTCGCCGAGGACTACGAGCGCTCCGACTACCTGCGCGGCTGGGACCCGTGCTGAGCCCCGAGCCGACGGCGGTGAGCGTCCGTTCGGAGCCCTCCGCCCCCACACCACAACCCCGCTGGGCCACACCCTCGACACGAAGAGAGCCGATCATGAGCAGTAACCCGTTCCGTACCGGACGCGGGCGCCGCGGCGCCACCGCACTCGCCCTCGCCACCGTGCTCGCCCTGACCGCCGCGGCCTGCGGCGACGACGGGTCCGGCGCGGGCGGCGACAAGGGCGACGAGGGCTCCGGCAAGGGCGAGATCACCTTCTGGGACAACAACGGCGGTGTGCGCACCGACATCTGGAAGGAGATCATCGCCGACTTCGAGAAGGCCAACCCCGACATCAAGGTCAAGTACGTCGGGATACCGGCCGAGTCCGTCCAGTCCAAGTACGACACCGCCATCCAGGGCGGCGGTCTGCCGGACGTCGGCGGCATGGGCACGGCGATGCTCTCCGCCTTCGCGGTGCAGGGCGCGCTCGACCCGGTGGGCGACCGCATCGACAAGAGTGCGCTCAAGGGCAAGCTGAGCCAGGCGATGGTCGACAGTGTGCTCTCCGCGGGCGGCGGCAAGGAGCTGTACACCGTCCCGACCTCCGCGAACAACGGCACCCTGTGGTACCGCACCGACCTGTTCGAGGAGGCCGGTCTCGAGGAGCCCTCGACCTGGCCGAAGTTCTTCGAGGCCGCCGAGAAGCTGACCGACACCGGCAAGAACCGCTTCGGCTACACGATCCGCGGCGGCGAGGGCTCCATCGCCCAGGCGCTCGACGCGACGTACGGGCAGTCGGGGATCACCTCGTTCTGGGACGGCGACAAGACGACCGTCAACGATCCGAAGAACGTCGAGGCCCTGGAGAAGTACGTCGGCCTGTACAAGAAGGCGACGCCGTCCGCCGACGTCAACAACGACTTCAAGAAGATGGTCGCCCAGTGGGACAGCGGCCAGATCGGCATGCTGAGCCACAACCTCGGCTCGTACCAGGACCACTTGAAGGCGCTCGACGGCAAGTTCCGCGGCATCCCGAACCCGACGCAGGAGGACGGGACCCGGGTGCAGATCTCCAACCCGGTGGACGGGCTCGCCCTGTTCAAGTCGTCGAAGAACAAGGAGGCGGCCTGGAAGTTCATGGAGTTCGCCGTCGGCCACGAGTCCAACAGCAAGTGGAACGAGTCGGCCGGCGCCATCCCCTCCAACACGGAGGCGGCCGGTGACGACTGGATCCAGAAGGCGGAGGCCACCAAGCTCGCGGCCGCGGCGCTGAACGACGGCACGATCAAGATCGTCCAGCTGCCGTACTACCTGCCGGACTGGAACGCGATCTCCAAGGCCGACAACGAGCCCAACTTCCAGAAGGTCCTGCTCGGCAAGATGTCGGCGAAGGACTTCCTGGACACCCTCGCCGAGCAGCTCAACGAGGCGCAGGCGGAGTGGAAGCAGCAGCAGTAGGGCTCGCGCGTCGCGTTGGGGGTGGGCCGGACCTTTTGCGGTCCGGCCCGCCCCGGGCCCGGCATCCGAACTTCGTCCGGATCTGCTCAAGCGCCGCAGGGGCTGAAAGATCGCCTCGAGCGCCGGCGGGGCTGAGTCTCCGTGATGCGTACGACTCGAAAGCGAGGCAACAAGGACGTGTCCCTCACCCGTAGACAGCTCAGCGCGGCCGGAGTGCTCGCGGCGGCCGCCGTGGCCGCAGGCGCGGGCACCGCGACCGCTGCCTTCGCGGCCGGGGGCGGCAGGCACCCGGGCCGCACCCTGTTCATCGCCGGCGACTCCACCGCCGCCCAGAAGTACACCGACGCCGCGCCGGAGACCGGCTGGGGGATGGCACTGCCCTTCTTCCTCGGGCGTTCCCTCGCCGTCGCCAACCACGCGGTCAACGGCCGCAGTTCGAAGAGCTTCTTCGACGAGGGCCGCCTGGACGCGATCCTCGGCGTGATCGCCCCCGGCGACCTGTTGCTCGTCCAGTTCGGGCACAACGACGCGAAGTCCGCCGATCCCGTGCGGTACACCGAGCCGTGGTCGACGTACCAGGACTACCTGCGCCGGTACGTGGACGGGGCGCGTGCGGCCGGAGCGCGGCCCGTGTTCGCCACCTCGGTCGAGCGGCGCCGCTTCGACGAGGCGGGCCGCGCCGTGCCGACGCACGGCGACTACCCGGCGGCGATGCGGGAGTTGGCCGTCGAGCAGCGCGTTCCGGTGCTCGACACCCAGGCGCTGTCCCTGGAGTTGTGGGACAAGCTCGGCGCCGAGCCGGCCAAGGCGTACTTCGACTGGACGCCCGAGGAACAGGACAACACCCACTTCAGCCCGCTCGGCGCCATCGAGGTGGCGCGCATGGTCGCCGCGGAACTGCTGCGCACCCGGGTCCTGGCCCCGCGCGAACTGCGCCGCCTGGACGACGAGATCCCGACCTCGTGGATCACCTGGCCGACCGTGCCCGCGAGCTGAGGCCCGTCCGGCCGACCGTGCCCGCGAGCTGAGGCCCGTCCGGCCGACCGTGCCCGCGAGCCGAGGCTCACCCCCGTGAACCGACAAGGAGCTGCCCGTCATGTCCCGTACCGCCAGACGCACCTCCCGTACCTCTCGCACCTCTCGCACCGTCCTGCTCGCGACCGCGACTGCCACCGCGGCCACCCTCTGCATCGGCGCCCCGGTTCAGGCGAAGGGTCACGACCCCGCCCGCGCCACCCTCCCCGCCGGAGACGGCTGGGCCGCCGAAGGCACCGGCACCACCGGTGGATCCAAGGCCGCCCGCGAGCATGTGTACACCGTCGACACCTGGGAGGAGTTCCGTACGGCCCTCGCGCGGGGCGGCACCGCCCCGAAGATCATCAAGGTGCGCGGCACCCTGAACGCCACCGCGAGCGGCTGCGAGGCCTTCGAGGCCGAGGGCTACGACTTCGCGAAGTACCTCGCCGACTACGACCCCGCGGTCTGGGGTCTCGACACCCCGGTCAGCGGCCCGCAGGAGGATCTGCGCGCCGCATCGGCCGCAGCGCAGAACGAGGGCATCAAGGCCTTCGTGCCGTCCAACACCACGATCATCGGTGTGGGCCGGAACGCCGGCATCACCGGCGGCAGCCTCCAGATCAAGGACGCGGACAACGTCATCGTCCGCAACCTCACCGTCGAGAGCCCCCTCGACTGCTTCCCGCAGTGGGACCCCACCGACGGCCCGACGGGCGCCTGGAACTCCGAGTACGACGCGATGGTGGTCTACAACTCCACGCACGTCTGGGTCGACCACAACACGTTCACCGACGGCCGCTTCCCCGACAGCTCGCTCCCCTCGTACTACGGGGAGACCTACCAGCAGCACGACGGCCTCCTGGACATCGTGCGCGGCGCGAACCACGTCACCGCGTCCTGGAACTCCTTCGAGGACCACGACAAGACCCTGATGATCGGCAACAGCGACAGCGCGACCGCCGACGACACCGGCAAGCTGAAGGTCACGCTGCACCACAACCGCTTCTCCAACGTCGTCGAGCGCGCGCCCCGGGTCCGCTTCGGCCAGGTCGACGTCTACAACAACCACTTCGAGGTCAAGCCCGGTCAGAAGTACGGGTACAGCTTCGGCGTGGGCAAGGAGTCGCGGATCTTCGCGGAGAAGAACTCCTTCGCACTGCCCGCGGGCGTGGGCGCGGGCAGCATCCTCAAGAAGTGGAGCGAGGCTCCTCTGACAACCGTGGGCAACTACGTCAACGGCAAGGCGACGGACCTGATCGCCGTGCACAACGCGGAGATCCCCGCCGAGCAGCTCCAGTCGGGCGCCGGCTGGACCCCCGGGCTGCGCACCAAGGTCGACGACCCGCGCGGCCTCGCCCGGCAGCTCGCGGCGAGGGCGGGCGCCGGCAAGATCTGCTGACCCCAGTCCCCCGACCCCGGTCACCGGGGAGCGCCAACCACCCCCGGAGCGGTGGCATTTGACCTGCCCGTCGATGCTGCCGCTCCGGTCTTCCCGGACCGCCGCTCCGGTCTTCCCGGACCGCCGCTCCGGTCTTCTCAGACCTCTGCTCCGGTCTTCTCAGACCCCGCTTCCCCCGATACGATTGTCCGGAGTTTCGAAAGCCGCCCGAAATCCCGGACAACGACCGGAGGGGGCGAGGGAAGGAGAGACGTATGGGACGCCTCGTGCCGGCCGTGACCCGCGCCATGGACATCCTCGAACTGTTCCTCGGGCCCGACGACACCCTCTCCGCTCCGGAGATCACCCGCAAGCTCGGGCTGCCACGCACCACTGTGCACGAACTGGTGGCGACCCTGACAGCCCGCAGCTACCTGGACTCCGTGCCCGGTCAGACGGGCCGGTACCGCCTCGGTGTGCGCACGTACCAGCTCGGCAGCACCTACGGCGAGCGGCTCGATCTCGCCGCGGAAGGCCGCGACGTGGCCCGCAAAGTGGCCGAGACCTGCGACGAGACCGTCCATGTGGCGATCCTCGAAGGCACCGACGTCATCTACGTCGCCAAGGTCGACTCCACCCACGCGGTACGGATGGTGTCCGCAGCGGGCCGCCGGCTGCCCGCGCACTGCACGGCCGTCGGCAAGATGCTGCTCGCGACGCTGCCCGAGCAGGACCTGCGCTCCCGCATCGAGAGCGCCGAACCGCTCGCCGCGCTCACCGATCAGTCCCTCACCGACCCGGACGCCCTGCTCCTGCACCTTGCCGGCATCCGCGAGCAGCAGATCGCAGTGGAGGAACGGGAGTCGAATCCGCATGTCTCCTGCGTCGCCGCCCCGGTGCGGAACTCGGCCGGCCAGGTCGTGGCCGCGCTCAGCATCTCCGTACCGATGATCCGGTGGAGCGACGAGCGCCAGGTGGAGCTCACGGAGCTCGCGGCCAAGGGCGCCCAGGAGCTCTCCGAGCGGCTCGGGTTCGGACGGGGGCGCCGGTGACGCGCGTGGAGGTCGCCCTGCGCACGAGGGCCGAACTGGGGGAGGGCCCGACCTGGGACCCGGCCGGGCAGCGGCTCCTGTGGGTGGACATCCTCGGCTCCCGTGTCCATGGCTTCGACCCGGTCTCGGGGCGCCGCACCGTACAGCTCACCGAGCAGCACGTGGGCGCCGCGAAGCCGCGCGCCGGCGGCGGCACGGTGGTCAACCTCCGTGACGGCGTGGGGCTTTACGACCCCGACGGCACCTTCCGCTGGCTGCACCGTGACCCGGTACCGGGCCGGCGCGGCAACGACGCGGCCGTCGCAGCGGACGGTGCGCTCTGGTACGGCACGATGCGCTACGACGAGAAGCCCGGCGGCGGCACCCTCACCCGTATCGACGCCGACGGCACCGCGACGACGGTGCTCGACGACGTGGCCGTGAGCAACGGCACGGGGTGGAGCCCGGACGGCTCGCTGATGTACTACGCCGATTCGCCGACGGGCCGTGTCGACGTCTTCACCATGGACGGCATCCGGGCCGCGGACCGCCGCCCCTTCGTCCGTATCGACAAGGGCCAGGGCTTCCCCGACGGCCTCTGCGTGGACGCCGAGGGCTACGTCTGGGTGGCGCTGTGGGACGGCGCCGCGGTCCGTCGCTATGCGCCGGACGGCACCTTGGACCGCGTGGTGGAGATGCCCGTCGGGCGGCCCACGGCCTGCACGTTCGGCGGCTCCGCACTCACGGACCTCTACATCACGACGGCGGCGGTGGGCGACCCGCACCCGCTCGCGGGTTCGCTCTTCGTCGTACGGGATGCAGGTCGCGGACTGCCGCAGGCGGCCTTCGCGGGCTGAGCCTGCGGGCCTTCCGCGTCACGCACCGACTCGAACGGCGCACCAACTCGAAGCGCCCCAGGACCAGTCGGTCCCGGGGCGCTTCAGCGGGTCAGGGCCGTCAGGCGCCCGCCCGCCGCTTGTTCCACACGTCGAACCCGACCGCCGCGAGCAGCACGAGCCCCTTGATCACCTGCTGGTAGTCGGTGCCGATGCCCACGAGCGACATGCCGTTGTTCAGCACACCGAGCACCAGACCGCCGATGATCGCGCCGAGTACCGTACCCACTCCGCCGGACATCGACGCACCGCCGATGAACGCGGCCGCGATCGCCTCCAGTTCGAAGTTGATACCGGCCTGCGGGGTGCCCGCGTTGAGACGGGCCGCGTACACACAGCCGGCAAGCGCGGCGAGGACGCCCATGTTCACGAAGACCAGGAAGGTCACGCGCTTGTCCTTGACGCCGGACAGCTTGGCCGCGGCCTTGTTGCCGCCGAGCGCGTACACATGCCGCCCGACCACCGCGTTGCGCATCACGAAGCCGAGCGCGATCAGCAGCCCGGACATGATGAGCAGCACGATCGGGACACCCCGGTAGCTGGCGAGCAGCATCGTGAACACCATCACCGCGGCCGCGATCGCCGCGCACTTGGCGACCCACAACTTCAGCGGCAGCACTTCCAGTTCGTACGCGAGCTGCCGGCGCCGGTCACGCCACTGCTGCCAGAGCACCACCACGGCGACAGCGGCGCCGATGAACAGCGTCAGGTTGTGGTAGTTCGTGTTCGGCCCCACCTCGGGCAGGAAGCCCTGGCTGATGTTCTGAAAGCCCTTGGGGAACGGGGCGATCGACTGCCCCTCCAGAACGATCTGCGTCGCGCCGCGGAACAGCAGCATTCCGGCGAGTGTGACGATGAAGGATGGGATCCCGACGTATGCGATCCAAAATCCTTGCCACGCACCCGCGATCGCCCCGATCACCAGCGAGGCGGCCAGGGCGAGCGGCCAGGACCAGCCCTGCTCGACCATCAGGACCGCCGCGATCGCCCCGACGAACGCGGCGAGCGAGCCCACCGAGAGGTCGATATGGCCGGCGATGATGACGATCATCATGCCGATCGCGAGGATCAGGATGTAGCTGTTCTGCTGGACGATGTTGGACACGTTGCGCGGCATGAGCAGCGTGCCGTCGGTCCATATCTGGAACAGGACGACGATCAGTCCGAGCGCGATCAGCATCCCGTACTGGCGCATGTTGCCGCGGATCGCGTCCTTCAGCGCACCGGTCAGCTGCGAGCCGGAGCCGTCCTTCGAGGGGGTGCTCGCCGTGGGGGGTTTGTCGGTGGTGACAGGACTCATGACTCGTTCCTTGCGTGCTGGGTCATCTGGCGCATGAGGGCTTCCTGGGTGGCCTCGGCCCGCGCCACCTCACCGGTGACGCGCCCTGCGGCCATGGTGTAGACGCGGTCGCACATGCCGAGCAGTTCGGGCAGCTCGGAGGAGATGAAGAGCACCGCCTTGCCGCGCGCCGCGAGCTGGTCGATGACCGTGTAGATCTCGTACTTGGCGCCGACGTCGATGCCACGGGTCGGCTCGTCGAGGATCAGCACCTCGGGGTCGGCGTGGATCCACTTGCCGAGCACGACCTTCTGCTGGTTGCCGCCGCTGAGCCGGCCCACCGTCTCGTACACCGTGGGCGCCTTGATCTTGAGCGAGGTGCGGAAGGATTCGGCGACCCTGCGTTCCGCGTGCTCGTCGACCACGCCGCGCCGGGCCAGCTTCGGCAGCGAGGCCAGCGAGATGTTGCGGTTGATGTCGTCGATCAGGTTCAGGCCGTAGGTCTTGCGGTCCTCGGTGACGTACGCGAGTCCCTGCTTGATGGCGTCGGGGACCGTACGTGTGGAGACCTCCCGGCCGTCGACCAGGACGCGGCCACCGTCGTACACCCCGTAGGAGCGGCCGAACACGCTCATCGCGAGCTCGGTGCGGCCCGCGCCCATCAGGCCGGCGATCCCGACGATCTCGCCGCGCCGCACCTCGAGCGAGGCCGAGTCGACCACCTTGCGCTCGTGGTCGATCGGGTGGCGCACGGTCCAGCTCTCGACGGCGAGCGCCACCGAGTGCGGGCCCTCGTACGCGGTGCGCTCGGGGAAGCGGTGGTCGAGGTCGCGGCCGACCATCCCGCGGATGATCCGGTCCTCGCCCGCCTCGGCCGCGTCGAGGGTCTCGATGGTGCGGCCGTCGCGCAGGATCGTGACCCGGTCGGCGACCCTGCGCACCTCGTTCAGCTTGTGCGAGATGAGGATGCAGGCGATCCCCTGCGCCTTGAACTCCAGGATCAGATCGAGGAGTTTGCGGCTGTCCTCGTCGTTCAGGGCCGCGGTCGGCTCGTCCAGGATCAGCAGCTTGACCTGCTTGGAGAGCGCCTTCGCGATCTCCACCAACTGCTGTTTGCCGACGCCGAGATCGGCGATCCGGGTCTGCGGCTTCTCGGCCCCGAGGCCCACCCGCTTGAGCAGCGCCGCGGCGTGCCGCAGCGTCTCGTTCCAGGAGATGATGCCGCGACTCGCATGCTCGTTGCCGAGGAAGATGTTCTCCGCGATCGAGAGATACGGGACGAGCGCGAGCTCCTGGTGGATGATCACGATGCCGCGCCGCTCGCTGGCGCCGATGTCCTTGAACGCGCAGCTCTGCCCCTCGAAGAGGATCTCCCCTTCGTAACTGCCGTGCGGATGAACCCCGCTGAGCACTTTCATCAGGGTCGACTTGCCGGCGCCGTTCTCGCCGCAGACCGCGTGGATCTCGCCGGGCGCGACGCTCAGGTCGACCCCGGACAGCGCCTTGACGCCGGGGAAGGTCTTGGTGATGGCCCGCATCTGAAGGACGGGGGCCTGCACGTCATGCTTGTCGGTGGCGGGCGCCCTCACTTCAGCTGGCCCTCGGTGTAGTAGCCCTCGTCGACCAGCGTCTGGTAGTTCGTCTTGTCGATGCTGACCGGGTCGAGGAGGTACGACGGGACGGTCTTGGAGCCGTTGTCGTACGACTTGGTGTCGTTGACCTCCGGCTTGCCGCCCGTCAGCATCGCGTCCGCCATCTGTGCGGCCTGCTTGGCGAGCTTGCGGGTGTCCTTGTAGACGGTCTGCGTCTGCTCACCGGCGATGATCGACTTGATCGAGGCCAGCTCGGCGTCCTGCCCGGTCACCACCGGCAGCGCCTTGCCCCCGCTGCCGTATCCGGCGCCCTTGAGCGCGGACAGGATGCCGATCGAGATGCCGTCGTACGGGGAGAGGACCGCGTCCACGTCGTCGGAGCCGTAGTTCTTGCTGAGCAGGTCGTCCATCCGCTTCTGCGCGGTACCGCCGTCCCAGCGCAGCGTGGTGACCTGGTTGAGCCCCTTCTGCCCGGACTTGACCACCAACTGGCCCTTGTCCATATAGGGCTTGAGGGTCTCCATCGCGCCGTCGAAGAAGAACTTGGTGTTGTTGTCGTCGGGTGAGCCCGCGAACAGCTCGACGTTGAACTTCTCGCTCTTCTTCTCGTCCAGCTTCAGGGCGTCGACGATGTACTGGGCCTGCAGCTCGCCGACCTTGTGGTTGTCGAAGGTGGCGTAGTAGTCGACGGCCTCCGTGCCACGGATCAGACGGTCGTAGGAGATCACCGGGATGCCGGCCTCCTTGGCGCGGCCGAGCACATCGGTGAGGGAGGACCCGTCGATGGCCGCGATCACCAGGGCCTTGTGCCCCTTGGCGATCATGTTCTCGATCTGCGCGACCTGGTTCTCGACCTTGTCGTCGCCGTACTGCAGATCGGTCTTGTAGCCCTTCGCCTCGAGCTCCTTCTCCATGTTCTTGCCGTCGGCTATCCACCGCTCGGAGGACTTGGTGGGCATGGCGATGCCGACGGTGCCGCCCTTGGCGTCACCGGACTTCTGCTCCTTGGAGCCGCCCGCGCTGTCCTGGCCGCAGGCGGACAGGGCGGTGAGGGCGCTGAGCGCGGCGAGGGAGGTGAGGATGCGGGTGCTGCGGTGCTTGCGCATGGTCGATGGGTCCTCTCGGGCGTACGGGTGCGGGTGGGGGGATACGAACGGTGAAGCGCGGGTCAGTCCTGCGGCAGGGGAAAGCGCTTCAGCTCGCCGGGCAGGCGTGAACCGAGCGGCGACATCCCGGAGTCGGCGCCGAGACGGGCGAGCAGATCGAGGACGAGCCGGCCGCGGCGGACCCGTTCACGTGCGGTGGCCAGGGCGGTGTCGCGCATATGGGCGCCGTACGGATAGATGCCGGGCGCCTTGCTGAGACCGAACTTGAGATAGACCGGCGCGGCCCTGCGGATCAGCTCGGGCACGTCGTACATCCGCACATAGCCGCCGAGGTCGTCGGGCGCCTCGACATAGAGGTCGACGGGGGCGCTGCTGACCCGCCGTATCTCCGTGAGCTGCTGGAGGCTGAGGTCGGAGGGCACATTGAGCGAATCGGCGCCCAGGCGCTCCCAGACGCTGTACGAGGCCGGGTTGACCGGGCCGACGAGCGCGGAGACCTTGAAGGTGGTGTCGGTGGGCAGCACGCCCTGCGCACGCATCCGGTGCAGGAGCCAGAGGACGCCCTCGTCGGCGACGAGCAGGCACTTCACGCCCAACTCGGCGGCGCGCACGGCGTCTTCGACACAGCCGGCCAGCTGATCGTGACCTCGTGCCCGCAGGCCCGCGCCGCCGGAGGGGGTGCGGGTCGCGGCGCCCGCGTCCCAGGTGCCGCGGGGGCCGGTGAACAGGCAGAGCTCGATATCGCGTTCGGCGCAGGCCGCGACCATCTCGGCGATCTCGCCGTCGGTGAGCATCCAGATGCCGCTGCCCTGGCTGACGCGGTGGATGGGCACGTCGAGCTGTTCGCTCTCCTTGAGCACGACGGCGAGCGCCTCGGGCCCTTCCACGCTGGGTATCTCGGTGCGCCAGCGCCCGCCGTCGGGAAAGGCATACGGCGAGCTGTCGGCCTCGCGCAGCTCGGCGGCGCCGAAGCCGAGGCGGCTCAGGGCCGGTTCTCCGGGGGAGTGGGGCACGGCGATCCTTTCGGTTGTTCGAAATCTCGGGCGACGTTCGGAAGTCGAAGGAGGGTGGAGCAAGGGGGTGTACGGGTGGGCGCGGGCGTCCACCGAGGACAGGCCCTACGGCCTGAGCAGAACCTTCCCGACCTCCGGATCCCCGCTGCCCACCAGGGAGACGGCCTTGTCGTAGGCGCTCAGCGGCAGTTCATGGGTGATCAGGGGCGCCGGGTCGAGGACGCCTGAGCCGAAGGCGCGTACGGCGTACGACCAGGCCGCTGACGGTGCGCCGAACACGCCGTACACCGTCGTCTGCTGCATGGCGAGTGCGACGGGGTCGACGCCCTGCGCACCCGGAGCGGGGATGCCGGTGAGAGCGACCCGTCCGCCGCGGCGGGTCAGGGCGACCGCCAGCGCGGCCGAGCGCGCGGCGCCCGCCGTCTCTACGACCAGATCGAAGCGGCCGGCCCGTGCCTCGGCCTCGTCGGGACGCAGCGTGCCGGTGGCCCCGAACTGCGCTCCCTGCGCGGCTCGTCGGTCCCGGGGCTCGATCAGGACGAGCTCCAGCGGGGTGTACGCGGCGAGCAGCTGTACGGCGAGCAGCCCGAGCGTGCCGCCGCCGACCACCGCGATCCGCTCGGCCGTGCGGGGCGCCCCCTTCATGACCGCGGAGGCCACGACCGCCGCGGGTTCGAGGAGGGCGGCCGCCCGGAGATCGGCCTCGTCGTCCAGGAGGTGGAGGAGCCGGGCCGGCACCGTCACATACGCGGCGAAGGCTCCGGCCCGGGTGAAGCCCGTCTCGTCGTACGCGGCCGTGCACAGGCTGGTCTCGCCGGACCGGCACCGCTCGCACGTCTGGCAGTTGCGGAAGCCCTCCGCCACCACCTTGCGTCCGACGAGCGCCGGATCGACTCCGGGGCCCACCGCCTCGACGGTGCCCGCCCACTCGTGCCCGGGTGTCACGGGGTAACGGACATAGCTCTCGGGCCGGTTGCCGTCGAACAGCTCGCGGTCGCTGCCGCAGATCCCGGCCGCGCCCACCCGGCAGCGCACCTCACCGGCCGCGGGGTCCTCGGTGGCCGGCCGCTCCAGACGCCACGCACCGGGCCCCTCCAGGACGACCGCTTCGTGCGTCACCGGTCGGCCCCGGCCGGATCGCGCTTCTCCCAGCCCTCGGCCCACAGGTCGAACCGGGCCTGCTGCTGCGGGAATTCGGCGGCCGCGTCGACATCGAGCTCGACTCCGAGACCGGGTGCGTCGCTGAGGTGGAAGTAGCCGTCGATCACCTCGGGCGCGCCCTTGACGACCTTCTTGATCTCCGCGTCGGCGAAGTCGTTGAAGTGCTCCAGGATCTTGAAGTTCGGGGTGCTGAAGCCGACTTGGAGCGAGGCGGAGGTCAGTACCGGACCACCGACATTGTGCGGCGCGATCAGCATGTAGTGCGTCTCGGCGGTCGCGGCCAGCTTCCGGGTCTCCCAGATGCCGCCGATATGCCCGACGTCCGGCTGGATGATGTCCACGGCCTGGCTCTCGAACAGCTCGCGGAACTCGATGCGGTCGTGGATCCGCTCACCCGTGGCCATCGGGATGTCCACCTTCGCGGCCACCTTCTCCAGGGCCTTGAGGTTCTCCGGCGGCACCGGCTCCTCCAGCCACGCCGGCTTGAACGGGGCGAGGTCCTTTGCGAGCCGTACGGCAGTGGAAGGCGAGAACCGGCCGTGCATCTCCAGCATCAGCTCGGCCTCGGGCCCGATCGCGTCCCGTACGGCCTCGATCAACGAGACGGCGTACAGGCTCTGTTCGTGGTCGAGCTCGAAGTGCCCGGTGCCGAACGGATCGATCTTGAGCGCCTTGTACCCGCGCGCCATGACCTGCTGCGCCGCCTTGTGGTACGCCTCCGGGGTCCGCTCGGTGGTGTACCAGCCGTTCGCGTACGCCTTGACCTTGTCGGTGACCTTGCCGCCGAGCAGCTGCCACACCGGTACGCCGAGCGCCTTGCCCTTGATGTCCCAGCAGGCCGTCTCGATCACGGCGATACCGGACATCACGATCTCACCGGCCCGCCCGTAGTCCCCGTACTTCATGCGCTTGACGAGGTCCTCGATCGCGAACGGGTCCGAGCCGGCGATGTGGTTGGCCGCGGCCTCGCGCAGATATCCGACGAGCGCGTCGGTGCGTCCCAGCATCCGGGTCTCGCCGACGCCGGTGAGCCCTTCGTCGGTGTGCACCAGTACATAGGTGAGATTGCGCCAAGGGGTGCCGACTACGTGGGTGCTGATGCCGGTGATGCGCACGGCAGTTGACCTTCCCGGTTGTTCGAGATTTCGTCACGCGTTCGAAATGCTGGCGTGACAGTAACCGATGCGTTCGGGGAGGTGTCAATGGTCACAACCAGGTCCGTTGCCGGGGAACTTGAGGACAGCGCGAAGGGGCGGGCGGCCGGGCCGCCCGCCCCTCGGGCGTACCCCTACTTGCTGCCGAGGTAGTAGCTCACCTGCGGCGGCTGGTTGTAGCCCGTGTTCTGCCACGCCACTCCGAGCCGGTACACGGGGTCGTGCATGAGCGTCGGCAGCCGGTACTCGGTGGGATGCGGCGTCGTGTAGAGCCTGAGCGCCGTGGAGTCGGCATTGCGCCAGAGCATCTCCTCGCGCCAGTCACCGAGCAGATCAGCGGTGAGCGCCGGGTTGCCCTTGGTCCAGTTGCCGGAGCGCGCGTCGGTGTCGGACCAGATCCGGGTCAGCTCGCTGTCGCCGTCGTACTCGAGGATCTGCCCGTAGCCCGACCCCGCGGTCCCCGACCAGCGGTGGTCGAGCAGCTCGCGGTGCGGATCGCCGTCCCACCAGATCGCCGAGTTGTACGAGGCGGCCCCGCCGAAGCCCGGCACCCCGTCACTGATCTTCGTACCGTTCGCGGTGTACAGACCGCCGCCGCTCGACCAGCACTCGGCCCCGGTGTGCGCCCGCGTCAGATCCGCGCAGATCCCGCGCCCCACGTCCGTCCCCGTGCGGCTGCCCCACAGGACCTGCCCCGTACGCGCGTCATGCATTTCGAAGCCGTACGCGGAGTCGGTGTGCTCGTGCACGTTGAAGGACTCGAGCCCGGGCCGCGCCGGATCCAGATCGCCGACGTGCAGGGCGTCGCCGTGGCCCAGCTTCGTGGTCCACAGCCCGCTGCCGTTGTCGTCGACGGCCATCGCGCCGTACAGGATCTCGTCCTTGCCGTCCCCGTCCACATCGGCGACGGCGAGGTTGTGGTTGCCCTGCCGGTCGTAGCCCTTGCCGTAATTGGTGGAGTTGTTGGTGTCGAAGGTCCAGCGGCGGGAGATCTGCGTGCCGTTCCAGTCGTACGCGGCGATCGCGATCCGCTCGTAGATCCCCCGGCTGAAGATCATGCTCGGCCGTGACCCGCTCACATACGCGGTCGCCGAGAGCAGCCGCCCCTCCCGGTTCCCCCAGGTGTCACCCCAGTCGGCCACGGACCCGCGGGCGGGCTGGAAGGGCTCGGAGTCCATGACGCGGCCGGTCCGTCCGTCGAACACCGACAGGTACTCCGGGCCGCTCAACACCGCGCAGTTGTCGTCCAGATGGGACGCGGTCGCGCTGCCGATGACGGTGCCCGCGCTGTCCTTCGACCCGTCCGAGGTCCGTGCGGCCAGCTCCGCCCTGCCGTCGCCGTCGTAGTCGTACACCTGGAACGAGTCGTAGTGCGAACCGCTGCGCACATTCGTCCCCAGGCCGATCCGCCACAGCCGCTCACCGCTCAGCTCGTACGCGTCGTAGACCGTCGGACCCGTGCAGGTACCGGAGTTGGCCACGTCCGTGGCGTTGGACGGCGCCCACTTGAGGACCAGTTCGTACTGGCCGTCGCCGTCGAGGTCCGCGGCCGAGGCGTCGTTGGCCGCGTAGGTGTAGGCCACGCCGTCGCGGGTGGTGCCGCCGGCCGGCTTCTGCAGCGGGATGTCCTTGCGCCCGGCGCTCCACACCCCGGCCTTCCCGCCGGGCTGCTCCACCCCGCCGACGACCGCCCGGATCTCATAAGTGGAGCCGGAACTCCCTTCCAGATCAAGGAAGTTGGTCTTTCCCGTCTCCTCGATCAACGAGCCGCCGCGATACAGCCGGAACGACACGGCCTCCGGATCGTCCCCGAGCATCCGCCAGCTGACCAGCACCCCGCCGGAGGCCGGCACGGCGACGAGCCCGCGGTCGAGCCGTTCGGCGACCCGCGCCGCGGCGAGCGCCTTCGCGGCACTGTTCACGGGCGCGGACGGCGCGTCCGCGGCGGCACTGGCGAACCGGTCGACGGCGAAGGTCCCGGCTCCACCGAGCACGGCGGTAGCGACGAGCGCGGCGAGCAGATGTCTTGGACGGCGGCGGTGGCGCCGGCCGGGCGGGGAGAGCTGCGGCATCAGGACCTCACGGGTGGGGGGGCTGGGGAGTGCTGACGTACTCCGGTCGCCGCCGAGGCGCCCGCAGGTTGCCGCCTCCGCGCGACCTCCGAGTTCACCCGAACGGCCGCGCGTGGATCGCTGCCACCTCGCCCCCGGGTTTCGCTGTCCGTTACGACCTGGAGGAGGCCACGTGCCGGACGACACGGGCAGGACAAGCGCGGACGACGAAGTCGGGCGCCTGCGCGCACGCGTCGCCGCCCTCGAGGCCGAAGCCCAGGCACAGCCCGCCGGAC
>NZ_JBEPEW010000114.1:0-27672 GCF_040300965.1 Streptomyces mesophilus | reverse complement strand
CGCGGGTTTCCTGCTGCTCGCACTCGCGCCCTCCGCGCCCGCCGCCCTCCTCGGCGCCGGCGCGTTCGTGGCCGGGGCCTCCCCGGCCGGAGCCGCGGGCGGGCTGCGCGCGCTGCTCCAGGCGATGGTCCCCGAACGGGCCGTGGCACAGGCGATGAGCTTCGAGACCATGCTCAACTCGGTGATCTGGGCCATCGCCCCGGTCACCGCGGCCTGGCTGGCGCTCGGCGTGGCCCCGTACACACCGATGCTGCTCGCCACCGTCCTGGTGCTCGTCGCGGCGGCGGGTCTGTGGCTGCTGCCCGCCGGCTGGCAGGCGGAGGAGCACGACGCGGCCGGCGGGTCGAAGGCCCGGGTCCTGGCGCGCGCCTGGCCCGCGTACGTGATGGGCGCGGCCACCATGTGTCTGCTCGCGCTCGCCGAGATCGCGCTGCCCGCACTGCTCGAACAGCGGGACTTCGGGGTGGGCCTCGCGGGCCCGCTGCTCGCCGCGTTCGCGGTGGCCTCCGCCGTCGGCGCCTTCGTCTACGGGATGCGGGCGGCCTGGCCCGGACGGCTCGCCACCCAGAGCGCGGTCCTGCTCGTCGGGGTCTCGGCCTGCGTCACCGTCGTCGCCGTGACGCCCTCCGTCACCGCGATCGCGGCCGGTCTGACACTCGCGGGAGTGCTGCAGGCAGGCGCGCTGCTCACCCGGAACCTCGCGCTGCGCGCATCCCTGCCGGCGAGCGCGCTCGCGGCCGGGTACTCGGTCATGTACGCGGCGGTGGGCGCCGGTTACGCCTTGTCCGGCAGTCTGGCCGGCCTCCTGATGAGCCTGACGACCGCCTCGAACGCGATCCTCGCGGGCGTCGCCCTCACCCTCGCCCTCACCGCCGTCGGATTGCTGGGCGACCGCTCAGGCCACCGAGCGCAGCCGAGCGTGATCCGCGCGGAAGGTGCGCCGGTAGGCGGTCGGAGTGACGCCGAGCGCGCCCATTAGGTGCTGCCGCAGCGACTGCGCCGTACCGAATCCGGCGTCCCGCGCCACCTGGTCGATGGAGAGCGCGCTGGACTCCAGGAGATGGCAGGCCCGCTCGATGCGCTGCCGGGTCAGCCACTGGCCCGGGCTGATCCCGACCTCGTCGCGGAAACGGCGCGTGAACGTCCGTACCGACATGGCCTGTTGCTCCGCCATGTCCCGCAGCTGGATCGGCTCGTGCAGCCGCGCGAGCGCCCATGCCCGCGCCCTGCCGGTGGTCCCCTTCTCGGGTTCGGGCACGGGCCGCTGGATGAACTGCGCCTGTCCGCCGTCGCGATGCGGCGGTACGACGGTACGGCGGGCCACCTCGTTGGCGATCGCGGTCCCGTGGTCGCGGCGCACGATGTGCAGGCAGAGGTCGATACCGGCCGCGACTCCGGCCGAGGTCAGGACCTCGCCGTCGTCGACGAAGAGCACGTCCGCGTCGACGGCGACCGTGGGGAAGAGCTCCTGGAAGTGCTCGGAGTGCCACCAGTGGGTGGTCGCGGGGCGGCCGTCCAGGTAGCCGGCGGCGGCGAGCACATAGCCACCGGTGCAGATCGCCACGAGCCGGGTGCCCGGGCGGATATGGGCGAGCGCGGCGGCCAGTTCGGGGGTGAGCCGGCCCTCCTCGTACACCGGCCCGAGCTCGTACGAGGCCGGGATGACGACGGTGTCCGCGGTGGCCAGGGCCTCGGGTCCGTGCTCGACGTGGATCGCGAAGTCGGCGTCGGTCTGCACGGGCCCCGGCGGGCGGATCGAGCAGGTGACGACGTCGTAGAGGGGCCCGCCGTCGGGGCCGACGGGCCGGCCGAAGATGCGGTGGGGGATGCCGAGTTCGAAGGGGAGCAGACCGTCGAGGGCGAGCACGACGACGCGATGCCGGGGTGCCCCGGACAGACCCCGCCCTCCCGGGGGCCGAGCCCCGTCCAGGCTATCGGCGCCCACTGACAACACCCGGTCCGCAGCGGGACGGCCCGACTTCCCGGCGCGGGCGGACTCGACTGCCTCGACTGCCTCGGAGGATCCCATGGCCCGATCCTATCGAATGCTGACCTTCGAGCCACTCGTTCGGGGAAGGTCCGCACCGCCAGGATGATCCCGTGACGCAGACATCCGGGGCCGAGACGCCGATCCAGCAGACATCCGAGGCCGAGACGCCGGCCCAGCAGACATCCGGGTTCGAAACGGCATCCAGGACCGAGACGCCGACCCACCTGTCGTCCGGGTCCGAGACGCAGAGCCCGCAGTCATCCGGGCCCGAAGCGCCGACCCAGCAGGCCGCACCCCGCAAGACCTCACGCATCCACCGCGCCTGGTACGTGGCGGCCGTGGCCTTCGTGACGATCCTCGGCGCCGCCGCCTTCCGCTCGATGCCGGGTCTTCTGATCGAGCCGCTGCACGACGACTTCGGCTGGTCGCGCGGCACCATCGGCCTCGCGGTCTCGGTGAACCTCGCGCTGTACGGACTCACGGCCCCCTTCGCCGCCGCGCTCATGGACCGCTTCGGCATACGCAGGGTCGTCGCCGTGGCCCTGACGATGATCGCCCTCGGGTCGGGTCTGACCGTCTGGATGGCGAACTCGTTCCAGCTGATCCTCTATTGGGGCGTCCTGGTGGGCCTGGGCTCCGGCTCGATGGCCCTGGCGTTCGCGGCGACGGTCACCAACCGCTGGTTCACCACGAGGCGGGGCCTCGTCACGGGCATCCTCACCGCCGCCGGCGCCTCGGGTCAGCTGATCTTCCTGCCGCTGATCGCCTGGATGGTCGAGGACGGCACGTGGAAGCCGGCCTCCGTGACCGTGGCCCTCACCGCGCTCGCGGTCGTCCCCTTCGTATGGCTGCTTCTTCGGGACCATCCCGCGGACGTGGGCCTCGCGCCGTACGGGGCCGAGAAGTTCGTGCCCAAGCCCCCGCCCGCGCAGGGCGCGGCCCGGCGTGCGGTCACGGTGCTCTTCTCCGCCGCCCGCACCGGCCCGTTCTGGCTGCTCGCCGGCACCTTCGCGATCTGCGGCGCGTCCACGAACGGCCTGATCCAGACCCACTTCATCCCGGCCGCCCACGACCACCACATGCCCGTACAGGCCGCGGCCTCGCTGCTCGCCGTGATCGGCATCTTCGACATCCTGGGCACGGTGTTCTCGGGCTGGCTCACCGACCGCTTCGACTCCCGCCGGCTGCTCGCCGTGTACTACGCGCTGCGCGGCATCTCACTGCTCTTCCTGCCGATCCTGCTCTCGGACTCGGTCCACCCGCCGATGATCTTCTTCATCGTGTTCTACGGCCTCGACTGGGTCGCCACCGTCCCGCCGACCATCGCCCTGTGCCGTGAGCACTACGGCGACGACTCGGCGATCGTCTTCGGCTGGGTGCTCGCCTCGCACCAGGTGGGTGCGGCCCTGGTCGCCTTCCTCGGCGGCGTGGCCCGCGATGCCTTCGGCACGTACGACCCGGTCTGGTACGCCTCGGGCGCCCTGTGCGCCGCCGCCGCGCTCATGGCCGTGGTGATCACCAAGGGCCGGGCGGATTCCCCGGCGGAGACGGCGAGCGCGCACTAAGGTCAACTGAGGCGCAGGTGACAGGCGTTGTCAGTGGGTGCCGATAGGGTTTGAAGGGCTCGGCCCCCGGGAGGGCGGGGTCTGTCCGACGTACGGGGGAGCAAGCATGCAGCAGCCGACTTTCATACTCGTCCACGGAGCGTTCGCGAACTCCTTCTCGTTCGCGCCCCTCCAGGCCGAACTCGGCCTGCTCGGCCACCGTTCGGTCGCCGTGGACCTGCCGGGGCACGGGTTCGGGGCCACCTACACGCGTGCCTACCAGGCGCCTCAGGACCCCGCGGGTCTGGCCACGGCGCCCAGTTCGCTCACGGGTGTGACGCTGGCGGACAACGCCGCGTATCTGATCGGCATCCTCGAGCGCGCCAAGGCGAACGGTCCGGTGATCCTCGTCTCGCACAGCCGCGGCGGCGTCACCGCCACGGCGGCCGCCAACGCCCGCCCCGAGCTGATCGACCGGATCGTCTACGTCTCGTCGTGGTGCCCGGTCGATCTGGACGTCAACGACTATTACGCCGAGCCCGAGATGGCCACCGTCGACCCCGGAGCGCTCGGCCCGGCCGTGGCCGCCAACCCGGCCGAACTCGGCGCGCTGCGCGTCAACTTCCGCACGGCGGACCCGGCCACGCTGGAGGCGATGAAGGCGGCGTTCTTCGCCGACGGAACCGACGAGCAGGTCCTGAACTTCCTCAACACCTTCCAGCCGGACGAGAATCTCGACGTCGGCACCTCGGACGACCGCGCCCAGGCGAAGACCTGGGGCACGATCCCGAAGACGTACATCCGCCTCGCCGACGACGCCTCGATCCCGCCGGCCACCCAGGACCGCCTGATCCGCGAGGGCAACGCTTTGACCCCGGACAACCCGTACGACGTCCACACCATCGCGGGCAGCCACCTCAAGTGGCTGGTCGACCCGACGGAGGCGGCAAAGGTCCTGGCCGGCCTGGTGGCGTAACGCCTGAGCGGGAAGGGGGACCATTTGTCCGCGCCATACCCGGCAATTCGGGCACGGCGCAGGACAGATGGTCCCCCTTTGCCACTTCGAAAATCAGACCTCCACCCCCGCCGCCCCGCCCCCCGTCAGAAGGTCAGGACTCCGCGGGCCACGCGGCCGCCGTGGAGGTCGTCGGCTGCCTTCGCGAAGTCCTCGATGGGGTACGTGGTGGTCACCAGCTCGTCGAGGAGGAGCTGTCCTCGCTGGTAGAGCGAGGCGTAGAGGGGGATGTCGCGCTGGGGGCGCGAGGAGCCGTAGCGGCAGCCGAGGATGGACTTGTCCAGGAACATCGGCGCGGGCAGGAAGGACGCCTCGGTCTTCGCGCCGGTCATGCCGAGCAGCACGGCCTGGCCGTGACGGTCGAGCAGGTCGACGGCCTGGCGGATGAGCTTCGGGTTTCCGACGCATTCGAAGACGTGGTCGGCGCCGGTGGGCAGGATCTCCCGTACGGCCCCCGATGTGTCCTCCACCGCGGACGCGTCGATGAAGTGCGTGGCCCCGAACTGCCGTGCCGCGTCCCCCTTCGCCGGGTTGGCGTCCACGGCGATGATCGTGGTCGCGCCCGCGATCCGCGCGCCTTGGAGCACGTTGAGCCCGATGCCGCCCGCGCCGATCACGACCACGGAGTCGCCCCGGTCGACGCGCGCCCGGTTCAGGACGGCTCCGACGCCGGTGAGCACCCCGCACCCGATCAGTGCGGCGGACGTCAGCGGGATCTCCTTCGGGATCTTCACGGCCTGCACGGCCTTGACGACGGTCCGTTCGGCGAAGGAGGAGTTGGACGCGAACTGGAACAGCGGGTTCCCGCCGCGCGAGAACGGCTGCTTGGGCATCCCGATCGCCTTGCGGCACATCGTCGGCCGGCCTCGGTCGCAGTCCGCGCAGGCACCGCAGTTGGCGAGCGTGGAGAGCGACACGTGGTCGCCGGCGGCAACGTGCGTGACGCCCGCGCCGACCGCCTCGACGACCCCCGCGCCCTCATGGCCGAGCACCACCGGCACCGGGAAGGGAATGGTCCCGTCGACCACGGACATGTCGCTGTGGCACAGCCCCGCCGCGGCGACGGCGATGAGCACTTCCCCCGGCCCCGGGTCCCGTACGTCCAGGTCGTCGACCACCTGGGTCTGCTTGCCGTCGAAGATGACGCCCCTCATCGGTCCCCTCCTTGGGTTCCCTGTGATGAACCCTTGTCTTCGGCAACCGTCCGGTTCCCCAAGGGCTCCTTGGGCAGCCCGAGCACGCGCTCGGCGATGATGCCCCGCTGAATCTCGTCCGAGCCGCCGTAGATGGTGTCGGCCCGGGTGAACAGGAACAGCCTTTGCAGTGCGTCCAGTTCGTACGGATTGCTCTCGCTCCAGTCGTACGGCCCGAGGGCCGCGAGCGTCCCGCGCACCTGCATCGCCAGCTCGCCGAGCCGCTGATGCCAGCCGCCCCACAGGAGCTTGGCGACGCTCGGCGCACCCGGGTCCGCTGTGCCGCCCAAGGTCCGCAGCGCGTTCCAGCGCATGGTGCGCAGCTCGGCCCACTGCCGTACGATCCGGTCGCGAAGGACGGGATCGGTGACGGCGCCACTGCGGGCGGCCTCGCGCAGCACCCGGCCCAACTCCTCGGCGAACCCGATCTGTTGGACGAGCGTGGACACCCCCCGCTCGAAGGCGAGCAGCCCCATGGCCACCTGCCAGCCGTTGCCCTCGCCGCCCACCACGTGCTCGGCACGCGCGACGGCCCCGTCGAAGAACACCTCGTTGAACTCGCTCGTGCCCGTCAGCTGCCGGATCGGCCTGACCTCGATCCGGCCGGGCTGGTCCATGGGGACGAGCAGGAAGCTGATGCCCTTGTGCCGCGCGGTTCCGGGCTCGGTGCGTGCGAGCACGAAGCACCAGTCGGCGTCGTGGGCGAGGGAGGTCCAGATCTTCTGCCCGGTGATCCGGTACGTCCCGTCCGCGTCCCGTACGGCGGCGGTCCGCAGCCCGGCGAGATCCGATCCGGCCCCAGGCTCGCTGTAGCCCTGGCACCACATCTGCTCGCCCGAGGCGATGGCCGGCAGGAACTCCTGCCGCTGCTCGGGACTTCCGTACGCGAGCAGGGTCGGCGCGAGCAGGTTCTCGCCGATGTGCCCGTACCGTCCGGGCGCCCGCACCCGGGCGTACTCCTCGGCCCAGACGACCTGCTGGGTGAGGGTGGCGCCGCGATTCCCGTACGGGCTGCACTTCTCGTACGAGGTGGGGGCGGCGTCCGGGTCCCAGCCGAGGCCGATCCAGCCGCCCGCGCCGAGCTCTCGCTCCCAGGCGCGGCGCACCTCGGCGCCCTCGTGCTCGCTGCCGGGGCCGCCGAGGCCGCGGCCCGCCGCGAACTCGCCGGTCAGGTGGGCCTCGAGCCAGGCGCGTGCCTCCCCGCGGAACGCCTCGTCCTCGACGCCGAACTCGAAGTCCATCTACGCCCTCCCGTCTCGCCGTCTCGCCGTCTCGCCGTCTCGCCGTTGCGCCTGCGGCGGGCTCTTCTCCCCCGCCCCGCCCCTTCCCGGCTGTGACATTTGCGGCTCCGCCGCGCGGGGGCTTCGCCCCGGGTCCCGGCATCCGGCCCTTCGGCCGGATCTGCTCAAGCGCCGCAGGGGCTGAGATTGCCGGACCGGCTGGGATCGCCGGACCGGCCGGACTGCTACGCGTTCGGCCGGTCCTTCGCCGCCGCGGCCGCGGCCATCGCCTCGAGTTGCGCCAGCATCGGCATCGGGTCCGTGCCGACCGTCCCCGGCAGGAAGTCCGCGATCTTCTCGGGCGTCCACGCGCCGTCCGCGTATCCGGCCCGCAGCTCACGGGGCTGCGCCCACACCGCGATCTTCGGCCCGGCGATCGTGTACACCTGGCCGGTGATCTTCTCCTCGCGGGCCCGGTCCGACAGGAGGTAGGTGACGAGCGCGGCCACGTCCTCGGCCGAGCCGATCTCCTTCAGCTCCATCGGCACGTTGGCCGACATCCGGGTCCGCGCGACGGGCGCGACCGCGTTCGCCGTGACCCCGTACTTGTTCAGTCCGAGCGCCGCCGACCGTACGAGCGAGATGATCCCGCCCTTCGCGGCCGAGTAGTTGGCCTGGGCGACCGAGCCCTGGTGGTTGCCGGAGGTGAAGCCGATCAGCGTGCCCGAGCCCTGCTTGCGCATCACGGCGGACGCGGCGCGGAAGACCGTGAAGGTGCCCTTGAGGTGCGTGGCGACCACCGGGTCCCACTCCTCCTCCGACATGTTGAAGAGCATCCGCTCGCGCAGGATCCCGGCGACGCACACGACCCCGTCGATCCGGCCGTACTCGGCGAGCGCGGTGTCCACGATGCGCTGACCGCCCGCCATGGTCGAGATGTCGTCGGCGACCGCGACCGCCGTACCGTCGGCCGCCTCGATCTCCTTGACGACCTGTTCGGCCACCTCGGAGGACGGTTCGCCGCCCTCGATCGAGACCCCGTAGTCGTTGACCACGACCTTGGCGCCCTCGGCGGCCGCCGCGAGCGCGACCGCACGGCCGATGCCGCGGCCTGCGCCGGTCACCGCTACGACCTTGCCTGCCAAGAAGTTCCCCACGTCGTGCCCCTTCCCGCGGTTTCTGACGGACCGTTAGATTCTAGAGGGCACTTGATACGCGAGCACAAGCCCCAGCAGGCAATGGAGTTGAGGAGAACGCAATGGGTCTGCCACCCGAGTTCCACGACATCGCCAAGCGCGTCAACAACTGGGGACGCTGGGGCGCCGACGACGAGATCGGCACCCTGAACCTGATCACCGACGAGGTGGTCAGGGCGGCGGCGGCCGAGGTCCGTTCGGGCCGGCGGGTATCGCTCGCCCTGAACCTGCAGGACAACGGCGTGCAGACGGGCATGATCCCGGGCCGCGTGAACCCGATGCACACGATGGTGATGCTCAACTTCGAGATGTTCGGCCCCGGGACCGTCGCCACGACGGACGACGCCGTGACGATGGGCCTGCAGTGCGCCACGCACTGGGACGCGCTCACCCATGTCTCGCACTCCGGAAAGATCTACAACGGCCGTCCGGCGGACACCATCACGGCCCACGGCGGCGCGGAGTTCTGCGGGATCGAGAAGGCGGGGCATGTCGTCTCGCGCGGCGTACTGCTCGATGTGGCGGCGGCGAAGGGCGTGGACCGGCTGCCCGGGGATCACGCCGTGACACCCGAAGACCTCCAGGAGGCCGAGGAGTTCGGGGGTGTCGAGGTCCGCGCCGGCGATATCGTCCTGGTCCGCACCGGCCAGATGCAGCTCTATCTCCAGTCGGACAAGCACGGGTACGCGACACCCTCACCCGGTCTGTCGATCCGTACGCCCGAGTGGTTCCACGCCCGCGATGTCGCGGCGGTCGCGAACGACACCATGGTCTTCGAGATCTTCCCGCCGGAGATCGAGAACCTGTGGCTAGGCGTGCACGGGCTCCATCTGGTCGAAATGGGCATGATGCAGGGCCAGAACTGGAATCTGGAAGAACTGTCCACAGCCTGTGCACAAGAGCGGCGCTACGCGTTCCTGCTCTCCGCGATGCCCGAACCCTTCGTCGGCGGTACGGGAACTCCGGTGGCCCCGGTCGCGATCCTCTAGCCGCCCGGCTTCGAACCGCCGGTCGGTGGGGCGCGCCGCACACGGGGCGCCCCACCGACCGCCTCCGGCGCTGAAGAAACCGCCCTGTTGGCCCTGAGGGCTGACGCCAGACGCGCGACTCGCACTCGCCAAGGCCGTCAGTCCTCCCCCAAGCTCTCGACTGCGCTCGAGCAGGGGGGGACCCCCATCTTCCACCCTCGACGTCCCCTCGCGGCGAATCGCCAACCATAAGCGTGATCAAACGGACACGTCACGTCAACACCCACTGGTGTGCTTCCTCACGTATCGCGAAGAATGTCGGGGAATCCAGCGGCAGTCGGGCGGCAGTCGGGGCCTCCGCCGGAGATTCAGACCGCGTGCACGACCGCGCCGGCAGGCAGTCCCAGCTCGTCCGGACAGGTCCCGTCGGAGCCGCGGTCCACCTCGCACCAGATCCGTTTGCCCCCGGAGGACTCCTCCTGCCAGCCCCACCGGTCCGCGAGCCCGTCGACGAGCGCGAGACCCCGGCCGTTCATGTCGTCCCCGTCGGCGTCCCGTGGCTGAGGCGCCCTGGAGGAGGAGTCGGCGACTTCCACGCGTACGGTGCCCGAGGCGGCGGGCACGTCGGGAAGGAGCATGCGCAGGACGGCCGGACAGCCCGTGTGCACCACGGCGTTGGTGACCAGTTCGGAGATGAGCAGCACGAGCGTCTCGGCGACCGGCTCGTCCGCCTCTATGCCGCAGACGGCGAGCCGGGACCTGGCCCACCTCCGGGCGCGCCCCACCTCGGCAGGGTCGGCCCCGACCTCCATCTGAACTTGAAGCACCTGCACCGCTCACACCATCCGAATCCGGCGGGACCGCTGGGGCTCAGCCTCGTGCCACGTCAGGGTCACGGAACGTGATCCCCGTACGGGACAGCATGGTTGACGTACAGTCACCCCAACAAGCGCTTCGGGCATATTCCAGCGCGAAGGAGTACGCGTGCGGCATACTGTGCGACGCGCTTTGCGGGGGCTCGAACACTCGGGCGCGAGAAGGCGTCCGACGCTGCGAGCGGTGGACATCGCGGCCCCCGGGGCCGCCGCTGGGGCGACTCCGGTACGGCTCGGGAGCTTGACCACTCGCACCCCACGGAGCGTACCGGAGCGAGGGCCCGACTCCGTGACGTGACGAGTCGGCCGGGCGACTCAACCCGATCGTGGCCCTGCTCCGTTACTCAGCGCTGTCGTTCAGGGGAGAGCTGGCGGGCGTCATCCCACTTCGACGAGCAGCTCCGCAAGAAGTTCCGTCAACGTGGCCTCGGACACCCACCGCTCCTTGCGCACCCAGGCGCGCTTGAGATGCAGATGGACATCGGCCTCCCACGTGAACCCCATCCCGCCGTGCACCTGCAGGCAGTCGCGCGCACAGCGCACCGCCGCCTCGTCGGCGAGCAGCTTGGCGCCCGCGATGTCGGCGAGGTCGCCGGTGACGGCGGCCGCGTAGACGGCGGCGCGGGCGAGTTCGGTGCGGGCCAGCATCTGGGCGCACAGGTGCTTCACGGCCTGGAAGGAGCCGATGGGTGCGCCGAACTGCTCGCGTTCGCCCGCGTATTGGACCGCCATCTCGGTGGTGCGGGCCGCGCTGCCGAGCTGTTCGGCCGCGGTGAGGAGGCCGACGAGCGGGTCGCTCCCGGGGGCGGGCTCGTGGAGGCGGTGCAGCGGGGTGAGCGGGTCGACGGAACGGACGGGCACGCCGGCGCCTTCCGCGACCGCCTCGCCGGCCACCGCGTCCGACGCCTCGTACCACTCGATCAAAGCGCCGTCGGGCCGCGTGACGACGACGCTGCCGTCCGCCGCTCCCTTCACCACTCCCGCCGCGAGGTGGGTGGCGATCAGCGGTCCTGGCAGCAGGGCACGGCCCGCCTCCTCGAAGAGCAGCACCGCCTCGGGCAGGCCGAGCCCGACCCCGCCCTCGTCCTCGGGGAGCCGCAGCGCGAAGAAACCCGCCTCGCCCAGCTCGCGCCAGAGCCGGCGGTCGAGCGTGCCGGGGGCGTCCACGGCGGCGCGCAGGGCGTCGCGGTCGAAGCGTCCGGCGAGCAGCTCGCGCATCCCCGACTGCAACGCCCGCTGGTCCTCGGTCAGTTGGAAGTGCACGGCTCACCGGCCCTTCGGGAGGCCGAGGATGCGCTCGGCGATGATGTTCTGCTGGATCTGCGAGGTGCCGGCCGCGATCGTGTACGAGAGGGAGGAGAGCCGGTCGAGCACCCACTCGTGGTCCAGGTCGAGGGCGCCGGCGCCGAGCACCTCGGCGGCCGTGTCGTACAGCTCCTGCCGGGCGTGCGAGTAGCGCAGCTTGAACACCGAGCCGCCGATGCCGGGCACTCCCCCGGTGGCCTCGGACTCGCTGACGTTCCACTGCGTGAGCCGCCACAGGGCCGCGAACTCGGCGCTGAGCAGGGCGAGTCTGCGGCGCAGTGAGGGGTCGTCCCAGCGGCCGTTCTTGCGCGCCTCGGTGGCGAGTGCGACGAGCGTACGGCGGCACGCGACCACCTCGCCGACGAACGCGGTCCCGCGCTCGAACGACAGCGTGACCATCGTGACGCGCCAGCCGTCGTTCTCCGCGCCGACCCGGTTGGCGACCGGCACCCGTACCTCGTCCAGGAACATCTCGGCGAACTCGGTCGAGCCCGCGAGGGTGCGCAGCGGCCGGATCGTCACCCCGGGCGCGTCCATCGGCATCGCGAGCCAGGAGATGCCCCGGTGCTTGGGCGCCTCGGGATCGGTGCGCACCAACAGCTCGCACCAGTCGGCGACTTCGGCGTGCGAGGTCCAGATCTTGGAGCCGGTGATGATGTACTCGTCGCCGTCGCGCACGGCTTTGGTGCGCAGCGCCGCGAGGTCGGATCCGGCGTCGGGTTCGCTGAAGCCCTGGCACCACACCTCGTCGCCGCTGAGGATCGGCGGCAGCCACTGCTGCTTCTGCTCGGGCGTGCCCTCGGCGGCGATGGTCGGGCCCGCGTGCAGCAGGCCCACGAAGTTCGCGCCCACGTACGGGGCTCCGGCCCGCTCGGTCTCCTCCAGGAAGATCAGGTGCTGGGTCGGGGTCGCGCCCTTGCCGCCCGCGTCCACGGGCCAGTGCAGTCCCGCGTACCCGGCCTCGTACAGCCTGCGCTGCCAGCCCATGTCGTACGTGCGCCGGCCGGGCCAGTCGTTCGGGTCGGGCTTGGGCCCAAGCCCGGGCAGCACCTGCCCGAGCCACTCGCGCAGGCGTGCCCGGAACTCCTCTTCCTCTTCCGTATAGGTGAGGTCCATGGCCGTGGGCTACTTCGCGGCAGCCGCGGCCGCCGCGGACTGCGCCGACCAGGGGAAGGTGAGGCCCTTGTCGAAGTCGAGGTCGAGCATGCGGATCGCGTTGCCGCGCATCAGCTTGTAGACCGTCTCGTCGTCGAGGCCCTTCACGTGGTCGAGCGCGACCTCCTTGGTGTTCGGGAAGGTCGAGTCGACGTGCGGGTAGTCGGTCTCGAAGGTGGCGTTGTCGCGGCCGACGACGTCGAGCGAGGCGACCCCGTGCTTGTCGCGGAAGAAGCAGCAGAAGATCTGCCGGTAGTAGTACGTGGACGGCGGCTCGGGGATCAGGTCACGCACCCCGCCCCACGCCCGGTGCTCCTCCCACACGTCGTCGGCGCGCTCAAGGGCGTACGGGATCCAGCCCATCTGGCCTTCGGAGTAGGCGAGTTTGAGGGTCGGGAACTTCACCAGGACGCCACTGAACAGGAAGTCCATCATCGAGGCCATCGCGTTGTTGAAGCTCAGCGAGGCCTGGACGGCGGGCGGCGCGTCCGGGGACGCGGCGGGCATCTGGGAGCTGGAGCCGATGTGCATGTTCACGACGGTGCCGGTCTCCTGGCAGGCCGCGAAGAACGGGTCCCAGTAGCCGGAGTGGATCGAAGGAAGCCCGAGGTGGGTGGGGATCTCGGAGAAGGTCACGGCCTTCACGCCGCGCGCCGCGTTCCGGTGGATCTCCGCGACCGCGAGGTCGATGTCCCACAGCGGGATGATGCACAGCGGGATCAGGCGGCCGCCGCTGTCACCGCACCACTCCTCCACCATCCAGTCGTTGTACGCGCGCACACAGGCGAGCGCGACCTCCTTGTCGTGGGCCTCCGCGAAAGTCTGGCCGCAAAAGCGCGGGAAGGTCGGGAAGCACAGGGAGGCCTCGACGTGGTTGAGGTCCATGTCCGCCAGGCGCGCCTTGGGGTCCCAGCAGCCGCGGCGCATCTCGGCCCGGGTGATGCCCTCCAGGGTCATCTCGTCGCGGTCGAAGCCGACGGCGGCGATGTTGCGCTTGTACGGGAACTTCAGATCCTCGTAGATCCACCAGTCCGTGGGCGGCCCGTCCGGGTCCATCGTGATCTGGTACTTGCCCGCCACATAGGCGAGTTCACCGATTCCGGCGGTGAGCGGCTTGGGGCCGCGGTCCTGGTACTTCTTCGGCAGCCAGGTCTCGAAGAGATGCGCGGGCTCGATCACATGGTCGTCGACGCTGATGATCCGAGGCAGTTCCATGGGGGTCCCCTCACCCGACGCGCACGGGGCGTCGACTGGTCCTGGTGCGTTTCTGATGGATCGTCAGATAGAGGCTAGCTCCCGCACCTCTGGACCGACAAGGCGCGGAGACATACGCTCTCGGCAATCTGACTGCCCGTCAGGAACAGGGGTTACGGAGGTCCGCGATGAGCGACGCAGCACGACTCGACTCGGCGCCCACGTTCTGGGAACTGATCTGCCGCCGCGCGGCCCGTACACCGCATCGCCGCGTGCTCGTCCAGGCGGAGGCCGACCCGGCCGACGACCGGGTGCTCACCTTCGCCGAACTGCGCGACCGCTCCGAACGCGTCGCGGCCGGCCTGTGGGGCATGGGGATACGTCCGGGCACGGTGGTCGCCTGGCAGCTGCCCACCCGTATCGAGACGGTGCTCCTGTCCGCAGCGCTCGCCCGGATCGGCGCGACGCAGACGCCCCTCATCCCCTTCTACCGGGACAAGGAAGTCGGCTTCGCGCTAAGGGAGTCGAAGGCGGAGTTCTTCGCCTCGCCCGGTGTCTGGCGGGACTTCGACCACAGCGAGATGGCCCGCCGCCTAGGCGCGCGCGGCATCTTCGAGGCGTACGAGTCGCTGCCGGACGGCGACCCGCGGATCCTGCCGCCACCGCCCTCCGAGGGCACCTCGGTCCGCTGGATCTACTGGACCTCGGGCACGACCTCCGACCCCAAAGGCGTGCTGCACACGGACCGTTCGCTGATCGCGGGCGGGTCGTGTCTGGCGCACGCGCTGCATTTGTCGGCGGATGACGTGGGCTCGATGGCCTTTCCGTTCGCGCATATCGCGGGCCCCGACTACACGGTAATGCTGCTGCTCTACGGCTTCCCGGCCGTGCTCTTCGAGAAGTTCGCGATGCCGGATGCGCTGGACGGCTACCGGCGGCACGGGGTGACGGTCGCGGGCGGGTCGACGGCGTTCTACACAATGTTCCTGAACGAACAGCGCAAGAACCCCGACGAGAAGCTCATCCCCACCCTGCGTCTGCTCGCCGGCGGTGGCGCCCCCAAGCCGCCCGAGGTCTACCACGCCGTCGTACGGGAGATGGGCTGCCAGCTCACGCACGGGTACGGGATGACCGAGGTCCCCATGATCACGATGGGCGCTCCCGACGACACCGTGGACAACCTCGCCACGACCGAGGGCAAGCCGCCCGCCGCCATGTCCATCCGCATCACGGACGCGGACGGCAAGGAGCTGCCGGCGCGGGTGGACGGTGAGGTGCGGCTCAAGGGCGAGGCGGTCTGCCAGGGCTATCTCGACCCGGTCCAGACGGCCGAAGTCTTCGACGCGGACGGGTACTTGATCACGGGCGACCTGGGGCATGTGACGGAGACGGGGCACCTGGTCCTGACGGGCCGCGCCAAGGACGTGATCATCCGCAAGGGCGAGAACATCTCCGCCAAGGAGATCGAGGATCTGCTGCACCAGCACCCGTCGGTGGGCGACGCGGCCGTGATCGGGCTGCCGGACGAGGTGCGGGGCGAGCGGGTCTGTGCGGTGATCGAACAGCGGGCGGCTACGGAGGAGTTGACCCTCCCGGCTCTGACGGAATACCTCCGGTCGGAGGGGCTGTCCGTGCACAAGCTGCCCGAGCAGCTGGAGGTGGTGGAGGCGCTGCCTCGTAACGAGACGCTGCGCAAGGTTCTGAAGTACAAGCTGCGGGAGCAGTTCTCGTAACCAGCCCCTGCGGCGCTTGAGCAGATCCGAACGAAGTTCGGATGCAGGGGTCCGGGGGCGAAGCCCCCGGTTTCGGGAAGGGGCGGGGCGGGGAGAAGAGCCCGCCGCAGGCGCACCCGCCCCGCACCCGACCCGCACCCGGCGACGAACCCGCACCCACCCCGCCGCCGCCCCCTACGCCTCCGGCGCCGGCGTCGTGAAGTAGGCCGCGAACGCGGCGAGAAGGTCCTCCTCGGAGGGGATCCGGCCGGACCCGGCCGGATCCAAGGCCGCCGCCGCCACCGGAATCACATCCGGCGCGACCCCGAGGACCCGCAGCACCCGCTCCGCGTCCGTCACGGTCACGCCCGAACCGTCGGTGTCCGCGACGGCCACCACCGCGCGCAGGAACGGCCGCGCGATCTCGGCGAACCGCTGCGGGCTGTCCCGCAGCCGCTTCACCGCCCCGGTCACGAACTCCTCGCGCGTGACCCGCTGATCCCCGTCGACGTCCGCGATCCCGGCCATGCCCTGCCAGAACGCCTCGGCACCGATGTACAGCGCCTGCCCCTTGTCGCAGCGCGCGGTCACATCGAACTCGGCGAGCAAGGCCTTGGCCGCGGAGGAGAAGTCCTCGCGGTCGATATAGCCGTTGCCGTCCTGGTCGAAGCTGGCGAAGCGGGCGGCAATCCTGCGCTCGTACTCTGCGCTCTCCATCTCGGCGGCCTCACTCGTGATTGGTCGGGGCGGTTGCCATCTCGTCAGGGGCGAGCGTACGTCGGCGTATGGGCCGAGGACCCGAAAAGTTCACCTCCGTATCAGGACTATTGAGAATCTGCGACATGCCGCAGCGCTGTGTGTCCGCGTGATCGACTGTGCGTATGGAGGCTGTTGCGAGTGTCATAGCCGTGGTGGGGACCCTGCTCGGCGTCGGGGTGAGTCAGGCGTTCCAGCAGAGGGCGCTCGCGCGCAGCGAGCGGTTCGCCCGCGCCGAGCAGCTGCGGCAGGAGCGGCTGCACGTCTTCAGTTCGTACGCGGGCGCGCTGATGACCTATCGGCGGGCCCAGATGGAGCGCTGGCTCATCTGCAACGGCGGGGAGTTCGAGGAGACCCATGCCGCGCTGCGGGCGCGCGCCTTCGATCTGCGGGTGGAGGTCTACGAAGGGTTGTTCCGTGTGCAGCTCGTCGCGGGCGAGGCCGGGGCGACGGAGTTGGCGCAGGAGGCGCTGGACCGGATCACGCTGATTCCCAAGGCGGGCGGCAGGGATGAGTTCAACGCGTTCTGCACGGAGGCGAAGCAGGCCGTCAACGCGTTCGTGGCAGCAGCCAAAGGGCACCTCGGCTGAACACTCCGCCCGGTTACGCCGACAGCGGCTGGGCCGCGTCGTCGGAGGCGGAGACCGCGTCCGGGTAGACCTCGAAGAGACGGCGTACGCCGAGGGCCGCGAGGACCCGGTTGACGTGGGAGCCGTCCTCGGCGCCGCGGGCCGGCAGGATCAGGCGCAGCCGGCCCGAGCAGGAGCGCAGCAGCCGGCGGGACGCGATCAGGACGCCGACGCCCGAGGAGTCGCAGAAGAGGACCTCGGACAGATCGAGCACGACGTTGCGCCGGCCGTCGGCGACCGCCTCATGGACACGCTGGCGCAGGGCGGGGGAGGTCACCAGGTCCATTTCACCGCTGACCTGGATGACGGCCCAGCCGCCCCGTTCTGCCTCGGTCACTTTGAGCGCCACGCCATGCCTCTCGTTCGCTCGCCCGGGCTTCGGTCCCGTACAGCCTCGGAAATCCGGAAGCCGCGAAGATCCGGAAGCACTTCCTTCGCTTCCTGTTCTCGCGGCTGCCCCGCACCTTCCTGCTGAAACACAGGAAAGCCCTATCACAATTCGCCGGATTCGATCTATCTAGATCGACTTCGATCAGGTTCGTTCAGTTGCTCTGCGCAAGGGAAGGTGACGCATTCGTTACCATCCCCAGCCCGGGCGCGGGCGCACATTGCCGCAAAGGGGCGTACGCGGACCGCGCCTGCGACTACATTCGAAGCTCAGGGAAGCAAGGCGGAGGGGGCCTGATGGCGAAGGACGCACCACCCCGCTGGGACCGCAGGATGCAGCAGCGGCTCGCGCGCGGGGAGGCCGCGGCGCTCGGCGAGCTCTACGACCGCTTCGCCTCGCTCGTCCACAGCCTCGCCCATCGCGTACTCGACGACGAGGACGCCGCCGACCGGGTCACCCGCGAAGTCTTCGCCCACGTCTGGGAGAACCCGGAGGCCTACGAGCCCAAGCAGGGCTCGATGCGCTCGTGGATCGCCTCGCTCGCCCACCGCCAGGCCGTGCAGCGGCTGCGCAAGCAGGGCGCGGCGGCGCTCGCCGAAGGCGGCGAGGGCAGCGCCGAGGACCTGGAACGCAAGGTGCGCGAGGCGTCGGCGGCCGCGCGCGCCGACTACATCGTGACCTCGATGCCCGCGCCGCTGCGCGCCGCCCTCGAGCTCGCGTACTTCCAGCGCCGCGACTACCGCCAGACCGCCGCCGACCTGGGCGTCACCGAGGACGAGGCGCGGCGCCGCCTTCGCCTCGGGCTGCAGCTCCTGTCCTCGGCCAACGACCAGAGGAACAGCGGCAGTCCCTGGCGCCAGGGGTACGGGAGAGCCACATGAATCCCGATCCGTTCGGCCCGGGCGAAGGCCGCCCGGGGGACGACGAGCGTTCGGGGGCCTCGTCCTCGGCACGCATACCGTCCCCGCGCGAGTCCGTCGAGGACAGCGGGCTGCCCCTGCCCGAACCGGAGGCTCCACCGCCCCCGGTCCTCGAACACGACGTACTGAAGTCGCTGCTCGGCGCCTGGGCCCTCGCGGCCTGCGCGCCCGAGGAGGCGGCCGCGGTCGAGCTGCACCTGGGCACCTGCGGCCCCTGCGCCGACGAGGCGCTGCGGCTGCGGGACGCGGTGGGACTGCTTCAGCCGGAGGAGAGCCTCGACCTCGACCCCGGGCTGCGCTCGCGGGTCCTCGCGGGCTGCCTCGACAAGCGGCCGCCGCGGATCCCCGTACCGGACTGGGCTGTTGCGTACGACGCGGAGACCGCGCGCCTTGACGCGCTGCTCCAGGACATCGGCGACGGCGAGTGGCACGCCCCCGTACGGCTGAAGTGGTACGACGGCGAGAGCGACCGCCCCGTGAACCGGCGGACCACCGTCGCCGGGGTGATCGCGCATCTGCTGACCGTGGACGGTCTGGTCGCGGTCGCGCTCGGTCTGGAGGATCCGCTCGGGGAGCTGGCGCCCGATGAGCCCTCGCCGCGGGCCAGGACCGAGACGTACTGGAAGGCCTCGCACTTCCCGCCGACCCGCACGGTCCGTATGCCATGGCGGGAGCAGTCACACGCACTGGTGCGGACGGTGTCCTTCGCGGGCGGTGGATCCGGCCAACTCTCGGTGCCGTACGGGGCGTTCAGCCTTCCGCTGCGCGACTCCCTGGTGGACCGCGCCTTCGAGTGCTGGGTGCACGCCGGGGATATCGCGGACGCGGTCGACTACCCGTACGAGCCGCCGGCGCCGCGCCATCTCAACCGGATGATCGACCTCGCGGCCCGCATGCTGCCCTCGGCCCTGGCCGAACGCCGCCGCGAAGGACGTGCCGCACCGCCCAAGAGCCTGGTCCGCGCGGGCTCCCCCGGCCGGAGCCTGCGGCTCGAGGTCGAGGGCTCGGGCGGCGGCGAGTGGCTGATCGCCCTCGACTCTCCGGGCGCGGTGGGCTCCGCCGAGCACGAGGTGGCCCATGTCGCCCTGGACGGTGTGGAGTTCTGCCGTCTCGCGGCGGGGCATGTGCTGCCGCAGGAGGCCGCCGCCGGTCAGGACGGGGACCGGGAGGCGATCAGAGATGTGCTGACCGCCGCGGCCTCGTTGAGCCGGATGTAGCACCGGCCCTCGAGGGCGCGGCAGGGCACGGAGCGCGCGCTGCTCACGGCCTCCGGGTCATCTCAGAAGGAAACCGAAGAGATGCCCGAGGGCATTGGTGGCCCAGTGCAGCCCCATGGGTGCGAGCAGGCTGGTGCTGCGGCGGCGCAGTTCGCAGAAGAGGCAGCCCGCCGCGGCCGTGAACAGCACCGCGCCGGCGTCGATCAGGACCATGCCGAGCAGGGTGTCGCCGAAGGCGCTGCCCAGGGCGGGCTTGGCGGCGGCGAGCCCGAGCGAGGGCAGGATGTGCCAGACGCCGAAGAGCCCGGACGAGATCAAGGTCGCGGCCAGCGGCCCGCGGCTGCGCAGGATCAGTCCGTACAGGACGCCCCGGAACGCCACTTCCTCCAGGAGTACGGTCCCCAGCGGGACGGTGAGCAGGACGCGCGCGGCCACCTCGGCGCCGCTCGACCCGCTGGTGCGCTGATCGGTGAAGAACTGCCGGGTGAACGGCAGCAGGGCGCCGGCCAGATAGACGAGGGCCACGACGCCGATCAGCGCGAGCGCCCAGCGCAGTCCCCGGGCGAGCGTGTCGCGCGCGAGGCCCACCTCGGACCACCGGCCGCCGGACCAGAACACGATCGCGAGCAGCACCCCGGTGGCGGCGAGGGAGAGCAGCAGCGTCCACGGCTGGGACCACTGGTGGGCGCCGACATTCGTGAGCAGCAGCACGACGAGTACCGCGGCGACGGCCGTCGGCGTGGGGACGGGACGCCGCAGCGGCCGGCGCCGGGGCTGCGGACCGTACGGCACCAAGGCGCGGCCTCCCAACGTGCTCACCTGCACGGACAAGGGCTGACCTGCCCATCGTGAGGCCTTCGCCGGGCCGGGGCGAGCGCACGCGTTCGCCCGAAGGGCCGACCGTCCGGTGCTCGACTAGCGTGAGCTCATGCACCGCGCCATGCCGCGCTGGACCGCCGTCCGGGAGCGGCTCGCCCGTATCGCCCGCAAGCCCTACTGGGACCGGCCCGACGGCTCCTACCTGGTCCGGCGCTGGCCGGACCTCACCGCGCTCTGCTGCGCGACCGTCTTCTTCTGGCTGTCCCTGACCCCCTCGCTCGTGCCGCGGCCCTGGCTGCTTCAGGGCGTGGTCGGCGGGATCAGCGCGGCCATCGGGTACGGGTTCGGCGCCGTGGTGAGCACCCTCTGGCGGGCCCTGTCCGCACGTCGGCCCACCGAGCGCGTGCGGGCGCGTCTGTGGCAGGCGTACTGGGTGCTCGGTCTCGTCGTCACCGTGTGGCTGATCGCCCGCAGCGCGCACGCACAGATCCGGCTGCGTGAACTCCAGGGTCTGCCGCCCTCGTTGACCTGGCATGTGCCCGCGATCATGCTGGTCGCCCTCGTCCTGTGGGCTCTTCTGCTGCTGTGCGCGCGGGGGATCCGCCTCGGGACGCGGTCGCTGATCCGGAGGCTGCACCGCTACGTTCCGCTGCCGGTGGCCATCGGCGCAGGAGCCGTGCTCAGCGCGCTGATCGTGACCGTGGGACTGCGCGATGTGGTCTTCCAGCGCGGTGTCATCGGTCTCGCGGACCGCATCGCGTACGCGACCAACGGCGGTACGAGGGAAGGGATCCGGCCGCCGGACTCGCCGCTCGTGTCGGGCGGCCCCGGATCGCTCATCTCCTGGCAGGACCTCGGATTCCAGGGGCGTGTCTTCGCGGGGTCCGCGCTGACCGAGGAGCGGATCGGCGCGTACACCGGCAGGCCGGCCAAGGACCCGGTCCGCGTCTATGTCAGCGCGTCGGTGCCCGAGGTCTTCGGCACCGACACCCCGTTCGAGGCCAAAGCCCAGCTCGCCGTAAGGGAGTTGGAGCGCACCGGGGCCTTCGACCGGGACGTGCTCGCCATCGCCGGCACCACGGGGACGGGATGGGTCAACGCCGACATCGTCGAGCCCCTCGAGTACATGCACGACGGCGACACCGCCACCGTCGCGGTGCAGTACTCCTACCTGCCCAGCTGGGTCTCCTTCCTCGTCGACAAGGAACGGGCCGGTCAGGCCACCCGCACCCTCGTCGAGGCGGTGCTCGCCAAGGTGGCCGCGCTGCCCGAGGAGGACCGGCCCAAGGTCGTCGTGACCGGCGAGAGCCTGGGCGGGTTCGCGATCGAGTCCTCCTTCGACGGCCTGCGGGACCTCCTGGCCCGTACGGACGGGGCCCTGCTCGTCGGTACGCCGAACTTCGCGCCGATCTCGCAGGAGATCCGGGACCACCGCGAGCCCGGCAGTCCGGTCTGGCGCCCCGTCCTCGACGCGGGCAGGAACGTACGCTTCGGGCAGTTCGTCCCGCGGGACCTGAAGCAGCCGCCCTCGGCCTGGGGCGACCCGCGGGTCGTCTATCTGCAGAACGCCTCCGACCCGGTCGTGTGGTGGTCGAGCGACCTGCTCCTGCACCGGCCGCAGTGGCTGCGGGCCCCGCTGGGCCCCGACATCACCCCGGCGATCCGCTGGTTCCCCCTCGTCACCTTCTGGCAGACCACCATCGACATGGCCGTCTCCTACGGAGTGGACGCTCCCCACGGGCACCGGTACGGGGCGGCGCCCGTGGACGCCTGGGCGGCGATCGTGCCGCGCGAGGGCTGGACGGACCAGGACACCGATCGGCTGCGGGCGCACATCACCGCGCGTCCGTCGCCCTGAACTCCCGGGCCGGCGGGGGGTTCGAGATCACACGGCTTCGCTGTGCTCGCGCTCGGCGATCCGGGCCAGCTTCGTGAGCATCATGCCGTTGCGGACCTTGACCAGGTAGTCGACGGGCATGCCGTGCATCCGGCTGCCGGGGCCCCGGATGGGGTGCCAGTCGAGGATGACGAGCGTGTTCTCGCCCCACGGGATGAGCTTCATGGCGATACGGGCCGCACCGAAGTGGCCGGCCTGCGCCTCGAGTTCGAGGCGCTCCATCGGTTCGCAGACGCGGACGGTGCTGGTGTCGTCGAGGGTCACCGGGCCCATGCCGACCCGGACCTTGAGCTGGGCGCCGACATCCGGCCAGTGCGGGTCGGCGGCCAGGACCTGCTGGGTTCCGGTGACCCACTCCCCGTAGCGCGGGCCGCTGGACAGCAGGTCCCAGACCTCCGAAGGCGAGCTCAGGATCAGACAGCGGTTGCGGGCCATGGGGTGCTCCTGGTGCTGGTGGTCGGCGCGGCTCAGTAGCGCAGGACGCCGGCGATCCGGCCCGCGTCCGACAGGGTGCCGTCGGGGACGAAGCGCACTTCCGCTCCGGTCTCCAGGGCCTGCTCGACGAGCTCGTCCACGATGTCGTCGCGGGCGTCGAGGTCGGTGGGCTCGGCCGGTTCCAGATGGTCGAGGTAGTCGCGTACGACGGCACGGAAGTGCTCCTCCACCGCGAGGAGCCGGATCCGGCCGTCCCGCGCGGCCTGGGCGACCTCGTCGAGACCGCCGGCGAACTCCCTTCGGCCCCGGGCGGCGTCGAGTTCGGAGAGGGTCGCCTCGCGGTCCGCCGACGCCTTCTCCGCCCGCAGCGGTTCGACGGCCCGCCACACCTCGGCGGCCGGACCCGCGGCGAGGCCCTCCTGCTGCACGGTCGTCGTGTCCTTGCCCAGCGGGCCGGTCTCCTCCAGGAGGGAGAGCGCCGCGGGCCCGCCGATCACGTACAGCGGGCGGGGGGACGAGGCGAGCACCACGCGCAGCGCCTCATGCGCCTGGCGCAGGAACTGGCGGGTCTGCTCGTCGCGGAAGGTGCTCGGCAGATCGCCGATGCGCTCCTTGCGCTCCGCGTCGGGGTCCTCCAGGCTCCGCTCCATCGGGAAGCCGTCCCCCGTGTGCTCGGTGACCTGCTCACCCTCACCGCTCCACAGCGAGACCCGGTCGGCCGCCACGGCCAGCGCCCAGAACGGCTGTGCGGCAGCCCGGGCCGCGACGAGGTTGCGGGTGAGGAAGGTGTCGGAGAGCACGACGCGCTCCGGCACCTCACGGGCCACGGACCAGACCTGGTGCTCGCCGGGCGCCGCGTAGATCACGAGGCCGTCGCGTGCGTGCACGAGGTCCGCTTCCGCCGCGGCCTGTTCCAGCTGGTCCAGGACGTCCGCGCGCCGTTCGCGGGTCACGGCCGGGTCGTTCTGGAGCAGGTCGCGGGCCTGCGCCAGGAGGTTGCGCAGCCGTACGGGGTCCTGGGCGTTGTCGGGCTCTCGGCGGTGGGTCGGCATGAGCAGGGACACGGCCGGATACGGGCGGGGCTGCCGCAGCTTCGCCAGCGCGTCGCTGCTGTGGGCGGAATCCATGGGAACGGCCTTTCGGAGTGCTCTGGGGTGCCTCGGCGCCATTCGTCTTCGGTCTCGGAGTGCTCAGGGGTGCCCTCGCCGTCAGAACGCGACCGGTTCGCGGATGATCGGGCAGGTCATGCAGTGGCCGCCGCCGCGGCCCCGGCCCAGTTCCGCGCCGACGATGGTGATGACCTCGACCCCGGCCTTGCGCAGCAGAGTGTTGGTCTGGGTGTTGCGGTCGTACGTGAAGACGACGCCCGGTTCGAGGGCGACGGCGTTGTTGCCGCTGTCCCACTGCTGGCGCTCGGAGGCGTAGACGTCGCCGCCCGTCTCGATGACCTGGAGCCGGGGCAGCCCCAGGCCCTTGGCGACCACGTCGACGAAGGGGGTGGAACCCTCGTCGGTGATGTCGAGGCCCGGCGCCTTGTCGCTCGGGCGCAGCGAGAACGTGTGCACCGAGTCCATGATCTTCGGGTACAGCGTGACGATGTCCCGGTCGGCGAACGTGAACACGGTGTCGAGGTGCATCGCGGCCCGGAGTTTGGGCATGCCGGCGACGATGACATGTTCGGCGGCCCCGTTCTCGAACAGGGCCTTGGCGACCTGGGTGACGGCCTGCCGCGAGGTGCGTTCGCTCATGCCCATGAGGACGACGCCGTTGCCGACGGGCATGATGTCGCCGCCCTCGAACGTGGCCTGCCCCCAGTCGTCCTCGGGATCTCCCCACCACACCCGAGCCCCCACGAAGTCCGGGTGGAACTGGTAGACCGCCTTCATCAGGAGGGTCTCGTCGTGGCGTGCGGGCCAGTACAGCGGGTTGAGGGTGAGGCCGCCGTACAGCCAGCAGGTGGTGTCGCGGGTGTAGAGGGTGTTGGGCAGCGGAGGCATCAAGTACTCGCGTACGCCGGTCGATTCGCGTGCGAGCGATACGTATCCGGAGCGGAACTCGTCCGGCAGGTCGGTCGTGGCGAGGCCGCCGATGAGGTACTCGGCGAGCTGTCGGGGCTCCAGGGTCTCCAGGAAGGCGCGGGTGTCTTCGATGAGGCCGACGCCGACCTGGTTGGGCACGATCTTCCGGTCGAGCAGCCAGGATCGCGCCTCGCCGATGGCCATCGTCTGCGCGAGCAGCTCGTGCAGTTCGACGACCTCCACGCCGCGCTGGCGCAGCTTGTTGACGAAGTCGGCGTGGTCGCGCTGGGCGTTCTCCACCCACATGACGTCGTCGAAGAGCAGGTCGTCGGAGTTGGTCGGGGTCAGCCTGCGGTGCGCGAGTCCCGGAGCGCAGACGAGGACCTTGTGGAGACGTCCCACCTCGGAGTGGACGCCGTAGGCCTGGGACGGAGTGCTCGGACCGGTCATGGTGACCTCTCTGGGAGGGTGCGCAGGGTACGGAGAGCGGTGCGGCGTCAGAGGCTGATCCAGCCCGCGGCCAGCGCGATCACGCCGATGACCGCGCCGATGACGGAGACGGCGAGGATGACGAGTTCGCGGGGCGAGAAGAGGCGCCGGCCCTGCTCACGGCGGGCCATCACGAACAGGATCGTGGCGGGCGCGTACAGGATGAACGACATGAGCAGGAACCTCAGGCCGGCCGCGTAGAGCATGAACGCCGTGTACACCATCGCGATGATCGCCATGGTGAGTTCGCGGTTCGAGGTCTTTCCGCCGCCGGCCGTGAGGGGGTCGGTCCTCGTGCCGATCTTCACCGCGAAGGCGGCGGCCAGCAGGTACGGGATGAGCGACAGGGCGCTGGTGAGGTCGAGCGCGAAGTTGAACGCGTCGTCCGAGAACGCGGTGACGACCAGGACGATCTGCGAGAGCGCCGTCGTCATGATCAGCGCGGGCACGGGCACATCGGCATGGTTCGCGCGCCCCAGGAAGCGGGGCATGTCGTCGTCCTTGGCGGCGACGTACAGGACTTCGGCCGACATCAGCGTCCACGCCAGATAGGCGCCGAGCACGGAGACGATCAGGCCGACGCTGATGAAGACCTTGCCCCAGGTGCCGACCGCGGCCTCCAGGGCTCCGGCCATGGACGGCTGGCGCAGTTCGGCGAGCTGTTCCATCGGCATGATCCCGTACGAGACCACCACGACGGACGCGAAGACGGCGAAGACGCTGAGGAAGCCGAGGATCGTCGCCCGGCCCACGTCCGAGCGCTTCTTGGCGTGCCGCGAGTAGACGCTCGCGCCCTCGACGCCGAGGAACACGAAGACGGTGGCCAGCATGGTGCCGCGGACCTGGCTGAACAGGGAGCCCGCGTAGTCGGCGCCGCCCCAGTTGTCCGCGAACACCTGGGGGTCGAAGTAGAACAGCGCCAGGATGATGAAGACCAGGATGGGCACGATCTTCGCCACGGTCACGATCTTGTTGATCGCCGCGGCTTCCTTCACCCCGCGCCGGATCATGAAGTAGAACGCCCACAGGCCGGCCGAGGAGAGCACGATGGCCAGGGCGGTGTCGCCGTCGCCCAGGGCGGGCCAGATCGCGCCCACCGTCGACATGATCAGCACCCAGTACGTCACGTTGCCGACGCAGGCGCTGGCCCAGTAGCCGAACGCGGAGAAGAAGCCGAGGTACTCGCCGAAGCCGGCCTTCGCGTACGCGTAGACGCCCGCGTCCAGGTCGGGGCGGCGTACGGCCAGAGACTGGAAGACGTAGGCCAGCATCAGCATGCCGGTGCCCGCGATGGCCCAGGCGATCAGCGCGCCCGCCACACCGGTCTCCTCGGCGAAGCGCCGCGGCAGCGAGAACACGCCGGCGCCCACCATGGAGCCGATCACCATCGTGGTCAGGGTGAACAGCGACAACTTCACGGCTGCGGACGACTGCGTGCCCGCTCCGTCGGTGACCTGTGACATGACGTCCTTCCCGGCGCACCAGACCCGTATTCATACTTTTGCCGCATTTAGCGCAGTAGGCATCTTTTGGCCGGATCGGGGCGCCGCCCCCGGAGCGCTCTGCGATGGCCGACCGCGCGCTCATCGCGGATCCTGGATCAGTCGGGCCCACGGCCTGGGGGTTCGGCTCCGTCCGAGCAGGAGGCCACGTTCCATGAGCTCAGCCAGATTCCCCGGCGGTCCGCGCCGCGGCCGGGTCGCCCTGGTCGCCTTCGCCGCTCTCACCGGTGCGGTTCTGGCCGGCTGCAGCACCGAAGGGAGCGGTGATGCCGCCGCGACCTTCAGCAACCGGGCCACACCTCCGGCCACGGAGAACTTCTCCGGGGAGCCCCCCTCGCCCATGGCCTCCGCGGCGGAGTCGATGAAGGCCGAGGTGAAGGCGTCGGCCTCGGCCGCCGAAGCCTCCGCGTCGGCCCGGGCGTCCGCGTTCGAGGAGTCCGTCTCGGACGCCACGGAACGCACCCGGCAGGAGTACAAGGAGCAGCTGGACGCCGCCGAGGGCCAGGGCAACGCGATGTCCGAGGTCGGCCTCACCGGCAAGCCGCTGTCGGAGACCAACGGCGTCCGCGCCCACGTGGTCAACATCCGCAACCGCACGGACGCCACGGCCTCGTACGCGGTGCAGGTCGACTTCTTCGACGCCGACGGCAAGGTGGTCGAGACCCGCATCGTCGGTGCGCAGGACCTCGCACCCGACGAGCGGGCCCAGCCCCTCGCCATCAGCCGCAAGCCGGTCGAGCCTCCGCTGACCGCGAAGATCGTCAAAGCCCAGCGCTACTGAGTGCGGGCCTGCTGGGCGGCGCCCACCAGGAGTTACGCCCTTAGGCGGGCCGGGCGGTGCCCACCACGACCCGCGCCTCCCACTCCTCGTCCACCGCCACGCGCACCGAAAGTCCGGCGTCCGTGAACGCCCGCTCGGCGAGCGGGACTTGGGCCTCGGTGGCCTCGATCAGGACATGTCCGCCCGGAGCGAGCCACTCCCGCGCGCCCCGGGCCACCCGGCGGGCCACCGCGAGGCCGTCGTCGCCGCCGTCGAGGGCCGAGAGGGGCTCGTGGTCGCGGGCCTCAGCGGGCAGGAACGGGATGTCCGAGGTGGCGACGTAGGGGACGTTCGCGGCCAGGACGGAGATCCGGCCGCGCAGTCCGGCCGGGAGCGGTGCGAACAGGTCGCCCTCGTACACCCGTGAGGGTGGCAGGTTGCGGCGGGCGCAGGCGACCGCCGCCGGCTCGAGATC
>NZ_JBEPEW010000113.1:0-27852 GCF_040300965.1 Streptomyces mesophilus | reverse complement strand
CGCGCCGCCCGCACGGCGCTCGCGCTGCGGGACGCCGCAGCGGGCACCTGGACGCTGCTCGACCACCCGATGGTCGCCCTTGACGTCGCCGGTTCACCCGCGTTTCTTGAGCCGGACGCCGTCGTGGTGCACCCCGACGGCCGCTGGACGGTGGTGGAGATCAAGTCGTTCCCGATGATCGACGGTTCGGCCGACGCGGCGAAGGTCGGCGCCGCCGCCCGCCAGTCCGCGGTCTATGTGCTCGCCCTCGAGCAGATCGCCGCCCGCCTCGATCCGTCCCCCGAGGTCGCCCACAGCATCCTGCTGGTCTGCCCCAAGGACTTCTCCAACCTGCCGACGGCCTCGGTCGTCGACGTACGCAAGCAACGGGCGGTGACCGGCCGCCAGTTGGCCCGCCTCACCCGCATCGAGGACATCGCCGGCACCCTCGCGCCGGGCACCACCTTCGACCTCGAACAGCCCGCCGAACAGCTGACCACCGCCGTCGAGTCGGTGCCCGCCACGTATGCGCCGGAGTGCCTGGCCGCGTGCGAGCTCGCCTTCCACTGCCGCGACCGGGCCCGCGAACGCGGTGCGGTGACCGCGCTGGGCCGCTCACTCCGCGGCGACCTCGGCGAACTGACCACGGTGGACGCGGTGTTGTCCGCCGCGCACGGCCAGAGCGGCGACCCGGCCGACCCCGCGGTCGCCGCGCTCCGCAGGGCGGCCGCCCTGCGCGCGGAGGCCCTCGCGTCCGCGGCGCCCGCGCCTCGTACGGAAGAGGCCGCAGTCGTACGGGACGGAGGCGCCGCATGTCGTTGATCTCCACCTTGGCGCGGCTCGAAGCGGTGCGGAGCGGGCGGGCGCAGCCGACCGCCACCGTGCGGCACCGGCGCCTGTCCGAACGGCCCCTTGTCTTCGTGCCGTTGACCACCGCGGGCGAGGCCGGCGCTCCGCTCGGGGCGCTGGTCGGCACCGACCGCGAGCGGCCGCGGCTGCTCGTCGTACCGCAGCCGCGCGACCGCGAGCTGCGGTTCGCCTTCCTGGCCGAGCTGGCCGAGGAACTGCTGCCGTACGTGGAGTCCTTCGCCGGCGATACCCGGGCCGAGACGCGCAACGAGACGGACCCGGAGACCGGCAAGAAGGTCAAGGTCGAGGTCGAACTGTGTGTGGACGCACCGCAGTTGATCGTGCCGAGCAGGGCCGGTGTGGAGTTCGTACGGCTGCTCGGGCGCTCCATGCGTTTCCGGCGGACCGCCGAGCAGGACCCGGACACGCCCTATCCCGCGCCGCCGAGGGTGCCGCTGCTCGGGCGGTGGCTGACGCACTTCGGTGAGCGGGCCCATGTGCCGGGCTCCGCACAGCTCCTGGCGATGACCGAGCTGCTCGGACGGCACTGGGCGACGGGGCAGTCCAGCCTGGAGGACCAGCATCTGGGGGCGCTGCTCGCATGGATCGACCCGCCGGACGGAAAGAGCGGTGCGCAGGCGGCGTTCGAGGCCGAGCTGGGCCGGGACAAGGAGGGCCAGCTGCTGTGCCCGCCCGCCGGGCCCGCCACCGATCCGGCCTTCGACAACCGGCTGCTCGCACCCGGCATCGAGCGTTTCGACCGGGCTCGCACCGCGCTGCAGGCGGCCGAGGACGGCCTGGACGCGGACGACCGGCTCGGTGAACTGGCCGCCGCGCAAAAGGAGATCGCCTCGCTGATCGAGAGCCGCACCCGGCCCACCTGGGACGCGGTCTGGCGCGGGATCGACCTGCTGCGCACCCTGCCCGAGGCACCGCGCAGCGCCGAGCGCTGGACCCGGGACCTGTGGTCGTACACCGGCCACCGCGACCGCGTCCTGGCCGGTGAGCCCCCGCAGCCGCGCCGCGACGACGCGGTCACCGCGGCCCGCAAGCTGCAGCGGCGCGAGGAGGCCCAGGCCCGGCTCGAGGCGCAGGAGGCCCTGGACGATCCGCTGGTCATGGCCGGGCGGCGGCTCACCGGGGAGGCCTTCACCGGCGAGGTCACCGAGTCGGTGATGGCGTACAGCGAGGACAAGCGCCCGCGGCCGCGCCCGCTGATCACCGTACGCACGCAGGACCAGCCGCATCTCGGTGCGGGCGCGAAGGTCTACCGGTCGCTCCAAGGCAAGCCGCAGAGCGCCGAGTTCGTCGGGTACGACGACGAGGGCGGCGTCGTGCTGCGGATCCTGGACAAGATGGGCCGCGGCAAGGAGCCCGACGAAGGTTCCGTGCCCGCGAAGGGCGACCGGCTGTGCTGGACGCTCTTCGAGCACGACGCGCGCGGCGGCGCGAAGCTCCCCGACGCCGAGCAGACACCCTGGACCCACGGCGGCCCGCCGGGTGAGCCGACGGCCGAACGACCCGACCCGCTGACCTCGGAGGACCTGCTGTGAACGCCCCTGCCGGCCCCTCGGACTTCGACCCGTCCGCGGCCGCCGCCGAGGCCACCACCGCGATCCTGCGGGACACCCTGCACGGCACGGACCGCGGTGTGGTCGTCGACTCCCCGCCAGGTGCCGGCAAGTCGACCCTCGTGGTGAACACGGCGCTCGAACTGGCCGCAGCCGGCCGCCCGTTGATGGTCGTCGCCCAGACCAACGCCCAGGTCGACGACCTGGTCCTGCGCCTGGCCGAGAAGAACCCCGACCTGCCCGTCGGCCGGCTGCACAGCAGCGACGCCGATGCCTACGACAAGGCGCTCGACGAGCTCCCCCAGGTCCGCACGTCCTCGAAGGCCGGCGACCTGGCCGGTCTCGACGTGGTCCTGTCGACGGCCGCGAAGTGGGCGCACGTCAAGGACGTGGAGCCCTGGCAGCACGCCATCGTCGACGAGGCGTACCAGATGCGCTCCGACGCGCTGCTGGCCGTCGCGGGGCTCTTCGAACGCGCGCTGTTCGTGGGCGACCCGGGCCAGTTGGACCCCTTCTCCATCGTCGGCTCCGAGCAGTGGGCGGGCCTGTCGTACGACCCTTCGGCCAGCGCGGTCAGCACCCTGCTCGCCCACAATCCGCACCTCCCCCAGCACCGCCTGCCGGTCTCCTGGCGCCTTCCCGCGTCCGCGGCACCGCTGATCTCCGAGGCCTTCTACCCGTATACGAAGTTCCGCAGCGGCACCTCACACGGCGACCGGTCCCTGAGCTTCGGCGTCACCGGCGACGGCGGCGCGCACGACCGCGTGCTCGACGAGGCAGCGGCCTCAGGCTGGGGCCTGCTCGAACTGCCGGCGCGGCACACTCCGCGTACCGACCCGGAGGCCGTACGGGCGCTGGCCCAGGTGGTCCGCCGGCTCCTCGACCGCGGCGGCGTCACCGTCAGCGAGCGCTCACCGGACCCGGCGCCGCTCACGGCGGACCGTATCGCCGTCGGCACCGCCCACCGCGACCAGGCCGCGGCGGTCCGAACAGCCTTGGCCGACCTGGGAGTTCAGGGCGTCACCGTCGACACGGCCAACCGGCTGCAGGGCCGCGAGTACGACGTCACGGTCGTACTCCATCCGCTCTCCGGCCGCCCCGACGCCACGGCCTTCCATCTGGAGACGGGCCGCCTGTGCGTGCTCGCCTCGCGGCATCGGCACGCGTGCATCGTGGTCTGCCGGTCCGGGGTCGCCGAACTGCTCGACGAGCATCCGTCGACGGAGCCGGTGCAGCTGGGCGTCACGGTGAAGTTCCCGGACGGCTGGGACGCGAACCACACGGTGCTTTCTCATCTGAGTGAGCACCGGGTTGCGTACCGGCCCTAGCTTCACGGGTCACAGTCTTACCGTTCACAGCCTTACAGGTCACAGCTTTACCGTTCACAGCTTTACCGGTCATAGTTCGCAGTACGAATCGCAATGTTACGCTGACCGCGTGGGCGAAAAAGACGAAAAGGGCAGCGGCCGGCTCGGCGTGGTGGCCGCGCTGGTGCAGTCGTCATTCCTGGTGAACGCCGTGTACGCGGAGTCGGGCCGGGAATACGGACTCACCCCGCAGCAGGGGCAGTTGCTGTGCGTACTGATGGCGCGGTCGTACGGGATGGGCGAGTTGGGCTCGGTGCTGCGACTCGCCAAGTCCAGCCTGACCGGGCTTGTCGACCGGACGGCCCGCAACGGGCTCGTGCAGCGCGAGCCGGACCCCGAGGACAGCCGCGCGGTGCGGGTGGCGCTGACCCCTCAAGGGGCCGCTCTCGCACGGGACTTCTACGACGAGACCTGCCGCCGCATCGACCGCCTGCCCGACGGCCTGACGACCGAAGAGCGCGAGGCGCTCGCCGGACTGCTCGGCCGCCTCGTGCGCGACAACGAGGTCCCCGAGGTGTTTCGGCGTACGGACGGCGGCACGGGATGACGGGAAACGGTTGAAGTTCGTAGTGCGAACTAATAAAGTTCGTACCACGAACTCAATAATCCCTGTGGAGGCGTCGCATCATGTCCGCCCCCGTATCCGCCCTCCCTTTGTTCGGCTTCGGAGCGCACAGCACCCTCGACGAGGGCCCCGAGCTGCTCCGCATGGCGCAGCAGGCCGACCGCGACGGACTCGACCACTTCTCGCTCTCGGACCACCCGTACCTCGGCGAGCGCCTGGACGCGTACGCCACGATCGCCTTCCTGCTCGGCCGTACGCGGCACATCGCCGGCTTCGCCAACGTCACCAATCCGACCCGGCCGCCCGCGATGCTGGCACGCACACTCACGTCGCTGTCCGCGCTGAGCGACGGCCGGGTCATTCTGGGTATGGGCGCGGGCGGGATCTGGGACCGGATCGCCGACATGGGCGTCGAGAAGCTCACGCCGGCTCAGGCCGTCGAGGCCTTCGAGGAGGCGATCGTCCTGGTCAGGAAGCTCTCGGGCGGGGGCGCCCCGGTCACCTTCGAGGGCAGGCACTTCCGGGTGCACGAGATCGCGCCGTCCCCGGTGGCCGCTCCCCCGGTGTGGACGGGCTCGGTGGGCCGCAAGTCCCTCGCCGTCACAGGCCGTGTGGCCGACGGCTGGATCCCGGGCCATGCGGCGGACTGGCTCAGCGAGCGCTACCGCAGCTCACGCCCGGTCATCGACGAGGCGGCCCGCGCGGCCGGCCGCTCGCCCGCCGACATCGCCACGGTCTTCAACCTCCCCGGCCGCATCACGGACGCCCCGCTCCCGGCCACCCGGGACGCCGAGGGGCGGTGGCTGGGCGGCAGCGTCGCGCAGTGGACCGAGGAACTCACCACCGCGGTACTCGACCACGGCGCCGCGGGGTTCACGCTCTTCTCCCCCAAGGGCGGCACACAGGACGCGGTCTCGGTGGCGCGCTGGTCCACGGAGATCGCGCCGGCGGTGCGGGAGGCCGTGGCGAAGGAAAGGGCGATCAGTCTCTGAGCTCTCCGCGCAACAGGGCCCGCCCGAACTCGACCATCTTCTTCGCATAGTCCTCGGTCCACTCCGCCCGCTCCGCGATCGCCGCCGCCGTCAGACGGTCGAAGCGATGCGGGTCGGCCAGCTGGGCCGCGGCGATGGCCTGGAACTCGATGGCACGGTCGGTCGCGGCGCGGAACGCGAGGGTCAGCTCGGTGGCGCGCGCGAGCAGTTCCCGGGGGTCCTCGATCGACTCCAGGTCGAAGAAGTGCTCCGGGTCGGCGGCGGCTGTGGTGGGCTCGAAAAGCAGGGGCGCCGGGCGCAGTCGCCGCTGTGTCCGCTCGGGTTCCGCCATGCCGGTCCTTCCGTCGCCAGTGTCTGCGGCCCCCGGCATTCCCCGAGGACCGCCTTCCATTGTCCCGGGTCCCGCAAGAGGGCCTCACCGGTGCGGAATGTGGGCCTCACGGGTACGGCAGGAAGGCCTCAGGCGTACGGCGGTGGCATATGCCGGGCGGACCGTACTGCACCGGCGGTGCGGGCGTCCCGGAAATCGGTAACCCCGTGAGTCCGAATGCTCACCGGCGGTACATGTAGATGCCATGAGCACTCGGCTGACCAGTAAGCACTCCGTCGAAGCGCACGCCGGATTCGTGACGCCCGCGGGCGCCGCATGGCTGGCGTCCGCGACCTCGTATCCGCGCTCCACGCTCGCCCTGTGGGAGTCGCGGCCGACCGCCCCCGTGGTCCTCCCGTGCGGGACCGCCTTCGACGTCGTGAGCGTCCCGGCGGTCTTCGGCCGCCGGATGCTGGACCGGCTGTGGGAGGAGGGCCCGGGCTCCGGGCCTGTCGCCACGTACCGCGGCCGGACACTGATCTTCGCCGCCCCCGGCACCGCGCACCGGCTGCCGTCGCTGCTCGCCTGGGAGGAGTGGGGCGAGGCGGTGCCGACGCCGCTGTGCCACGGGATCGGGGACGCGGTGACGGTGCCGGCCCCCGCGCCCGCCACCACCCCCGCCGGCCGCGACGGCTCGCGCTGGCTGGTCGCCCCGGACACGCGTCACCCCTGGCTGCCGGGCCCCGAGGTCCTCCTGTGGGCAGGCGTGAAGGCGGCCAGGTCCGCGGTCCGCATATCGATTTTTCCTCCCCCGGAATCGGATGCTAAGGTCTACGACGTCAGCAGGCGCCGCTAGCTCAGTTGGTTAGAGCAGCTGACTCTTAATCAGCGGGTCCGGGGTTCGAGTCCCTGGCGGCGCACGCGAGACCAAGGCCCTCCGCTTCGGCGGGGGGCCTTAGTCGTGTCCCCGAAGGCGGCCTTTCGGCGCGCAACAGGCGGCTGGGGGTCCGGGGGTCATCCCCCGATGAATGCAGCATCAGCGGGTCCGGGGTTCGAGTCCCTGGCGGCGCACGTTGGCGATAGGGGGACCAATCGTCTACGCGAAACACCCAAAACGGACCGCCAGCGCGACATACGGTCCCCCGACCGACTCACGCCCGCTCAGCCACGCCAGCCCGCCCGGGAGTCACCGGCCCGAGGCCGCTCCCGCCCCAGCTCCCCAGCTCCCCAGAGCACCTCACCCGGACTCACCCCGGCGAACCACCCCGGCCCCGGCCCCCGGCCGCACCCGACCGGCCCCCAAAGCCACCCGCCCAAAGCCACCCGCCCCCGGAAGCCCAAGCCTCAAATCGCCAGCGACAAAAGCACCGGCGCCGCCCCCCGGTTCAGCGTGTCCGCTGCGGCGCGTAGGCGGTGCGCGTGTTCGACCGGCATCGAGAGGGCCAGGCAGCCCACCGCCGCGCCCGCCGTGATCGGGACCGCCGCGCAGACCGTGCCGACCGCGTACTCCTGGAGGTCGAGGACGGGCACCGTGGGCGGCTGGGCGTCGAGGCGGCTGAAGAGCAGGCGCTCGTTGGTGATGGTGCGCGAGGTCAGGCGGGCCGGCTTGTGGCGGGACAGATGGTCCCGGCGGCCGTTCAGGTCGAGCTGCGTCAGGAGCGACTTGCCGACCGCGCTCGCGTGGGCCGCCGAACGGAAGTCCACCCACTCGTTGACCGCGGGAGTGCCGGGCCCGGCCGCGTACTGCGTGATGCGGACCTCGCCGTCGATGTAGCGGCTGATGTAGACCGCCGCGCCGACCGAGTCGCGCAGCCGGTCGAGCGTCACCTGGAGCTGGTCCGTGATGGCCTGCTGGCGGTCGGGGGACGCGGAGCCAAGCCGGGAGAGCGCGTCGCCGGTGAGGTACGCGCCGTCGGTGTCCTGCTGGACATAGCCCTCACGGCGCAGCATGAGAAGCAAGGCGGACAACTGCTTTGCGGGCAGGCGGGTTTCGCGGGCGATCTGGACATCCGTCACGCCCGCAGCGTGCCGCGCCACGGTTTCGAGCACGCGCAAGGCGTGCTGCACCGAGTGGTACGGCGCGGTCGAGTCAGGCTTCAGCGCCACGGTTTCCCCCTGCATGGACCGGTTCCGGACAGCTGGGCTCGGTACCACGATAGCCGCCAAACAGGTTGCGCGGAGGGGCTGTTGACGAGATTGATGGCGCGCTCCCGGCGGCGGACAGGCCGCCTGTCCAGGAGCGCGCCACCCTGGCATATGCCACAGTCACAGGCTCACGCCACTAGCTCGATGATTGTGCCGCTCACCGAGCTGCTGACGATCACTCACTCAGTGAAGTCACAGGACTGCGCTGAGGAATTCCCGGGTGCGCTCGTGATCAGGATCACCGAACATCTTCTCCGGTGAGCCCGATTCGATGACCTTGCCGCCGTCGAACATCAGCACTTGGTCCGAGATGTCCCGGGCGAAGTTCATCTCGTGGGTCACGCAGAGCATCGTGATGTCGGTGGTGCGCGCGACATCCCTGAGGACGTCGAGGACACCGGCGACCAGCTCCGGGTCGAGCGCGGAGGTCACCTCGTCGAGCAGCAGCACCTGCGGGCGCATCGCCAACGCGCGGGCGATGGCGACGCGTTGCTGCTGACCGCCGGAGAGCCGCGACGGGTACTCGTTGCACCGGTCGGCGAGCCCGACCATGTCGAGCAGTTCGCGGGCCCGGGCCTCGGCCTCGTCCTTGGACAGGCCGAGCACCTGGACCGGTGCCTCCATGACGTTCTGCAGGACCCGCATGTTGGGGAAGAGGTTGAACTGCTGGAAGACCATCCCGATGTTCTTGCGGACCTCGCGGATGTGCTTCTCGCCGGCCGGCACCAGCTTGCCGCCGCGCTCCTCGTGCGTGAGGTAGTCGCCGCCCACCTTGATGGTGCCCTCGTCGGGCTTCACCAGGGTCATGAGGAGCCGCAGGATCGTGGTCTTGCCGGAGCCGGACGGGCCGATCAGCGTGACGTGCTTGCCGGAGTCCACCGAGAAGCACAGGTTGTCGAGGACCGTGTTGCCGGCGAAGCGCTTGGTGACCTTGTCGAAGCGGATCAGTTCGCTGCCGTCGACGGCCGGGTTGACATCGGTAGGTGCGGTTTCAGCGGACAAGACGACGCTCCAGGACTCGGAGAAGAACAGATGCCGGGTAGGCGATGACGATGAAGGCGATGCCGACCACGCTGATCGCCTCGAAGGTGAAGGTCTCGTTGCTGAACCCGCGCGCCTCGCCGAGCATTTCGAGGGCGCCGATGGCGGCCAGCTGAGGGGATTCCTTCAGCATCACGATCACGTAGTTGCCGAGCGCGGGGACCACCCGGCGCACGGCCTGCGGCAGGATCACCGCGGACCACGTACGGGTCTTGGGCAGGCTGAGCGCGGTGGCCGCCTCCCACTGGCCTACGGGCACGCCCTCGATACCGGCGCGGTAGACCTCGCTCGTATACGTGGAGTAGTGCAGGCCGAGGCCGACGATGCCCGTCACGAGCGGGGACATCGAGGGACCCCAGGAGGGCACCACGTAGAAGAGGAAGAACAGCTGGACCAGGAGCGGGGTGTTGCGGATGAACTCCGTGAACACCGCCACGGGCCAGCGGATCCAGGCCTGCGGGGCGCGCAGCGCGACCGCCCACACGAGGCCGAGGACGAAGGCGATGAGCGCGCCGCCGGCCAGGGCTTGCAGGGTGACGAGGACGCCGTCCCAGAACCGCGGCATGAACGCGTCGACGTTGGACCAGTCCCAGCTCACTTGGCACCCCCAGTACCCGCCGTGCCCGCAGTGCCGGTCACGGCGTCGATGGCCCCGCGCTCGCGCAGGCCGCCGAGCAGGCCGCCCTTCGGCGGCGCCTGGCCGAGCTTGGCCTTGGCGCGCCGCTCGAGCAGGCGCATCCCGCGGGTGAGCAGGAAGGCGAGGACGAAGTAGACGACGAGCAGCAGCGTGTAGACGGGCGCGCTGTCACCCGTCACCAGGCGCTGCAGGTTCCCCGCGAAGGTCATGTCGGCGACGATGATCAGCGAGACGAGCGAGGTGCCCTTGAGCAGCTCGATCAGAAGGTTGTTGAACGGCGGCAGCATCTCGGGCCAGGCCTGCGGGATCTCGATCCGGCGCAGCCGCTGCACGCGCGTGAAGTTCAGGGCGATTCCGGCCTCGCGCTGGGCGGGCGGCACGGCTTGGAGCGCGCCGCGCACGATCTCGGATCCGTACGCCCCGTAGGTCATGCCGAGGGCGATGACGCCGGCGGCCATGCCGATGAACTTGATCTGGAACAGCATCGGGACCGTGAACGCGATCCAGAACATGAAGACCAGCGAGGACGTGGAACGGAAGACCTCGAAGTAGATGCCGGCCAGGATGCGCACGAGCTTGCTCGGTGCGGTGCGGGCCAGGCCGATCACGAAGGAGATCACAAAGGCGAGCGCGGCACTGAGGAAGGTGACCTGGATCGTGATCCAGACACCCGGCAGGAACCAGCTCCTGAAGAACTCTGCGGTCATCATCAGGCGCCACCCCCCGCGGCGGGCGGGCAGAGTTTCTCGACGGTGAGGTCGGTCATCTCGTCCTGCGTGAAGCCGAACGGCTTGACCACGCGCAGGAGTTCGCCGCTCTCCTTCATCTTCAGGAGCTCTTCGTTGAAGGCGTCGCGCAGGTTCTTCTCGGAGAGGCGGAACGCGAACCCGCCCGCGCCGTAGGCCGGTTCACCGTCGACGATCGGCTGGAAGGGCTCCGTCGCCTCGACGCCGCTCTTGCCCTTCACCACCTCCTTGACGGTGACGTTCGTCCCGGCGAAGGCGTCGACGCGTCCCTGGCGTACGGCATCGAGGCCGGCCACCTGGTCGGGCAGCACCATGACCTCCTTGACGCCGTTGGCCTTGGCGTAGTCGATCTCGGCGTATGCCGTGCCGCTGGCCAGCTTCAGGCCCTTCTTGGCTATGTCCTCATAAGTCTTGATGCCATGCGGATTGCCCGCCTTCACGATGAAGGAGTCGAGCATGAGGTAGTCGGGGTCGGAGAACAGGACCTGCTCGCAGCGGTCCGGGTTGATGTACATGCCGGCGGACACCACATCGAACTGCTGGGCCTGGGTGAGTCCCGGGATCAGCGCGCCGAACTCGGTCGGCACCGCCTTGACCTTGGGGATGCCGAGCCGGGGAAAGATGACCTTGGCGATTTCCGGCGCCTCGCCGGTGACGTCGCCGTTCTCGTCGATGTAGCCGAAGGGGACCTCGCCGGCGACACCGATCCGTACCGTGCCGGCATCCCTCAGCCGATCGAGCAGGTCACCACCCTCCACTTTGCCCGGCTCCGGCACGCGGCTGCAGGCGGTGACGCCGAGCGTCCCGAGGGCGGCCGCGCCCGCGAGGAGGGACCGGCGGCGCAGCGCGCGACCGGCCCATGGTGTGCGGAGACCTTGTGTCTTCCCGTAGTCGTTCCCAAGTGGTGGAGCCATGGCCGCGCGGCTACCCGACTTTATTCGAGGTATGCCGATCAATTTCAGCCCCGATCCGGACGGGGTGTTCTCACTTATGCACAAGGGGGTGTTGACCAAGGGGAGACGATGAAGAGATGACGGCACTGACAGAACGCCACATCGAAGTGTCCCTGGACAAGCGCGGTGTCCGCTGCACCGCCCGGCTCCTGACCGAGAAGGCCCCGGTGACCTGCGCGGCCGTCTGGGACGCGCTGCCACTCGGGTCACCCGTGTATCACGCCAAATACGCCCGCAACGAGATCTACGCCCTTTTCCCCGCCTTCGCCGAAAAGGAGCCGCCGCTGGAGAATCCCACGGTGACTCCGATTCCCGGCGACCTGTGCTATTTCACCTTTTCCGATACGGAATTGGGGACAAGTGCGTATGGATACGACACCGAGCAGCGCGGCACGGTCGTCGATCTCGCCCTGTTCTACGAACGCAACAACCTGCTGCTCAACGGCGATGTCGGCTGGGTCCCGGGCATCGTCTGGGGCCAGATCGTCGACGGCCTCGACCGCATGGCCGACGCCTGCCAGGACCTGTGGCGCGCGGGCGCCCTCGGCGAGACGCTGAGCTTCCGGCGGCTGTAGCGGTCCGGGCCCGGCCGCCCGCGGTAACGGCCCGGGCCCGGCTGTCGTCGCCGGGCCCGCCCGCCGGACCGTCAGGCGGCCGGCCCGCCCGCGTTCCTGATCAGCTGACGCAGGACCTTCACCGTGGTGACGTAATCCGCGTCGTCGATGCCCGCGTGCAAGGCGCTGCGGATCGCCGGGGTGTTGCGCCGGAGTTCGACGCGGGTGCGCTCGCCCAGCTCGGTCAGCCACAGCCGGTCGTCGGCGTCCCGGGTCAGCCACCCGCGCGCGACGAGCACCTCGGCCTCGGCGGCGAGATCGTCCTCGGGCCGGAGGTAGGACGCCATGGCCGCCCGGAGTTCGGCGAGGGTCATCCCCTCGCCGTCGGGCGAGATGTCCTTCGCCGAGAGGTTGCGCAGCAGCCAGAACTGGGGCTGGGTGTAGCCCTTCTCGGCCTGCCGGGCGCGGATGTACGCGATGGCCGCCTCGTGGGCGACACCGGTCCAGTACGCGACCGGCTGGCCGGCCAGTTCGGCCTCGGACATCTCCTGGGTGCTGGTCATGGCTGTCCCTCCCGGTGCGGCGCCTGCTCTCCACGCGGCCGTACGGAAGGCGCCTGCTCTCTGCGCGGCCGTACGGAAAACGTAGGACCTCAAGTGCAGTTGAGGGCAAGCGCAGCCGGGCGCCGGACCGCCGCCGCGCTCACAGCCGCGGCGCCGGCACCTCCGCCGCCCCCGAGCCGTACAGCGCCTGCGCCGCCCGTAGGACCAGCGTGTCCTGGTGGCGGGCCGCCACCAGTTGGACGCCGATGGGGAGGCCGCCCTCGTCCACCCCGCACGGGACCGTGGCGGCGGGCTGCTGGGTGAGGTTGAAGGGGTAGGTGAAGGGGGTCCAGCCGGTCCAGCGGCCGCGCCCCGAGGGGGTTTCACGGCCCGCCTCGAACGCGGTGAGCGGGAGGGTCGGGGTGACGAGCAGGTCGTACGTGGAGTGGAAACGGCCCATGCGACGGCCCAGGTCCATGCGGACGTCCATCGCGGCGAGGTACTCGAGCGCGCTGTAGCGGGCGCCGCGCAGGGCGATCTCCCGCAGTCCTGGGTCGAGTTGGTCCCGCTGGTCCTTGCCGAAGTGCTGGGTGACGCGGGCGGCCCCGGAGAACCACAGGGTGTGGAAGGCCTCGACCGGGTCGCTGAAGTCGGGGTCCGCCTCCTCCACGTACGCGCCGAGCTGGGCGAGCTTTTCGACGGCCCTGCGTACGGCGGCGGCCACCTGCGGGGCGACCGCGACCTGGCCGCCGAACGACGGCGAGTAGGCGATGCGCAGGCCTCGCACCCCGTCGTCCAGACCGTCGCGGAAGGAGCCCGCGACCGGGCCGAGCCCGGACCAGTCGCGGTGGTCGGCGCCGCTGATCACATCCATGACGAGGGCCGCGTCGGCGGCGTCCCGGGTCATCGGGCCCACGTGCGCGAGCGTGCCGAAGGCGCTGGACGGGTAGAGCGGCACCCGCCCGTACGTGGGCTTGAGTGCGAAGACGCCGCAGAAGGCGCCGGGTATCCGCACGCTTCCGCCGCCGTCGGTGCCGAGCGCCACCGGTCCCTCGCCGAGCGCCACGGCGGCCGCCGCGCCTCCGCTGGAGCCGCCCGCGGTGCGGGTCGGGTCGTACGGGTTGCGGGTGATACCCGACAGCGGGCTGTCGGTGACGCCCTTCCAGCCGTATTCGGGTGTCGTGGTCTTGCCGAGGAAGACGGCGCCGTGCTCACGCAGCCGGGCCACGGACGGCGCGTCCTCGTCCCAATCCCCTTCCGTACGGCTGGTCCTGGAGCCGCGCAGGGTCGGGCCGCCGCGCATCAGGAGGATGTCCTTCACCGTTACGGGGACGCCGTCGAGCAGCCCCTCGGGCTCACCGCGCCCCCACCGTTGCGAGGACTTCTCAGCCTGGGCCAGGGCGGACTCGGCGTCGACGCGGACGAACGCGTTGACCGCGGGCTCGGTCTCCTCGATCCGGGCGAGCGCCGCCCGGGTCACCTCGACGGGGCTCAACTCCCCCTTGCCGTATGCCGCGACGAGTTGTACGGCCGTGAGACTGCCGGGCTCGGTCATGCGCGCTCCCCAGGTTGCCGACGATCACTCGTTGACGATCCGTCCGCCGACGATCACTCGTCGACCATCCGCCCGCCGACGATCAATGTCCAGGCACATACCCACGTTTCTTGTCGATCACGTTCTTCAGCGGCTTTCCCGCCACCCAGCGCTCGTACAAGTCGACGAACTGCAGCGCCAGTTCATCGCGCCAGCCGATGATGTCGCCGCTCATGTGCGGCGAGACGAGGAGGCCGGGCACCTCCCACAGCGGGCTGTCCTCGGGCAGCGGTTCGCGGTCGAAGACGTCGAGTGCGGCGCCCGCGATCCAGCGCCTGCTGAGCGCCTCCACCAGGTCGTCCTCGACGACCAGGGGGCCGCGGCCGACGTTGATGAAGTGCGCGGAGGGCTGCATCACACCGAACCGCCGGGTGTCGAACATGCCGCGGGTCGAGTCCGTGAGCGGCGCCGCGCACACCACCCAGTCGGCGTGCGCGAGCAGCCGGTCCAGATCGCCGGGGCCGTGGATCCCGGTGCGCGGGGTGCGGCCGACGACGGCCGCCTGGATGCCGAGTGCCTTGAGGCTGCGGGCGATCGCGCGCCCGATCGGCCCCGACCCCACGACGCACGCCCGGGTCCCGCCGACCCGACGGGTCTCGCGGTGCCGCCACTCGCGGCGGCTCTGCAGATCGAGGGTGCGTGGCAGATCCTTGGCGAAGGCGAGGACGAGACCGGCCACGTACTCGGCGATCGGCTCGTCGAAGATCCCCCGCGCGTTGGTGATCACCGTGTCGGATTCGATCAGTTCGGGGCTCAGCAGATGGTCGGCGCCCGCACTCGCGGTGTGCACCCACACCGGCCGTGGTCCCTCGCCCGGCCAGGCGGCGCGCAGGGCCTTCGAGTGGAAGTCCCAGACGAGCAGCACATCCGCGTCGGGCAGCCGCTCGGCGAGCTTCGCCTCGTCGGTGTGCACGATGCGGGCGCGCCCGGTGAGCTTGCCCAGGCGCGGCGGCGGGTCCGCGTCGAGCACCAAAAGCGTGGGGCGGGTCGCGCGCGACCGACCGGACATGGAGGGGAAACCGTTCTGCAATGCGGGTCCGCTTCCCTGGAGTTGGCTTGGGTCCCTGGAGTTGGTTTGGGGGCAAGCGCAGAGGTGCCGAGAAAATCGCACCGTCTGAAGTGCACGGATTGACCACGCTGGCACCCGAATCTACCTTCGTCAACACGGGCTCTGCACAAGTCCGTACGACCACAGACAGGTACCGACCTTTCCGCTGATCGGGCCTCACATCGGACTTCGCACATCCTCTGTCCCGGCGTCCCCGGCCATCTGCCGGATTCCGCACTCCCCTCCCGGCCCCCGGCCGGCCCTCAGAGCTCCGCACCGAGCTCTCATCCCCACCTGCTCTGTTCAAAGGGGCCAGCTCATGGACGTCTCCTGCCTCAGTGGACCGCACCCGCAACGCGGGCTCGGTGTCGTCGCACCCTTCGACTTCGCTCTCGACCGGGAGCTGTGGCGCTGGGTCCCGGACGAGATCTCGCTCTACGTCACCCGCACACCCTTCGTACCGGTCGAGGTCAGCCTGGACCTGGCCCGTCTGGTCAGCGAGCACCAGACACTGCACGAGGCGGTACGGGCGCTCATCGCCGCCGAGCCCGAGGTGATCGCATACGCGTGCACCTCGGGGAGCTTCGTGGACGGCGCCGTCGGCGAGCGCACCATGTGCGCGGCCATGGAGGCGGCGGGCGAGGTGCCCTCGCTGACCACGTCGGGCGCGCTGATCGAGGCGCTGAACGAGCTGGGCGCACGGCGGATCGCGCTGGTCACGCCGTACACGTCCTCGGTCACCCAGGCTCTCGAGGACTATCTCGCCGAGGCGGGCATCACGGTCTCGGGCTGCTCGTACCTCGGTCTGACCCGGCACATCTGGAAGGTTCCGTACCGCGATGTGGTCGACATGGCGCGCGCGGCCGTGAACCGGCTGCCCGCCGAGGTCGACGCGCTGTTCATCAGCTGCACCAATCTCCCGACGTACGACGCGATCCCCCAGCTGGAGGCGGAGCTGCGGATTCCGGTGATTTCGGCGAACCAGGTCACGATGTGGTCGGCCCTGCGTCACATGGGTACGCATGCGGTGGGTCCGTATCAGGCACTGCTCGATACGGCGGCGAGGCGCATGCTGGTAGGGGGTGACGTGTTACCCGAGCCGCCGGGCGCGGCTCTGCCGGACCCGCCGGTGGTGCCGGAGGATCCGGCGCTGCCCGAGTGACCGCACGCCGCACCGAACGGAAGACCACCCCGCCACTCGCACCGGGAGGCCGCCCATGACCGCCATCGGATTCCTCTACCCCGGCTACAGCGCCGAGGACGACTACCCGCGGATCGAGCAACTCCTCGGCAGCGATATCCGCCTGACCGTGATCCACACGGATATCGGCGAGGACGCCCACCGGGTGGACGCCCTGCTCGAAATGGGGTCGCCGGAGCGCCTGGCGGCCGGTGTCGAACAGCTGCGGCACACCGGCGCCGAGGCCGTGGTCTGGGCGTGCACCAGCGGCAGTTTCGTCTTCGGCTGGGACGGCGCGCACGATCAGGTCCGCTCGCTGGCGAAGACCGCCGGGCTGCCCGCCTCCAGCACGTCGTTCGCCTTCGCCCATGCCGTACGGGAGTTGGGCGTCGCGCGTGTCGCGATCGGCGCCACGTATCCGGAGGAGGTCGCGGACCATTTCGTGCGGTTCCTGCACGCGGACGGTATCGAGGTGGTCGCGATGCGTGGCAGCGGCATCATCACGGCCGCCGAGGTGGGTACCTGGGGCCGCGACGAGGTTCTCGCGCTGGCCCGGGGCGCCGACCATCCCGACGCCCAGGCCCTCCTGCTGCCCGACACGGCCCTGCACACGGCGGCCCATCTGCGCGATCTGGAGGCCGAGTTGGGCAAGCCGGTGCTCACGGCCAACCAGGTCACGGTGTGGGAGGGGCTGCGCCTTGCGGGACGGCGGGTGAACGCGCCCGAGCTCGGCACCCTGTTCACCAAGGAACCGATCATCCAGATGCCGGGCCGATAGGCGGCGCGGGGCTCACATCCCGTACGCGTCCGCGATGAGCTCGTACGAACGCAGCCGCACCTGTCCGCCGTGCGCGTTGGCCGTGAGCATCATCTCGTCGGCCCCGGTGCGCTTCTGCAGATCGTCGAGCCCGTCGCGTACGGCATCGGGGGTGCCGTGCACGATGTTCTTGAGCCAGCCGTCCACGAACTCCCGCTCGAGGACGCTGAATTCATAGGCCTCGGCCTCTTCGGGCGTCGGGATGAGCCCCGGCCGCCCGGTGCGCAGCCGCAGCATCGACAGCGCCCCGGTCATCACCTGGCGGCGCGCCTCGCGCTCGTCCTCGGTGGCGAGGGCGGCGACGCCGATCATCGCGTACGGGGCGTCGAGCACCTCGCTCGGCCGGAAGCTCTCGCGGTACAGGTCGAGGGCCGGGATGGTGTTCTGCGCGGAGAAGTGGTGCGCGAAGGCGAAGGGCAGACCGAGCGCGCCGGCCAGCCGCGCACTGAAGCCGGACGAGCCGAGCAGCCAGACGGGCGGGCGCTGCGAAGGGCCCTGCACCGGTCCTGGTACGGCGTGGATCCGGGCGTACGGATGCCCGTCGGGGAAGTCGTCGTCGAGGAAGCGGATCAGCTCGGACAGCTGCTGCGGGAAGTCGTCGGCGCCCTCGTGCAGGTTCTCGCTGCGGCGCAGGGCGGCCGCGGTGGCGCCGTCCGTGCCCGGAGCGCGGCCGAGACCGAGGTCGACGCGGCCCGGGGCCATGGCCTCGAGGGTGCCGAACTGCTCGGCGATCACCAGCGGCGCGTGGTTGGGCAGCATCACACCGCCCGAGCCCAGGCGGATGCGCTCGGTGTGGGCGGCGAGGTGGGCGAGGATCACCGCGGGTGAGCTGGAGGCGACACCGGGCATCGAGTGGTGCTCGGCGACCCAGTAGCGGTGGAAGCCGCGGGCTTCGGCGAGCTTCGCTATGCCGACGCTGGTGCGCAGCGCCTGCGTGGCGGTCGATCCCTTGCCCACGGTGGCGAGGTCCAGAACGGAGAGGGGGACTGGGGCGCTGCCCTGTGCTTCGCCTCGGATGTCGTCGCTCACCGTGGGGGCCTCCTGCCGATCGCTTGTGGTGCGTCACGGGTAACGGGGGCGGAGGCTGCCGTATTCCGGGGACGGGGCGCGAAGGGGCCGGGCGCGGGGTGAGCGGGGCACGGAGGGGGCCGGGCGCGGGGTGAGCCGGGCACGGAGAGGGCCGGGCACGGAGGGGGCCGGGCGCGGAGGGGGCCGGGCGTGCGCCCACCCCGCGCCCGCGTGTCAGCCGAGCAACGGTACGAACGGCACGGCCCGGCACGGAGCCGGCTCGGCGTGGGCCGGGTCGAGAGCGTTGAGGGTCAGGCGGATGGTGGTGGGCGAGTAGGGGTGGCGCAGATGACCCGAGCGGTCGAGCGGGCAGACGTCCTGGAGCAGGATGTTGGTGATCTGCGAGTTGGTGGCCGGGGCGACGACGCCGTTCCTGGGCCGGGAGACGACGGGAGGCGCGAGCGGCGGCATCTTCTTCTCCCCGCACCGCTCCCGGCCCTGGTTGAGCGGCGCGTCGGGAGCGGCCTTCTCCCGTAGGAACTGGTTCGTGTGCGGGGTCACGATGTTGTCCGCGACGGTCACCACGGTGGTGTAGGAGACGCCCGGCAGGATGTCGCCGCCCTCGTCGAGCCGGGCGTGCACGTCCGAGCACTCCAGCTGGTCGGGGATGGCCTGGCCGAGCAGCTTCCCGACGGGAGCGATCAGGTTCAACAGCCGCCCGAGGGTCGCGATGCCGGAGGCCGAGGTGCCGTGGTTGCTCGGCGAGATGCCGATCAGCCTGCCGACCTTGTTACGGGCCGGGTCGGTGGCGTCGGCGCCGCCGTCGTACTTCAGGTAGTGGCGCGGGAGCACCCCGCCGCCCTGCGAGTAGCCGACCATGTCGACCTGCTTCGTACCGGTCCTCTCCAGGACCTCGTCGACGAAGGCGGCGAGCGCCTTGGAGCTCTTGGCCACCGCCTCCATCGCCTGCAGGGGGTCGTTGGGCCTGCCGCCGATGTGCTTCGCGTAGACGCAGTAGCCCTCCTTGCGCAGGGCCGGTGCGAGTGCGCTCCAGCTGGACAGGGAGTTGGCGGCGGTGCCGTGCACCAGGACGACCGGCCGCGGATGTGCGGCACTCGGCTTGCAGCCCCAGTCGTTGACGTCCGGCGGGTAGGCGCCCGGGTTCAGCGCCGCGTACGCGAACGCGGGCGCGAACTGGCGGAAGCGGGGCACCGCCGGATCGGGCTCGGACACGGCCGCACCGGCCGAGTGGGCCGGCATCAGGGCGGCGATGACCGCGGTGGCGGCGGTGAGGGCACGGCGGGCGGAGGTTGTGACACGCACGGGAGGCCTTTCGGAGAGATCCGGATCCTGCTGCCGAATCTCTCCGCACGGTCACCGCGACGCCCGCCGGGAGAGCCAACCGGCGGTCCGGCGGCGCCCATCCGGCGCACCGGTCGTGCCGCAGCCACCCGAGCGATGCGCCCGGGTCAGGCAGACGCCCGGTCCGCGGTCTCTTTCAGGAGGGCGGAGATGCTGTCGGGCGGCACCGCCCGTGAGTAGTGCCAGCCCTGGCCCGTGTCACAGCCGATCGAGCGCAGCCGGTCCGCCTGCAGCGCGGTCTCCACGCACTCGGCGGTGACCGTCAGACCGAGCCGGTGCGCGAGCCGCACCAGGGCCTCGACGATCGTCGCGTCGGCCGGATTCGCATGGCTGTCGCCGTCCTCGTACTGGAATCCGCGGACGAAGGAGCCGTCCAGTTTCAGAACGGAGACCGGCAGCCGGCTGAGGTACGCCAGGTTCGAGTAGCCCGTGCCGAAGTCGTCGATCGCGATCCGTACGCCCATGTCGGACAGCGACTGCAAGGCCTGCAGCGGGCGGCCCGCCGAGCCCATCACCGCCGACTCCGTGAGCTCCAGCTGCAGCAGGTCGGGCGCGAGCCCCGTCTCGGCGAGGATCGCGGCGACGTCCGCCACGAGGTCGGAGTCCCAGACCTGCCGTACCGCCACGTTGACCGAGACGAACACGGGCGGGACGGACGGGTGCTCGAGCTGCCAGCGCCGCGCCTGGGCGCAGGCCGTCCGCAGCACCCAGCGGCCGAGCTGGACGATCGAGCCGTCCTCCTCGGCGAGTGTGATGAACCGATTCGGCGTCAACGTGCCGAACTGCGGATGGTTCCAGCGCACGAGGGCCTCGACGCCACGGACCCCGCCGTCGTCGAGCCCCACCAACGGCTGGTACTCCAGGGCGAATTCGCCCCGCTCGACGGCCGGGCGCAGCGTCGAGGACAGCGCCTGGCGGGTCATCCGGTGCGCGTTGCGCTCGGGGTCGAAGAGCGTCCAGCGTGCCTTGCCGTCGGCCTTCGCCCAGTACAGCGTGGTGTCCGCGGCCTGCATCAGATGCGTGGCGGTGGTGCCGGCCGCCCGGCGTTCGACGACGCCGATCGACGCGGAGACGGACAGTCGCTGGCCGCCGAGGTCGAACGGTTCCTGGAGCGACTTCAGAACCGATTCCGCAAGGTCCGCGAGCTGCTCCGTACCCGTCGAGTCCTCGACCAGGAGCGCGAACTCGTCGCCGCCGAGCCGCGCCACGAGCGGCACCCCGTGCCCGTGCTTCCAGCGGTCGTACGCGACCTGGTCGGCGCACTGGGTGAGCCGGCCGGCGACCGCCGCGAGCAGCCGGTCGCCGACGCGGTGTCCGAGCGTGTCGTTGACGGCCTTGAACCCGTCGACGTCCAGGTAGCACAGGCCGATCCGGCCGGTGCCGCCGTCGTCGTACGAGGCGGATTCGAGCGCGCCGGAGAGCCGCTCGAAGAACAGGGTGCGGTTGGGCAGCCGGGTCACCGCGTCGTACATCTGCAGATGGCGCAGCTGGGCCTGGAGCTCGCGGCGGGCGCTGACGTCGGCGAGCGCGAGCAGCACGGTGGCCGTGCCGGGCACGGGGGCGACGGTGATCTGGGCCCACAGCGCATGGCCGTCGGAGTGCTTGAGGCGGCGGGTGCAGCGCAGTCTGGCCTGCCGGCCGCGCAGCACCTCGCGGTACGCGTGCCAGGTGCGGGCGTCGGAGGCCAGGTCGACCAGGTCGGCGGCGACCTGTCCGGCCAGGTCGGCGGCCGGGGCGCCCAGCAGCGTGCCGAGCGCCTCGTTGGCGGAGGTGACGAAGCCGTCGTGATCGACGACGGCCATGGCGAAATGGGCGGCGTGGAACGCCGCCCGATAGTCCCTCAACTCGGCCGCGCTGCGGCCGACGAGTGGGTCACCGACGCCGCGCTCCGCCGGCACACCTGCGCCACCCACCGCGAGCACCGAGGTGGTGTGACGCTCCGTGATCGCAGGCCGGGCGTCATCGGGGGTCGAGCCCGCCGTGGGCGCCGGCCCTTCGGACGTTCCGCTCACCGCTCGCTCCCGCAGGCACTTGTCGTGTTCAGGTCTGATCTGGTCGGGTCGGCCGGAAAGTGTGCCGATCATAGAGGCTGGCCGGAGCGCCATTCCACTTCCGTCGCGGCCCCGTCCCCCCTCAGGGGTTACTTCCGGACTCCCTTGTCTCATGCGGCCGTTACTGCCAGATCGTTTCTGCACAGTCCTGGCCCGGATCGTTTCGAGGACCTTCACATACCCGATCAATCAGCTTCCGCTTGTGACTTTCCGTGAGCGCCGGGCATGTCCCCTACTCACTCGACCGGTCCACCCAAACAGGGCGAACTTCAACAAACCATCCCAGGCTGAAGGAGGTGTTCCGCCATCCCCATACGGAGGTCTACGTGCCGCGTCAGCTCCCCCTAGGGGGCCTGCCTCGTGAGGGGGACCGGGCGCGCAGTGCCGCAGCGGCTTTCACTTCTCTCGCGGCGTTCGCCTCCATGTCGCTGGTCGCGGGCCCCGCCGTGGCCGAGCCGGTGGCGGGCCCCTGCGCCCTGGAGCGCACGGCCGCACATCACTCGGAGGGCCTGGACACCTGGAACGCCGCCTATCCGCGCCCCGCCCGGAAGCTCGACGCGGTGATGGTCTTCCTGTCCTTCCCGGACGCCGGCCCGCTGACCACCCCGAAAGAGCTGACGGCCGACTACTTCCCCTCGACCAGCCGGTTCTTCGAGCGCGCCTCGTACGGCCGGTTCCAGCTGCGTCCGCATCCGCGCACCGAGTGGATCGAGATGCCGCAGGCCTCCACCGCGTACGGAATAGCGCGTGACTGGGACGCGGACAAGCGCAGCATGTATCTCAAGGACGCGCTGTCGGTGGCCGATCCGGTGGTGGACTTCAGCGCGTACGACATCGTCTACTTCGTGGCCGATCCCGATGCCCCCGGTGTGGACTCGGATGCCACGAAGGTCGTCAACTTCGACGAGCCGCTGCGGGCCGACGGCACCGATGTCCGCCGTATCGTCACGGTCTTCGAGCAGCATCCGCCGGACCGCAATGTGCTCGCCCATGAGACCGGCCATGTCTTCGACCTGCCGGACCTCTACCACCGCCCGCGTGACGGCAAGGGCGACTGGGACACGCATGTCGGCGACTGGGACGTCATGGGCAGCCAGTTCGGGCTCTCGCCCGACCTGTTCGGCTGGCACAAGTGGAAGCTGGGCTGGCTCGAACCCCATCAGGTGACCTGTGTGCAGGGCACCGCGTCCGCCCCGTTCACCCTGGACCCGCTGGCCGCGCCCGCGGTGCGCGGCCAGGCGGGCGGCAAGCGCCTCGCGGTGGTGCGCACCGGGCGGGGCAGCGTGCTCGCGATCGAGGCGCGCGGCTCGGCCGGCAACGACCACCAGACCTGCACCGAGGGCGTCCTGGTCTACCGCGTACGCAATGAGACCGAGTCCGGCGGCGGACCGATCCAAGTGCTCGACGCACACCCGGAGTCGGAGGCGTGCTGGGACGCCTCGGTGTACCCGCCGCTCGCGGACGCCCCGGTGCGGGACGGTGAGACCTTCAAGGTCCCCGGCGAGCGGACCAGGGTGCAGGTGGTGGGGCGCACTCCTTCGGGGTCGTGGACGGTGAAGGTCACTCCGTGACGGCAGCGCGGCCCTGGGTTGGACAGACCCCTCCCACCCGGGGGCCGAGCCCTTTCAAGGCTACCGGCGCCCACTGACACAGCCCCGAAGCAACCTCCTGAGCTGCGCTTTCCCCAAGTACGACGCGCGTCACCGACCTGCGCCGACAGCCGTCCGACTCCGCTGTCAGGCCGCCTGTCAGGCCGCCTGTCAGTTCTGTCAGCGTCCTGTCCGCCCGCTGTCAGGACTCCCCGGCAGTGTCTTGCCCAACGAAGAACGGCAAGCCACCACCGAGGAGTTGACCACCATGTCGTACGCGATCCGGGCCGAGGGTCTGGTCAAGAAGTACGGGGACTTCACCGCCCTGGACGGGGTGGACCTCGAGGTCCCGGCCGGCAAGGTCGTCGGGGTGCTCGGCCCCAACGGCGCCGGCAAGACCACCACCGTGCGCATCCTCGCCACGCTGATGAGCCCCGATGCCGGGCACGCGACCATCGGTGGCCACGACATCGTCAAGGACGCTGTGAAGGTACGGCAGTTGATCGGTCTCACCGGGCAGTTCGCCTCGGTGGACGAGACCCTGACCGGCACCGAGAACCTCGTCCTGATCGGCCGGCTGCTCGGTCTGTCCCGCCGGGACGCCAGGGCCCGCGCGGTCCAGCTGCTCGAGCAGTTCTCCCTGACGGACGCGGCCCGTAAGCCGATCGCCACCTTCTCCGGCGGTATGCGCCGGCGGCTCGACCTGGCCGCGAGCCTGGTCGGCCGGCCCCAGGTCCTCTTCCTCGACGAGCCGACCACCGGTCTCGACCCGCACGCACGGCAGGAAGTCTGGGAGGTCGTACGGGACTTGGTCGCCGACGGCTCAACGGTGCTGCTCACCACGCAGTACCTGGAGGAGGCCGACCAGCTGGCCGACTCGATCACCGTGTTCGACAAGGGCCGCAAGGTCGCCGAGGGCCGGCCGGGCGAGCTCAAGCGCCGCGTCGGCGGACAGGTCCTCCAGGTGCGCCCGACGGTATCGGCCGATGTGCCGGTGGTCGCTCAGCTCCTGGCCGAACTGTCGGGGCACGCCCCCGCCGAGGACTCGGGTGTGCTGACCGTCCCGGTCGACGACCCGCTGCTCGTCGCCGCGGTCGCCCGCCGGCTCGACGGCGCCGGCATCACCGCCGACGAACTGGGGCTCCGGCTGCCGAGCCTGGACGAGGTCTTCCTCGCCCTGACCGGCCACACCCCGACCGTCAAGGACGCCGAGCCCGTCACCGTCTGAGCAGGTCACCGCCTGAGCACGTCACCGCCTGAGCACCTCGCCGCCTGAGCACGTCACCGACTAAGCCCGTCACCGCCTGAGCACCGTCACGGCCTGAGCACCGACTCCCCCATTCCGTACGGCATTTCCCGAGAGGACCCCGTCATGAGCACCCAGACCGTCTCCGCCCCCGCGCCCACCGTCCCCGCCACCGTCGAGCTCACCGGCCGGATCGGCTTCGCGCGGACCGTCTCGCACAGCCTCGCCCTCGCGGGCCGCGGCTTCACGAAGTTCATGAAGTCCCCGATCCAGCTGGTCGATGTCGTCCTCACGCCGATCATCACCCTGTTGATGTTCATCTACCTCTTCGGGGAGTCGATGGCGAAGGGCCAAACCGACTGGTATCTGCACCACGTCGTCCCGGGGGTGATGGTGATGGCCGTCTTCCAGGCCAGCGTCGGCATCGGTTCCTCGCTCGCCGCCGACGCCAGCACCGGGATCTTCGACCGGTTCCGCTCCATGCCGATCGCCCGGTCCGCCCCGCTGATCGGCGCCGTCCTGGCCGATATCGTCCGCTACGTGGCCTGCCTGGTCACCCTGGTCGTACTCGCCCTCATCATGGGCTACCGCTTCGACACCAACCTGGTCGCGGGGGCCGGTGCGCTCGCCCTGCTCATCGGGTTCGCGCTCAGCTTCTCCTGGATGTCGGTCTACCTCGGCATGCTGATCAAGAACCCCACCTCGGTGCAGGGCCTGATGACCATCCTGATCCTGCCGCTCACCTTCGCCAGCAACGTCTTCATGAAGCCCGAGGGCATGCCCGGCTGGCTGCAGGCCTGGTCGGACGTCAACCCCGTGTCGCTGGTGGCCGACGCCGTCCGCGGTCTGCTCAACGGCGGTCCGGTCGCCCACGGTCTGACCGGCAGCCTGATCTGGATGGCCGGTGTGGTCGCGGTCTTCTTCCCGCTGGCCATGCGGGCGTACCGCAAGAGCGCCGGCTGATCACCGGGCAGTCGTACGGCCGGGCGGGGCCCCACCTTCGAGGTGCGGGCCCCGCCCGGCGTTCACCCGCGAGTGCGCAGGGTCCGCTCCTCCAGCCACCGCAAGGCGTCCTCGCGCGAGTACGCCGCCCCCTCGTCGTATGCCTCCTTGAACCCGGTCTCCCCGAGGGTCTTCCTCAGCCGGTCGACCAGCTCGCACCACTCGGGCTCGCCCCAGTCGAAGGCCCCGCGCATCACCTGGCTCATGCCGAGCGCCTTCGCGCCTTCGGCGGGCGCGCCTTCCAACGGCAGGAGGCCGCCGAGCAGTTCGGCCACCCAGGCGAGTGCCGCCGAGGCGCCCTGACCGAAGAGGGCGCCGGCCGCTTCGGGCAGGAGGGCTCGGGCGGCCGGGGCGTCGCCCGCCGCCAGGCGGTTCTCGATACGGGTGGAGACGATCAGGTCCCGCGCCAGTTCGCGCAGTTGGGGTCGGCGGTTGCCGAGCGCTTCGAGGCGGTCGAGGGTCGCGTCGGACTGCGCGAGGTCTCCGGCCCTGCGGTGGGCGTTGGCGAGGCCCACCAGGATGTTGGCCTCCAGGCGCAGCTGTCCGCGTTCGCGGGCCTGGCGGTGGGCGGCGTGCAGATCGCGGAAGGCGCCCTCGATATCGCCGCTGCGGCGCCGCTCACGGGCGAGCCGGGCCTTGCTCAGATAGAGATAGTCCTCGGTGCCGAGTTCGGAGGACAGCGCGACCGCGCGCTCCCAGGTGGCGATGGCCTGCGGGTACTCCGCGCGCAGCGAGTGCGCCGTGCCGACGGGCAGCAGCGCGAGCACGATGCCCCAGCGGTCGCCGACCTGCTCGAAGCCGCGCAGCGCCTCGGCCCGTGACTCCTTGCCGCCGTCCAGGTCGCCCTGTTCGGTGAGCGCGAAGTCGTGGGCGAGGTGGGCCCCGGCCCGTATCCAGGGATCGGATGAGTGCATCAGCTCGTCGAGACCCGCGGACCGCGACGGGTCCTCGGCGAACACGGCCCGGGACATCTGCAGGAGCTGGGCAGCGGGGTGGAACTCGCGGGCGATGGCGCTGGCTCCGGGGCCCTCGGGTGTTCCGGGCAGGCGACTGCTCATGCCGCGGATGCCCCAGTACCAGAACATCGCGGAGCCGAAGCGCCGGGCCGTCTCCTCATCGCCGGAGGCGCCGGAGTCACGTGAGTCACCCGAGCCGCCTGGGCCGCCTGAGCCGCCCGAGCCGGTCAGGGTCTTCAGGGCATAGCTGAGGTTGTCGTGTTCGGCGTCGAAGACCGCGATGGCGCGCAGCTGGTCCCGGGTGCGCAGCAACGGCTCCTGTTCTTCGGCCAGTCGCAGGTAGTAAGAGATGAGGCGGGCGCGGACCGCCGCGCTCTCCTCGGCGGACTCGGCGAGCCTGCGGCCCGCGTAGGCCCGGACGGTCTCCAGCATCCGGTAGCGGCCCTCGTCGCTCTCTTCCACCAGGGACTTCTCGATCAGGGCGCCGACGACATACAGGATGTCGTCGGCGGGCAACCGGTCATCGGCGCAGACGACTTCGAGCGCGTCGAGAGTGGCGCCGCCCGGGAACGCCGACAGCCGGCGGGCCAGCGTGCGTTCGTTCTCGTCGAGCAGGTCCCAGCTCCACTCGACCAGGGCGAGCAGGGTGCGCTGCCGGGGCAGGGCGGTGCGGCTTCCGGAGGACAGGAGCCGGAAGCGGTCGTCGAGACGGCGGGCGATCTGCTCGACGTTCATGGAACGGAGTTTGACCGCGGCGAGTTCGAGCGCGAGCGGCATCCCGTCGAGCCCGCGGCAGATGCGCAGCACGGCGTCGAGGGTGGAGTCGTCGAGCACGAAGTCCTGGCGTACGCCCACGGCCCGGTCGACGAAGAGCCGTACGGCCGCGGTCCGAAGCGCTTCCTCCGGCTCGGGCTCGCCGTGCGGCAGATCGAGCGGACCGAGGTGGAAGAGCGCTTCGCCGGTGATCGCGAGCGGTTCGCGGCTGGTGGCGAGGATGCGCAACTCCGGCAGGCGTCCGAGGAGTTGATCGGCGAACTCGGCGGCGGCCTCGACCAGGTGCTCGCAGTTGTCGAGCATGAGCAGGGTGTCGCCGCTGCCGAACAGCCCGGCGAGCCGGTCGACCGGGCTTGTCCGTCCCGGGCCGCCTCCCTCGTAGAGCCCTGCGTCCGTGGCCCCGATCGCGCCGAGCACGGCGTCCTCGAGCTGCCCTGGGTCGCTGACGCCCGCCAGCGGTACGTAGTGGAGCCGGCCGCGGTCGTGGGCTGGGTCGCGGGTGGCGGCTTCGAGCGAGAGCCGGGTCTTGCCCGCACCGCCGGGGCCGACGAGGGTGACCAGTCGGGATGCGGTCATCAGGGCGGCGAGGCGGGTGAGTTCGCCGTCGCGGCCGACGAAGGTGGTGAGGCGGGCGGGCAGTGGGCTCGCGGCGGCCGCCTTGGTCCTGCGGTGCTCCAACTCCCCGCGCAGAAGGGCGAGATGAACGTCCTTCACCTCCGCGGAGGGGTCCACGCCGAGTTCGTCGCCGAGCCGGGTCCTGAGCTCCTCGTACACGCCGAGCGCGTCCGACTGCCGGCCCGCGGCGGCGAGCGCGCGCATCCGCAGCCCGGCGATCCGTTCGCTCAACGGGTGCTGTGCGCCGGCCGCTTCGAGGTCCGCGAGTACGTCCGCGGAGCGCCCTTCCCGTATCTCCGCATCGAAGCGGTCCTCGACGGCCGCGGCCCGCAGATCGTCGAGGCGGGTGGCGACGGGTG
>NZ_JBEPEW010000112.1:0-28274 GCF_040300965.1 Streptomyces mesophilus | reverse complement strand
CGGCCTGGCGGCCGCTGCTCCACAGCGCGAGGGCGTGCAGGCGCCAGCCCTCTTCGCGCAGGGGAGCGTCACGGGTGAGGCTCTCCGCCTCGGGCACCGCCGCCGCGGGAGCGCCGAGCCGCATCCCCACCGCGGTGCGCAATTCCCGTGCGACCAGGCGGAGTTCGCCCAGGCGTGCGGTCTCGGCGGCGGCCCAGGGCTCGTCGGCGACCTCGGCGAACGCGGGGCCCTGCCACAGCGCAAGCGCCTCGTCGAGACGGGCGTGGGCGATACGGGGATCGGCGCACGTACGCGCCTGGTCGAGCATGTCCTCGAAGCGCCATGCGTCCACCGCATCCGGCGGCAGCCGCAGGGCGTAGCCGGGCGAGGCGCTCACCAGCAGGCGTGCCGGGGTCCGCGGCGGGCGGCCGGGCTCCAGGAGGCGGCGCAGGTTTGACACGTACGCCTGCAACGAGGCCAAGGCGCGCGACGGCGGTTCGCCTCTCCACAGGTCCTCGACCATCCGGTCGACCGGCACGACCTGCCCGCGCGCCGCCACGAGCAGGGCCAGTACGCCGCGCTGCCGGGGGCCGCCGAGCGGCACGGAACCGCCGCCGACCTCGGCGGCGAACGACCCCAACACCCGTACCAAGACCATGAGGTGGCCCATCGTACGCGCGTTCGCCGCACGCGTTCCAAGTCGACTCCAAGAGCCCTCCAAGACCCCGGGAGCAGTCTTCAACACATCGAGCGGAAGACGGCCCGGAGCAGACCGACGAAGGGCCGCACCACACGGATGAGGGGCAAGAGCAGATGAGCGTCAACACCCAGGACATGGAGATCGTCCACCGCGCCTTCCGCCGTGAGACGCGGCTGCTGATGGAGCTCGTCGCGGCAGTGGCCCCCGGCGACACCGCCCGCGCCAAGGTGATCGCGGATCACTTCCGGGACTACCGGCTGGGGTTGAAGAACCACCACGAGGGCGAGGACGAACTGCTGTGGCCGCCGCTCCTGGCCCGGGTCGATCTGGAGGCGGACATCGTCCTGCGCATGGAGGTCCAGCACGAGCGCGTCGCGGCCACCATGACCCGCCTCGACACCGCGTTCCCTGCCTGGGAGGCCGCCGCCGGAGCCGGCGAACGCGACACCCTCGTGGCGGCCCTCGCCGATCACCGGGCGGTCCTGCTCGAGCACCTCGACGACGAGGAGGCCACGCTGCTCCCGCTCGCGGCCAAGCACCTCACCGAGCGCGAGTGGGCCTCTCTGGGGGACCACTTGGTGGCCCACACGCCCAAGCTCACGCTGCTCACCCTCTTCGGCCTCGTTCTGGAGGACGCGAACCAGGCCGAGCGCGCCACGCTCCTGTCCGCTCTGCCCGCACCGGTACGCGGCATCTGGCACGTGATCGGCCGCCCCCGCTACGCCCGCCACATCCGCCGGGTCCGCGCGGCCTGAACCGGCCCGTTCTTCCCGGCACTTGTTCCCTCCCGCTACTTCCCCCCCGCTATTCCCTCCCGCCCGAACCTCGCAAGGAGACCACCATGACGCTCAAGACCGTCAACACCGCCGTGACCGCTGCCCTCGTCCTCTTCACCTTCTGGTTCGGCGGACAGTTCATCCTGACCCCGGAGACCGTCGCGCCGACCTTCGGCCTCCCGAGCTGGCCCTCCGGCGACGGCGGCGGCTTCCTGATCCTCAAGGGCATCCGCGACGTCGGGAGCGGCCTGGTCATCGGCGTCCTGCTCCTGACCGGTCACCGCCGCGCCATGGCCTGGGCCCTGCTGACCGAGTCCCTCATCCCCTTCGGCGACATGAGCAACATCCTCGCCCACCAGGGCTCCACCGCCGCGGCGTTCGGCGTCCACGGCCTGACCGCGGTGACGATGGTCATCCTCGGCCTCCTGCTCCTGCGCGAGACCCGCACGGCCACTCTGGTCCCGGCGCCCGTCGAGGCGACTGCTCCGGTACCCGCGATGCGTTGAACGTAGGACGCGAAAGTCGGTGAACGCCTCGGCCTACTCGGTCGGGGCGTTCATTTGTCGGCCGGCTTTCGCCTGGCATAGGGGGTGCTTCCAGCTGTTTGGCTGGTCAGGTTAAGCCGGTGTGACCGATGCCGGACGTCCTGCGCCCGCCTAACGTCGACGCCATACCGAACTCGAGGCAGACGCCCGAGATCCCAGGGGCCCGTTTCCTGCCGATGCCCTCCACCCAAGAGCCGCAAGGAGAACGTGTGCTCACCATCCTGCTCGCCCTCGGGGCTTGCCTGGGCTGGGGAGTCTCCGACTTCCTGGGCGGGCTCAAGAGCCGTTCCCTGCCGCTGTCGTCCGTGCTGCTGGTCTCGCAGACCATCGCCTTGGGCCTGCTCGCGGTGATCGTGGTGGGACGGGGGTCCGGCCTCCCCGACGCTGCCTCGCTCGGCCAGGCCGCCGTCGCCGGGCTGGCCGAAACGGCCGGTATCGCCGCCCTCTACCGGGGCCTGGCTGTCGGCAGGATGAGCATCGTCGCACCGGTCGCGGCGACGGCACCCGGTGTGCCGCTGGTTGCCGCACTGATGACCGGTCAGGTCCCCGGACCGCTGCAGTTCACCGGCCTAGCCCTCGCCCTCGTCGGCCTGATCGTCACCTCCCGCCCGCCGAAGGGACATCGCGGAACGGGACCCGGGACCCTGCCGAGCCTCGGCTACGGCCTGCTGGCGGCGCTGGGCTTCGGCACCTTCTTCCTCACCATGCACAACGCCGGTGAGAGCGATGTCGGTTGGGCCCTCCTGACGGCCCGACTCGCCGCGGTGAGCGTGATTGCCGTCGTCGTCCTGCGACGTCGACACGTCCGCGTTCCGAAGGCCGAGCTGCCCGCGATCGGCGCGATCGGCGTCCTCATCGTCACGGCCGACTCGCTGTACACCACCGCATCGACCCACGGCCTCGTGAGCATCGCCGCCGTCCTCGGCTCGCTGCACACTCTCGTCACGATCGCCCTCGCACGAGTGGTGCTCAAGGAACGAATCGAACGGCCCCAGCAGATCGGTATCGCCCTCGCACTCATCGGCGTACTGACCTTGTCCGCCACAGCCTGACGCTCTGCGGGTGCCATCCATGGTCGAGACCGCGCTTCCGATGAGGCAGTAAGGCGCAAGCACGGTGCGCGCGCTGCCCGTTGCGGGGTCCCACCAAAGTAGGCGACCTCCCAGCTCAGCCCGTCCCCCAAAAAGGCGCCGCACCCATCGGAGTTCGTCAATCCAGGCCCAGGTCCGCTTTAGCAGCTGTATGGAGTCGGTCGAGTTTGGCGACCAGCCCGATGCGCGTGTTGATCGGCAGGAAGCCGGGCCGCCGTCCGCGCTGTTCAGCGGTGAATTGATCGATCCTTTGCATCGAGTGCTGATAGTCCTTCGTCAAATCGGCCAAAGCCTGTGCGCGAGCCGAGGCATCGAGTGGCATGCCGGTGTGGTGTCGCGCCACGATGCTCTGGAACTGCCTTTTGGTGTCCGCGAGGGTCATTGCGCCAGCGCCTCCAGGGATACCTTCCCGCAAAGACGACACCGGTGGAGCGCTGCAGCAGGTGACAGCCACCAGAGGCGACTCGCAGGGTGACCCGCACGAGCATGGTGTGCGCTGACACGTCCTGATCGGTCCCGGGGCCGTGCACGTATCGGTCAGAAGGGAGGTTCGAGATCGCCTCGGCCATCGCTGCGCGGCCCCCAGTCCCAGGGCTCCTCCAGGGAAGGTTCAGAGGCGGGGACCTCATGGCCCCATGCTTCGAGTGTCTGCCGGGCCACGCGCCGGTTGAGCGAGTCGCTACTGGTGTCCAGGATGGAGCGCGCGTGCAGGGCGAGGTGATCGCGGTGCTCGGCGAGCGCGGGGTGTTCAGCGAGGATGAGCGCGGCGATGACGGCGGCTTCGCGCACATCCTCGTGACTGTCCTGGAGGAAGGGCGCGACGGCCTCATAAAGCATCGGACGCAGATCCCGGAGGGCCGCCACCGTGGTGTCATGGGTGAGGAAGCCAGGGAAGTACTGCTCCATGCGGCCCACAACCTCGTCGGAGGCGTCGTAGGCCGTGGACGTCAACCAGTTCAACAGCGTGGCGCGGATGGGGACGTTGCGATAGGGCCGGACGGTCATAGCCGCCGGGTGGGTGAGGATGCCGGCGACATACATGGCGACGGGAGCGGTGGCTTCGTAGACGGTGTTCTGGTGGCCGACCAGCTCACCCAGCTCCGACAAAGCGGTGACCTGAACTTTGGGATCGGGCTCCAACAGCCGTGCCAAAACCCTGGGAAGGTCCTCACCGTTCCCGAAAGCCGTCTGGAGCGAACCCCAATCAGTCTCTGCCATGACTGCCTGGTAAGGCGGCAAGTCAGGCTCGCGGGGCGGCACGGCGTTGGAACGGCTGTGGTTCACATGCCGAACCTAGACCAGACTTCCGAGCGGCTTCCCTTCCGGGCCGACTCGGTATGCGTCCTGCCGCATGCGTGGCATATCACCAGTTCGGAAAGCCTGCTCCGGCGGCTGTAGGGCCGAGCAGACGCTCTCAGCTCCGTTGCATCCGCCGCATCCGTAACGGCCCGCGGGCCCCGGCCGTCGAGATGGCGCGGGCCAGTTCGCGGTCGATGGCTGCGGCCTGCTGTCCGGTGCACGTGACGCGCGCCTCGTCGTACGCGCGCTGTTCGGCCAGAGCCAGGCGCAGGTGGGTCGGCGGGTGCGTGTCGTCCTCGTAGTGCCACTGCAACTGGCTGACCCGCAGCAGGCGTTCGCGCTCGTGGTCGGGCAGGTCGAGGGCCGCGCGGGCCGCCTCGCGCCAGGGCTTGCGGCGCCAGTCCAGCACGCCGTCCACGAGCAGTTCGTCGAGCGCCTCCACGGCCCGATCGGCGTGCAGGAGCCGTTCGGCCAGACCGTACGCGGCCTCGCTGGAGGCGGTGCGGGCGGCGAGTTCGTCGGCGAGGAACTCCGCGCGGGTCGCGTCGCGCAGGCTGAGCCGGTCGATCAGGCGCAGCAAGCCGTCGGTCGCGTACCACGGCCAGCGCAGCACACCGTGCCCGAACCAGTACCGCAGCCGCCCTCCGCGCCACCGGCCCGGATCGAGCCAGTGCCGCCACCAGGCCAGGGTGCCGAGCGCGTTGCCGACGACCAGGCCGTGCCGGGTGTCGCCGTTGGTGAAGTGACCGAGCTCGTGGCCGAGCAGAGCGACCCGCTGCTGCGGCGTGAGCGTCTCCCAGAGGGTGAGCCCGACGCACAGCACCCGCTGCCGTGGCCGGCGCGAGGTCACGTACGCATTGAAGCCGGGCTCCAGAACGACGAGGTCCACGCCCCGTGTACCCACCTCCCGCGCCACTTTGTCGAGCAGCGCGAACAGGCGGGGCGCGGACTGCCGGTCGAGGGTCGGCAACTCCGGGTGCAGCGGCGGCACCCAGGGGCGCAGCACCGCCGAGAAGAACAGCAGCGCAAGGCCGAGCGAGAGACTGAGCGGGTTCCACCAGCCGGTGACGAGCAGCGCCACCGCACCACCCGCGAGCCCCACGGACGCTCCGACGACGCCGCAGGACAGGGCGTACGCGGCGATCCGCGCAGCCGTCCAGCGCGAGCGGCGCCCGAAGTCCCCGGTCCTGACCAGCTCCTGGTAGACCTCCTCGGCCCGCTGACCCGCGACCTCGGCGCGCCGCTCGGCGGTGCGGTCGAGGCCGAACACGAACAGCTCGGGCGCCACATTCCAGTCGCAGGCGCGGCACCAGACCACATGGTCCGCGTGCACCGGCATCCCGGCCCCGCACTGCGGACACGGCTCGCTCTCGACGCGCCTGGTCTCCATCGTCGGCCCCCGCTCTCAAGCTCCCCACGACAACGACGCGTTGGGGCCCTGAGCGGTTCGCCCACGTCGCGATCTGATCGGGCAGTGCCCGGGTTTCCTGGTCACATGGGGAGCGACAGCAGCTGTACGGGACCTGAGGGCCAGCGAGCGTCATCGCGCAGTGCCGTCACCATCGTCCGCAACGGCATGGTCACCTGTCGGCCCTCGGGTTGCTCGACTCGTACGTGCTCGTCGAGCGGGTGCCATCCGAGGCGCCGGTAGAGCGGTACGAGGGGAGGCCGGCAGAACAGGAGCGCGTGCTCGGGGCCCATCGTGCGAGCGTGCTCCAGGGCAGCGGTGACGACGGCCCGCGCCAGGCCCTTGCCTTGCATATTGGGCGCGACGGCCACTCCGCCGACGCCCACCACCTCTGTCCGCGCCCCGCCGATCGCGATGGGAAGCCGCAAGAGACCGGCGTGCGCCACGAGTCGGCCTTCGAGTCTGATGCCGAAGTGGTCCTTCTTGGGCAGCCAGGTCAGTCCGGTCGAGGCGACCCCGAAAGGATCGTCACCGGTGCCGAGGATCTCCTCCAGGTCCGTCTTCGTGTACGTGGCGAGGCGCACCGCGGCCGGTGTGTGAGGGGAGCGGTTCGCAGTCATGACCACATCATGATCGCGCCGACGGCCCTGGGCCAAACGCGATCGAGCCGCCCGCCGGAGTTCCCCCGTGGCGGACGGCTCGCGTCAGCAAGGTGTTCAGAGATCAAAGGCGGTGGCGGCGACGTAAGCGTCTTGGGCCGCTGGACGACACCGGCCCGGGGCCGGCGGCGGGATTCGAACCCGCGTTGCTCTCTTTGCAGGAGAAGTAGCCGCAACCTGCGCACCTGAACGACGCCTACGGTAGCCGGATACCGCCCCTGCGGCACCCGAGTTTCGGTCACCCCGCCTTGGCCGTACGCACGGTGGCCGGCCAGAGTGTCAGCAGCTGGAGGAGGTGCTGATGCGGATGCCGGTCACCGTGTAGGCGGAGCCGAATTGATGGGCCGAGTTCGGCGGCAGGCACATGTTCCAGACGGCGCCTGTGGAGTTGGTCTGCACCCGCAGGTGAGCCACGTCGTCGTTGCGGGTGTTGAGGACCATGTCGGCGCCCCTGCTCGCGGAGCCGAGGTTCTGCCAGCTGCTGGTGACGTCCTGGAACCCGGCGTTCGGGTCCTTGGCGTTCCAGTCCGACATGGTGAGGTAGAAGCAGACACGGGGGTAGGCGCAGCCATGGGTGGGGGATTCGGCGGCCGTGGCCGACGGTGCGAAGGTGAGTGAGGCGGCGGCGAGCGCAGCGGCCCCGAGGACAATGGCAGACCTGCGGATGGCGTTCATGTGGGTCACCCTGACGCAGAAACCCTGTGCAGACCTTGCAGGCCCCTGGAAGGTGCAGACCACAGCTCGGCTTTCATCGGCTCAGGGGGCGTTCGGCATGTACGGCCGACAGCCCCGCTGAGCGCGGCGTCTCAAGCTAGGAAGTCCTTCAACAGCCGGTTGACCACGGCCGGTTGCTCGGTGGGCAAGGAATGGTGGGACGCCTGCTCGAGCACGGTCACGTCGGCGTGCGGCAGCAGTTTGCGGGCTGTCGCGGCTACTTGGCGCGTGTCGTGGGCCTTGCTGCGGCCGGCGAGGAGCACCAGCGTCTCGACCGTGGAGGCCTTGAGATCTTCCGCGCGCGGGCGCCGCATGCGGATGGCCTTGGGGCGCGGGGCGTCGGCCGTGGCGGCGAGGAACTCCCGCCAGACCGGGTTTTCGGGAAGGCTCCCGGTCTCCCAGCGGTGGAAGGCGAGCATGCGCAGAGCGGTGGGCCGCGCGAACATCGGCAGCGCGCGCAGCACGTACGCGCTGCGCAGCCCGGCGAAGCAGCCGGTCGGGTCCAGCAGGGCGAGCCGGCTGACCCGCTCCGGGGCGTGCAGCGCGTAGTTGAGAGCGGTCCACCCGCCGTACGAGTGGCCGCACAACTGGACGCTGTCCAGCCCGAGTCCGTCGAGCACCGCGCCGAGCCACGCTGTCAGATCCTGGCCGCTCCGCAGCGGCAGCCCGTCGTTTCGGGTGTGCCCCAGGTCGCCGAGCAGGTCGACGGCGTATACGCGATGGTGCTCGGCGAGCGCCTCCGCGTTGGCGAACCAGGAGACCGAAGTGGTGCCGCCACCCGGCAGGAGGACGAGCGGGGTGCTGTCTTCCGGCCCGCAGACGTGCGTACGAGTGCGGCCGTAGGGGGTGGGGATGTCGACCGCCTCGACCTTTACGGGCCACTGCCCCAGGACCGCGTCGTACGCCGCGAAGAACACGTTGCTGTCAGCCACCTGTTGCCCTCTCACCGGGATTGTCCGACGGTCGGCAGTCTCGCTGAGGAACGTTTCCGTCCGCTGGGAAAGCGTACGTACCAGGGCAAGTAAGAGGGGCCTGGTCAGTGCCCGCCCTTCGGGCGCTCGCACCCGCCTTCCAGGTACATGCCGTGTTCCTCGAGCTGGACTCCCTGGGGGCCGACGCTGCCGTCCAGGCAGACCCCTGATGTGGCATCGGACAGGTCCAGTGTGAAGAGCACAAGGCCCCCCGACTCGTAGGGGCCCAGCACCCGGGACTGCGGATAGTCGAGTGCCCGAAGTGTGTCCTGAACCCCCGCAGCACTTGGGGACTTCCGCTCCGACAACGCTCCTTGCAGGCGCTCGCGATGCGCGGCGCCTTCGCACGCGCCACGCGGTGACAGGCGGAGCGTCTGCAAGTAGGCGTGATTCTCTGCCCACTTGGGGTTCTCCGGCATCGACCCATCGCCCGCGCCCGTAGACCTCTCGGCGGAGGGGCGTGCAGTGGACTTGCCCGCGCACTGGTCCTGGATGTGCTGCAGGGCGCTCGCAAGTTGGGGCTTGGCCGGGGTTGCGGCAGCAGATGGCGACGCCGAGGGCTCACCGGCAGCGGGCCCGGCTGCCACCGTTGCCTCTCCGCCCCGTCCGTCCGCGACCTGATCACCGCAAGCGCTGACCCCGAAAGCCCCCGCCACCAGGGCGGCAACCGCTATGGCCCGCGGCGCGCGCACAGTTCGTCTCGGCATGCCTGCAGTATCCATCGACCGGCGTCGGACGGCTCAGCTTCCTGCCTACTCGGACCGGGCAGGCGCGGCAGGGGAGTCGGCTCACTCCAGTGACTCGGCCTTGCGGCTACGACTGGGCTCATTGATGCTGCCGATCAGGTCGGGCAGGCCCGGACTCCGGTGGGGGCCGGCTTCCAGGTCGAGGCGGTTGCAGGCCTCGGCGAAGCGCAGGTACGTGTCGACGCTGGCGACGACGATCCGTATGTCGATCTTGAGGATCTCGATGCCCACCAGGGAGACGCGGATGAACGCGTCGATGACGATTCCCCGGTCGAGGATGAGTTCCAGAACGTCGTAGAGGCCGCTGGTGCCGCCCGATCCACCGCCTTGGTGCGCCACAGTCATCGCGCTCGGCCTTCCTGATCAGTCGTTCGTGACGCAGGTCGGGCCGGGCCTACGCGGTTCGTTTGTGTCATACGCCCGGCGCCGGGACTCAACAGGGAGCTGCCCTGCGCGCCGGGCGTGTTCGGCCTGAGTCGTCGGGTGACCGCACTTGCGGCAGGCAAACACAGGTGCGGCGTTCCGCTGCGCTGTCCGCCTGTCGAGCTGCCTTTGACGATGACCGTTGAATCCCTGGCGAGCGCTAGCTCTGCTCTTCCATGTTGATGGCGTCCCGGAGTTGATCGGTCGCGGTTCCTGATTCCCCGCGCTGGATCTCCAGGAGCGCGGCAGCGATGGCATCGAGTTTCCGCTGGATGGCGTGCTCGGCGCGCCGTTCGGAGTTCTTCAGCAACGCCAAGAGCAGCAGAGCCACCGCGGACATGGCTTCGCCCACCATCAGCAGCCACGGGGTGGGCAACTTCAGTGTGTGCGCGGTGATCGCGCCGGCCACTAGGACGAGGCATACGCCGAAGAAGGCGGGCGAGCTGGTGAAGTTCGACGCGTGTTCGGCGAGGCGCGTGAAGCGGCCCTGCCGGGCGCCATCGCGGTCCGCGGGGTGTTGAGGCGCCATGCGATCACCGGCCGAGTTCACGACACCGGCCCGTCGACAGGCGCCCCCATGGCCTCAGGCCGGCCACCGGCTGCGCGTCGACCAACCGGAGCGGAATCTCCAGATGGGCGTCGGCTGCCGGAAGTTCGGCACTGTTTTCACTCACCACAGGTCCTCTCTGGTACGCGTCGGGGACGCACGCGCCGTAAATCGGGCAGCCGCCGCCGCAGCCGCGAGCAGTGCGAACGAAACCCGGGCGGGACCGCGCGACGCCGACGGGCCCGGCGGAGGGGATCTCCGCCGGGCCCGCGCTGAACGATGGCATCCGTGGATCGCCATGAACCCGCAGGGGCGACACCGCTCAGTCGTAGCGATTGCGCCCGTCAGTAGTAATGCTTTCGCCCGCCGACCATGCGTCCGGTCGTGCCGAGGACCCACAGAACCGCCCCGACGACCAGGAGCACAGCGCCGACAGTCGTCAGCAGGGAAATACCGAGCAGCATTCCGAGGATGAGCAGGATGGCACCAATAACGATCATGTCGTTTCCGATCTCGAGGCTCTTCGGCGCGTGCGGACCCTCGCGCCGCGAGTACCCGCACCGCCCTCTCCCCGTCCGCTGCACCACGCGGACCGGGTGACAGCCGGCCGACCACACGATCGGCCGCTGTCGGAACGTTGTGTGCCAACTCCAGGTGCCCGGCAACGTGCGGTCCATGCCTGCCGGTCCAGAACCTGTGCGCCGACGACGCCGTCTGCTCGCCGTCCGCCTTCGAGAGTTTGAAGAGACGCAAGTGGACGTCGGTGAGGCCTCGGTCTTCGTTCGCTTCGGGGGACAGGGGCCGCCCGTGGTGCTGCTGCACGGTCATCCGCGCCGGCCTGAGTTGGCCTGCTCGGCAATCACTGAGCTACCAAGAGGTCCTGCCTTGGTGTGACTTCATGTGAATCCGCAGGTGGAGCGCTAACATTCCGGCCTAGTTGACGGCCGCTTCTCCACCGGCCGGGGTGTACCTGAGGGAGCATGGTGGACCAGCGCGTACTGCCTGAACAGGACTTCTCGGTGTTCGCCGATCCCGTGCGGTTCTCCGGACCGGCGCGGCTGCGGGTGACGGAGGCGATGACGCGTCTGGAGGTCGAACGGCTGCGGGTGGTGCGGGCGTTGGAACGCGGACAGCCGGTCGCCGCACGTGTCCTCGGGCGAGGTGGGGAGGAGATCAACCAGCATCTCAGCCGTGAGCTCCCGGCCCGGCGCACCCTCGACTCCGTCAAGCCCCGCGGTTCCGTGGAGCGTCTCGCCGTGAGTCTCCCGATCAACACGTTCGCGATGAACGCCGGCCTTCGGATGATCAGCGTGTGGCACCGCGACGCGCTGAGCCCGGACGTGCGGCTCGTGCTGTCCTGCGAGGATCCGGAGGTGTACTTCTTCGGCTACGGGCCGTTGGAGATGAAGATCGTCGACGGGGTCGAGGTACTTCTCGAGGGTCCCACCGTACGCAACCAGACGACCGTCATCGTCGTGCGGGACGACGCGTGCATGGCCGCCGCGCGCCACTACTGGGACGCCGTGCGTGCGACGACGTACCCGTGCGCGGCAGAGGAGCCACTCGCCGGCGGCCTCACCGAACGCCAGCGCCGCGTCGTCGCGCTCATGCTCATCTGCTCGTCGGACGAGCAGATCGCCCGCCGGCTCGAACTGAGCGTGCGCACGGTCCGGACGGAGGTCGCCGTGATCCTTGATCTCCTCGACGCCCCGACCCGCTTCGTGGCGGGTGTCCGGCTACGCGAGCTCCTGAGCCGGATCACCGCCTGACCCGCCTGCAACCGCCGTCGGCTGCAGGATGCTGCAATCTTCCGCCGACGGCGCCCGGCAGTCTCCTGCCATGCGAAATCACGGAAAGTTCATGAGCGGCCTGACGGCCGTCGTCGGCACCGCGCTCGGGATGACCATGCTGACTGCCGCGCCGGCGTCCGCCGCCCAGATCGCGAACAAATGCGAGGGCGAGGCGGTCGTACGCTGCGCCAACGTCGAGATGCCGTCCACCGGCGTCTTCAACGCGCACGGCCGGGTGACCGACACCACCGGCGGCACCGTCTACAAGGTCATGGTCGCCGGGGTGCGGCTGGAGTACTACGCGAACGGTGCCTGGCACATCCTCCGGCAGGAGGCCCCGTACCCCGTCTACGACTACGGGCAGGACGTCGCCCGCACCGACACGTACTCGTGCGGTTCGTCGGCACGAAAGATCGTCAGGGCGAGGGTCCTCGTGTCATGGGAAAGCGGCGGCAACTCGACCGACGACTGGGTCACGTCTCCGTCGACGTACATCTGCCCCCGCTGATCGCGTGACCGAGCCTCGCTGTTTCCAGCTTGGGTTCTAGGTTCCTGACCTGCGGAAACGCTTCGGCGCGGTCATGTGGTCACGCCCGCAGGATCTACGACTTGGGGTCGCTGTGGACGACGCGGACGGTGTGCAGCCGGGAGTCGGTGGCGTCAGGCACGTTCATGCCGGCGTCGATGCCGCTGCGGAGGTAGGTGAGCACCGGCTCGGTGAGGCGTTCGCCGGGCAGTACGACGGGGATTCCGGGCGGGTAGGGCGTCATCATCTCCGCCGCGATCCGCCCGTCCGCTTCGTCGATGGGGATGTCCCGGGTGGCGGCGAAGAAGGCGTCCCGGGGCAGAAGTGCCTGCTCCATGCGCAGTTCGGCAGGGGAGGGAATGGCCACCATCGGGCCGCCGCGCAGCTCGCCGCGGTGGCGGGTGAGGTCGCGCAGCGCGTCCAGAAGCCGGCCGATGGTGGTCGCGTCGTCGGCGTGGGTGATCTGCGCGCTGATCCGGCGGTGGTCGAAGAGGTGCAGGTCGATGTGGTGGTGCTCGCGCAGCCAGTCGGCGGCGCGGTATCCGGATACGCCGAGTCCGCTGAGGTCGATGACGACGGGCAGCGGGTCGAAGTCGGCGGCTGCGTCCGGCCCGCAGAAGTCGTCGCGGTCGTTGACGTGCATCCCGTCGATGGCCTCGATCGACTCCCGGGCGGTGGCGGCGAGTTCGAGTGCGTGGGACATCAACCGGTGGCCGTGCAGGGCCATTTGGCGTCGCCAGCCGTCGATTCCCGCGTACAGGAGTACGGAGGGGCTGGTGGTGCCGAGCAGATCGGCGCGCAGCTCGAGGGCGTCGGGGTCGACAAGGTCGCCGCGGAGGTGGAAGACCGAACCCTGCTCCAGGCCGCTGCCCATCTTGTGGATGCTGGTGACACAGATGTCGGCGCCCGCGTCCATGGCCCAGGAGGGCAGATCGGGATGGAAGGGCAGGTGTGCGCCCCAGGCCTCGTCGACGATGAGCGGGCGGGAGCGCTGATGGCACACCTCGGCAAGGGCTCGGACGTCGGCGGCGGCTCCGTAGGGAGTGGGGCTGGTGACGAGGGCGCCCTTGGCGTCGGGGTGCGCGGCGAAGGCCGCCTCGTACGCCTGCGGCGACGGAGGGTGCGCGAGGTGGCGCTCGCGGTCCCACTGCGGTTCGATCCAGACCGGCTCGATGCCGCAGAGGATCAGGCCCGCGACGACGGACTTGTGCGCGTCGCGGCTCACCAGCAGCTTTTCATGCGGGGCTGCCACCGTCAGCATGGCGGCCTTGACCGACAGTGAACTGCCGCAGGTGGAGAAGAAGGTGTGCTCCGCGTGGACGGCGTCGGCCATCAGCTGCTCGGCTCGCTCCAGGACCCGGCCCCGCCTGCGCCGGTCGTCCAGACCCCCGTTGGCCAGGACGTCGCCGTAGAAGACGGCGTCGCCCAGCACGGCCCGCACCTGCGGATCCGCACCACGCGCTTGCTTGTGCCCCGGGGGCGTGAAGCCCAGCTCGTCGCGTTCGTGGTACGCGGCGAGGGCCTCGAGCACAGGGGCTTGAGTGTGATCGGCCGACATTCCTCTCCTTCCCAGGCCGGCGCCCGAAGGGTGTGAGCGGCGCTCGCGGCCGTGCGCCGGCTGCCGGTCAGCTGTCCGTCGCGTCTTCCTGTGCTTCCTCGTTGGGAGTCAGCGCATCGCCGGCCTCGCCGTCGTGCTCGTCGGACAGGTCTTCGTGGCCGGGGCCGCGGGTCTCGGCCTCCTCGACTTCCCTGAGGACCTCACCGAGGGCCGTGTCCGGATCCACGGCGGAAGAGGGGTCCTGGTCGGACTGGTGCTGGGGGCTGGTCACGGGCGATCACTCCTGAGAAGCGGGTTCAGTCGGTACGGGCGCATCCGGTGAGTGGCGCATGTGCACTTTCATGGTGGCCCGCATGGAACGGCGCTGCATGCGGGCCGGGGCACGTCAGGGGCGGCACCGACGGTGACGTCGTCGGCCGCGGTTCAGCGGTGCGGGTTGCCTTGTTCCGGGTCGTCGTGCGGTGTCTGCCAGCCGGCACCGCGTTGTGCCTGGTCACCGGTGGAGTCAGGGCTGTGGCCCGGCGTGGTGGGCGGCTGGCTGCGGTTGCGCGGGACGGCCCGGCGTTGGCCGACGATGAACATGGCGATCAGGCTCAGGACCAGGACGACGCCCACGATGATCAGCGTCAGCGGAGCAATGCTGGATGCGGCCAGGACGGTGGTGTTGCTCTGTGTCTGCACGATCGTCGTGTACCCCTTCTGTGCATCTGACGCGTGTGCCTGTGCAGGGCGCGGGCCAAGCCCCGTATCCGCCGGGGGAGGACCTGCCCCATGGGTGTGCCGGCCTCCACCGAGGAGGCCGGCACACCCATGGGAGATGGTGCGGTCAGTGCTTGCCGACGTCCTTGGTCTTCTCCTTGGCCTGCCGTGCGTCACCCTTCATCTGCTGGGCGCGGCCTTCATCGGCGAGACGTTCATTTCCCACCGCGCGGCCGGCGTTCTTCTTCGCGGCACCGACGGCCTGGTCGGTCTTCGCCTTGGCCTTCTCATTGGCGCTCATGCTCGCTCACACTTTCTTGGCGTCGACAACAGGTACTTACCTCCGACTGGCCTCCGTCGCGCACGATAAACATGAACACTGCTCCGGCATTTCATCCAGCTCATCTGCATGAACGCGTAAAGGAGGGGAATTGCCCGAGCGTGCCGGGATGCCCGGAAACCCAGGGCGGAAACGCCTCTTCGCGTGTTTGTCGATGAGAGTTCAGAGCACATGATCGCGAGGAGGTAATAAACAATGGTTCCCCTGCTTCTGGTTCTTCTTCTGGCTCTGATCCTCTTCGGCGCGGGTTTCGCCTTGAAGGCCCTCTGGTGGGTCGCGATCGTCCTGCTGGTGGTGTGGCTGCTCGGCTTCGTGATACGCCCCGACGCCGGCAGCGGCCGCAGGGGTCGCTGGTACCGATGGTGATCAGGCCGCGTATCGCGGGAGGAACCGACGATGACCCAGCCCGGTGGGGCCACCACTTCAGGGCTCAAGAAGACCCTGACGACGCGGCTGCTGTACTTCTTCATCCTCGGCGACGTGCTGGGAGCCGGTGTTTACGTCCTCGTGGGTGAGGTCGCGGGGAAGTCGGGCGGCGCGGTCTGGCTGCCGTTGGTGCTGGCTCTGCTTCTGTCGCTGCTGACCGCCGCCTCCTACGCCGAACTCGCCACGAAATACCCTCGAGCCGGCGGAGCATCCCACTATGCGAGGCTCGCCTATGGGCCATTCGCCGGCTTCCTCGCAGGGTTCTGCATGCTCGCGGCGGGCATTGTCTCGGTGGCCGCGCTGGCACGAGGGTTTGCCGGTGAATACCTGGCGGTGTTCGTGACCCTTCCCGTCGTCCTGGTCGCGGCGGTGTTCCTGGGCGCTTTGGCCTTGTTGAACGCGCGCGGTATCAGCGAGTCCACCCGCGTCAACGCGGCCGCCACCGTCATCGAGGTGGGCGGCCTCCTGCTGGTGGCCGGCCTCGGGGTGTGGTTGCTGTTGCGCGGAGACGGGGCTGCCGGGCGCCTCGTGCAGTTCGGCACCCCGGACCAGGGGGCGACCGTCGGCGTCCTGAGCGCCACCGTGCTCGCGTACTACTCCTTTGTCGGCTTCGAGACCTCCGTCAACGTCGCCGAGGAAACCCGCGACCCGCGTCGCTCCTACCCGCGGGCCCTGTTCGGTGCCCTGATCACTGCCGGTGCCGTGTACGCGCTGGTCGGCGTGGTGGCTTCGGCCGCGGTGCCCACGGAGACCCTGGCGCGTTCCAGCGGACCTCTGCTCGAAGTGGTCGAAGCGGCCGGCGGGGTACCGCCCGGACTCTTCAGTGCCATCGCGTTGGTCGCGGTCGCCAACGGGGCGTTGCTGACTGGCATCATGAGTTCCCGCATGGCCTACGGCATGGCCCGCGAGGGTCTGCTCCCGAGCGGGCTGACCCGCATCCTGCCCGGTCGCCGCACGCCCTGGGCAGCCATTGCGACCACCACCGTCCTGGCTTTCCTGCTGGCGCTGACCGGAGACGTGGAGAGCCTCGCCTCCACTCTCGTCCTTCTGCTGCTGGTGGTCTTCTTCCTGGTCAACACCGCCGTTCTCGTGCTGCGCCGGGACGGCACGGTCCAGAACCACTTCCGTGCGCCCACCGTCATCCCCGTTCTGGGCGCCGTCTCGTGCGTCGTGCTGGCCACCCAGGTCGAAGCGGCAGTGTGGTGGCGGGGGCTGGTCGTGCTCGCAGTCGGCGCGATGCTGGGAGCCTGCGCAGCATGGCACCGCCGGCGCGGCGCCACCCGCCCGCAGGCAACCGCCGCTCCCTAGCGGATGCCTTCATACGGGCTTGAAGGGTGGCGATGAGCGCAGTCCGGAAGGAGAGCGGGGTGTGGGACCTTCGGCCGGTCATGACAGCCCATTCGTCCCGGTCCCGCGTACGCACGTGGCGAATAGCCTGGCGAGCCGTCACCCCGGACGCGGCTGCTGCAGCGGGCAGCAGGCAGCGGAACATGGGGTGCCGGTACGGGGACTGCGCTGGACCGGGTGGGAATGAACGCTCAGACACATAACGTCGCGCAGGTGGCGCCGGGCCGCGCACGACTGCTGCTGACACGCCAGGACGGCGGCGACGGCACGTTCGTCGTCGCCGATGCGTGTGCCACGGCCTGCGCTTGGCTCGGCCGCCCGCGCGCTGTGCTGCGGGGCGCGGACTTCATGGCGTTCATCGGTGATGCCAGCAGGCTCATGACCGGGCGCGTCCTCGAGGAAGCCTGGCGCGGTACCGGTGACGGCGTGGGCGTACCGGCCAATCGCCAGCCGGTGGAACTGGAACTCGCGCCCGGGGAGCCGGTCGTGTGCATGCTGTCGGTGCACAGGCCCCCGCAGACCCCAGACGCGCTGCTCGTCGAGATCGAGGACGGCTCCCATCTGCGGCACTGGGCGGTGCTGCGGGCCTTGGCCGTCCTCTCGGAGGACGCGCTGTGGGCGTACGACGAGGCGGCCGACCTCTTCGGCTGGCTGGACGGCGAGCACTTCCACGGCAACGTCAGCGCCGACGAATCCATCCCGCTCGAGCAGCTCCTGAGCCAGTTGCACCCCGAGGACCGCCCACGCGTCGAGGAGGCGTTCTGGGACCTGCGCGAAGGCAGGTGCAAGCAGGTGACGGTCGACTACCGGATGACCGGTCGCGACGGCCGCTTCCACTGGCTGCGCACGCGGTCGCGCGTCATGCGCTTCGGCTTCGGACGGCGGCGCTGGATCATCGGCACGACCAACGACACCACAGCGACCGTCGAACGCCATCAGGCCCTCACCGAGGCGCACGCCCTGGCGCGCAGGCGCGGCGAACTCGTGGAGCACCTTGCGGCGGAGTTCGTCTCGGCCACGACCGAGAACGAGCTCACCGCGGCGATCCTCGACCACGTCGCCCCCGCCTTCGGTGGTGAGGGAACGCTCGTGGCCTTCGTGGAGGAGGGACGGCTGCGGGTGACCTTCGGCGCGGGCATCGCCCCGGCCCTCGCCCGCAATCTGCACGGTGTGCCGCTGAACGCGCCCAAGCCCTTGACGCAGGCCATCGTCTCGGGCCGCCCGGAGTTCATCGTCGACCGCGCGCACTACCGGGCACAGTGGCCGCACGCCCATGACTTCCTGTCGGCGACCAGCGCCGAGTCGTTCGTGATGGTGCCCCTGCTCGCGGCGAGCCATCAGCTGCTCGGCGGCTGGGTCATCACGTTCGCCGAACCGCACCACCCGTCCGAGCAGGAACGGACCCTCGTGCAAGTGATCGCGACGCTCGCGGGCCAGGCCTGGGAACGCATCCGGTTGCAGACCGCCCGCCTCGAACTCGCCGGTGCCCTCCAACGGGACCTGCTCCCGCGCAGCCTGCCCGAGGTGGCGGGCTACGAGATCGAGGCCCGCTACGCCTCCGCCAACGCCGAACTCGACGTCGGCGGCGACTGGTACGACGTGATCGCCCTGCCGCACGGCGGCGCCGCCTGCATCATCGGCGATGTGCAGGGCCACAGCATCAAGGCCGCGGCGCTGATGGGCCAGGTCCGCACCGCCATGCACGCGTACGCCTGGGAGGATCCCGCGCCGCAGCGGGTGCTCGAGCGGACCAACGCGCTGATGCAGCAGATGGGTGCCCGGGGCTTCGCCACCTGCCTGTATCTGCTGATCGAACCCGACGGCCGGATCCATGCGTCGCGCGCGGGCCACGTGCCCTTCGTCGAGGCGGGCCGGATGCAGGCGGAGTCGAGGGAGATCCCGGGCGGTCTGCCGCTGGGGATCGCCGACGAAGTCTCGTATCCGATCACGCAGTTCACTCTGCCGTCGGGCGGCACCCTGGCCCTGGTCACCGACGGGCTCGTCGAGGGACCCTCCCGCCCGCTGGACGAGGGCCTCGGCCTGGTGGCGCGGGCGGTGGCGGACCACACCCGGCCGCTGAGCACTCTGGCGGACGAGATCATGGCGCTGGCCGACGCGACGGGTCACACGGACGACTGCGCGGCGCTGGTGATCCGCAGGTCATAGGGGGTCGCGGTCGCGCGGATCAGCCTGGTCCAGGCCGCCAACTGCCCAGCATGGTGGGGAGGTTCATCACGCAAGCGACCTTCGTCGCGGAACATCCGCACGAGTTCACGTGGCCTGACGCGCAACGCCGGCCTGCATGGGGGGACCGGGATGGGGAATTCGGTTTCTCTGGACGCGGGAGGAAACAATGACCATGACAGAGGAGTCGGTCGCGGAGACGGCAGAAGACCTGCCGTGCCATGACTGCCAGGACTCGGCGAGTTCGGAACCGGGCGTCGAGGCGCCGGAGTCGGCACGGGAGCGGGTCAACCGCCGCTGGAACGAGATACTCCAAGAGACCCGGGTCGCTCAGACCGGTGTGCAGATCCTCTTCGGCTTCCTGCTCAGTGTGGCCTTCACCCCGTTGTTCCGGGAGTTGGCCACATTCGACCGGGTCGTCTACGTGGTCACGGTCGTGCTCGGCGCATCGGCCACCGGCTCGCTCATCGCGCCCGTCTCCATCCACCGCTTTCTGTCCGGCCAACGCATGAAGGACGAAGTGGTCGAAGCGGCAAGCCGATTGATGATCTGCGGCATGGTGCTGCTGGCCCTGACCATCGCCTGCACTCTCCTGCTCATCCTTCGCCTGGTGGTCCCCGGCGTGCTCGCGGAAGCGCTGGTGGGCGGCGTCATGCTGTGGTTCGGGTTCTGCTGGTACGCACTGCCGGTGCGGCTACGGCGTCGTGCCGCCCGACGAGCTGAAGCGCCCGGCGCGTAAGCACGTTTTCCTACCGGTTTGGTGTGACAGGGGAGGACCGGGGCAAGTGAGAGCGTGGAGAGCGCCCGGTGGTGATGTCCGGGCCATGACGTGTGAGGAGTGTTGCGGTGCTCGTACCTGCTGCCAGGGATCTGCGGATTGCTCTTGCCGCGTACGCGGACGCGGTGATCAGGGACGAGCGCTGCCCCACGCCGGCCAGCGCTCGGGCACGCGAGGACGCCACGTTCACGTTGTGCGTGATGACGGGCACCCGTGACCCTCGTGAAGCCGTCGCGAGGACGGAAGCATGGCTCGCGGGCAAGAACGTCCCCGTCGGCGGATGCGAAGCCACCCCTGCGGACATCGGACTGATCGGCCAGTCCGTATCCGACGACCCGGCCACTGTGGCGCCGGCCGCCTAGCGACGGCCGCCGAACGCGGCAGCACGCCGGCGGATGCGCGAACCGGAGTCGTTGGAGTCAGGTGTTGGCGGGCCCGTAATGCAGGATTCCGTCAGAAGAACGGCCGGCCGTCGGCGCCGTACTCGATGCCCGCTTCGTCCAGCTCCGATGTCGGGATGGGCAAGTCCAGCCAGTCGCTTCCGTCACCACCGCGAACGGCCGCGCAGCCTCACACAGCCAGCCGACCCGTCGGCAGGCGGACCTTGCCGGCCAGCTGACCGTATTCAGTCAGCGAGGCCACCGAGCACGGCACCTCCTCGTACGCGTGATCACGGTCGCGCCGCCCGAAGCAGCCCAGCACGCCTGCCGCCGACCAGAGAGCACTCAGGAGGGTCTGCAGCGCGGCGTCACCGGTTGAACCCACCTGGAGGGACAGCTCGTAACAACCACCCCAGTTGGACTCGTAATGGAAGGACGCCGGCTTCGTCATGACGCGATCATGCACGGTGAGGCGGCCCCGGAACACCGCAATTCGACGCCCGACCGACCGATCGCGAGGTCGTCCAACGATCACCAGAACGTCCCATGGTCGACGTACTGACGAACAGGGAACGTCAGCGGCGGGCGGCGTGGAAGTGTGCGGTGCTTCCCGGCGGCTGACGGGCTGTCTCCGGCCTCGTGAGGCGGCTACCGTTGGGCGGCCTAGGGGCGGTTGATCGCTGGAAGGGCGGCGGCGCGGGGATGACGTCGACGGCGGACTTTGAGACCTTGGTGCAGCGGTACCGGCCGGAACTGCTGGCGCACTGCTATCGGATGCTCGGCTCGGTCCATGATGCCGAGGAGCTCGTGCAGGACACGTGTCTGCGGGCGTGGCGGGCTCGGGATCATTACGACCCGTCGCGTGCCTCGCTGCGGACCTGGCTGTACCGGATCGCCACGAATGTGTGTCTGACCGCATTGGACGGGCTCGGCCGCCGTCCCCTGCCCTCGGGCCTGGTCGCCGAGAGCGATCCGCTGCGACCGCTGGTCCACGGCGGGGAGGCGACCTGGTTGCAGCCGCTCCCGGACAGCATGCTTGCCCTGAGTGACCCGGCCACTGCGGCGATCGACAGGGGCAGTCTGCGGCTGGCCTTCGTCGCAGCACTGCAATTGCTGTCGCCGCGGGAGCGCGCCGTGCTGATCCTGCGCGATGTGCTCGACTATCCGGCGGCGGAGGCAGCGGACATCCTGGAGACGTCGGTCGCGGCCGTGAACAGCGCGTTGCAGCGGGCGCGCGCCCGGATCCGGGCCGCGGGAGTGCCGCAGGAGCAGGTTGCCGAGCCTTCCGACGCCGAGCAACGGGCGTGGGTGGAGCGGTACATGGCCGCCTTCCTCCGGGCGGACATCGAAGGGCTGCTGCAGGTGGTGACCGAGGACGTCCTCCTGGAGATGCCGCCCATGGTCAACTGGTTCACCGGCCGGGACAGCTACGCGAGTTTCATGGGCTGGGTGTTCGCCAAGGCCGGCGCGTCCTGGCGGTTGCTGCCGGTGCGGGCCAACGGGCAGGCCGGCTTCGCCGCCTATCAGCGCGGGGACGCCGGGGTGTTCGCGCTGCACACCCTGCAGGTGTTCACGGTCACGGCGGGCGGCATCAGCCGCGTCTCGGTCTTCCAGGACGCCGACGTTTTCGCCGCCTTCGGCCTGGCGCGGAAACTCGAGGGCTGATTCGCCCGTGCCTGTCCGGGGCCGCCCGACAGATATGGGCGGCCCCGGACAGGACTGACTGCGGCTGACTGCAAGTCAGCTGGCGGACTGTGCGGGGCTGTTGTGGTAAGCGGCGATCTGCCAGGCGTCGTCACGCTTCTCCAGCACCCAGGTCGCGTAGACGATCCGGTCAGCGGGAGCTTCGGACTCGCCGGGGAAGAGGATGCCGCTCTCGCTCACGACGATCGCGCCGTCGCGGCCAAGGAACCGGATCCCCAGCTGCCGGTTGGTCGTCGTGCTGCCCTTGAGGAAGGAGGGGAACCCCGCCGCCATGCCCTGCCGGATTTCCTCGCGGGAGGCACGGTAGGAGCCGGGCATGATCGCGGTGGCCTCCGGCGTGTAGCCGGCGACGAAGGCATCGGCATCGCCGGCGTCCCATGCCTTGTAGAGGTCTTCCAGGACAGTGGTGATCGCGGCGGTGTCGTTCGCGCGGTTGTCAGACATCGTTCTCTCCAGTCAGTGCACTTGGTCGGGACCGAAGCGGCCCGTGAGTACATACCGGCGCCCCCACCCGAACTCATCGCGTGAACCTCAAGATCTTTTTGCTGGAGGGGGTCAGACCTACTGACCGGCGGCTTCTGATTCCAGGCCGCTGCGACAGCCTCTCAGCGCCGCCCCGACAGCCCGGATCGGCGGTTGACGGCAAGCGCCGTCGCACTGTCGGTGCAGACCGTGGTCGGCTGCGCGGCACGGGACGTCTGCTCCTGCGCCGATGATGTCGCGAGCGCCGTCCCGAGGTCGGTCCTCGCGTAATGGACGACGCGACCTCGGCGGTGGCGATCGACCAGTCCCGCCCGCAGCAGGATGCCGAGGTGGTACGAGACGGTCGCGTTGCTCCAGCCGGTTCTGCGGCTCAACTCGACCGTGGACGCGGGTATGTCGAGGGTGGTCAGGAGCGCGGCCCTGGTCACGCCCACGAGTCCCGTCAGGGCCGATTCCGCCGTGTCTGCCGGGCGTTCCCCGAGCGCGCCGATGCCGCGCGCCCGATAGAACAGCACCGGCGTGTGCGGACGTTCGGCAGCGAACAGCACCGGCCCGACATGCGTCGTTGCCGGCACGAAGAGCACTCCTTCGTCAGCCCAGTCGATGATCCCGGAGTAGGTGCGCTCCAGTACGAGCTCGCTGCCCGTCCACCGCATCCGCTCGCCGAGATCGTCGAGCACTGCCGCCGCACCGTGCGCGGCCATCCGGTCGGCGCGGTTGCTGATGTCGGCATCCAGCACCGCTCGCACCCGTGGCCAGTCCGGCGCCAGTACGGACTCGAACAGGGTCGCCATCGCCGCGGCGGCGGCAGTCGCCACGGCCCCACCGCCGTCGCGTGCCACCCGCGCAAGCGCCGGGGGCATCGGTCGCCGCCACCGCTCGTACGTTGACTCGCTGCCGTGCTGCGCGCGGACATGGGGCCACACACGCCGGCCACGGATCGCGATGTCGAGCTGGTAGTCGACCTCCTCGCCCGGTGTGGCCGCGATACGGGCAGCCACGTCCGCCATCGACTCGCCGTGGCGCGGCACAGGTGTCAGGAAATCCGGGGTGTAGCTGTGATCGGTGGGCACCAGAGCCTCCAACAGCGCCCACTGGCCCGGTGGTAGTGCCCGCCGGGCACGGGCATGCCACTGGCGTGCGTGAGCGGCCGGGTGCCGGCCGCGGTGCCGCAGCACACCGAGAACCTCCATGGCCGCCGACGTGACAAACCGCGACCTGCTCCAAGCCTGTGCGTCCAGCCGCACCCTCATCGCCATCCCGAGAGTGTCGCATCGCCGTCGGAACGGGCCGATGGATTCGAAGGGCCTCGAATGCATGGCGGCCGCCGCGGCCCCCACCGGATGGTGATCCGCGACCGTGTCACCACGACCGAGGAGGCGCCTTGAACTTCCACCGCACGCCCACGAACTCCGACCGGAGCCGGTCTTCCGTCTCTGACCGCAGCCGGTCTTCCGCCGCCGTCAGCCGCCGCGGCATCATGCGCATGGGCACCGCCCTCGGCGCGATGGGGCTCCTCGCCACCGCCACCCCGGCGTCGGCAGCCGGCGACGCTCCGGACGCCGATCCCGCACTGCGCAAGCCGATTCTGGTCGGCGCCAACCCCGGCCTCCAGCTCTTCGACAGTGCGGGCTCGTGCACGGCCTACATCTCCACCTGGCAGGTGGAGTGGTCCACCCATGGCGCGGGGAACGCTCTCGTGCTCTGGCGTCCGGACGGAGTGCGGGTCGTGGGGGAGGATCCGCACCTCGCGCTCTGGCTGGCCGACCACTTCGTCCGCCATTTCCCCGAACTCGAAGGCCTGCCTTGGTCCGCCCCCCGGTTCCAGCGGTCCACGGTCCAGGTGCGGCTCGACCTGGCGTCCGGGTTGCAGGCACGGGGCGGCGGCATCGACGTGCGCATGGCCGAGGTGCTCGACCGGCGCGCTTTCGCCACCGACCAGTTCCCGCTGGGCGGCGTGGAACACAGCCTGAGCCTGGTGCTCGGCCCGTGCGGACGAGCCCGAGCAGTCGTCGACGGCCGTGTCCAGCCCGGCGAGATCAGTCGGGGAGGAACTCCGGAGCGCCCGTCGTCCTCGGCGTTCCTCGCCGCGGCCGAGGTGTGGCGCGCCTGACCACGGACCGGGGCGCGGCTGCGGGCACCGCCTCATGCACCACCGTCGTCGAGCGGGGAGTTACCTGGTCAGGGAGCGGATAGCGCGACTGGACAGGTTGATCGGCGAAGGGTAGACAACCACGGGGGAAGCTGCTGGTAGCACGGTGGGTTCCGGTCGTGAGTCAGTCGCATCCGTGCAGAAGGGCAGTGGGGGATGAGTGTGGTGGCGAGTTGGTCTCGGGTGATGGGTCTTCTGCGGGAGCACGCTCCCGTGGATCACGCGGAGTTGCCCGGGCCGGCCACGGAGCAGATACTCACGGCCGCCGAGGGGCGGATGGGTATCTCTCTGCATCCGGATCTGCGGGCATGGCTGCTGCAGAACAATCTGGATCTTCCTGAGGAAGATGTGGACGACGACGTGCCTTGGTGCGGTTTCGACGGGTTCCCGGACGAGGGCAGCTTCTTTCTCGGTATCCGGTCGATGGAGAACCTCTATGCGAACTTCCGGGTTTCCGGCGGGGTCAACCCTCCGGATCAGCCGGACAATCCCTTCTGGCGCAACGAGTGGATCCCGTTCCTGTCGGATCGGGACGGCTGGACTGGAAAGTTCATCGACGTACGGGACGGACGTATCGGCAGGTGGTTCGTGGGTGAGATCACGACCACGGGGGAGTATGCGTCACTGGCCGACTATTTCGACTCCGTGGCACAGACGCTGACGAGGATCGGCGAGGGGAGCTATCCGGTCTGTTCCGTGGTCGACGGACGACTTGCGTGGCGGTGAAACACGAATGCCCCCGGCTGAACCGGGGGCATTCCTCATTGTGCGGTTACGGAGCGGGCGGGGTGAATCCGTCGAGGTCGAGCCAGTAGTCGTCGTCCTCCATCAGGCGTTGTTCCTTGATGAAGTCGCCGAACGGGCGCATCGACTGAGTGTTCTGCCAGTTCGACATCGAGGACCGGCCGCAGGGCTCGTTCCAGGTCGGTGCCGGGGCATCAGGACGCAGGTGCAGCGTCATGGTGTCGTCGGGGTTGCGCTTGACGTAGGTCTGCACACACTCCTTGCCGCTGTAGCCGACAGGGTTGGGGCCCCTGGAGTTTCCGGCGCTCTGGAAGGCGTTGGCGAAGGCGAACTCGTCACAGCTTCTTGCGTCGGTACGCGGTTCCCCGGCCTCCAGGGTCCACATGTCACTGAACAGGCCGGTGTCCCTGTAGGTCTTCCACTGCCTGCCGCAGATGAGCTGACGGTTGCGGTCCTGCTGGGTCTTGGTCGGTTCGTCGACGGCCATCTTGTTGCCCAGGTAGGTGAGCGGCTTGCCGCCGTTGCGGTTGCCCCAGTCGAGCGTGGTCTTGCGCCACATCATGTCGATATGCGCGGCGGCCCCGGGGAACTTCTTGGAGTTCATGACGTACGTCGGGTCGTAGCCGGAGAACACGCAGCCGGTGCCGGCTCCGGAGACGGCGGTGTCGCAGCGGATGTCCAGCTTGGACTTCTCGACTTCGAGCGGGTTGCGAATCGCGTCCCCGTTGGTCGACCCGCCGAAGGACCAGTACGGCGTGATCGTGTTCATGGTCGCACCGCTGGGCGTCCACTTCATCCGGGTGGTGATGGTCCTCTCCAGGGTGTCGCCCTTCTTGAACACCTTGGACCCATCCCAGTTGACGCTGGTGATTTCGCAGTATCCGCGGCACTTGGCCTCGTAGTTCAAGTCGACTGTGTGCATCGCACCGCTCATCGACTTCAACCGGATATTGGTGACCTGGGAGAACTCCGCACTCTTGGGGTCGAGGTAGACCGTGTTGTAGTAGTCGAACGTCGCGCTCCCGTCAGGTGTGTTGTTCTCGAAGTGCGTCACGGACAGCTCGTCGTGGAGGCAGCTGTTGGTGCGCTGGCGGGTGATGGACACCGACGCGGTCGAGCACGACGAGGTGCCTCGGGTCGTGATCGGAGCCGTCGCGGCGGGACCGGCCGGGGTCTCGGCCTTCAAGGTTCCGGCGGTCTTGGGGAAGAGCTCTTCGGTGATGTCCTCGCCGGGCTCGACGGGGGCCGGCTCCGGCGCGGTCGGGTTGGCCGTCATATTGCCGGTGATCTTCTGGCCGTCATAGGTGCCGGGTACAAAGGCCAGCGCGTCGAACGCGATGTCGGCGGAACCGTTGCCACCGTTGAAGTTGTCGAGCTGCACCTCGGGGATCTGGTCACCGAAGTAGTACGCGCCCAGGTCGACCCACTTGTTGGACTCGTTCGCCGTCTGCGAGATGGACGCTTCCTCTTCGCCTTCCGGGGTCTGGATCCGGTACACGGCGTTGGAGGTCTGCGCCCCGTGGTCGGGGATGTGCGCGAACACCTTGGCCTGGCGGCTGGTGTTGGTCAGTGCACTGTTCAGCTTCCAGGTGCCGGTGACCTTCATCCGGTTGGCGTTGGCCGGGTGGGGGTCCAGGGTGCGGGTGTGGGTGAACCAGAAGTGGTTGCCGTAGCCCGCGCCGATCTGGTGTGTGTCGATCTTGCCTGGATACGTGGTGACGGTGGTCGGGTTGTCCGTTCCGTCGTGGGTGAGATCCATCGGGGTGTCCCACGGCACGTACGTGAAATTGAAGGTGCCGCTGGATTGCACCGCCCCGCATCCGCGCTTGGCATCGACACCGGCCGGTGTGGTGCCGTTCGCGAGGTCGTCCACCACCAGGGCGTTGGCGGGGAGAGGAGTGGTGGCACAGTTCGGCGGGTACGAGCCGGCATCCGGCTGCTCACCGTAGGACGTGGTGAAGCGGTGCACGCCGTTGCCGCACTTGGCCCCTGTGTCACAGTTCTTCCACTGCGCCGCGGTGACCTCCTGGTTCCACCAGCAGTGCAGCCAGTGGGAGTTGGTCTCGCTGTTGCCCGCGTCGAGGGTGCAGGCGCCCAGGCCGGGGTCGTTGGAGTCGTTGTCGCCGATCTTGGCTGGGTTGCAGTTGTTCGTCGCGTTGCAGAACAGGTCGACCGGAGGCTTGGCGCTCGCGCGGTCCGCGTTGGTGGTCCACCATGCGGGGCGGTAGCCCGCCTGGAAGTCACCGGGAGCGAACATCGCCGAGATCGGGCGGGCCGCCCAGCCGATCACCTTCTCCTGGTACGGCCAGTCCTGCGGGTGCGCGGCGTGGCTGTAGTCGTCCTTGGAGGAGTCGGTGGCGTGCTGCAGGAACGGCACCCGGTTGGCCTTCCACAGCGGGTTGGCCGGGTTGTTCGTCCAGCCCACGCCGGAGTGGCCCTGGGAGTCGGCGGTGTCGTAGAAGCCGGAGTTGTACGCCCACAGGGCGAAGAACCAGTTCTCGATCCACTTGGGGTGGCCGCCGTTGATCTTCATGCCGGCGTTGTACGTCTGGTTCCACTTGTCCGACAGGATCCGCACGCCGGCCGCGACGTTGGCGGTGTAGTCCAGGGCGACCGCTTCCTGCGCCACGGTGGACAGGGCGGTCTCGCCCGGCTTGGTCCTGCCCGCCAGGCGCATGCCGTCGGTGGCCTGCGTGATGCCGTAACCGCAGTCGGCGTCGGCCCAGTTGATACGCCACGGGTCGACCTGTTCGCCGGAGGCGGCGTAGTCGACGCCGTAGTAGTTGCCGATCAGCGAGTTGGAGGTGACACCGGGGACGGCGAAGCGGGTGGCCTGCCACATGTTGGATTCCTGCGCGGTGATGCCGAGCATCACCTGCGCGGGAATGTGCCACTTGTCGGTGACGTCGGGGTCCTCGTTGTCGAGCTTGCCGTTGGGGTCACCTGCCAGCACGATCGGCGGGAACAGGCCCTGGGGCTGGTAGCCGCCGGCGATGCCGGTGTTCTTCCAGTCGCTGTCGCGGTAGAAGTTCAGCTCACCCACGACGGCCTGGTCGACGGCCCACTCGACCTGGCGGGGCGTGGGCTGGAACGCCTGCTTCTTCACGTCGTTGCGGGCAACCGAGCAGTACCGTTCCCCGGTTCCTTCGCTGGGGTCGTCGGCCTGTGCGGTGAGGGCCCGGGTGCTGACGGTCTGCGTGGACAGGCCGTCGGCCCCGGCCTTGTGTGCCGTGCGCGCCTTGTCGGGGCCGGATTCGATCGGGCCGCCGGTGGGCAGGGCGGGGGACAGGGCGCGCCCGGCGGCC